>CAYQNL010000030.1:0-2115 GCA_964418985.1 uncultured Akkermansia sp. | reverse complement strand
CCCTCAAATACACCATGCCTTTGAGCTACCGGGTGGGACATCCCGAAAAAAGATCATCCTCAAAGGTCTTGGAGGATCCCTCACCCTCACCGCCGAATCAGGCACGGGCACCCTTGCCGGCAACGCCCACGAAAACTCATTTGAAACCATCGCCGAAGGCGACTGCCGCGACATCGCCACCGCCATCCAGCGCGACCTCATCGCCCCCGCCGTTGCCCGCGCCTTCCCCGGAGACCCCGTCCTCATCCAATACACCCTCTCCTACCCCAAAACCCGCGACATCGCCGTAGAAACACAAGCCATTGCCACCCTCGTCACCGCCGGCTATCGCCCCGACATCGCAGAAATCCAAGAACGCACCGGATACACCGTAAAACAAATCCCCGGCTTTACCCCCGGCACAGGCACGGCAGGAAGCCGAATCCTCTCGCCTCTTGCAACAGCAAATGCGCTTGGAAACCCAAACCCGCCACGAACTGATGCAAGAGATTCGCCGCCTCAACATCGCCCGCAAAGCCGCCGCCAAAGCCGGCAATGCAGAACAATACGCCAACCTCTCGAAACAATACGGCGCGGCAATCGCTGGAACAGCTCAACCAAACAAGTGCCATCTCCACCATGACCATGACCAACCAAGCCCAAACAGGCATGATGCTTGCCAACTCGGCAGTCGTTGATACCAACCACTGCAACTCAATATGTTTCGCTTGAGACGCTGGCACGGTCGCTCTAACCGTTCGCACCGTAGGATTCAAGCCTGTGACGCGTTGGTTGCTGACGGACGTTGACAGCACCAGCAACTGCCCCCCCATCAGAGGGCGCACTGCCCCATCATCGTATGTCAACGCCACCTCGTATCGATAGTTTCCCGCCGATAGCGCGGGGAAAAACAGGGTTAAAACATTGTCCTTCAGTGCTGTACCTCCATCGTAAACAGTGCCGTCCGATGTGTTTATAACGTAAAACTTTGCTGTACAGTTTGTTAGCCTCAATTCGTTCTCCGCATCGTCATACATTTCAATGTTGTATGATGCCTGACTGTCAACGTATTGAGTCAAATTGAGATTCGCCCCTAAAAAATCCGTGTGCATGCCCTATTTTGTATATATAAACACGCGTCATGCAAGATGCTTTTTGCTTGATTGGCGCATAGCTCCGCTTTAAAATGATCCCATGGAAGGAAGTTTGCTGTTGTGCCTTGATTTTGCTCGCTGTGTCACCCGCACGGAAAAAAATCAAATGTTTAACACATTAACTCGCTGTTCCTGGGCGCGATGGGATAAATATGTCTACTGTCACCACCATGTCCGAAAAACAGACATACACCGTCATCAGCAAGAGATTGCACAAATCGCGCCACACGGATGCGATGCGCAATTTGTTTTTATTCCGCAAACTGAAATAACAGCCACAACGTATATGCGTTTCTGACTTTTTAAGCCCATTTTATGGGGCTTTTTTTAAGAAAAAATTCATGAGGTCATCATCCGCGGATACAGACAATCTCTGCTCGGCGAGTCCGTACATCTTGATTAGAGCTTCCCGTGCGCGCCCCGAAACAGCCGTGAGGCAATGCGACAATCGATTCTGTCGGCAATGTCGTTCGGTGTCAAGTTCGTTGTCAGGATCATCCATTTGTTCAACCGATCATCGATGATTCTGTTGAGCGCGTTGATGGTTATTGGCGTAATATTTTCCGATCCAACGTCATCAAGAATCAGCACGTCAACCATGTCCGACAGCCACGTCGTCAAATCCCATTCACCGTTGCGAAGCCTTTGCACCTCGCGTCCCCATTTCCGAGCTTGGACGGTCTGATGAGGCAACAGCTTCTTCAGCAGCTTCTTAGCATGCAATGCCAGATGTGTCTTGCCTTGAATCCAAAATACTTTTCCCATGAAAGACAAAATTTGAAATGCAAGCCGTTTCCCTGTTGTCATGCAACCACATCGGTAAAAAAGCATTATACCCCCGAGGTCTCTTTGAGAAATCGGGGGCTTTCCTTTTCGTCGCTTTACAGAGCGACTACCCCCGCCCTCTGACCTTGCGGCACGAAGAAATGCTCATTCTCAATAATTCCTTGTATTTTCGATATTTCGTGTTATCATTCTGCTC
>CAYQNL010000029.1:0-9076 GCA_964418985.1 uncultured Akkermansia sp. | reverse complement strand
CTCTTCTTTACCGCTCTTCTTTACCCTCCTCCCTCACTTCTTTGAGGCTTTTTCCTTATAATTTGTGCATCAAACACACCATCAGCAAAGCGCATATTCACTTCATCACCGACGTCCGCATCGGATACGCAACGCAACAATTTACCTTGTGCGTTTGATACCAAAGAATATCCTCTCTTCAACGTTTCTTCTGGACCTACTGCGCGAATAATATTTTCCAGCATATCCAACGAAGTTCTGTGATTCTGAATACGATGTTTTAAAGTTTCCTGAAGAGCTGTTTTCAGATTCTCTAAATGATTGCGCATCAATTTCCCCGATTCGCGCGGATGTTTGGAGGTCAATTGCAATTCCAACCGCTCAAGAGTTTGATATCCGTCTTCTATGGTCTCGAAGAGAATATCCCTCATATCTTCAGTCACTTCATCCAATTGTTGCCACCACGGTTGCAATAATTCTTCGGATGATTTTTCCATTCCCTGCCAAGCCAATTGCAAACGAACTCTCGCATAATCACAAGCCTGTGTCAACCTGCGCTTCAGATATAACGCCGTTTCAAAAAGCTTTTCGCCCAATGCTGCTCCGTCGGGCGTACCCAATTCAACCGCCGCCGTAGGCGTAGGCGCACGCAGATCCGCGACAAAGTCCGCAATGGTAAAATCCGTTTCATGCCCAACAGCCGAAATGACGGGAATCTCCGATTCGGCAATCGCCCGTGCCAATATTTCTTCATTAAAACACCATAAATCTTCCAATGATCCCCCCCCGCGAGCCACTATCAAATAATCCACCTTGGGCAAACAATATTCTGCGGGGAAGTTCCACGCCCGCACTGCCTCTGCAATGCCGTATTCAGCACCGCTTCCCTGCACCCGCACCGGCAAAAGATATACGTGAATCCACGGGGCACGCCGTTCGAAAACGTGCCGCATATCCTGAATCACGGCTCCGGTCGGAGAGGTAATCAACCCCACAGCCTGCGCATAAGACGGGATCTTTCTTTTCTGAGAGGCATCAAAAAGCCCCTCTGCCGCAAGCTTTCGTTTCAAAGCTTCGAAGCGGGTCTGCAATTCGCCCGCCCCGGCTTCCCGCACCTTGGTAACAAGAAATTGTAAGCGACCTCGCCCCTCGTACACAGTGGCTTTTCCTTTCAGCTCTGCTTTGACGCCCTCCCGCAAAACAGACGCACACCCTGCTGCTTGACTGCGATACATCACGCAATCAATCTGCGCCAAGGCATCTTTGATTGTAAAATACACATGTCCGCTTGATGCCCATTTACACGATCCTATTTCACCCTCAACAGTTTGTTCACCCACATCGATTTCGACGACACGCCTTAACGCACCGACCAACTGAGAAACCGTCATTGCCATATCGGAAAGCATAGCGAATTCTTTTTTCCGTGAAAAGAACAGTTTTTTGTCGAATACACAATTTTTTTCACCACATGATTCGGCACTGTTTTTCATAAAACGATACCACATCTTCCGCAATGCGGTTTTTGGCAGGATATTTTGCCTCTGTCCGCTTAAATTTTCGACTTGCCCGAATGTCAGGAAAACTTTACTATTTTCCCGCAAATACGCCATTTCCATGAATCACAGACGCACCGAAACAACCAAAAGGCAGGCACCGAACGAAGTGGAAACGTTAACGGACTTTGTGCTTTTTTCGCATCGTTCGTGCATGTTGCGCCTTTCATCTTCGTTAAATCGCGGGAAGATATCTTATCCGCAATTCTTCTTGCTTGCCTATTTGGCAGAGGAAGATTGCCTTTCGATGAGCAATATTGCCCGCATGATGGGACATTCCACAGCAGCCGCCACAGGAATGATCGACAAGTTACAGGAACTCGGCTATTTGGCACGATCCGTTTCAGCATCCGACCGACGCAAGATCATGGTACGCATCACACGTTCCGGCACAGAATTGGTAGAAAAGATGCGTTCATCGATTGCCGAAGAATTGGCTTCCATTATGGCTCAACCCGATGGCGAGAAAAAAATTTCCACAGCGGTATCTGCCCTTCAGAAAACACGCACCCATGCATAATTCGAAACGGTCATGAACATTCCTTCCTATCTTAGTTGTCTCAACGATTTTCAAGATAATTTCGCGCAGTTCATCACGCGTATCCCCGGCATAGAAACCACAACAGACAGAGCAGAAATGATCCACCGTCTGCGTCCGTCTCACGAAGCGGCGTTGCGCGAAGCCGGTATCAACCCCAAACTTCTTCGCCTGGCACAGCAAGTGCATGGCAACAAAGTTGCGTTGGTGGGTGACATCGGATGTTCGTACCCCGTGGAAGGAGCGGATGGCTTAATCTGCTCCGGCAAAGCGGACTGTTGTCTGGGAATCTATGTGGCAGACTGCGCGGCGGTGTGGCTTTACGACACAGAAAAGCACGTCCGTGCCCTGTTGCATTCCGGCAAAATGGGGACACAGCAAAACATTGTCGCCAACGCCTTGGAAGGGATGAAAAAATTTTACGGCACGCAAGCAAGCGATTGCATAGCGGTCATCTCCCCATGTATTCGCCCGCCTCATTACGAAGTGGATATTCCCGCCATGATCTTGGCACAATTGAAAGAAGCGGGGCTGAAAGAAACCAACATTATCGACAGCGGATTAGACACTGCCGCAGACTTGGATACCTTTTACTCATACCGCATGGAAAAAGGAAATACGGGGCGCATGCTGGCGCTTTTCGGATTACCGCATTCCAAATAAAACATTCACTACATCGCACCATGGGTACAATCGAAGAAGCCAAGCACCTTCTTCGTCATCGTATTCTTGCACGTTTGAAAAACAAACAGACAGAGCAACGCCTGCAACAATCGCACCATTTGTGCAGACAAGCAGCGTTGCTTCTGTCCGTACCGATGCCATTGCATGTCGCCATCTTCGCTCCTATGGAGCATGAAGTCGACCTGACCGGATTACTCTCCCTTTTCCCGCAACATTTCTTTTATTTCCCGATTTGCCTAGCCGAACGTCGTCTAGAGTTCAGACGTGTCACGCAACTGCAACGAGACCTCGTACCGGGGATGCACGGCATCCCGGCACCAAGTGAACTTTGCCCTACCCTAGCACCCGAAAAACTGGATATAGTTTTTGTCCCCGGAGTAGCCTTTACGCTTTCCGGAGCAAGATTGGGATACGGAGGAGGATACTACGACCGTTTTTTGCTTCGGTGTCCGCAAGCACACCTCATTGCGGTGGCATTTCCCGAACAGATCGTCGATGAAATTCCCACGGAGGAACACGACTTGCCGTTACCTCTCATTTTGACGATTCAAAATGAGAGGTAATAATTCACTATCGATCATTTTCGACATATTGACGGATATCCTGAATCGACATCGAGAGAGAGGAACGCCCTCGCCACACACTCCGATCGATCGTAAAAGCAATATCCCACGGCGGTTCAGGCAAGGGCATATCGGCACCGTTGAAATAGATAGCATCACATTCCGCCAACCCCTGACGAAGGGAAAGCTTGAGGTGATTGCCCTGCAAGCGGCGCGGGGCATCGCTGAGGTTAATATTGCGAGATATGAATACAGGTTGCGGATTACTGTTGCCAAATGGTTCCAGCAATTCATAGCTATCCAGCAAATCCAACGTCAATTCAGGGAACTCCACTTCGGCATCAATCAACAACACCGGACGCCGCGCCTCCTTTGGCTGAGATTGGGCAACATATTCGCCAAAAGTTTGACGGAAAGCATCCAGTTGATCTTCAGCCACAACCACGCCGGCCGCCATATCGTGCCCCCCCCCGGAAATAATCGTCCCTTTACTGCGGCAATAGTGCAAAGCCTGTACCAAGGAAACACCCTCAACAGAACGTCCAGATCCCTTACCAACACCCTGATCATCAATAGAAATAACAAACGTGGGCTTATGGTATATGCGCATGAGATACGATGCCACGATACCTACCACCCCCGGATGCCATGAGCGGGATCCCAAAACGATCACCGGATCAGTCGAGGGAGAAAACCGGCTGTCAAGCATCTCAATGGCATCACTGCGCATATTTTCTTCGATCGATTGGCGCAGGCGGTTATGTTCGTCGAGGCGACGCGCCAGCTCTCGCGCTTGTTGCATATCGGCAGAACGCAACAAAGAAACGGCATCGAGCGGGGCATCCATACGCCCTGCAGCATTGATGCGCGGACCAAGCCTAAAACTGACGTGAGACGAACACAGAACAGGCGGCGCATTGGTCACCTCGTTAAGAGCTTTCAACCCGGGATTGCGTCCTTCGCCGAGCATCCGCAAACCATGGCGGGCAAGCAAGCGATTTTCATGGACCAAGGGAACAATATCCGCAACGGTGGCAATAGCGACAATGTCCAAATAATTTTTCAGATCAAAGCTGTCCAAGCGGCGCGTTTTTAACAAAGCATGCGCCAATTTGAATACAATACCCGCACTGCACAAATAGGTCAACGGGCTATTGTCTTCCAATTTGGCATTGATCACCGCCAATGCGGGGGGGCGTCCGTAAGGGCCTGCTTCATGGTGATCCAAAATAATCACATCAACTCCTAAAGAATTTAACGTCCGCACCTCTTCTACCGATGAGGTGCCGCAATCCACAGCAATTAACAGTGACGGCTTGGGACCTTCCTCGCGACAACGGGCTATGCCCGCGCGGCTCAATCCGTATCCTTCTTTGGTACGAATGGGAATGAAAAAGCGAGGATTTGCCCCGTAAGCCTCCAAAATCGCCATCAAGAGAGCAACCGCGCTGACGCCGTCCACATCATAATCCCCGTATATGCATATATTTTCTTTCTGATCAATCGCGCGAAAAATCCGTTCGACTGCCAAATCCATCTCGGAAAGTTGGAAGGGATCACCCAAATCTGCCAAGCGCGGACGCAGATATTTTTCTGCCGCAAAACGATCAAAAATGCCGCGCTGAGCCAAAAGTTTGCGCACCAATGGCGGCAGTTTTGCATTCAGCTCTTCGCCAAAATCAACAGTTCCGCCGATTGGGCGCAACACCCAATCGAACTTTATCCTCATAGGCATGAGCATATCATACGTGACATCACGCGTCAATTTCTCTTTTTCTCCAATTATCTCAGGACACACACTTATTGCTTCAAAAAAATCGAACCCAACGAGGAATCGCCGGTTCGGTTATGATGATGAAGTTTCATGAATACCTCAAAATTAAAATAACAATAACATCTACATGCTCTTCATGATGAGAAAATAGATTCATCCGATTTCGCAAGATTCTTAATCCTTGGACTATACAAAAAACCACTCTGCCGGTATCGCAGGCATCAAGGTGACTTTATACTTTATTATTTCTAAAAATCGGATATTTCGAGGGGCTATTTTTTGAGGCAATACGTGCCAAAAGGTGTTGTTTCGATAGCGCCGAATCATTTTGCAACGTACCGGTGTTTATATAAACTCTTTCCATGTTTTTGCTTTCAGTACCCGTTCGTCTTTGGAATACTTCTTCAAATATTTAAATTCCAATACTTTGAAACTTGTCGATCCTCCTCCGTCGCGTCCGTAATCGCGTTTGAGACGAATAAAATATCGGTATGCCTCTTCTGTTCCCAATTGCGCCAAGCGCATTACGGTTCTTTCATATGCAGGGTAACAACTTCTACCCTCAAATGTTTCATTGTGTTCGCAACATTCTTGAAACAAAACGGCTAACGCATAGAGCTCCTTGGCAGTAAGTACTTTTTCAACAAAAAATTGCGCCTTTAATTTTGTATCTTTTATTAATTTATCTTCGTTTGCCTTATCCTCTAATTCATAGAAGCAATATGCTTTCGGAGCTGCTTCATCGATTACATTTTTTATCTTAAGAAATGCATAGACTGCACTCAACCCCGCTTCATCCGAATAGCCCCTGCTACACAATACGCATATTGTGAAAAGCGATAAAATAACTACAGCACGAAATGATTTAAAAAATAAATTCATATAATTTCGGAAATATTTTAACATTAAAATCAACGATATACACTCGATGCTTCATAATAATTTTTTAAACATTTTCTGACAAGCATAATTCCTAAAAATTTATCGTTCTCTCTTCTTGGCTTTTTAAATTCCTGGGTTGCGCCTTAATCTATAAATAAACTTAACCGTTTCCCGAAAACACATCTGTAATTTTTATCTTTTTTTACGATCGCTACCCATAAAACCTATGATCGCTCCTTCACAATATGCGAAACAAAGAACGACATATAATCCCTGTTGATCAATATTTATGATAGATTTATTCCCCACAAACGCATACAAGTTTATGCCACCTTGTTCCGCAATAGGATCATTGATCCACCTAACATCAGCGGGGGGGGGATAGTGGCGGTAGTTGTAGTAGATCAGGGCAAGTTCTTCATCGGCGTATTCGCTGCTCCATGTGATGGGTTGGGTAACGTCTCCCGTGGCGGTGGCTTCTCCGTAGGGCGTGTAGGTGTAGGCGGTGCGCAGGTAGCCCGCTTTGCCGAAGATTTCTGTGATGTTTTTTGTCAAGTCCCAACCGTAGGCGTACCATGTGCTGTCTTTGCGGATGGCGAGCGGGCGCGTGGCTGTCGGTTGGGTCGGATCCCAGAATAAGAACCAGCGGAACACTCCGCTTATCGCATCAATCGCCGCGATTTGTAAGTAGCCCCTGTAAATATAGCGCAAGTAGTTGCTCACCGTCCCGTTGACGGTGACTTTGCGGGTGTGCCGTCTGCCCATGTAGTCGTAGGTACAGTCGATGACCGTTGCTCCGTCCGCACTTTCAAAACGCACCGGGCGTTTTTCCGCATTGTAGGTCACATTCCATATCCCCGTTGCGGTCTTGATGCGCGTTTGGTTCCCGTCCGCATCGTAGGTCGGAGTGAAGGTTTCTCCTTCTTCCCAGCTTCCCTGTTGAATGGCGGTGTATTGGTTGAGTGGGTTTGCCGTGTAGGCGGTCGCTTCTTCGGCGTCTTCCTGCGCCGTCTTGCGGTTCCCGATGTTGTCGTAACTGTAGCCGTATGCCTTTCCGTTCACCGTTGCAGCCGTCAGTTCGCTTCGGCTGTTGTAGGTGAATGTATCGTTCACCGTACTGCCTTGGCGGGCGGTTTGTCGCGTGATGGGTCTCCCGAGCTTGTCATAGGTGTAACCCCGTGCCGCAACTATGGTTGTCCCGCGCTTGTACGTCATCGAGGTGACGAGATCGCGGTGTTCCTCATACCCCCATTCCAAGCTCATCGAGTTGGGCATGGTCATTACGGCGGGTAGGCTGCTTCCCGTCAGATACTGCCACGCAAATGTTTTGGGCGAACTCTCTTGTAGGAAGCCCGCTGAAGCAATGCGCCCGTCCGTTCCGTAAGCGATGCTGACGGTATGTTGCGCCGCCCCGCTCCGCGCGTAGATGTAGCCTGTACTGCGTCCGTAGGCGTCTTTCTGTTCGGTGATCAGGTGAGCGTGGTTGCCTACTTGCAAACTGTCCGTTTCAGGATCTCCGTAGGCATCATAGCCCACGCTCCGCACCCCGGCGGCATCCGTCACTTGCGTGAGTTGCATCAAGTGGTGGTACTCGTAACTCATTTTGTGCACTCTTTTTCTGTCATATTTGCCCCGGTATTATTCGTTTAAATATTTTTTCATGTAATCTTTCCTACTTTTGCCCCAACAGCCCTCTTCCTCATATATTGAATAATACTGATAACTCATGGGTTGTTTGCTGTAAAATACTTCATCACCATCTTCCAAAATACAACTGAGACCATGAACTTTATCTTTTTTATAATGAATTCGATATGAGGGCGTCCCCTTTGGTGTGTACAATATATCTCCTTTTCGATAAAGACCTTGTTCCTCTTTAGGGGAGCTAAGAACTATATCCCCCCACCATGCATCTTGCGTGAAGTCAAACACAAAATATCTGTTTCTGTGCATATCGTTAGCTCCCGAAATTTGCGCTATTAAGACGAAAAAACACGAGGGTGGGTAGGTTATTTCTTCTCCCCGCTTTCCTCCGCTAAAATCCTCCACAGTATCGTAAAGGTAAACTCCAGGTAAGTTTTGCAGATGATAGACAGCCGCCTTGTATGCTTGATCTTGTATGCTTTTTGGCTGAGAATTGAAAGAATCATCAAATGGATAAAAGCCATGCACACTCTTCGCGTTACATTTCAGGATATCTCTTCTGCTCTGTTCCTGTAAGTCATAGGTGCTAAAATAATGCCTTACTTCATTATCTGTTATTGCCGGACCTCCATCTATTGTCGAATTTTTATCTAGATTAAAATCTCTATCTGTTTCGCAAGAAACAAATACCCCCGCAGACAGAACAAGAGCCTTTGTAAATCCCATTAGTGCTTTCATCGTGTACTCTCCTTTTTGTTCTTCACTGTATCAGGCATTTTCAATGGTGGCATTGAGGATGCCGACATAGTTTGATATGTTACAACGTCTTTTTTAGAATAGTCTGATACTTTCACCATATTACTTTGATTCCCTCCCAATAAAAAAACACGACTTGTATTTTCAGCCACAACAAACCCCACATGATAAACATCCTTTTCGTTTCTCTTAGAAATTTTAATGACTGCAATTGCACCAAAAGTCGGCATCTCTGATTTTTCCCATACGTCTTTATATTTAAAGGCTCGTGTGAGATTATAGGGATCATTTTTTGTATTTAGGGCTAAATCCAAATTCAAATTGCTCACAGCTGTGCAGAAATAAACAAAGCATCCGCACCACGCACCCTTCGGTGTTGTAACAGGGTGGGTATCAAAAAAATTTTGAAAATTTCGTGGAAACGTTTTTGCATAGCTTTCAATTTTTTTCCTATCTTTTACTTCGTGAAGCCCAAGTTGGGATATTGCCACTGACATCCATGGATAGTCTTTTTTATAAAAGCCTTGTCTATCTTTTAATCTATCTTCCAAGTGTTTTACAGAGGATAAAGGTATTTCGATAGATTGATTTTGAGAAAAAATCCACCATAGGCCATACAAGTCAGTAAATTGCGAAGCATTATTCCTCACAAACGCATATAAATTCCTCCCTCCCTTTTCTTCGATAGGATCCCTATTAA
>CAYQNL010000028.1:0-9484 GCA_964418985.1 uncultured Akkermansia sp. | reverse complement strand
GGCAGTAACGGAAACATCGGCATGCGGGTAATGCTACAGCATTTCGAATGCTGTATATAAAAAAATCGGCATAACGAATTAACGGTTAAAGGGAGCAAAAAAGTGAGAGTACATGCCTGAAATGTACCCCCCGTTTTGTAAGAAAATTATTTTCAACAATATGGATAAATTAACCTTGCTACAGCATTCGAAATGCTGTATGTGTTGCCGTTTTCGCAAGCAAAACGAGGGTACAAAGCTAACCTTTTTTAGCCCTTTGTCGGCACGTCAAAGAGCAGACATTTACTCTATAAAAATTGGCCTCCGTTTCAACGGGGGATCAATTCCTCATTAAATAAGTTTCAGGCAATTGGATTGCATGGAAAGGAGATCGAAAGTCCACAGACGCCCGATGAGCGGATCGCCGTAACCGCAGATCAATTTGAGGGCTTCGTGCGCCATCACACTGCCGATCACGGCAGGCAACATGCCGACCAAGCTTTTATCTGCGGGCGGAGGCGGCATTTCGGGCCAGAGATCCCGATAACGATATGGGTTCACCTTGGAATTAAAGACGGCAACTTGCCCTTCAAAGCCGCAAACAGCCCCGTAGAGGTACGCTTTTTGCTGATTGACCGTTGCTTCGTCGATCGCGTAGCGGGTGGCATAATTGTCACACCCGTCAATGACAAGATCGTAACGCCCGATGATTTCACCGGCGTTTGCGGGTGTAATGCGGCAGGCGTAAGGTTCAAGCTTCACTTCGCTGTTCATCGCGTGCAAGTGTTCTGCGGCACAGGAAACTTTTAATTTTCCCACGTCGTTTTCCGTATACAATACTTGGCGATGCAGATTATCGAGGCTAACCGTATCATTGTCTGCCAGCCCCAGCCGCCCTACACCGGCACCGACCAAATACTGTGCAACGGGAGTTCCCAGCCCCCCGATCCCCACCAAAAGGACGCGTGCGCGGCGTAACCGTTCCTGCCCTGCCGCGCCGATTTGCGGCAATCCGATCTGACGGGCGTATCTCATACGGATGTTTCGTCAAACACTTTATCCCAATCTTTCCACACGGCTTCACGTCCTGCGGCGCAGAGGGATTTGACGACTTCGCCCGCCGGGCGATCATCGCTGATGCGGAATTGTTCCAACGCCTGCGGATATGAAAAATACCCGCCGGGTTCCGTTTTACTTTCAACGCTCATGGTTGTCACACCCAATGTTGCCATGTGATCCCGAATGCGGGCGGGTTCGCGCGTTGAATACGAAATGTCGACATCGTGGTCAAAAATACGCATGGCAAACGTTGCCTGAGCCAATTCTCGATCGCTCATGGTGCAATTTGGACGAAACCCGCCGTTTTCCGATGGACGCATACGGGGAAAATTAACACTGAGCTTTGTACGCCAATAATGCTTGCGCAGATAGCGCACGTGCAGAGCCATCATCGCCACGTCGGTACGCCACTCGGGATCCAGCCCGATGAGCGTCCCCAAACCGATGCTGTGAACCCCTGCCCGCCCCATGCGGTCAAAGGCGTTGAGCCGCCATTCGAAGTTTGATTTCATCCCGCGCGGATGAAAAAGGGGGTACATTTCTCTGTGATAGGTTTCTTGAAAACACACCACGCCGTTCAGCCCGTGCCGCCTCAACGAAGCATAATCTTCTTCCGACAAGGGCATGACTTCAATTTTGAGATTCGCGAAGTACGGACGCGCCAAATCAAGGGCGCGGGCAATGTAGGGGACACCGGCTTTCTGAGGATTTTCCCCCATCACCAGTAAGATATTTTCAAAGGGGGCCAAGCGTTTGATGGCCCGGTATTCATTGACGGTTTCTTCTTCCGTCAATATGGTGCGCTTCATGCGGTTGTCTATTTGAAACCCGCAGTATACGCATGAATTGGTACACGAATTGGTCAGGTACAGCGGGATGAACATCGATATGACGCGTCCAAAACGTTCTTCGGTGTACTGTCGGCTCAATCTCGCCATTGTTTCTATGTAAGGCGCGGCAGCGGGCGAAATCAGCGCAAGAAAATCTTCCCACCCGCAACGGGGCTTTTCCAAGGCGCAGAGAACGTCCTCAGCGGTTTTGGCGCAGATGCGGGCGGTGGTTTCAGCCCAATCGTATTGTTTCAGATAATCAGAAAACATGGCATCAATCAAGAAAGGCTGTCAGCGGTGATGTGGCATCCGCTTCAAACGTTCTTCTTTGCGTGGACAAACCGGTTTCAAATGCCAACCTGCCCGCTTCAACGGCAAAGAGAAAAGCGCGGGCCATGGCAACGGGATCTCCCGCCGATGCAATGGCGGTATTGACCAAACAGGCATCTGCCCCCATCTCCATAGCCTCGCATGCATGCGACGGCGCACCGATCCCCGCATCGACAATAACAGGTACCTTTGATTGTTCTATAATGATTTGCAAAAAATCACGCGTCCGCAAGCCGAGATTCGAACCGATGGGTGCGCCCAAGGGCATCACGGCGGCCGCCCCTGCCTCTTCCAGCCGTTTGCAAAGGGTGGGATCGGCCGAACAATACGGCAAGACGACAAAGCCAAGGCGCACCAAATCTTCTGTTGCCTTGAGCGTTTCTGCGGGGTCAGGCAACAGATAGCGCGGATCGGGGTGAATTTCCAGCTTCAGCCAATTTGTACCAAAAACTTCCCGCGACAGCTGAGCCGCAAAAACAGCCTCCTGTGCCGTGCGGGCACCTGCCGTGTTGGGCAAAAGAGACACCCCGGGTTGCGCGGTTTGCGTCAAAAGATCATCGGCGGCATTGCTCGGATCAATTCTCTTCATCGCCACGGTGACCATTTCCGTGCCGGAAGCAACTATCGCCTGTGCCATGACATCGGACGATCCAAATTTCCCCGTTCCGAGAAAAAGGCGAGAGGTGAATTCGCGTTCGGCTATTATCAATTTTTTCATATTCTGTTCTGCGTTTAATGTGAGGCGGGCAGGCGAATCAACCACCGCAAACCGCCTTGACGATAACGATGTGCATTCCTGCCGCAAGCTTCGTTTTTTGCCATTCGGCACGGGGCAATACACGATTGTTGACGCCGAGGGCTATTCCGCTTTGCGGAAGTTTCAATTCTTTTGCCAAGCCGAACAACGTTTCGGCATCGGTTTCCGTTTCTTGGTTATTGACAATGATTTTCATGTGCGCTTTTGCAACAAGGAAAAACAAAGAAGCGCACCTGCCCAAAACAAATTCGGGCAATTGGAAAGCACAATCCCTACGGCAGCATGATCTGCATCAGGTCTGAGGGTATCATCTCAGCCGCCTTCACGATCGGAAGGGGCACCCCTTTGTCTTTTACCGCAGGCATTGTAATGCACGTTCGCCCCCGAAACAAGCCCGTTTTTGCTTTTTTACACTGAATAACGATCTTTGAACTTGAAGCCCCGTACACTTTGCGGTAGCCTGTTCGGAACATGAAATACTCATTCCTATTCGCCTTGTGCCTTTCCGCCTTTTTCGCCCAAGCGGGCGAAATGACGTGGCTTCCCACCATTAAAGCGACAGAACAGGCTGCTCAACAACAACAACGGGATGTCTACCTTCTTTTCACGGGGACAGATTGGTGCCCTGCCTGTCAACATCTGCACGATAATATTCTGACGTCGGATCTTTTTACGGATTGGGCTAAAGACAAGTTTATCCCGGCAGAACAAATCATGCCGCGCAAACCCGATACAACAAAGCCGAATATCGTTGAGCTGTATGCTCTCATGAAAAAATATCACGTTGACAGTTTCCCCACTGCCGTGATATGCACGCCGGACATGCGTCCCTATGCCAAGGTGATGTCTTCTGCTCCGTCTGCTGCAGACTATATCAAACGAATGGAAGGCGCACTCGCCGTCAAAGCTCAATTTCAACAGGCTTTGGCAAAGGCCGACGGCAAGGAAGGTGCTGAAAAAGCTCGCCTTCTCGATGCCGCACTGAAAACTCTCCCAGCCGAATTGCGCCCGTTCCACGACAATATCATTCATGAAATTGAAGCCCTCGATCCGAAAAATGAATTGGGCTATAAAGGTCTCGTAGAACGCGATAAGATGCTCGGCGAACAAACGGAAGCCTTCCGCAATATGTGCGCGGAACGCGCGGGTAAAATTAAACCGCACGAAACGGATAAGACCATTGTCGTTGCTCTCGCTATGGCTGTAGATCCCGATTTATTGCCTCCGGTGCGCCAGAGCGTTTTGAAAATGATTGCCGACAGCTATGCCCTCAAGACGGATATACCGCTTCCCGAACGCATTGCCGTCATTCGCAACCTCTACATGCAAGCAGTCAAGGCTGATCCCGATTCTGACATTGCCCCGCGTCTGCAACGGTGGATTGACCATTATAACAACATGCTGAAAGAAATGGCGAAATAACCAAACGCCGTTTCTTTCGTTCATTTCCGAAATAAACAATTCTCGCTTTATCATGAGATCTCCGCATACGGGGATCTCATTTTTTACGGCGTCGGCGCAACGCCACATATGCAACCGCGCTCGAAAAAAGCAAGCCCGTTGTCGGTTCGGGTATTGCGCGATAGGTGATGCTTAACACGGCATTTTCGCCGCCGGTGTACGTCAAAACATACGCTTCGGGATGCTTCCCGGTGTAGCCGCCAAATACATCGGTCGCAAGAATATTGCTCCCCAACGTAAGCGCACCGGTATAATTCGCGTAGTCCGTCCCGCTTATCGTCAAAGCATCTACTCCGCTGAACAGCGTGTATGTATCGCCGGGCTTCACCAAAGACGCCGTAACGTGCGCCCAGTCCAACGTATTTCCTTCACCTATTGTCAACGTTGAACCCAGCGTCAAACCGCTTTCTCCGCTGATCTTGATCAACGAATCGCGAAGCGCGAGGTTGGCATTCAATCGCCCGCCGTTCGCCATCAATATACCGTCTGAGACAAGAGCGGAAACCTCGTCCGCTTCAATGGCGACAGAGCCGGAATAAACGCTGACTACCGAATCGCCCAATATTTCAAGCTCTGTGACGCTGATCCCCGCGCTTTTGTTGTACAGTAAAATATCGCCCGTCACAGCACGGATGGCTTTATAACCACTCTGTGAAGATGGGGCATACCGATCTGTCAGGGTGCCGGTGGCGGCATCGGATCCCGAATTATTGATCAAACTGGATTGTGAGGTTACAACCGAAAGGGTAACAGCTCCGCTGCCGACATTTTTCACGGCAGAATTGTTCACAACCGCGTTCACGGTAATATCGGTATCTTTATTTATGGTTACCGCAGCATTGCTGAGAGAAAGATTGGATGAAGCCAACGAAACTTTCGTGTTTGCCGCCCCGGCGGAAAGAACGGCTTGCGAACATCCTCCCGCCACCGTTACGGTGATCCCTTCCGAGCCTGAGGCAAACGATGAACCGGAGAACATTTCAACAGTTGTAGAGGCATTTAACGTGGTTTCTCCGTTTACGGTAAGCGAACCGCCATGGAGGACGATTCCCGTATTCGTCACATCGCCGGTGACTGTCATATCACCTTCCTTGACATGGAGGGCACGGTTGGCAGAGAGCGCGATACTTCCGTTGTACGACAGTTGCCCTTCTCCTGATTTTGTAAGAGATAGACCATCATTAATCACCTTCCCCATGTTCATTTTTGCCCCCTTCCCGATTTCCAAATTAAGGGCGCAACCGGCTCCGGAACCATTCGTCAACACGTTGGCATATGCATCCAAATCTCGATTCCATGTAAATGTTTTGCCGTCTGCCACAGCTATGGTGTACCCGGCACCCCAACCATTCATCGTAATGCCGCGCCCGCTGGCTCCCGTTTCCGTAATTTCAAGACGAGCCCCGTTGTTCATCACAAAATTGGAAGCAGCGTAACTCAAACGACCGAGAGAAGATTCCCCATTACCCCAACCAAAGTATTCCAGCGACAACGTACCATTCACTGTCACGATCCCCGATGTATTTCCTGTAGCATCTGAATTACGGAACAACGCCCCGCCGGAGCAAATCGCCAATGAGGAATCGGAAGCAATGTTGATATTCCCGCCGGCATCCCAATACGACTGAGTGGACGAACCGGTTACGATAACCTTCCCGCCGTTGATGTTGATGGTGCGCCCGGCTGTGGCAATTGTTCCGGAAAACGTAACCTGCCCGGCATTAATATTGATCGTCCCCGAGCCACCGACATGCCCACTCAATTCAACAGATGCAACGGAATTGATGTTCATCCCGCCCGAGCATGAAATATTCCCGCCCAACTTAACGGACGAACCGACCGCCCCGCCTATATTCAACCCGGAACGGCAGTTGAGATCGCTCGAAATCGTCATGGAAGCCCCGGCATCCGCAAACAAGCGCAATGCTTGACCGTCAGCATTGCTGATCGTCCCGCCGGAAAGAAGAACATCGGCTTTGTTACGTACAGCCAAAGATACTGTTTTTACAGTCCCCACAGCAACATCGCCTTTTGTTCCGTCAAAAATCATCATGTTTGATCCTCCCCACGTCGAACCGTCTGCCAGCTCTACGCCATCGTTCCATGTCGCGGCGTTGCCATTCTTCCATGTGTTGCCCGTAACGGCATTTTGGGCTGAATACACATTGACATAATCGAGTGTAAAAGCAGCACCATCGGTGGCAAGTTTATCACCGTCTATACCGCCTGTCCCCGAACCTTCTACCCAATTGCCCCCGATCTGCTGATCGATTTTCAGGTAAAACTCGTTATTTTCCCGCGCGAAAGGCCAATTGATATAATCCGAAGCATACAATGTACCTGTTTTTTCGCCGTCAACATAAAAACTGACCGCATCCGGTTGCCATTCCATTCCGTATGTATGCCAATCGTTCGTTCCGTTGATTGTCACACCTCCCCCGCCGTTCACGCCCGGGTTATTATCACCCGATCCGCTGTCTCTCCAAAAATGAAGCGTTTGATATACTTTGGAATCATTGTTCAAATGCTCCATGATATCGATCTCACCATTGTACGGCCATGAGTATTCTCCATTGCTCACAGGCATCATCCAAATGGCGGGCCATACACCCTGCACACTGTCAAATTTTGCCTTAACCTCTACATATCCGTATTGAAACGTAAATGTTTTGTTTGTAAAGATACCGCCACAGGCATAGGTGTTTTCCTCATACACTACATCTGTTGCCGTACTGTTCTTTTCGTTGGAATACGTCCCCTTTTTACCCCACAACGTCACTGTGCCGTCATCATTATATTGAACCAAATCTTCATCGATTGATTGATATGTACGCCACCCGGATCCCACATTATAGCTTTTGTATTCTATTCTGTTCCACTTCAACGGTGAACCGTCTGCATCCTTTCCGCTTGGGGAAACAGACGGAGAGCTGAAATCATCATTGAAAATAAGATCTCTGTATCCTTCTAAATCGGCAACACAAACCTGTGAACAAAGAAAACAAACAAGAAGGGAACGGACAACTATAGAAAATTTCATCGCAAAACAGTATAATGATGACGGCTCAAAGCCGACGGAGTTATACCATATTGTCTTTCCCCTGTCAAAGACGCACCGAGAGCCTATACCCCCTTTTTATCGTTCCACAACAAAATTTGAAGACGGTTGGACAAACGTACCCCATGCTTCATGCACATCTCGGCAACGATCGGCAACGTTACTTCCAATTCTGTTCGTGTCGATGCCAAAGGCATCAGCAAAATGCGGTCTTGCGGAATTCCCGCACACGAGGCAAGCTCTTTTATTTCCTTCCAATCGTCTTCATGCGAAACCACAAATTTAAACCACGCCCGCCCCGTCTGCCCCAAACGCGACAACACAGAAGGCATCACGCAACGGTCGGAATTGTTTCCGGAATGATGCAATTTGGGAGACACATTCCACTGTGAAACCGCATTTAAAAGGAAATCGGACGGCATGATCGTCCCATTGGTCTCAATTTCCGTGCTTCGGGCGGGAATGGCAGAGAGCAACTGTTCCAGCTCGTCCTGTTGCAACAGAGGCTCACCGCCGGTAACCACAAGCCGACATGGATGCGGGGCTGCCTTCTCAATTAATTCGACAACAGCCGACACCTCCGTCTCTCCCCCTCTCCCTTGATTCCACGAATAGGCAGTATCACACCACTTGCATGCCAAATTGCATCCCGCCAGCCTCACAAAAACACTCGGGCTTCCTTGGCTGACACCTTCTCCCTGCAACGAATAAAAAACCTCGGGAGAACCATGAAGACAGGCAAGACGCATGCCGCTATTATGCGAAAGAGATCCCGTTTGTCAATCGGCACTGCCTTTCAAAATGCAAAAACACACCCTCCCCGCTTTGGCGGGGCAAGATGTGCAATCCTCCTTTTCTAATTTACTGTGTGCGATTTTATTTCAAATTTTCGCGAAGCTGTTATTCTCCAAACAGCACTTCATAAATAAATTACGCTTCATCATGACGATAGCTGTATTCTAAAAGATGTCATGGAAGCAGCGGCGTGAGAATCGCTCGCTTGCTCCGTTGCGGATTTCTTGCCGCATAGCCAATGCTCTTGTTCCCATGCGAGACAATTTGCCAATTTGTTCCTATTTTGATGCCTCATGCTTTACGGACGGAGGTGAGAAAACGTGTACCCATCCGCAGGATGCCGGAGGATCCGGTTGCGCTTGTTTTATGATTCGCATCAAAGAAAACGTTAACTCACTGCAAAAATCATTGTGAACAAACAAAAAATGCCCGATACGATGCTCAACACCGCCAAAGAACGCCCCCATGAACATCGGAATACCCGGGCGAGCCAAAGAACGCAGCCTATTTCCACTAACAGAAAAGGCATCATCGGCAAATTGAGCAAATCCAAGATACCCACACCCAGACAATACGGCATCAAAAACTTCCTATTCGGCACGTTTTCCCGAGGCGCGAGAATGCTGATGCCCCCGTACAGCGCGATTACGATGATTATACTGATTCCCGGCCCCAGAAAATCCATCGCATTTAGGAAACCCCTCTTATCGTGCCGTTGCTTATCCGAATATCTTTTTGCGACCACATCCAACGGACTTCGCTGCACACTTTTTCCATGCCATTTTCTCATGTACAGCTTGGATTTCTCCAATTTTTTCAGCTCATCCAATTGCTCCTTGGCTTCCTCCGCTTCTAAATCACCCTTAGCCGCTCTGCCCTGATCAACACCCTTGCTCCATTCTGCAAAGCCTGACATATTTTTATACGCATGCTGCAGCAAAGCATAGCGTTCTTCATCACCGTTTGCCTTAGCTGCATCCATGGCTCTCCTCATACGAGTCAAAGCCACAGCTTGTTCTTCGGCCGTCATCACCCTACCGGTATCCCAGAATTCGTTTCTGACAGCATTCAGCCTGTCATAATACATCTGCTTTTGCTTCTGTGCTAGATAAGCCGCTCCTCTGGCTTTAGCATCACTTACAGCAGGCTGTGCTCCCGGTTGAGGTATAGCTGTGCTTTGCTGCGCCGAAACAAGAGGTGATATGAGAGATACCG
>CAYQNL010000027.1:0-10939 GCA_964418985.1 uncultured Akkermansia sp. | reverse complement strand
AAGCTCTCCCATTACGCGGAAAATCACAGAAAAAGACAGAAAAACCATCACTTCATCGCATGCAACATTGTGTCATACACAACTATCAGAGAAATAGAGATCCTTCGCCGGGACAGCTTTCCGGCTTGAACGTTGTGTTCTCCCTTGCTATTTGAACCAAATCAGTGTACCCTGTCTCACGTCACAGAACATCTTGCTTTATTATGATTCTCAACAACGACGTCCTTCAAGAAAAAGGTCTTACACTACATCCGGCACCTGCCCCCGTCGGGTCTTACGTTCAATGCATCCAATCGGGCAATCAACTCTACCTTTCCGGTGGCATCTCCATCAACGGGGATGAAGCCTACTACGGAAAAGTGGGTGTTGACGTTGATATCCCAACGGCTCAAAAAGCCGCCGTTGCCGCAATCCTTAATCGCCTCGCCGTCATTCAGCAACACCTCGGCGGTTTCGAACGCCTCACCAAAATCATTGCCGTCAACGGCTTTGTGAATTCCGCTCCGGACTTTGTCGATCAGGCTCTCGTTCTCAACGGTGCGTCTGATCTTCTCGTTGAGCTTTTTGGCGAATCTGCCGCGCACACCCGCTCTGCGGTCGGTGTTGCCGCGCTTCCCCTCAATGTTGCGGTGGAAATCAACATGATCGTCGAAATCGAACCGCCCTACGCAGGTTAATCGCCGCTGGGGGATTTTTTCTCTTTGACAGAATTTCTGATGGACAAAAAAGCCCCCTCACGTTAACATGGTTCCGGCGGTGATATTTTCGCCGATAATCTTTTATTTTTCATAACTTATCTATGTTCAGCAACTTTAAAAAAACAGACTCCGAATCGGACAAAAACTTCGGAGATGCCCAAGGCTTCTCCGATTGGTCAGGCGTCACTCCCGTCTCCGATGCAAGCGTCGATCCCGAAAACCTTTTTGCATCGAACGAAACGGCGGCGTCCTACGAATCCGTTTCGGACATTTCCGTACCGATTTCCTCTCAAGGCTCCGTTCGCAACGTTCTCAATTCGGATGTTTCCGTTGTGGGGACCTTGCGTTTTACGGATGACTTGCTCGTTGACGGCAGCGTCGAAGGTGAAATCTTCTCCGATGGCGTGTTGACCGTTGGCACAAACGCCAGCATCCAAGCGGAAATCAAGACGAAATCCGCCATCATTCACGGCGAAGTCACCGGCAACGTCACCGTTACCGATCGCGTTGAATTGTCCTCCACCGCCAAGCTTGTAGGTGATATCGTGGCTTCCACCCTTTCGATTCAGGCGGGCGCAGTCTTCATCGGGCGTTCCACAGTGGGCAACGTAGCGGGCATGACCTTACCAAACACGGTTGCATCCGACAAAAAGAATGCTACCAAGAAAACGGCTTCGAACACTCCCGATTTGTTGGCTTAATCGGTCGTTTTATCAATTTCACTCAATTCATTTCATTTCGAAAAAGGGGGGGCGGGGCGTTACGGCTTTCGCTCCCTTTTTCTTATCCTATGGACACAGTGCAATTTCACCCTCAAGCGGTCATCACGGAAGAGCCATCCCGCCACCGCCCCAACACAAATTCGGACGAACGTCCTAATGAAGCGGAACGCGTCCCCGCCACAACGGTGATTCCGATGCGCAGTGTGATCTGTCACGAATGCGGGCGCATTTCCGAAGTCCCCGCAGCGGCACTTTCCGCTCATTGCATCTATTGCAAGGCTCATCTGTCCATGGGGGATGTCACCATGTTCCCGGGTTCTCCCAAAATGAGAGTACGCACCCAAGGTGACGTCACCATCCATCCGCGAGCAATCCTTTCGCATCTTGATATTCATTGTCACACGCTTACCATGAAAGGAGTTGCCTCCGGATCGTTCGTCTGCAGCGGGACCTTAGATATCAGCTCCGAAACGGTCATCACAGGGATCATTCGCGTTCACACCCTGCACATTCGCAAAAATGCACACGTCACCCTGCGAAAGTCTGCCGTTGTGCATCATGCCCTGATCGAAGGAACGCTGGAGGGAAAACTAGACGTCAGTGGCGTGGTGACCGTGGGTGAAACAGGCGTCTTCCTCGGCGATTTGAAAAAAGGGGATCTCATCGTACTCCCCGGTGGAATCCATCGGGGGCATCTTCCGAAAAAATAGCAGGCCATGGAATCTGTCATTCGCATACGCGGCGCGGCACAGCATTGTTTGAAGCATCTCGATCTCGACTTACCGCAGGGTAAGCTCATCGCACTGCTGGGACCATCCGGCTCGGGAAAATCAACGCTGGCATACGATACGCTTTTCGCCGAATCACGCCGCCGCTTTCTGGATTGTCTTTCGCCACGCGCCCGCCAACTGCTCACACGTCCCGAAAAACCCATCTTCGATTCCATCACCGGGCTTCCCCCCGCGCTGTGTCTGGAACAACACGCCTCCGCAGGACCGGGGCGCACCACACTCGGCACACTCACGGAAACGTTGGATTATCTCCGCATCCTCTACGCTGCTATCGGCACACCGCATGATCCCACCACAGGCGCGGTTCTCACCAAGCTCAGCCCCGATGAGATCATCATGCAGCTGGCGGCATTGCCTGAAGGGACGCGTCTCATTCTTCTCGCGCCCCTCCCCCCCGCATTCGGCATTGACGATCCCGAAGCTGATTTTCGAGACCTGCGGCGGCAGGGCTTCCTGCGTCTTCGGGCAGACGGAGAAATTGTGGATTTGGATGACATCACTCCCACGGTCATGCCCCGTCGTTTAGAGCTTGTTATCGACCGCATGGTCGTGCGGACATCCACCGAATCCCGCATGGCAGACTCTCTGCAAACCGCGCTCCGCATCTGCCCCGATGAGGTACGAGTCCTCATACGCAAACCCAATGAAACAGACGAGCATGAAGAAAGCTTTTACACGCGCTATCGCAACAGCGAAACCGGCTTTATCCTCCCAGAGCTGGTTCCCAAAAGCTTCTCGTACGAATCCCGCGAGGGATCTTGCCCCGCATGTGATGGCACGGGCATCGTCCACCAAGGGAAGAAAGAATTCCCCTGTCCGGATTGCTGCGGGCTTCGCCTCAACCCCGTTATCTTGGCGGTCACGCTCTCATGGGGTGGGCAAAAGCTGAATATCGCCCAATTTTGCCAAGAGAGCATTACCGAAAATCTGGAAATGCTCCCCACGCTCATCGTTCCCCCTGCTTATCGCTCCGGCATCAAGCAAGTAACGGAAGAACTGAGAAAGCGTCTGCTTTGCTTGCAAGAGCTGGGGTTGGATTACCTCTCGTTGGAGCGCACGGTTGACAGTCTTTCCGGAGGAGAATTGCAACGCGCCCGCCTTGCAGGTCAACTAGGCGGCGGGCTTTCCGGCACACTCTACATTCTCGATGAGCCGACAATCGGGTTGCACCCGCGCGAAACGGAAAGGCTGATCCGCTCCCTGCAACAACTGCGCGATCTGGGTAACACAGTTCTCATCGTAGAACACGATCCCCTGTTGCTGGCAGCTGCAGATTATCTCATCGAAATGGGGACGGGCGCGGGCGCAGATGGCGGACGCATCATCGCGCAGGGTACGTTCGGCGAGCTGACGGCAAACCCCGATTCGCCTTCGGGCGCATGGCTCTCGGGCAAGCGACAACTTCCCGTATCACAACCGCTCGACCTCGCTCAATGCGATTGGGTCACCCTGCACAAAGCTTGCGCTCGCAATCTCAAAAACGTGACGTTCCGCTTTCCTCTCGCCTCCTTCACCTGTATTTCCGGACCGAGCGGTTCCGGCAAATCGACCTTGGTACATGAATGCCTACTGTCTGCCTTCCGCACCCACACGCTCGACGGAGTAAAAACCCTGCGCCGCGCCGTTTCTGTCGATCAATCGCCCATCGGCACTTCGCCGCGCTCCACGCTTGCCACCGCAACGGGTATCTTGGATATCCTGCGCCCCCTGTTCGCCTCTCTGCCCCTTTCCAAACAAAGGGGCTACACTGCCGCTCGCTTTTCCGTCAACATGCGAGGAGGACGTTGCGAACGCTGTGTCGGCACCGGTCTGCTGGAAGTGGACATGAACTTTCTCGCAGACGTCTACACAGAATGCGATGCCTGTCACGGTCGCAGATACAACCGCGAAACGCTCGAAGTCACCTGGCGCGGCAAATCCATTGCGGATATCCTTGCCCTAACGGTCGACGAAGCCCTCGATCTGTTGAAACAGCTCCCTCGTGCCGAAGCCGTCTTGCACAGTCTGCACGATCTCGGGCTGGGCTACCTACAACTGGATCGCCCGTCATCTTCCCTTTCCGGCGGCGAAGCACAGCGCATCAAGCTTGCCGTCCATCTTGCCAAAGCCGCCTCATTGCGCACGGGACGCAGCGTCAAGACGGACGAACGCATCCTCTTCATCTTGGACGAGCCGAGTACCGGCTTGCATTTCGCCGAAATCGAGCTTCTCCTCAAGGCCATCTATGCCCTGCGAGATGCCGGGCATACCATCCTCTGCATTGAACACAACACTAGCATCCTCGAACGTGCGGACTACCTCGTCGAAATGGGTCCCGGCAGCGGTGTCTTCGGTGGCAAAATCGTGCGCGAAGGTTCACCAGCATCCCCCCATTAAGTCATGTACACTCACGTCATCTTCGATTTAGACGGAACTTTGCTCGACAGCCGACACGCCAACAGCCTGGCTCTGGATGCCTTTTCGCATAAAACGCGAGGCATAGGAATTACGGAAGAAGAACTGACCACCTGTTACGGTCTGTCCGATGCCGATGCCTTGGCATACCTCGGCATTCCCAACACACCCGCTCACCTTAATCGGGTACGGGAACTCTGCATCCGCTTCGCAAAGGAACACACCCGCTTGTTTCACGACGTGCGTTCTTTAGTACAATGCCTTGCAGCCAAAGGAATTCGAATGGGCATCGTCACCTCGGAATCCCGTACAGAATACGAAAGCGTTTTTTGCACTCTCGGGCTTGCGGATTATTTTGAACAAACCGTATGCAGTGACGATACAGACGAACATAAGCCGCACCCCGCCCCTCTTCTGCGTTGGATTGCCCTTACAGACACACGCGCCCAAGATTGCCTTTACATCGGTGACGCGCTTTGCGACAGCCATTGTGCCGCCTCCGCAGGGATGGACTTTGGTCTTGCCGAATGGGGATCAACGCGTTCGGACATTCCCGCCGCATATCGCTTTTCGCATCCGCACGGCGTGTTATCCCTTTTCAGCCGGCCGAAGAAGCGAGAGCCGTACTTGGAGCGCATCATCGAACTGCAAATGCTGGCTCAAGCGGGCTTGGCGTATTCCAAAGACCCCTACGACATCGAACGTTTTCGGCGCATTCGCTCTATGACCGCCGAGATGCTTGCCGAAAAAGCAGAGCTTTCCCCCGAAACAGTGGCAGGGCTTTTTTGTGCGGATTGCGGCTACCCCACACCCAAGCTCGATTCGCGGGCGGCGATCTTCGATGCGGAAGAGCGCATTTTACTCGTCCGCGAAAAAGCAGAAAGCACATGGGCATTGCCCGGCGGTTGGGTAGACGTCAACCTGTCCGTCAGCGAAAACCTGATCAAAGAGGTGAAAGAAGAAGCGGGGCTGGACGTGCGCCCTGCCCGATTTGTCGCCCTGTTCGATCGCAATCGGCACAACACGCCGCCATTCGCCTACGGCGTTGCCAAAGCTTTTTTGATTTGCGAGCAGACGGGCGGGCATTTTGCGCCCTCGATTGAAACCGATGCCATGGGATGGTTCTCTCTCTCGGATCTGCCGGAGAACCTTTCTCTCACCCGCAACACGCGTGAACAAATCGCCCTTTGTTTTCTCGCCCACCGCGATCCGAATTGGCAAACCGTCTGCGATTAGCGCAGCTCCTCTGCCGCACGGCACAGGGTCAGCGCATCGACCAGCGCACCCGCTTCGTGAACGCGGTGAATGTCTGCCCCGTGTGCAGCAGCATACAGTGACATGGCAACGGACGGCACCGTGCCTCGTCCCTTGGCTGCATCCCCCAAGACGTCTCCCAGAAAACGTTTCCGAGAAAGCGCCATCATCATCGGCAAATTGCCCACGCGCAATTTTTCCAGCTGCGCCAACAGTTGCAAATTGTGTTCGGTAGTTTTGCCAAAGCCCAAGCCGGGATCCCAGCAAATACAGGCGGGATTCACACCATTGGCTGTCAGTCTTTCCAATCTCTCTTCAAAAAATGCCCGCACCTCTACCACGACATCCTTGTACACGGGCTCATTTTGCATGGTTTTCGGCTCGCCCTTCATGTGCATCACAACCACCCCACAGCCGTATTCCGCACACAGTTGCACCATGGCGGGGTCTCGCAAGCCGTTCACGTCATTGATAATGTCTGCACCGGCTTCCAAGGCAACCCGCGCCGTTTCGGCATGACGCGTATCGACAGAAAGTCGCAGGTCGGCGTTGCTCCGCAGGACTTTCAACACGGGCAAAACGCGGCGTATTTCTTCCTCTGGAGGCACTTCCGAGGATCCCGGGCGCGTCGATTCCCCGCCCAGATCAATCACATCCGCACCTTCCCGCACCAGCTCCTCCGCACGGTGCAGAGCAATCTGCGGATCGCTGTACACCCCGCCATCGGAAAAAGAATCAGGCGTCACGTTCAAAATCCCCATCACGGCTCCCCGCTCGGGCATCTGCCACAGCTCTCGCCTCAATTGCCAGTTTCTGCTCATAGCTTTCGAAGGCATGCTATCACGAAGCCACGCCCCTGACAAGAGGAGAGGCGCGACACAATACCCCGCTTTTTCTCCCCCTCATTTCGAAGGGAAGAAAAATTCCCCGCTCAAAAACCTTTTTTGGGGGGGAGAAACCTTCTTGACGTTGCATAAAATCAGCGTAACATATTGGTTCGTATGAAATCTCTCTCTCCTCCCCCTATCGGGCGCATTGTCCTTGTGTACCGCAGTGGCGTTGTCTTCGTGTGCGGAATGGCATGAGTTTTTCTATGATGCTCCTCCTGCTTACGAACCGGCATACGATATGACGAACGGTTCGTATTCGAGCGGCTCAAGAAGATCCTCCGGCTCGTATTCGGGCAGGTCATATTCGAATGGTTACGGATACAACAATGGGTATTCATCGTACAATAGCAGTTCATTATACGTCGCCGGTTCTCCGACCCCGCCGCCACCCCACAACGGACGGCACCCGCATCATCCAAAGACTATTCCGCCACCCCACAATGAAACATCCACCCCGTTACACAACCGTGTCGAGCATCATTCCCGTCCCGATTTTAAACGCAGTAACATGGTCAAACGCCCCGACCTCAAACGAGGAGAAAAGCCTCAACGCCCGGACGCCAAACCCGACAACGCCCCTAAGCATCCTGATGCAAAACCGGGCGATGCGCCTCATCACTCCGACCTCAAACAAGGCGAAAAACCACAACGTCCGGACGCCAAACCCGACAAAAAACAGTGCCTAGTTAGAAGTTAAAAATTTCTTTCGCCTAAAGCCGAAGGAATTTCAATTTCTCGCTCAAACGAAAAATTAGCAACCTTCGGCATGCTTCAAAACAGACAGCACACGTTGAACAGACCCAATAAAAGGGAACGTCCGGATCAAAAACTCTTTTTCCCCAACATCTGCGGGGGCGAATTTAACAATTCCTAATTCCTGATTTTTCCATCGCATACGCGATGGAAAAGAGCTTCGTTTCGGCGTAGTGCGGAGCGATCAGTTGAATTCCTGTGGGGAGATCATCCGCCGTTGCCTGCGGCGCACGACACGGCAGAGAAATGGCGGGCAAGCCTGCCAAATTGGCAGGAATAGTGTAAATATCTGCCAAATAGCGTTGCAAGGGGGTCATCTTGTCATCATGCAACAGCGGTGCCGGCGTAGGTGCTGTCGGGCCCAAAATAAAATCCACCTCACAGAACGCCCGGTCAAAATCTTGCGCAATGAGAGCACGTACCTTTTGTGCCTTGGCATAATACGCATCGTAGTAACCGGAACTCAGCACGTAGGTTCCCAAAATAATGCGCCGCTTCACCTCTTCGCCAAAGCCCGCCGCACGGCTGCGCGAATACAAATCTTCCAAATTTTTGGGAGCTTCAGCACGGATGCCGTAGCGGATGCCGTCAAAACGGGAAAGGTTCGAGGAAGCTTCCGCACAGGCGATGATGTAATAGGCGGCAACAACGGCTTCACTGCGGGGCAGCTCAATTTCGATAATCTCTGCACCTAAATCACGCAACTGTGCCGCCGCACGATCCACCGCACCCTGCACCAGCGGATGGTTTCCGACAGAACGGTACTCCTTCGGCATGCCAATCTTCATCCCCTTAACATCATGCCCCAACAGCGCAGTAAAATCTTCTGTTTCGTGGCGGTCAGATGTGGAATCTTTCGGGTCATACCCGGCAATGGCATTCAGCAACACGGCTGAATCCCGCACATCACGCGTCAGCGGACCGATCTGATCCAGCGATGAAGCAAACGCCACCAGTCCATAGCGTGAAACACGTCCGTAGGTGGGTTTCATCCCCACGATACCGCAATGCGATGCCGGTTGGCGCACCGAACCGCCCGTGTCAGATCCCAACGCGGCAATGGCCGTTCCGTCTGCTACGGCGGCTGCAGATCCGCTCGATGATCCGCCCGGAACATGCAGAGGATTGCAGGGGTTGAGCGTCGCACCGTATGCGGAATTTTCACCGCTTGCCCCCATGGCAAATTCATCCATGTTGGTACGACCGAAGGGAACACCGCCCGCCTGCTTCAGGCGCACAACGGCTTCGGCATCGAAGGGAGCTTCGTAGGTGGAAAGGAATTGCGATGCGCAACGCGTCGGCTCACCCGCCACGCTAATATTGTCTTTCACGGCGATGGGGATGCCCCCCAAGGGCGATGTGTCATTTGCTTGCGCCGCCATTTCTTCTGCCGCGTGGCGGTTTCTTGAAAGGTAAGCATGCGTAGCGGCATCCTTTTCTTCAATTTTACGATCAATCAGCCGAACCAATTCGACAGGGGAAATACGTTTTTGGCGAAGCTCTTCCCGCCAATAGGACAGTGTGCCTTCAGTCAATGACATAATTCTTCAATTTAAGCAGATTCCACTACTTTGGGGACGCGAACCTGATCCTGCGACTGCTCGGGAGCATTACGCAGGGCTTCCGCAACAGAAAGCCCGGGGCGCGGCTCGTCAGCCCGAACAGCGTCACAGGTGGGCAACGGGTGGCTCATCGCCTCCACGCCCGACGTATCGTATCGATTCAGAATATCCATATATTCCAGCACCTGCGATATGTCGCACGAATAGCGTTCCGTCTCCTCCTCCGTCAGGCGCAAATGCGCCAGACGGGCAATATAATTCACATCGATCAATGATCCGCTCATAACCCGTTCAAACTTCTTTCAGCAAATTGAAAATCCACCACCCCGAAGCAGCTATGGAAACAATCAGCAAGATCAGCAAAAAGATGTTGTCTCGCAATTCGCGACGCGTATTCTGCACACCACCGCGCGTCATCGCCACATGAATCCGCTTGTTCTGACGTCTCGCCACAATTTCATCGGGCGGTCCCATCGTGTTGGGATCGGGGCGTCGCCGCGTCTGCGGTTTTGCCAAATATGCTTTCAAATTGGCAATTTCCCGATTGATTTCCGCTTCACGCAAATCAAACTCTTTTTGATATGAACTGTTTTTGTTGCGCCGCATCGTTTTTTAATTGAAAATACTGTATATTACCCACGCCAGAAACATCAGGCATGCCAGTGGCAAATGAAACATTAAACCTTGAAAAAACTGTGCGCCGGCACCTCCCGATTGCATCGAAAAAAAACCATCCTTCTTTCGTCGGAAGATCGATGTGTGCCGAAAGTGAGCCCCGTGCGAATATGCCTCATGATAATCGTTTTCCGCCCTCTCAATCTTGGGCAACGATTCCGTCAACCGTTCGCGCAACCCTTCGCGAGACCAATTCTGCGGGTGCAGTGCGGATAACACCTGAATGTGCATTTTGAAACAATTGCACGTCTGCACAATATCTTCTTCCTCCTGATGCATGGATTCCAATTCCTTTTCCATGCGACGAATGCTGTTGTGCAACTTCAGCCCGATGCGGTTCAACTGTTCGGTGAACTCTGCCTTCTGCTCGTTGATTTCCTCTAACTCCTTCTTTTGCGCATCCAACTCTCGCCGTTGCTGTTCAAGGAATTCTATTTGTCGTTGCGCTGCTTCGACTTGCAAATTCACATTGGTGGGAGAATGCCGTTCATCATCAGCCATTCCGGTATTCAATTCCAGCTGACTGTACAACGTTTCTCCTGTTCTGCTTGACGGACTCGGCATGCTCTGAATTTGTTTCGCTTTTCTTAAATGAAATACCCCGAATTGTCAAGAGAAAAACGGCGGATTAATGCGCAATCTGACATGTAATACAAAACGAAACCGTCCGGTTCAGGCACTTGTGTCTGATGTTCATTTTTTCACGCAACGATTTTTTTAATTTCAACGCTCCCATTTCAAATGATTCGGAGCGCGGCACAATTATCATTTTGTGCGTATTCCTTATTTGATATATCTTTCCTTATCAAGATAATATATTGGCAAAACACCCCAATTTTATGCAAGGTGATATTAAAATTTCGTGCGCTTCATCTCTCACAAAAAACGGCAGAGAGGCGGAGAATCCTCTCTGCCGTTGAAGTAATTTTCTATGCGTTAAAGTGGAATCAGAATGTCAAGCGATAGCCAATTGCCGCATTAACGCTTACATAATCACTGCGCAGTTCAGCACTCGCATCGAGGAAGAGAGCGTCGTTTTCTGCTCCCACGGGGATGGTGATGCCCGCACCGATTTCGCCGCCTACGGCTCCCGCCTTACGGCTTTCCACGCGCCCAGCCGCCGTCGGCAGGACAGCAAAGGCTGTGCCGGTTTCGCAATTGCGATCCCCCGCATCAACTTTCAGCAAGGCGCGGCATTCG
>CAYQNL010000026.1:0-14892 GCA_964418985.1 uncultured Akkermansia sp. | reverse complement strand
CGCATGAAACATTGTGTCATACAAAGCGAGGCTCATTTTGCGCAGGAGGCATTTCACACCCATTTTTGAGGCGGGTATCCTTTTTTTGAGCGTCTTTGGCGGTTTATGCTTGGCGTTACAGGAGATTTGTGCCAGCATGCAAGCCATGCAACGTAAAGCCGTATATGCCGGGAGTTTCGATCCGCTCACCAATGGTCATGTTTGGATGATTCGTCAAGGAGCAGCACTTTTTGATCATTTAATCGTTGCCATCGGCGTCAATCCGGATAAGGAATCGACTTTTACCGTTGAGGAACGTCGGCAAATGCTCGAAACAGCTCTCATCGGGCTGGAGAATGTAAGCATTGCCGAGTTTAACAATCGTTTTCTTGTCGATTTTGCAAAAGAAAACGGTGCCAGCATCATGATACGTGGCATCCGATCATCTCACGATTATGAATACGAACGCGTCATGCGACACATCAATGCCGATATGGCACCGCATATATCCACCATTTTCCTAATGCCGCCTCGCTCAATATCCGAACTTTCCTCTTCCATGGTTAAAGGACTAATCGGACCGCAAGGCTGGGAAAAGCAAGTAGCTCGATACGTCCCGGAAGGCGTGTTCCGCATGCTGAAAGAAAATTACGAAAAACGAGAATTGATTTAAACTATTCGGCAAAAAGATCGTAGGCAACGGATTCTGTTACTTTCACATCGGCAAATTGCCCAACGGGAAGAGCGGTGGGGACGTGAACCGCCCCGTCCACATCGGGAGCATCCCATTCGGCTCGGGCGATCCCAGGAGCATCGATCAAAACGCGCATGGTTTTGCCGACTTGTTCTTGACTGTGTTCTTCAGCCATGCGAGCCAGCAAAAGAGATATTTCATTGACACGCCGAGCTTTTGTGCGGGGATGGACTTGATGCGACATGGTTGCGGCATGTGTTCCCTCTTCGCGGGAATAAGCAAAAACGCCGGCGCGTTCAAATCGAAACTCCTCGATAAAATCGAGCAATTCCTGATGATCGTCTTCCGTTTCGCCGGGGAATCCGCTAATGAAGGTAGTGCGCAAAGAAAGTCCCGGTATGGCAGAACGCATCTTTCGTAACAGATTGCGAATGTAATCGCCGTCAGTTTTGCGTTTCATAGCTGCAAGGACAGATGCCGAAATATGCTGCAAAGGGATATCGACATAACGTGCCATGTGGCTCGATTGGGCAATTGTTTCCGTTAATTCATCGCTCCAGTGAGCCGGATGGGTATAGAGAATACGAATCCAATAATCGCCCGGGATTTGATCCATCTCGCGAATGAGGGAAGCCAACGATTCGCCTTTGGAAGAATCAACTCCACTGGTACGGGTTGCGTGTTTACCGACCCAACGATCCATACCGAAATAGGTGGTATCTTGGGCAATGAGGTTGATTTCTTTGACTCCCGAATCGATCAGCATGCGGGCTTCGCGCAGAACACTTTCCTGAGAACGGCTACGATGTTTGCCCCGAATGCGAGGGATGATGCAATACGAACAGGCGTGGTTGCAACCTTCTGCAATTTTAATGTATGCCGAATGTGGAGGCGTCAAGCGATAATGGGGGGCATCGTATTCCGGGATGTATATTGAAGGAGACGGGATCTTCCCCGCTTTTCTGTTACCGACCAACACGCGGCGCACAACATCCCCGATCATCGGCACTTGATCCAAACCGAGAAAGGCATCCACTTCGGGCAAAAGAGACGGAAGTTCTTTGGCGTATCGCTGAACCAAACAGCCACCGACAATGATTTTTTGCTGTTTACGGGCTTCGTTTCGTTCGCGGGCACGGGCAACACCCAGAATTGTATCGATTGATTCCTGCTTTGCCTTATCAATAAATGAACATGTGTTGATGATGACAACGTCTGCCAGATCAGGCTCTGGCGTAACAACAAAGCCTTCACGGCTCAGCGTCCCCATCATGACCTCAGAATCAACAAGATTCTTTGCACATCCCAATGAAATAAAACCAACGGAAACAGGCATAATCGGATTAATTGACTTTTTCGACAAGCGTTTCAAAGGCATTCCGCCCCACCACGCGGATGCTCGTGTGAGCGGGGATTACGCCGCTCACGGATGACACATCGACCACTTTTCCTCCGATCATCGCCTTGCCACCAGGGTTCAGTTCTGTAAGAGTTTCGCCTTTTTCCTGTTGCTCAAATGAATCTTTTTCCGGGACACTTCCCTCATCGATGCCACTGGCCGTTTCATTGCTCATACGGCGAAAAATTGGCGTGTCGGGCAAATAGCGCATCATCAGCAAAATAGTAATTGTGCCGCCCACGCAACCTGTTGCCAACTTTACGGCAGGCATAACCGCCACGGCAATGTAATCTCCCCATGATGGAGAATCGTCCTTCAGTAATCCCTCTACGTCTAAGCCGTCGAGCATCCCGAAAAAAAGAGAAACAAGCATACACCCTACACCGAGAACGCCCAAGACAATGGTGCTTCCCCCCATGGCAATTTCCGTCACCAGCAAAATAACCCCCAGTACAAACAAGGCAATCATTTCATATCCTGCCAAATTTCCCACAACATTGTTACCCAAGAAAAACAGGGCAAACGCCACAATAGCAACAATTCCACCTATGCCAAATCCCGGTGTTTTCATTTCTAAAAAAATACCTGCCATTCCGATGAGAATGAGCAAGGGAGAAATCCATGCCAGCCATTGGGCAATCCGTTCAAATCCTGTCGGCTCGGCAATTAACACAGGTGCCTCTATTGCCTCTTTGCTCAGCAATTCATTGATGCTATTTGCAATGCCGACAGCCAGCAACGGCTTTCCTCTGTCGTCAAGAGCAGCAGCTTCTTCGCCGGTCAATGTTAACAAACTGTCCGGCTTAACCACCACCGTGCCGAATTTTTGTTCTTCTTGAGAAGGGATCATCATCGCGCGAACAATTGCCGGGTTATGCCCTTTTTTCACAACAACGGAGCGGGTGAAGGCATCAAATGCGCTCTCTGCCTTTCGTCGAATCATCGGTTCGATCTCTTCGCCCGATCCGTCAACCAAACCCGCCGCTCCAATGGCAGAAACGGGAGCCATGTATATTTTATCACAAGCCATCGCCAACAAAGCACCGGCAGACATGGCTCGAGGGTTGACGAAAGCATACATCGGCAATTTGCGATCCTGCATAGTTCTCATCATCATTTCGCTTGTTTCCCACGCAAGTCCGCCGGGCGTATTCAAATCAAAAACGACAGCCCGTGCTTTTTCATGCTCAGCCTTCTCCAAAACGCGCTTCATGAATTGAAAACCTTGCGAGTGAACCAAAGAATTTTCACCCACCTCGATGACGACAACCTTTTCGCCATAATGCAATCCACTTTTTGCCGAAAGCGTTATTCCCAGAAAGAGAAACAAAAAAGCAACACATCCGATAACCCTGTGCATGGGAAAAGTTTAGCATGCGAATAAGGTGCTGTAAACGCAAAATGAGTGTCTCAAGGACAATTTGTACACATGTTTGGCATTGCACCCAAAACGTTTTTCTTGCATAATAGAGCACAGATCCATGAATCCCGAAGTATCGCCCGAAAGCTCCGATATTCTCCGCATCAAACGCCTTCAAGAAGAAATAGTGCGTTTGAAAACAGAATTGGAGCGAACCAAAGCTGCACAAACGCCGATTAGAGAGGCTTCATCCGGCGCAAAACAGAAAGAAGAACAGCTGATATCGCTTCGTCCGTTATCACTGGATCACTATTTGCGGGTAAAATGGCAACTGGGGCACGGTTTGCCCGATGTTTCGAAAGTTTCGGCGCAAGAAATATTGGAACAACTGTTGAATGACGGACGTCGAAAGGAAGGGAAATTACGCCTTTACGGATTAATGAGCAACGCTTTCCCGTGGGAGGTCATCATCCCTATTCGAGAAATTGCCGAAAATGACGGTGTCTTTATCGGGCGAGACGAAAATATTTGCAGTGTCGTTTTACCTGATACGGGGATCTCCCGCCGACACGCCCAGATCACACTGGAAGAAGGCAATTTGTATATCACCGATACCGGCTCGACAAACGGAGTTCGCATCAATGACGTACCGCTTACCGGCGGGTTGATGCATTCTGTCATCGAAGACGGCGACACCATCGCCTTGGGGGATACCCTATTGCGCGTCGAGTTGTTGAAATCATGAATTTTGGGGAGCTTGCTTTCTGCCGATTGCGACCAATCCCCCCAAAACAACAGCAATCACTACGCTTGCCGCACAGAACAACGCGCTTGCCACAGTAACACCTTTCCCGGGAACGGCAGGTGCCATGTATATATAGAAATCTGCCAAGGTCATCAGCAAACAAAGGGCAGATACCACATGGACACCAAGCGTATTTCTTCTGAAAAACGGAACGACCGCAATCAAAAGCGGAAGGCTCACATTGACTACGGCAAGGGAACAAAGAAAAGATTCTCCCACAACCCGCTCACGCAAAGAGTAAAATGAAATTTCGGCGGGAATGCCGCCATATTTTACAATCAAAAATTGGGAAAAGAGAAAATAAACCTTAAATGACAACATTGCCAACAAAAGCCCCATGAGGGAACGACGCAAACGAGCATTGCGAGCAACAGGAAACCACGTAGCAACACACAAAGCCGCCACGCCCGCTTCTGCCATAAAAATCAGCGGCGTCATAGAAAAGTGCGACCCAATGGGTTGCGGCATCACCCACAAATCGATTCCCAACACGGTCGATACAGGCACAAAAACAAGCAAACCGACAGCACCAACCGCGCGAGATGTCTTTCCAAAACCGTCTCCGGAAACGCGTAAGGCAATCCCCCCAGTCACAACGGCGAGAAAACAGACAACGCCCATACGCACCGCCCACATTTGCGGATTATACCAAAAATCCGTCTCTCCCCCCCCGGTCCGCGCCCACGCATACAGAAGAGGAAGTGCCGGGAAACACAAAAACAAAAACAACCATCCTCCGCCAAAAGACGCGGTGGTCAATCGCTTCCAGACACCCGTCAACGGTTGCGCCCATGACGCGCCGACAATGGGCAAAAGCAAACACCAAAAGATCGCTCCGATTCCCACAGAAACAACCCAGCTGCCCGCACAAAAAACGCCCGTAAACATAGGAGTTTGCCATGAGGAAAGCGGTTCGCTGAACAATTTTTGTCCATCCCAAGGGACGGCATTCAGCACATGTTGCAGGAAAACTCCCAGACAAAGAGACAATGCCAACCACAAGGCATAGTGCATACCGCGTTTTTCTTCGACAGTATTCATTTTATTGAGATGCTTCGGATGACGGTTTCTGTTCATCGCGCAGACGGCGTACATGAAGAGCCAATGCCCATAATTCTTTCACAGAAAGTTTTGAATCAAAAGCGGGCATATTTCCCTGTCCTCGGCTTATGCTAGCGTAGAAACGGGATAAATTTTTCTGTTTGTAAGACGCATCCGTAAACGGAGCAATGGAAGGCATTCCCTGAGCCAATGCGGCAGGCGTATTCCCCTGCCCGCCCATTCCGTGGCAATGCGCACAATGGACGGCATATATTTGCTTCCCCAAACTGACAAGTCGGTAACGCTCTTCATCATCCGCCCACATCAGGGGAATATCCGACAATTTGCCCGTAGAAATGCTTCTGTTATCATCATTCGGTAGCGGTGATCGGGCTGAAGAAACGGCAGGAAGCGGCTTTGCCTTACCCGATTGCCTTTCCGCCATGTCGCGGATTAAGATGACATCGGGGCGGGATGAGTCGAAGTAAAAACGATAAACGGCGATCACGACCGTCAGTAAAACAAACAAAATACAGGCTGTAACAACACGTTTCATCCTTTTCTTTACAAATCGTAACTTCCTTGCTTTTTTATGTGGAGGAAAAAGATAACGGCAACGGCAATTCCCGCCCCGAACAATCCGCAAACAAAAATAGCGGGGATAAAAGAAAAGAGCCGTTCCCATCCCGTCGGATGCCCCTGCACAACGACAGCAGTTGCCGAAGTTTGTGTATACCACAGCCATGTAAGCATCACAGAAACACCCAACGCTGCGCCAATGAAAGGAATACGATCGCACCATGAGGAGCGGGCAATCAAAGGAACGTTAAGACGCGTGAACTCCGGCGGGATCATTCGCGAGCCCCATACATACAAAGCAAAAAACAAGCCAACACTTCCCGTAAACATGGAAACATCGACAATAGTCGGTTCATATACAGCCATTCGTCCCGGAATCAATGATTGCAGGGATGAGTCGACTACAATCAAAACGCGTTCGCACCACATGCCGCACAAGACCCCCACGCTGACTGTCGCAATGACAAAACGGCTGCTTCGCCAACGTTTCAGCCAATAAAGCTGAGGCACAAGAACATTGCCTGCAATCATACACCAAAACAGAGCGCATTCCCCGTGAAGGCGTTGTTTGATGAGAGCGGATGATGCGCCACCTTCCGCAAAGGCAAAGACAATTTCCAACCCGTAAAAAAATGCCATGAGGCACGAAAACCCGAGAACATAACGCGAAATGACGTGTTGAATGCGAGAAAGTTCGCATCGGTTTGAAAAGCCCGTCAGCAATTGCACCATTGCCATACCACTCAAAACAGCACCTGCCACAAAAAACACAGGGAAAAATGTTTCGTGCCATCCGATGCGTTGCGTGGAGGCAAAATCGAAACTGACCACCGAATGAACTGTTACTACCAGTGGTGTCAGCACCAAAGCCAAGTTCAGAGAAGTTTTTCCGTACAATTGCCATTGGTGTCGATTCCCTTTCCATCCAAAAGACAAGCATGAAAAAAACCGCTTAATGGTCGGCTTGCGACACACGTTACGCATCACTGCACAATCCGGTACCATACCGATCAACCAATACATCAACGAGAGAAAAAAATACGACCCAACAGCCAAAACATCCCACGCGAGAGGAGATCCAGCATCGGCCCATACACTGCTTGAAACGGGGACGGGTGACATCAGCCACAGCATAGCCATACGACCTACGTGCGTGATGGGGAAAACGGAGGCACAAACAACGGCGCACAGCGTCATCAATTCTGCCGTTCGCGCTACGGGTGTTCGCCAGCCTTGTTTGGTAATCAGCAAGACGGCAGAAATGAGCGTCCCGGCATGTCCGATGCCGATCCAAAAGACAAACTGCACAATATCCCAGCCCCACGGCACTGCATTGTTCACCCCCAGAAGTCCCACGCCCTGTCCCGATAACCGGAAAATACTCAGCAACAACCCTCCTGCCGCAAAAATGCAACACACAGTCAAAAAACATTTCCGCTGGAATGAAGACGGAGCTTCCATGCGTTGCCGGGCTTCCTCCGCTTTGAGCGCATCAGACATCGGCGTAATCGAATTATTCTCAATCATTCGCTTACCGCGTTTAATACAAGCCCAAATCACCTTGTCGTTCTCCTCTTGGCAACGGCACATCAATCTTTTGATATGCGGCTGGCATCGCTACGCGCCCGCGCGGTGTGCGCTTCATGTAGCCTTGCATGATGAGGAACGGTTCGTGGACGTCTTCCAAAGTTGACGCATCTTCGCTCAACGCTACGGCTAGGGAGGAAAGCCCCACCGGGCCACCGTTAAACTTGTATATTAACGCTTCCAGCAAGCGTTTGTCCATCTCATCAAGTCCATCGGCATCAATATCAAGCATACCAAGAGCCGCTTCCGCCACATCGGCTGTGATCTTGCCTTCAGCTTTTACTTGGGCAAAATCTCGCACCCAACGCAATAAAGAATTTGCCACACGGGGAGTTCCTCGAGACCGCAACGCAATGGCTCGCGCGCCCGATGCTTCCATTTCCACATCGAGCAATCCGGCAGAGCGTTGCAGAATGTGGCACAGCTCTTCTGCCGAATAATAATCTAAACGATTGACCAGACCAAAACGAGAGCGCAGTGGGCTTGTCAGCATTCCTGCCCGCGTTGTCGCACCCACAAGGGTGAATTTCGGTAAATTGAGTTGAATGGAACGTGCGCTCGGACCTTGGTCAATAATGATATCAAGGCGGAAATCCTCCATAGCCGGGTAGAGGTATTCTTCAACAGCCGGATGCAAGCGGTGGATCTCATCGATAAACAAAATATCACCTTTTTCCACACCGGTCAAAACACCGGCGAGATCGCCGGCCTTTTCGATTTGAGGACCGGAAGTGGTGTGGATTTGTCGTCCTACCGCGTTGGCAATAATGTTGGCAAGAGTTGTTTTACCTAAACCGGGCGGACCGCTCAGCAAAATGTGATCAAGCACATCGCCTCGCATCTTTGCCGCTTCCACCATCAAAAGCAACCGCTCTTTGATTTTCTCTTGTCCGCAAAACTCGCTGAATGCGGGCGGTCGCAATGAAAGATCAAAGCCTGTAGGCGGGGCCTCTGTCGTGCGCGAGTAGAACGATTCTGTTCCCATTCCGTGATTTTATCGAAAAATAACTTCGTTGATCACGGTCGCTTCTTTCTCATCGGAGTGCAGTGTGATCTCTTTAACGCCTAGATTGAGCTTGAAAGAAACTTTCCCCGAAGAGAACGCATCTGATTTTGCTCCGTCAATTTTCACTCCATATGAAGCGATCACAACGCCCTGCTTCGCCCCCTGAGGACATTTCAGCGTCACGGAAGAGCCGGGAGACAGCCTGTACGTAGTATGCAGACGCCCGTCCGTCATTGCGGAAATGCTATCCGTTGCATCACGCACAACGTCAAACTTGAACATTTCAATATTCACGTCGCGTGGATCGCCCGTATTCACAAGTTCCATTTCTGCAATGGGTTGAGAGGGGACAGCCTTGTTGCGCAAGACGAAGATGTTGGGCTTCCATTCCTCAAAATTCGGCGTTATTTTTGAACCATCTGCCAAGGTCAGCGTGACTTTAGCCCAACCTTTGATATTGCATCCCAAGTTAATTTCCACCCAAGAAGCTTTAATCGCACCGGGAACGCTCAATTTGATATGATCGCCCCTGCCTAAGGTATGGACTTCCAGTACACGCCTAATGCCAATTTTTTTCTCATTTTCGTCAATTAAAAGATTGGCAAAACCTTTTGCCGAAGAAGATGCCGAGGGCGAAAAATCAGCAGATCTTGCCACATTGTTTCCTCCCAAACGGCGATACAATTTTTCCCCTTGAACCGTCAACATGTCATCAATGGCGGGTCTCATCACGCGGGAACATACCTTGATCCCAGATTGCGAAGGCGTTTGATTGTAAGAAGAATTGATGCGGGCATAACGGTCGAGCATATCCGTTGCTTTCGTATACCAATGAAGGTCTTCGTTTGTGCGAGATTGGCTCAGAATACTCTTTGAAACAAAAGAACCTGCAGCGGATGTGTATTCAAACGCCTTCACCCAAGTGCCGATTTCATTGTATTCTTTGTACGCATCCGGATTATCAGGCGTTTTTTGTGCCGATTCTTTCATGATTGTCTTCGGCAATTTTTCCTGCATAATGCGGGCAGATTTGCGCATACGGGTAAATTCGTCTTCCAATGCCTTCAAAGCCTCTTTGTCGGGCATACCGTTTTTGACGCTTTCAACCGCTTTTTTGACAATCGGTTGCATTTCGACAGATTCGTCTTTTCTGTAACCGTGATTGTTGGGACCGAGATCCGAATTGTGATTGCAGAAAACCTGCATCGCCTCCGGGCATTCCGGATAGAGACGGCGAATGGAATCCCGCCAAGTTTGATCAGAATTGAATCCCATGATATTCCATGCGTAAGAAGCAATGGAAAACAGCCCGACTTTCGATGCCTCGGAATGATCCATTGGGTTTGACGTCAAACCGATAAGCAAATCTTTCATCTTGGGGGATTGTTCCAAAGCCTGTGGATGCAAAGAGTCATTCAGCGGACCCATGGTCAGGTTGGTACGGCAAAAATCGCAACAGGGATAGTTCCACCATATGAAAGCGGGGCGTCCGGTTTGCGCCGTAAACCACTCTTGCCCTTTCAGGGAAATATCATGCACCACAGTATCGCCCGTCCACATGATCATGATCGATTTGTCGAATCCTTCGCCGATCGCTTTGAGATAAGCTTCATTCGTCCATGCGCGGTTATACCCGGACGGGCAGAACAGCAAAGGCGCAAGATCTTTTTTCTTCGTCCAGAAATTCTCGACAATGTACCGCATAGCACGAATCTGATTTTCTGGTTTGCCGTCCCCGCCGCCGACGTCATCGAAAAAGACGCCGAAATTGCGAATCCCCATATCGTACATCAAATTCAGTTTTTTGACGATAGAGGCAAAATCTTCTGTTTCTGTCTTTTCGCTACTCCAGTTAATTTGACCTCCCGGGTGAATAGCCCAGACAAAACGGACGCCGTTTTGTTCTGCCAATCGGTTCAGATGCTTCAAATTTTCTGCTTCTTTTTCGGGATAAGGTTTACGCCACTGTCCCCGATGATACGGATCGCCCTTCGGCCCGTAGATAAAGAAATTCATTTTGTTACGCCCCATGAAGCGGATCAAGCTGGCACGCCCCTCATCCGTCCATCCGGGCGGGCTGTAAAAGCCTTCCACGATGCCGCGATATGGGACATCCGGCCAGTCTTCAATTTCGCAAACAGGTAACTTACCGAGCTTCGCCACAGTTGCAACATCTTTGTCGGCGAAGGGATCTTGATGTGCATTTTGCGCTCCCTTAACGCCACGCAAAAGCTGAGAAATCGTTTGTTTTGCGTACTTTACACCCAAAACATCTCGGGCAACAATCGTCACCGACCCCGAATCACGAACGCTGAGCTTGTAAGCCCCTTCTTTTTCAGGCAAAGAGCCACCTTTCGCCTTTGTCTGAATTTTCACATTCTTGACGGTCACATACTTTGTCGAAATATCGGCTTTTTGCGGCATAGGATAAACGGCAGGAGTCGCAGACATAACCGGTGCGGCAATACCGCAGACGAGAGCCGCCGTCGCAAAAATAGGCGAGGATATATGCATATCGCTGTATTTACCATATCTCCGATTTGTCCGCAAGAAGGAAAAATGACAGCGTTTGTTTGCTCTCCTCATCGTAAGATGCACGCTTCGGATTAGTCGTTTTCTCCTTCTTCACCGCTTCCTTGTTGAATGGCGGTGTATTGGTTGAGTGGGTTTGCCGTGTAGGCGGTCGCTTCTTCGGCGTCTTCCTGCGCCGTCTTGCGGTTCCCGATGTTGTCGTAACTGTAGCCGTAGACCTTTCCGTTCACCGTCGCTCCGATCAGTTCGCTTCGGCTGTTGTAGGTGAATGTATCGTTCACCATACTGCCTTGGCGGGTGGTTTGTCGCGTGATGGGTCTCCCGAGCTTGTCATAGGTGTAGCCCCGTGCCGCAACCACGGTTGTCCCCCGCTTGTAGGTCATGGATGTGACGAGATCGCGGTGTTCCTCATACCCCCATTCCAAGCTCATCGAGTTGGGCATGGTCATTACGGCGGGTAGATGACTGTCTTCCCGAATAAGATTTGCGCTCCTGTTTTGCTTACGTTTCATACATTGAGCTGATGCGAAACTGTTTTGCCTAATCAGCATCATTTTGCGATACGTCAACATACCAATTACCTTTAGAATACTGATGTGTCAATTACTCATTCTCTGTGCCTTTACGATGGCGTTTCATGGCGTACCTACGCCATAACGGAATGGGCTTTAGCATCTAGAAGTTTCAGATAATGTAATTAGAAACAGAGTTATGTATACTGCTTCGTAAAGCACAAGAACATTCAACAGCATATGAAAATCATGAGAGTCTTTTTTATAACACTTGAACAGAGTGGCAGAATAAAAGGAACTTTCGTATTTTCTGCTGAACCAATAGCGCACAATGAACCCTATACCCCAGACAGCATGGAACAGCAAAAGCAAAGTATAATGTTTTTCTATGTTTGCGAAACATGCAATTGGAAAAGCTATCATACCCGATAAGATACAAAGGCTACCTATGAATAAAAAAACATACTTTGCGATACTTAAACCCCTCTTCCATAAAGAGAGTATCATAAACAATGGAAATAAAACAATGATGCCCAAACAACAATATCCTTGAAACCCAAAAAAATGTCTTAAGCCATAGTCGAGATCTTTTAAATGATAGTCTAAAGCAATAGTAATGATGTATACTGAGCATATATACGTGCAGTTTAACGTGGCAAAAACAAACTCTATCGTCATGAGAATAGCCAACCAAGGAAACGATCTTGGTGTTTTTTTAGAACCTGTGACGGGTGAGTCAAATTTGAAAGAGTTTCGTTTGCCAAATAAAGATTAATAGGTCTCCTTTGTAACTTGTCGGGCAGAATAGTTTTAAATACCTTTTCGTGTGGATCAACATCTTGTCTAAAAGTAGCCAACTTGCCATGCTTATCGATTGACTTTTCGGGACAAGAATGAGAATCCGGCTGATAAAAAGACGCCTTCATAGCATTGCAATATGCTTAGTATGTATTAATAGGAAATTAATGCAAGTTCTTATTTAAGATATGCGAATATCTTTTTTGCACTAATGCTAAAATCCCTAAGTGGATAGATTTAGTTTTTTATGAAGAGTTATAGTTTGCGTTTTATTGGAATCTAATACTTCTTTAAATAATTTATTAATTAAAGCATCTACATCTCCAACTATTCTGTATAACACATTGATATCTTGCACCATAGTACTTATGTCGACCTAACCTCGAAGACGACAAGTTTTCGCGCTTGTTATCTCCTATTTAGCAAACCATTAATTTTCACATAATTCTATAAGAGTTGCAAAATGTTTGCGCGTTTTAGCATCATAATTAAGATACTTGATTGGTACTGTACTGTAATTATAATCAATATCTTTCTCTATAATTGACCTCATGATTAGAAGAAGATCGAGAATGTCTTTTTTGTGATTTTCAAACGCATCATTAAAATCCTTATCTCCTGAGTTTAACCTGTGCCAAAGGTCAGTTATTATATAAGAAACAAATAAATGATCTTCTTCTTCCTTCTCAGAGAGAAGATATTTTTTTATTGATTTAATGTAATAAAAATATCCTTTAACGCTCATCCATAGAAAATCATCTGCATAGAGTTCCGAATTAATAAAAAACAACTCAGAAGCTTCTTCTAAACTTTTCCCACAAAAATGCTCTATAGCTCGATCTTCTTCGAACATACCATGACCTCGCATATCTTCTTTGGATGGTATTTTTTCTGTTTCAATGCTCTCTTTTTTCTTCTTTTTATGGTATGTTTTTTTCTTATGGTATCTTTCTTTCATATTATTACAATGCAATAGAGGGTAAATTCGTGCAGTGCTTCTGTACTGCAATTTTAAAGCATTTGGCGAACGAGTCCCTTTTTTTCTTAATTTGATCTTTGTGATCCTCAATTGCCTTTCCTATGCCTTTTATAAGACTCCCTTCCAAATAATAATCGCAACCTTTTTCTAAAAATTTTCTACGAAGCCGTACCTCTAACCCACGATTTGTTAACGTTTTTATGATTTCATCGCAATTGGAACACTGATTGCATGAACCTGCATGATCACCAACTGCATGGTAACGTGCATGGAGCGAAAGGCATTCCTCAACCTTCTTAGCTCGGCGGGCGACATCTTTTTTAGCTTGTTTGGCAGATCTTTTCGCTGCTCTTTTTGCAGCTCTCGCTACTTTTGATCCCCCTGCCGGGAGACCGGGAATAGCCGCAGCTATGGCATCCAGAGCAAGATCTGTTGCGCCTTCATTCCGTAGCTCTGCGTTTCCTGTTACCACACCGGCTACTATTTTCCCTACATCCCATACCATGTTGCCTACGTCCCATATGGTGTCCAAAAACAACCCTAAAAGAGGTCATAACTTTCTATAGATTGATTTTCCACATAAACATATGCATTTAAATTTCCTCTTTCTTCAATAGGATCACGGTTGATCCACCTGCCGTCGGTGGAGTTGTAGTGGCGGTAGTTGTAGTAGATGAGGTCTAGTTCTTCATCGGCGTATTCACTGCTCCATGTGAATGGCTGGGTGACGTCGCCGGTGGCGGTGGCTTCTCCGTAGGGCGTGTAGGTGTAGGCGGTGCGCAGGTAGCCCGCTTTGCCGAAGATTTCTGTGATGTTTTTTGTCAAGTCCCATCCGTAGGCGTACCAAGTGCCGTCTTTGCGGATGGCAAGCGGGCGCGTGGCCTCAGGCTGTGTCGGATCCCAGAACAAGAACCAGCGGAAGACTCCACTTACCGCATCAATCGCCGCGATTTGTAAGTAGCCCCTGTAAATATAGCGCAAGTAGTTGCTTACCGCACCGTTGACGGTGACCTTGCGGGTGTGCCGTCTGCCCATGTAGTCGTAGGTGCAGTCGATGACGGTTGCTCCGTCCGCACTTTCAAAACGCACCGGACGGTTTTCTGCGTTGTAGGGCACATTCCAAATCCCCGTCTCAGTCTTGATGCGCGTTTGGTTCCCGTCCGCATCGTAGGTCGGGGTGAAGGTTTCTCCTTCTTCCCAGCTTCCCTGTTGAATGGCGGTGTATTGGTTGAGTGGGTTTGCCGTGTAGGCGGTCGCTTCTTCGGCGTCTTCCTGCGCCGTCTTGCGGTTCCCGATGTTGTCGTAACTGTAGCCGTATGCCTTTCCGTTCACCGTTGCAGCCGTCAGTTCGCTTCGGCTGTTGTAGGTAAAGCTGTCGTTGACGGTACTGCCCTGGCGGGTGGTTTGTCGCGTGATGGGTCTCCCGAGCTTGTCATAGGTGTAGCCCCGTGCCGCAACTATGGTTGTCCCGCGCTTGTAGGTCATTGAGGTGACGAGATCGCGGTGTTCCTCATAACCCCATGCCAAGCTCATCGAGTTGGGCATGGTCATTACGGCGGGTAGGCTGCTTCCCGTCAGATACTGCCACGAGAAGGTTTTGGGAGTACTCCCCTGCAAGAAG
>CAYQNL010000025.1:15620-18823 GCA_964418985.1 uncultured Akkermansia sp. | reverse complement strand
CCCATTACGCGGAAAATCACAGAAAAAGACAGAAAAACCATCACTTCACCGCATGCAACATTGTGTCATACACAACTATCAGAGAGATAGAGATCCTTCGCCGGGACAGCTTTCCGGCTTGAACGTTGTGTTCGATTGGATTATTCTCCACTCATGAACATGACCAAGGAACAACTTACCTGCGTTCGCCAATGGGCAGAAAGCGGAATGGATTTAAACGCCATTCAAAAATTACTGAAAGAAGTTCTGGGGATTCACATGACGTACATGGAAACCCGTTTCCTTTTGCTTGACCATGGAATTGAAATTCGGAAAGAGGAAGAAACAGTTCCCGAGGCTCCAAAAGAAGCTCCCAAAGAAACCTCACCGACACCCGTTGCCGAAGGGGAATTGAAAGTGACGGTAGACGAGGTTCAACAGCCGGGTATGTTCCTTTCGGGTAAAGTATCTTTCCCATCCGGAGCAACGGGGAGCTGGTTCTTCGACAGCATGGGACAACTTTCATGGGAACCGGGCATCGGGCAACCCACATCCGAAGAAATGAACGATTTCCAAAAGGAATTGGGGCGCATTCTGCGTTCACGCCTCGGTCAAATTTAAAATACCTTAAAAAGGAAAGGGCGGCATCTTACATGCCGCCCTTTCCTTTTTTGCAAGAGACTATTTCAGGCACTCCGTTGCCATAAATGATGCCTCATTTTTTGTGAGAATTCCTTTTCCCTTCCGTTGTGAAAGGAACCGTCGGCAAATCGGCATCGTTAACCAAGTTCGGTTCAAAGAACACCTTCCAAGCATAGCGAGCACGCACAGGTCTAGAAACCTCGGCAGAACTCAACACAACGGTTTCACCTTCGATCCGTGCCTCCGCAGGGCGGAAATCTCCTTTTGCCGTTGCTACTTCAAAGCCAACGGGCAGTTTTCCGTCCGTTGTCTTTAACCCTTTTGCATGAGCCAAACGCACCGTAATTTCCGAACCCTTGGATTTTGCCGATTTGAGCGTAGGTCCCCAACACACGACATCTTTGCCGTAAATTTCAGCCGCCGCCACATGAGCTAAACGATTTCCTACTTCCAGCTTGCGGGGTGGGTGTACATCGCTGTTAGTCGACCCCAAATCAATCGTCGAAACGCAAAACACCATCGGCAACTCTGCCGCCGCCAGCGTTTGCGCTTGGCGAAACTCCGGCCAATAGATGCGGATCGGATCTTTAGGCGCATTGATACGAGGCAGTTGCACCATGATAAAGGGCATCTTCGGAGAAGAAAATGCCGTCCGCCAAGATGTGATCAAATCTTTGATCTGCTTCTTGTTTTGCGCAATATCGGGCAACTCCGCATCCGACTCTCCCTGATACCAAATCACGCCTGCAACAGGGAACGATGTCCACGGTGCAATCCCCGTCTTAAACAAATAGCCGGGTTTGTACGGATGAGGCATATCCTGGTCTTTTCCGATATTGCATTTGGCTCGACCTCTCACCCATCCCGATATGATTGGGCTTTCCAACCAATTTTTCCCTATACAAGAGCCGTATGAAGAATCTTTAGACATGAAGCTCTCCGGAATCCACGCCGTCACCTGAGAACCTCCGAGAGAGGCGTGAATGATCCCCACGGGAACTCCCAATGTTTTTTGAAGCTCTTGCCCGAAATAATAGCCCACAGCAGACATGCGCGGTGAAGAGGTGGGAGAACTCACAGCCCATCCACCTTTGTACATTTCCCCGTTGCTCAACCTTTGTTTTTCAGCAGCGGTATACGGAGCAGCATTGGTATGCACCTGAGGTTCGGAATGATAAAAACGCAATTGCAGATTCGACGATGCATTGATCGCCGGTCCCGAACCGTGGCTTTGATTCAATCGGAAAAGCATATTGGACTGACCGGAAGCCAACCACACCTCTCCGACAACAACATCTTCAAACGTGACGCAACATCCACCCTGTGTCACTTTAAGGTCACGTCCTGTGGCATCAGCCGGCATCGCCGGCAATACAGCCTTCCATTTTTTACCGCGCACCTGCGCTTTGACTTTTTGATCGCCAAACGAAACAATGATCGGCGTTTTGGGAGAATCCGTCATTCCGGACACGGGAATTTCCCGCCCTCGTTGCAACACCATGTGAGAGGCAAACACCCCATCAGGCTCAACCGCTGCCTGCAAAGGCAATGCCACTGCCATGACAAAAAACAAGTAATTGCTTCTCTTCCACATGCACAACATTTAACCATTTTTGCTTTACCGTGACAAGATTCATTTTATTCTCCATCCATATTTCGCAAAGGTATGGCGCATTTCATCCGAAACAACTGCGCTACGGCTGAAGCCGGAAAGGATTCCATGGCAGTGTTGTATTCTTTTGCAGCGGTGTTGTAAACGTAAAGCGCACGATTAATCCTTGTGGAAGAAAGGCTCAGCTCATGTCTCAATTGTGAAACGGGCAATTCATTTTTTAATTCAGGGTGAGAATTCAATTCGCGGAAGAAATCTTCCAACGTGTGTTGCAGCAAAAGTTCACTCTCTCTGAAGCGTTTCTCGGACAATGAATCAAAAGGGATCTCTTCGCCGTTAAAAAAAGAAAAGTAGTCTTCATTTCCCCGCACAAGTTCTTTAATAACAGGAGACTCCATCGAAACAAAAAAACCAATACAATCGGACAATCGGGCGAGAAGCTCGTAACGGCGTTTCACTTCAGATACCAGAGCATTCCACATTTGGAAAGCACCGTTGCGATAATATTGCAATTTCTGATATGAAGAAAGAATCCATCCAACAACGAAAAACAAAAGTCCTACTGATATGAGTATAAACATTGCACCAGCATACAGTCCCCCATTTTTTCGTCCAGAAGATAGTGCAAACAAATTTTTGAAACTTTTTTCAAGGACGGGTGTTTACCCCTATGAACGCATCGTTCAAAAATATTAACACACCATTTATCACACCATGATCAAGCCTATCATCGTCGCAGTTGCTCTCGCTATCCCGAGCTTTGTCTGCGCCCAATCTCCCGCTCCTCAGGATCCATGTCCTGCGACTCAAGCTCCTGCTCAGCAATGTGCTACGAGCGAAATACATCAGCGCGAGCAGATTCGTTTCCGCTTCCATAATGCCCCGCAGGCTCCCCAATTCGGTCAGCAGGGTCCGTGCCGTCCCCATGGTCCGCAATTCGGTCAGCAAGGTCCTCAGGGCAAATGCGGCA
>CAYQNL010000025.1:0-15520 GCA_964418985.1 uncultured Akkermansia sp. | reverse complement strand
CCGCTCCTCAGCGTCAATTCCGCTTCCATAAAGCTCCGCAAGCTCCTCAATGCGGTCAGCAGGGTCCATGCCGTCCCCATGGTCCGCAATTCGGTCAGCAAGGTCCTCAGGGCAAATGCGGCATGCCCGCTCCTCAGCGTCAATTCCGCTTCCATAAAGCTCCGCAAGCTCCTCAATGCGGCCAGCAAGCTCCGCGCCGTCAATGCCAATGCGGCTTCCCGAAAGCCCCGCAAGCTCCTCAATGCGGTCAGCAGGGTCCGTGCCGTCCCCATGGCCCGCAATTCGGTCAGCAAGACCCTCAGGGCAATAATAACGTTGCTCCCGCTCCGCAAGAGGAGAAAAATTAATTTTCCCTACACCATCAAGGAAAGTCTCGAAAGAGGCGAGAGGAACAAGAGAAACCCAACCTGTTCGCAGGTAGAACGGCTCTGCCAAACGGTAGAGCCGTTTTTTCAGCAAAGATTGTTCATTGCACATTTATTCGCTGGAATCAAAAAAAGATCTGCGATATTCTACACGGCGTGTACCGCACCGATTATCACACACACACACCCTTATGCCACCATGCACAAGGAGAGCCGGAAGCATTTATCGAACGCGCCTTGAAGCTGGGGCTACGCGAATATGGCATTTCTGATCACGCTCCCATGCCCCGCAAGAATTTTGATGATTGGCGCATGAGCGAAGAAGATTTACCCTTCTATTTTCAATGGATTGAAAGGGCGAAAGAAGCCTCTCGCGGCACAGGGCTAATCATTCGTGCAGGGCTTGAATGCGATTGGATACCCGGCATTGAAAACCAAATTGAGCACCTCAAAACCCTCTACAACTGGGATTATCTGATCGGCTCTGTGCATTATCTGGGGAAAGGATGGGCATTTGATGATCCGCGCTTCGCCGATCGCACATTCACGGATTCTCTGCTCGGTGATTGGCAAATTTATTGGGAAAACTACGAAGCCATGGTCTCTTCGGGACTGTTTGATATTTACGGTCATGCCGACCTCATCCGCAAATGGGGAAAAACGCCTTTGAACGATTGGATCGCCCTTGCGGACGGAGCTGTTTCAGCCATGAAACGCCAAGGCGGCATCATGGAAATCAATACGGCGGGCTTCCATACTGCAGCGCAATCCCACTACCCGCATCCCTCATTCCTCAGACGCACCTGTGAAGCGGGAATCCCCGTCATGATCAATTCCGATGCGCATACCCCCGAAGCCCTCAGTCGAGATTTCGAAGCCGCTGTCAACTCGGCAATGCAGGCGGGCTACACCTGCATCACCTTGCCCGGGAAACGACAATACGCTTTGGAAAGCAGCCTCCCCGCCTAATCCTGTCCCGCACTGTTTCCGCAAAAAAATCGGAAGGCAACATCGCCTCCCGATATATTAAAAGTGACGGATATCGCAAAAATTATTCGCGTTCCAATGCCGATTCACGTTCACAGGCTGGGAGCATAGCATCCAACAAACGATTCTGAATACGACGGCGCATGCCCTTGTCATTCTTTTCTGTGATTTCTTTGGCTTTCTCCATTTCTTCCGTCCTCTGTTTTTCAACTCGGGCACGGGCTTGATTATAACTGTCAAGACTGGCTTGCTGAGCAGGTGTTGCCAGATCCCGCAAGGCATTTTCGTTGATATCTTCGGCAGTCAGCGCAGGAGCTGCCTGCAACACTGCGCAGGAAAGAGCCAACGGAGCAAGAAAAGAAATATGGCGAGCTTTCATGGTGAAAAGTAATGGTTGTATTATAGAAATGCGTCACGGCAAGTCAAGAAGAAAAGCACCTTCAAATCGCGAAAGAAATCTTTCCCGAAAACTGCCGTGACGCGGCAGTCTGTTATTCTCCGAGCAAATCTATTTCGCCCACAGTCACATTCGAGCCTTCAAGAACACGCGTTCCCGTAAAGCGGAAGAAACGGATATTCTCTTGAGTTTTCTTGAAAAGGACATCCAATTTCACCGGACTCGCCTTGAGATTGGAAAATTCACCTTCGGCTGCTTTTGTCCATTTCTTCCCGTCTGCACTGACCTCAAAGGTGTAACGATCCGTCATCCCTTTCCATTTCCCGTCTTGACGGGGCGTATAGGAGAAGCCTTTCACGGCATGCGCTTTCCCCATATCCACCACAAATGCTTGTGGTGCGGCAGCTTCGGATGTCCAAAAGGTATCCGTTGAATCATCAATGGCGGCAACAGCATTGCCTGATGAGGCAGAAACGACTTTCCAATCTTTCTTGCAAATGCCGAAATCCATCGAACGCACGGGTCCCAGCTTGCCGTCATCAGCCACCACGCGAGCTTTCACCACGCCGTTTCGGTCGAAGGTGACCGGAGCTTCATACGAAAGGGCATTTGCCGGTGTCGGTTCACTGCCGTCTGTCGTGTAAATCAATTTGCCTTTGCGCGGCGATGTGATGTGCAAGCGATCGCCTACGCGGGAAACAGACGGAGCAGCAATTGTCCCCGGGCGCAAGAGGAGAGAAAATTCCGAAATGCAGGGGGTTGCTTGGCTTCCCGTAATCTTCAGGCGCAGTTTATTGGTGGTTACGGGTTCTTTCAGACGACGCAACACTTGGTTGCCTATTGTTTGTCCGCCGTCATCGATCATCACCCATTTCCCATCGACAAAGGCTTCTACCGTAAAGGAATCAACACGTTGTCCCAAACGAATCTGCTCGCGCAGGCGAATCACGTCAAAGGTGGCTGTTTCTTTCAGCGTAATGACGGCTTGAGGCGTCAGGTTATTATCTTCCACCGCCCAATAGCTTTCGATTTTACCGTCCGTCATCTTGCTCCCCGCAAACTTTTGATCATTTCCGCGTACTTGGCTGGGCAATACGGATGCACCCAACGCATAGTCTTTGGCATAAAACTCATCACGCCACTTCTTGAACTCCATCAGACGTTCCACATCAGCAGGGTCAAGGCGCCCCGTCTGATCCGGAGCCACATTGAGAATGAGGTTAGCACCGTACCCAACGGAACGGAACCAAGTATCGATCAGTTTATCGAGAGATTTCACTCTGTTCGACTGCCCACGATGCCAAAACCATCCGGCGTTGTTAATCTTCGTGTCGGCCTCGGCCGCCACCCAATGGTCACCACCACGCACCCCCATACTGCTATCGGGGTATCTGGGATGCGAACACCCGCCGGTGCATGTGGGAACAACTGGCTTTCCGCCAATCCAATTCGGCTTCCCAATCGTATTCCAAAACGGATAGTTCACATGACCGTCTTCCGTACCGCCCCAGCGGGCATCACCGTGAGAATCAGCTCCCCAAATAATGCATTTAGGTTGCTTTTTGCGAATCATGGAAACAATCTTCTCAAAATTATAATATTCGCCGGCTTTACCGATATTTCGTTTTTCTTTGGCACCTCCGTAATAGCCATCGCCCCCGTTTGCGCCATCGAACCAAATTTCAAAAATCGGTCCGTAATTCGTCAACAATTCGTTGATTTGCTTGTAATACACCTTCAAGTAGCCGGGACGTCCGTATTCGGCGCAGTTGCGATCCCAAGGGCTCAAATACGTTCCGAACTTGATGCCGTGTTCTTTACAGGCTTCGGAAAATTCTTTCACCACGTCACCTTTGCCGTTTTTCCAAGGCGAACGGGTAATATTGTGCTTGGTACTTTTCGTAGGCCATGTGCAGAAGCCGTCATGATGCTTGGCTGTGTAGATCATCCCTTTCATCCCGGCATCCTTAAACGTCTTCACAATCTTCGATGCGTCAAAATCGCTCGGGTTAAACAGCTCCGGGTTTTCATCGCCATAGCCCCACTCCCGTCCCGTATAGGTATTGAGACCGAAATGGACAAAGGCATAATATTCCATCCTTTGCCATTTAACCTGCGCATTGGTCGGCACAACACCGAACGGTTTCGGAGCATCTGCCGCACAAGCAATCGAAGCCGCCAGAAATGCACTTAAAAACGGAGGGAAGAGTTTTTTCATATATGGGGGAAGTCTAACACCCATCCCCAGCCCTGTCAAGTACACAGGTCGCTATGGCTCACTCTCTTCCTGCGTATTTATTTTGCGGCTTCGCGGATGAAAACGATGATGCAAACTGATCAATCGTTTTTGCTCCACATGGGTGTAGATCTGTGTGGTGGAAAGCGATGCATGCCCAAGCATATCCTGAATCACGCGCAAATCAGCCCCATTTTCCAGCAAATGTGTGGCGAACGAATGGCGCAACATGTGCGTACATATATGATCGGAAATCCCGACATTATGCGCCCTCTCGCACACAATCTGCCGAATGCGTTCACGCGTCAGTCCGCTCCCCCGCCGAGAGAGAAAAACGTGCGGCGAGCGTTTCTTCCCCACCAATTCCGATCTCGCCCGAGCAAGATAATATTGCAGACTCTCCCGCGCGGATTTTCCCATGGGGACAAATCGTGTTTTACCACCCTTACCCTCCACTCGCAAAAAGCCATCGTCCCAACCAATCTGCGAGAGGGTAAGAGATATCAGCTCACTAACGCGTAATCCACTGCCGTACAGAAGCTCAAGAATCGCCCGATCTCGAGCATCCAACACAGAGGCGCGAGAATCAACCGAATCGATCAACGTACCGACCGTTTCGGCATCCAACGTTTCCGGCAAAGAGCGTCCCGCTCGCGGGAGATCCAATCGCATAACGGGGTCTTCGCTCATGTAACCCCTCGCCGCCGCAAAACGAAAAAATATCCGCAAATGAACCATCTCTATACGCAAAGATGAAGCAGACAGACCTTCTTTACGACGTTGACGAAGGAAATCAGCGACATGGGATTCCTTCACAGCAGCACAATCAATCCCGCTATTCGCCAAATATTCACCCAGCACATCAAGCGTCTGACGAACACTCAATTGATAATTGACGCTCAGTCCCTTTTCTGCCGCCAAAAAACGAATAAAACGCTCCTTGCAAGTCTCAAATTCAGGCAAGGACATGGCTTCGTCATTGATTCTTTTTGCGATCCTGCACAGCGGCGGGATCGGGCAAACGCTCCCCTGTATCACCTATCGATGAGGAACTCTCAGCATTATCGGGAGAAACGGGTACGGGCGGAGCATCCTTCACCGATGATTTACGCACAATTGTGTGAACGCGTCCGTCTTTCCCGATCACCTGCTCACCCGCACCATCGTTCATCACGGGCAATTCGCCCAGCAAAGGATCATCGGCAGGGAAAAGCGACATTTCATCGGGCAATTCAAAACCGAGCTCCCCATCCCCCCTCAAATCTGTATCGCGCACATACGCTGTGCTGTTGTCCGGCAGGGCCACTTTGGTATACAGTCCGTCATTGAGAATAATCCGCACTTTGTCAGCCGAGCGAATTGCGCCCAACGCGCTGGGATGCGTTTCAGGATTCGTATCAAACATGTATGCTTTGCCGCCGACAACACTAACTTCTTCGCCGGGCTTGTATTTGCCCGCTTCGGCACGTTCTTTTGCCTCTTGGCGATGGTATTCAATACCGACAGGATCCAGCGCACTGCTTTTTCTCTGAAATTGCGGATCGTCGGGATTATTGCTGAACCACGAGCATCCCTCCATCAAAACAGACACAAAAATCAGGAACGCAACCTTCTTCATGCCCTTTTATTTACCACAAACGCCACTGCACGGAAAGTTTTTTTTTGCTTTGAGAGGCGATTCCGCAAAGCGATTGTCTGTCACGAGGAAAACAGCCAGCCCCTGTTCACAAAAAATACCGCGCCCAAAAGGCAAAGAAACGCCCACAAATAATCCCATTTCCATGCTTCCCCCATGTAAAAGAAAGCAAACGGCACAAACACTGTCAGAGCAATTACTTCTTGGATCACCTTGAGCTGATATACATTCAAGCCCGCCGAAAAGCCGATTCTGTTTGCAGGGATTAACAGGCTGTATTCAAAAAACGCCAACCCCCAACTGCACAGCACCGTCAGCGCAAACGCGCCAATTCCGTTTATTTGGTCGTTTTTCAAATGCCCGTACCATGCAAACGTCATAATCACATTGCTACATATCAGCAAGCCAATCGCGGAAAGAGTATTCATTGAGGAGAAATTGTATTGAATGAGAGAAGAGAAGGGGAACGGGCTTCTCGCTTTCTCGAAAACAAGACACCCGTTCCCCTGCAATGCATCCGATAAAAGAATCAGCGGGCTGACTGCCCCTGCATTATTTCGGCGTTAGTGTTTTTCCAACCGCCGCCCAATGCCGTATAAAGGGTTGGCAACGTGGCGGCATACTGATATTTGTACTGAGCCAACTGTTGCTGGGCGGGGAAGAGATTCTGCTGAGCAGTCAGCACTTCGTAGTAACTCGAAAGCCCACCCTGATAGCGTTCCATCGACAGCGAAACGGCTTCTCTATAAGCTTTTACCGCACGTTCCTGTTCAGCAATCACCTGTTGCATCTTTTGGCGTTGGATCAACGCATTGGAAACTTCCGAAAGAGCCGTCAGGACGGTTTGTTCATAATCGCTCTTGGCTGCCAAAAAATCATTGCGAGCCACTTTTAAAGAAGCGCGCAATGAACCGGCGCGGAAAATAGGACCACTCAAATCAGCACCAATTCCCCAACCGCTCTTCTTGGCGGTTGCCGCCGTTAAGTCGGATGAAACCCAACCGCCCACGCCGGTCAACGAAATTGAAGGGAAGTAATTGGTGATCGCCACGCCAATGCGAGCATTGGCGGCACGCAATGCTTGCTCCTTCTGCAAAATGTCCGGGCGATGTGCCAAGATCGAAGCCGGTATGCCGGCAGGCACGCGTCCGCTACCCATTTCGCTAAGCGAGCCGGAACGGGCAATGCGTCCCGGGGCTCGACCGGCCAACACGGAAAGTGTATTTTCAAGAGCAGCTATCTGCGATTCCAACGCAGGGATCTGCGCTTGGCTGGCGGCCAAGGCAGCTTCTGCCGACGCTACTTGCAAGCGATCTCCAATACCGCCTTCAAGCTGTTCTTTGAAAAGCTTGAGCGATTGCGAATACGAAACAATGGATTCGCGGGCAATAGCCAGCTTTTCATCCAATTGCACCAATTGCAAATACCCATCCGCCACTTGGCTGAGCAAGGAAAGCATCAAAGCGCGTTGTCCGTATTCTGAAGCAATATATTCTGCTTCTGCCGCTTCTGCCGATTTTCTCGTCTTACCCCACAGATCCAATTCCCAAGAAACGTTACCCCACGCTTTACCGGGAGTTGTTGTCACTCCGTTGGCTTGCACCGGAACCCCGCCTGCCGAGTTGGCACCTTTGGCAATCGAACCGCCATAGCTTGCCCACGGGAAGAGTGGCGCAATGGCTATCGTGACCTGCTGACGCGCAGAGTCAACGTTCGCCATCATGGCTTTCAAATTGTTATTATTGTTGTACGTATCGCGCAATAAATTACGCAGATCTTTGTTCTTCAAGACATCCCACCATGCCAATTCGGCAATCGAAGAGGATGAAGCCTCGGCTCCGCGAAACTCGGCGGGTACAGGCATATCGGCTCCGCCGAAAGCCGGACCTAATTCACAGGACGACAACGATAATGCGACCAAAACTGCGGCACCCGTGCGACATGTCGCACCGTACCATTTCGGCATGCAATGTGTGTTTTTGTTCATATCGGCTTATAATAAAATCTGCTGGTGCTTCATCTGCTTTGCAATAAAGCGCGGGCAGAGTATGCGCAAAGTTCCGTTAGTTGTCAAGTATTAACTATTGCAGTTTTTAAATCATTTAGAGAGTTCGGAAGCAGCCTTCACCTCTTCTTCGACAAGGCGTTCAGTCGCAATCATTTCATCGACATCATGAGCATGATCCGTCTTAGTTATTTTGATTCTAAACAGCTTCATAACGAACGTAAAACTGCTCGGAATCAGGAACACGCCCACCCCTGTCGCAAACAGCATCCCTATCACGACCACCGTCCCGATGGCATTACGAGCCAACGCACCAGAGCCTTCAGCCAACATTAACGGCAAACATCCGAGAATAAAGGCAAAAGAGGTCATCAAGATGGGGCGCAAACGCAATTTGGCAGCAGCAATCGTTGCTTCTGCCAGCGATTGCCCACGCTCCATCTGAAGAATGGCAAACTCCACAATGAGAATGGCATTCTTTGCGGCAAGACCAATGAGCATCACCAGCCCGATCTGAGCATAGAGATTCAACTCAATGCCCCACGCCAACAGCCCGGCAAAGGCACCCAGCACGGCAATGGGAACCGTCAGGAAGATACTTAACGGCAAAGCCCACTTTTCGTAGAGAGCAACCAAAATCAAGAAAGCAAACAGAGCGGAGAGCGCAAAAATCGTCCCCAGTCCCAGCCCCTGCTGCACCTTCTTTTCCTGATAGCTCATACCACTGTATTCATACCCCATATCCGCAGGCATTACCTCGGCGAAGGTCTTCTGCAACGCCTCCATCGTCTGCGCGGAAGAATACCCTGCGGCGGGAGAAACCATCAACTGCGCCGCATTGTGAAGATTTTGATGCAACACAAATTCAGTGTCGTAATTGTCTTCTTTGATAGTCATCAAAGCAGAGAGCGGAATATTTTCGCCCTTACTGTTCTTGAGGTAAAAGTTCTTCAAGCTCGACAAGCTCGTGCGGTCGGCACCGTCTGCCTGCAAATAAACCTGCCATTGCTGACCATACAGCGTGACGTAGTTCACAAACACAGATCCCAAATACGTCTGGAAGAGTTGGTTAGCCTCAGAAACATTCACGCCTTGGGCATAGCATTTTTCATAATCGAGATTGACTTTGGGCTGTTTCACTCCCGCCATCATCATCGAGGTCACATTGCCAACGGCAGGTTGTTTTTTTGCCGCTTCACAGAAAACATTGACCTGCTCTGCCAAATACTGCACACCGCGTCCTTCGAGGTCTTCCAGAATCATAGTGACACCGCTGGACGCACCGACACCGGGGATAGCCGGAGGATTCATCATCACAGGCATAGCGTCAAGTCCGCTTGTCGCCAACTCGCCCGAAAGTCGGGCAATGGCCTGTTGGGCAGTAATCCCTTCCCGCTGTTCCCACGGTTTCAATGCCACAAAGATCGTCACACCGCTGGTACATTGCACATTGGAAAGAATGTTGATCCCGATGACAGATGCCACATCGCTCACGGCAGAGTTTGCCATAATGATCTTTTCAGCAATCTTTGTTTGTTCGAGAGAGCGTTGCATCGATGATGTGTCTTTCAACACAAGCGCACCCAAGAAGAATCCTTGGTCTTCATCGGGAAGAAATCCGTTCGGCGTCTTTTTCGCCGCAGGAATGATCAGCAAACTGATCAATACCAGCAAGGGCAAAGAAATGCACAGCTTTCGCGACAAGAATCCGCACACGCGGGCGTAACCGTTGGCTGTCTTGTCATAGGCGACATTGAACTTTTTGTAGAAACCATCCAGCAATGATTTTTTCGTCTCCGATTTTGGCTTAAGCAACAATGCACACAGCGCAGGCGAAAGCGTCAGCGCATTGAATGCCGAAATCAGCATCGAAATGGCGATCGTCACCGCAAATTGCTGGAACAGCGTCCCCGTAATTCCGGGCAACAGCAATGAAGGCAAAAAGACAGCCGCCAACACCAACGCAATCGCCACCACGGGGCCGGACACTTCCTTCATGGCAGCAAACGATGCCTGCCGCGCATTCATTCCGCGTTCCATATGCGATTCCACGGCTTCCACCACGACAATAGCATCATCCACCACCAAGCCGATCGCCAGAACCATACCCAACAAGCAGATGGTATTCAGTGTAAATCCCAACATGGGGAAGAAGCAGAACGTACTGATAATCGAAACAGGCACGGCAATGGCGGGAATCAGAGAGGCACGCCACCCTTGCAGGAAAAGAAACACCACAATGACAACCAATGCCAAGGCTTCAAAAATCGTCACGAAAATTTCGTGAATCGAATCACGCACGGAAGTCGTCGTATCCAAGGCGATCGAACCGACCAATCCCTTAGGATAGCTCTGCTCGTATTCGGCAAACAGGGCTTTCAGAGCATCGGCAGTTTCAATAGCATTGGATCCTGCCGCTTGATAGATCGCCATCATCCCGGCTGGTTGCCCGTTGTAACGCCCCATCAGAGAATAGTTCTGCGCACCAAGTTCCACCTTGGCAACATCCTTCAAGCGCACAAACTTCTGTCCGTCTGCCCGCAAAATAATATCTTCAAACTCTTCCACGGTCGTCAGACGTCCCTTGTTGCGAATCGTGTAGGTAAAATCCGTCCCGGGAGGAGCCGGTTCTGCACCAATCTGCCCGCCGGGGTTCACGGTGTTTTGCACCTGAATGGCGGTCTTCACTTCCGAAACGCTCAAACCGAGCTTTGCCAAACGCGCCGTGTCGAGCCATATACGAATCGCGTAGCGTCCCGCGCCGAACACCATCACATCACCTACGCCTTTAACCTGCTTCACCGCATTGACCAGCAACACATAGGCATAGTTTGCCAAATAAACGCTGTCGTAATTATTTTCCGGAGAATACAAAGCATACAGCATCAAGGGCAAACCGGACGATTGTTTAATCGTAATGCCCATTTGGGAAACTTCGGAAGGCAACTGGCTGGTAGCCTGAGCATAGCGCATATAAGCCAGAACCTGATCCATATTGGGATCACTGCCCACTTCGAACACGACATTGAGAGAACACACGCCGTTGTTGGAATTGACGGAAGACATGTAATCCATGCCTTGCACCCCCGCCAACTGTAACTCAATCGGCGTTGCCACGGAATCGGCCACAACCTGGGCATTCGCACCGGGATACGTAGCAGAAAGATTGATCGTGGGCGGTGATATTTCCGGATACTGGGCAATAGGCAACTGCAATGCCGAAATAATGCCCAGTAATGTCATCACGATCGAGATAACCCCGGCAATAATCGGATGTTTAATAAAGAAAGGCGACATAGGAGAACGCGAAAATTAAGATTCCCGATCAGTTTTTTGCTTCATCCGTCTTTTGGTCAGCATTTTGTTGCGGCACCGGCGTTGTTGCCTTCGAAGAAATCAACGGCTGAGACGGCACATATTCGTAAGGTGTTGCCTTGACGGGCGCATGAGCCACCATGGCTTTGGAAGCCAGCGATGTACCTTCCACAATCACCTGCACCTCATTCAAAGGAGCGGTCACTCCCTGTGCTTTCAGTTGATCTTCAACGGATTTTCCCTGTCCCTCTATCACTTGCATCGGTTGAGTAACTTCTTGTCCGTTCGCATCTTTCACCGCTACCGTAACCAATTCACCCAAGGAAACCTGCAACATCGCCGGAACATTGTTTTTGCCCAACACCATGATGAAGTTTGCGCTTTGTCGCGACACAATTGCGCGAGGTGGCACCAAGAGAGCATCTTCCTTCACGCCGACTTCAGCTTGCACCGTCACCGACATCCCCGGACGCAACACGTGGCTCGGGTTGGGTATCTGTCCCACGAGATCAAGCGTTCCCATGGTTTTGCTGACAGCGCGGTCAACCGAAACGATCGTCCCCTGCTCTTCATAAACCGTTCCGTCGGAAAGCACCAACGAAAAGGGGAAATCCGTACATTTCTTGATCGAAGATTCGCTCGCTCGCTTTAACGCACGAAGAGCCATCTGTTCCGGCACGGAAAAGTCGACGCGAATGGGATCAACCGATGAAATCGTCACCAGCGGTTCATTCATCGAAGGAGAAAGCAAATCGCCCACGGACGGCTTGGCGATACCGGCAATACCCGAAATCGGAGCTTTGATCGTGGTGTAATCCAAATTGGTCTGTGCGCTTTCGATTTGGGCTTGCGCCGCCTGAATCTGGGCTTCCGCCACAAGGATCTGCGCTTCGTTTTCGCGCAATGCCTGTTGAGAATCCGTCAGATTTTTTTCAGAAACGGATCCCGAAGCCACCAATTTCGTATATCTTTCCACATCGAGGCGGTTTTTCTCACGCGCCGCCTTGGCCTGTTCCAACGAGCCTTTTGCCTGTGCCAACCCCGCCTGTGCCTGATGCAGGGTCGCCTCAAAGAGAGATTTGTCTATTTCGAAAAGAACATCTCCCTCCTGCACATAAGCTCCGTCTTTGTAATTCTTTTTGACAAGCGTCCCCGTCACCTGCGGACGAATGGCGGCATCCTCCACACCGCGCAAATAGCCATACCATTGCAACGTCTTCGCCACATTCTGCTGTTCCAACGCCGCTGTCTTCACCTGAATCACCCCTGCCTGTGCGGATGCGGCAGAATTCTGTTGGTCTTTACACGCCGTAAGCAACGTTCCGCAAGCGCACAATACCGCACCTGCCGCAATTCCGAAAATTTGATCCATTTTCATTGTCTGATGAGATTTGACAAGTTTACACGCGAAGCGTAAGCCACCCGTATTTTTTCAAACTCGGCTGTCTGCGTCAAAGCCGATACGCATTTATGACACAAAAAACAAGCACGATGCATTCCTTCCTTATACAAAGGCATTCCCCCGTATAAAATCAGAGGCTCACCCCACCTCAACGCACCGTGCGCTTCCACTTTCCGTCACCCACGGAAAGCACCTCAATGCTGACGGGTTCCAGTCCGCGCCGATAAAATCCCAGCTCTTTCGCCACCGGCTCGCTGACGTCCAAAATTCGCCCGCGAATGAACGGACCTCGATCATTAACGCGTACGTCCATACTCTTGCCCGTTCGCAACGACGTCACGCGGATTTGACAAGGTAAGGGCAATGTGCGATGCGCCGCGTGTACATGATGTGGTTTTACGTTTTCCCCGATCGCCGTCTTGGCAGAGCACCAGCTTGATCCGCCGCGATAATACGAACACAAACCCTCTGCCTTGTACCGAAGCGCGTGTTCCACACTCATCGGAACAAAGCGATTTCCTCGAATGGTATAGGCGGACATCTTATATCCGGGATAATCACGCGTTTTGGGAGACTGTTGCTGGACACAACAGGCACACAGCATCGCCGCCGCACAGGCACTGATCCATGATGATTTCATTTGATCAACATCACAATACTGCCGGCTGTAATCAACACCGCCCCGACAATGACGCGCAAACTGACCGCTTCATGCAAAAAGACGAACGCCAGCACGATGGTAATCACCACGCTGAGCTTGTCTATCGGTGCCACACGGGAGACATCGCCCACTTGCAACGCCTTAAAATAAAACAACCAAGAAAGCCCAGTTGCCGCTCCGGACAAAATCAAAAACACCCACGTGTGACGGCTCACGTCGCGGATTTCTTGCAAGTGATTCCCGAAAAGAACAATTCCCCACGTCAACGCCAAAATCACCGTCGTGCGAATGGCTGTAGCAAGATCGGAATTGATATTCTTCACACCAATCTTGGCAAACACGGCAGTCAATGCGGCAAAAAGTGCCGATAGCAGAGCATAATATTTCCACATGGTCGAAAAATCAGCTGTCAGATGGGCGTCGTTCGGGTTCTGTAAGCCAGATTCTGTCCGTTCGCTTCCGCGAACTGTGCGGTCATTTTTCTCGTGCTTTCGCACGCCGGGCGCATAACCCGATGCGACTAATACCCGAGGATTCAGCGAGCAGGCAACCCTTCCCCTGTTTGTCTTGCACCGCGCGGGGTTTACAATGCCTCCCTTGTTGCCTTGGGAGCGGTGAGCTCTTACCTCCCCGTTTCACCCTTACCTGCGCCGAAACGCAGGCGGTTTGTTTTCTGTTGCACTTTCCGTCCGCCGCACCTTGTGAGTGTGGCGTCTCCCGCTTTCACGGGACGCGCTGCCTTACGGTGTCCGGACTTTCCTCTGCCGACACGAAGTCAACAGCGACCGCCCGAACCCGAACGACATCGCCAGTGTACAAGGCAACATCGCCCCTGTCGAGCCTTTTCAACGGTTGGCAAACAATCTCTGCTCACAGAGACACTTATTTCCCCGCGCGAAATCTCTTCATTAACAATTCGCGAGCGATAGGCAATGCCAGCCCCAACGTCAACTCGGCAATCAACCCACGCCCCCTGCCGTAGCGTGATTCGGCAGACGAACGGGCAATCAGATGTTCCGCTTTCTTTCGACGACGCCTCCGCCACCAGCCGAACAAACCGCCCACCACAACAGCCCCCATCGCCAGCCGCGATGTTTCGGCAGAAAACCCCGGTATGCGAGGCGTCCACGATACCGCTTTTTTCGCTGAATCGGTCAGGCTTTCCATTTCCTCGAGCACACTGACCCGAGAAACAGCCACGCGCATCAAGAGTTCTCTTTTTTCCCGAGTGCCATTTTCAGACATGCGTAGTCCTCCTTTAATTCATTGACAGTATGCGGAGCCAACGCCCCGGGTTTCACACGGAATGCGGCAATCAACATCACAGCACCCGCTACGGCATGCACTGCAAAGACGATAAGAGAGCATAGCGCGTATCCCCAGCGGGGGCCCGCCCACATGACCAGCGTCACCCACAATGCCGCATACGAGAAGAACAGCAACAACGTCCCTACAGCCAGAAATGCATAGCAACGCATGCGGCGGCGACGGTATTCGTCCAGCTCCAGCCAAAAAAGCGACACGAGCGACACTGCATGCGAGGCGATTCCCCGAATGAGATTGAGAGAACGCTCTGCCACGCCGACATTCGCTTCTTCGCGTCCGACAGGCTGTGGGATATTCGATTCCATGTCCCGAAATACAACTCTTGCGGCGCAAAAAGTTATCGACGGGAAGAGCCGATCAACACACCCAACACAAAGCCGATACCCAGCGTGATGAGGGTCGCCTTCGTGGGATTCGACTTGACATATTCTTCCCCGGCTTTGTGCAAATCTTTGGCTTTGTCGCAGGTTGCATCCCAGCTTTCACCGGCATGGCGACGCACCATTTCCGCTTTGTCACTTGCCAAACGGCGCAGTTGTTCTACTTTTTCGGCGGCGTAACGGCGAGCCTGCTTCAAGCGGGTTTCCGTTTCTTTCGTCAGCGAAGCGGACGTTCCGCAGGCTTGTTCGGCAGCGGCAGAAGCAATCTTGTTGAGTTCTTCGCCGAAAGAGTTATCTTGAGAAGCATTTTGTTGATCCATGGGTCTTTTGACGGTTAATATAGTTTTCTTCGGACAGCATCGGAGCAATGTTCAACCCCGATTAAAGTTTACGTCCCCAACGGTATCACAATCTCCGTCAAAAATCAAGCGGCTTCTCATCATACTGTCACACTGCACCTCTATTTGGCAGAGGCAGCACGGCGACGGCGCAAAATCAATGCGGAAAGGCCAAGAATAACCAAGGAGGGCGTCGTTGGTTCGGGTATGGATTTGCTTGCATTGATAAGAACCGCACTGCCGCTTTGCGCCAGCGTGTCGGAAACGTAGGTAGAGTGATCATACAAAACCGTCACAGAGAAGCCCTCCTCAAGGGTCACGCTATCGCCAAAGTCGAGAGCCACAATGCTCGTTCCGTCGCTTGCCCTGTCCTCCAACCCGGTGAGATCCAATGTCAGCGAACCGCCGAGGACCACGTTGTCAAAGTTGGCAATTTCGTACACATACACCGTTGTGTCTTCCACGCCGTACA
>CAYQNL010000024.1:0-20920 GCA_964418985.1 uncultured Akkermansia sp. | reverse complement strand
CTCCTTCTGAATCAACCGCGTTGATGTATACAGTGTTATCGGATCCTATGGCTACCGTTTTGTTATACGAAGCCATGGTATTCGCCGTCCACTCGGATGCCCCGCGAGCCTGTGAATAATAGCCTCCACCGGACTGAATCGCGTTAAGATATTCATATTGCCCGGTATCTTCATTCCAAACCCAAGTAGGACTTCCCGAATCGCCCCCTTTGGACACAAACGGCAACGGTGATTTCTCATTCAATCCCGCTGATGACGGATCCATATTAAGATGGGAGGAGCAAGCACCATCGGTTTCATTGAAAAAACCCATAGAAGAAATCTCCTGCATCCCGCCAATAATATACACATACGCACCGCACAAACCGGTTTCGTTACCATTTGTATCGTATACACCCATTGCTCCGGATCCGGAGCGATAAAGAATTTGTCCATCCAAAGTGCCGTCCGTCAATCCGGAATAATCCTTTGTCACCGAACCGTAAACCGTAGCGCCCGTCACATCGGTAACCAGTTTACTTTGACGCGTAATTTTATAATCATTTGACGGAGTCAGTAAAAAATTACTACTCGTTCTATATTCAACCCCTTGATAATGAACGGCATTATCCTCGCCGATATAGTTCCCCGCATAAGTGTTGTTGTGAACATCGTTATGTTGAACTGTGGCATAAAAATTGTACCCGATAGCCGCTCCGTATCCACCATCGCATTGACTGGAGAAATCAACCATACCGTGCAACATCGTATAATCGGCTTGCCCACCCGTATAGGTTAATTTCACACCTCCTTTGTTGATATAATTGAGCAAAGCATTGGTATTCCCCACAGCATAACGCCCACAATTCTGTCCAAAGTCAGTATATGTCAAGAGCGATGCATCCGCATGCATATATGCAGCTTGTACAAAATCCGAACAGGTAACGCCGCACACTCCGACCACAGCAAACAACACCCGGCAACGCAACGGAAAAGGAATACAAAGCTTCATGCGGAAGGCGAGGGTACTCTTTATAATACTAATGTCAAACAAATTATCTCATCAGAAAAGAACTAATTCTCCGACAAAAAATCGTATTACACTCATTTAAAGTAAGTTACACACTTCCAATCAATAGAAAACAATGCCTCTGTTTAAAGAATATCAAAAGCCTCTCTGCAAAGACAAGCAGAAAAGAAAAAACTTTTGACATTCGTTTTATGCGACGCTTGCCATGAACGATAAATCAAGCTATACTGAAACAGATATGTCAACAGAACCTACCTCTGAAGAATCGGAGAAAAAGGCCGCTCTGCGCCAACGTGCGCTTGACGCAGCTATGCTACAGATACAAAAAGACTTTGGCGAAACAGCCATTATGCGTCTCGGCGATCGCAAGGTTCAATCCGTAGAAGTTGTTCCCACCGGAAATCTTTTGATCGATCGTGCTTTGGGCGTGGGAGGGTTTCCGCGCGGGCGCATCATTGAAGTGTTCGGACCGGAATCTTCCGGTAAAACGACACTCACACTGACGGTAATCGCCCAAGCGCAAAAAGCGGGCGGCATCGCCGCTTTCATCGATGTGGAGCATGCTCTCGATCCCACGTATGCGGCAAAGCTGGGTGTCAACCTTGATGACCTGCTCATTTCACAACCGTCTTCCGGCGAAGAAGCCTTGCAAATATGCGAAGCACTCGTGCGTTCGAACGCCATCGACGTCATTGTAGTCGACTCTGTGGCCGCTCTCGTGACACGGCAAGAACTTGAAGGTGACATAGGCGATTCCACCGTGGGAGCACAAGCTCGCCTGATGTCCGCAGCCCTGCGCAAACTGACGGCTCAGATCTCCAAAGCGCGGACGATCTGCATGTTTACCAACCAAATTCGTGAAAAGATCGGCGTCATGTTCGGCAACCCCGAAACGACCCCCGGCGGACGCGCCTTAAAATTCTATGCCTCTGTACGTTGTGACATTCGCCGCATCGGGCAAATCAAAGGTACGGACGGCGTAGTGGCAGGTAACCGCACCAAGCTCAAGGTGGTCAAAAACAAAGTTGCCCCACCCTTTACCGAATGTGAATTTGACATCATGTACAATGAAGGGATTTCTTCGGTGGGCAGTCTTCTCGATCTTGCCATGGAATTCGACGTCGTGCAGAAACGCGGCTCGTGGATCAGCTACAACGGGTCTCAATTGGCGCAAGGGCGGGACGCCGCAAAGGAAGCCCTGAAAAGCAATCCCGAATTGTACGCCGAGATCGAAGAAATCGTGCGACAAAAGATGGAAGAAAAAGCCGCCTCGAAAAAATAAAGTCGGCAGATTCTGCCCGTCATGCAAAAAACTTTTCATTTGCCGCAGCCGGAGAAGTGGACTTCTCCGGCTGACGTTTTTTCATACGCCTGCAAATGTCTGGATGCGACAGGGTTACGACATTGGTCTTTCGGGTGGGATCGCGCTGTCAAAAGGCTGGGCTGTTGCCACGCCACGCAGTGCCGCATCACCCTGTCGAAACATTTTGTGGCAACATGCCTTTCAGCCGATTCAGAGCAAATACGCGACACGGTTTTGCATGAAATAGCGCATGCGCTCGCATGGGAAAACGGGCACCACATCGGTCACGGCGTCCATTGGAAAGCGTGGTGTCACTTGTTAGGAGCAACGCCGAAAGCCGCAACAGCCGATTGTCCTAACTTTTCGCCACGCACACCCCGCTACCGTTTACAACACAGAGACACGGGAGAAGTGTACCGCGAATACGTGCGCCGTCCGCATTTTCGGCATTCACTCAAACGAATGTATCTGAAAGGTCACCCTGAAACGCTCGGGAAACTGATCCTCGTGAAGGCAACGGACGAATAAAGCAACGTCTACGCCGTTTCCTGTTCGACAGCTTCCGTTTCTGCCGCCCGATCGTTCATCACGGCGCGTCGCCAGACGTAACGACGAAACAGCACTTTCAGCGCAGCCGTCAAGGGGACAGCCAGCAAGGCACCCACGACGCCGCCGAGTACCAACGACCAAAAAAGCACCGAAAACATCACGGTCATTTCATGCAAGCCGACACTGTTGCCGACAACGCGCGGCTGAATGACCCAGCCGTCAAACTGGCTGACGGCAAAGAAAATACACACCACGATAATCGAAGCATTCATGGGATCACCCTCAGCCGTACACCACGCGATCAGCACCGCCGGAATCGCTGTCAGCAATGTACCCAAGTACGGGATAATTCCCAACAAGGCGGCGGCGGCGGCAATCGTATAGGCATACGGCAAACCGTAGATGCGCAATGCTATTGCCAGCAAAACGCCGTCTATCAGGCTAACCAGCATTTGCCCACGCACAAATGATTTGATGTATTCGTTAATTTCCGTGAGCGTTTCCACCACCTCGTTTTTAAACTCTGATGCCCGCAAAGGTAAGATGTTGTGCCAGTTATCGCGAATGGACTCGCTTTTCATCAGAAAATAAAACAAAAAGACGGGCGACATGATCAACCCCACGGCAATAGCAACGCCCCCGGAAAGCACCCTTCGACTTGCCGTAAACCATGAAGCCGCTTTTTCCATAAAAATGGACGAGTTGGCTTCGAGAATGACGGGGATTTGGCTTTCGGGTGTCATTTTGCCTTCCATCATTTGATAGTCTTCATCCGACACGCCTTCGGCACGAACGTCGCGCAACGTCTTTTTGTACAGCGCGTTAACTCCATCAATAACCAAGGGACTTTTCAAAACGTCATTCCCTTTTTCCATGGCAGCATTCCAAATGGCTTCGCGCTTTTCGATCAGGGACGATGTTTGACGAACAACGGGCGGAACAATGGAACACGCCAAGCCCGCAAAAACTCCCGCAGCCAAAACCATCGTCACAATAACCGCCCACAGGCGGGAAAGCCGCCGCCGTTGCAGCCACAGCACGATCGGATTGAGCAAATACGCCGCAATTCCGGCAACAATCACGGGCAACAAGACGGGTTCCAAATAGGAAAACAAATGCCCGAACAGCCACACAGAACCACACAACAATGCCAGCAGAAGCGCGATCGCCACCCCGCTCAGCGCACACCAGCATACTTTTTGCTGAAATACAGAAGGAACCGTTTGTTTCATACTTTGACCGGATTTTATTTTTTCGGCAACGGAGGCGCGACAACCCTCACATGCGGAAATGCTCGCCCAGATAGATCGTGCGTGTTTGTTTGTCGTTGGCAATCTCCTCAGCAGAACCGTGCTTGATCACTTTGCCTTCAAAGAGAATGTACGCCCGATCAACAATACCCAACGTTTCGCGCACGTTGTGGTCGGTAATGAGAATGGAAAGCCCATCCGTTTCGCGCAATTCCGTCACGATACGCTGAATGTCCTGAACGGCAATCGGGTCAACACCGCTGAACGGTTCGTCCAACATGATCAGACGCGGCGAAGAAGCCAGCGAACGGGCTATCGTCAATCGCCGTTTTTCCCCGCCGGAAAGCTGAATGGCCTGCGAGCCGCGAATTTTTGTAATGCCGAACCGCTCCATCAATTCCTCAGCCGTGCGGCGACGTTCGGCACGCGACAGGTCTTTGCGCGTTTCGAGGATCGCCATCAGGTTTTCTTCCACGCTCAGCTTGCGGAAAATAGATTCTTCCTGCGGCAAATAGCCCATGCCCAAGCGGGCGCGTTCGTGCATGGGCAATTGCGATATCTCGTGTCCGCCGAAGTAAACACTCCCTTCATCGGGACGCACCAGCCCTGCCACCATATAAAACGACGTTGTTTTCCCTGCCCCGTTGGGTCCGAGCAATCCCACAATTTCCCCGGCATTAACCGTGAACGAAACATGTTGCACGACCTGTCGATTGTGGTACGATTTGCACAATCCGCGAGCTTCCAAGAGTGGCTGTGTTTGCGTTTCTGCCATCATTTTTTGGGAGTTTTGTATGAATCGAGATCCTGAACGTGGATCTTATTCTTCGCGCCCTTGACATATGCACTGCCATTGGGATAGATTCGGATGAATGCGCCGTCACCCTCGAAAGAGCTGGTACTGTTGCCGTAGGTGAGACTGAGCTTGCCGCCGGTCATAATCGTTTCCTGCGTTTTGACGTTGTACGTCATTTTTTCGCCTCGAGCCATCATCCAACGTCCCTGTTCGTCAAGACGACGCAACACGACATTACCGTCTGCCGTCACCAACCGAGCATCCTTGAAATTGACGTTCGGCATGCCGGCGGACGATTTTTCGGCGGCATTTTCCGATTTTTTCTGCGATTGCGAAGTTTTTTCCATGTACACTTTCAGCTGATTGTTGCAATCGAGATTGAGGCTTGGGTTGCGCACGGATACGTTGCGCATGAAAACCAACACGCCCTCATCGGAATCAAAATACAATCCATCATCGCAAGTAATTTCCGTTTCACCGCTCGTTGTGGCTGCGGCGGCAGATTCGGAATTGCTCTTCTTTTTCTCGGACGGCGCGGCAGAGGACGGCTTTTGTACCCGCGCGGAAATCATGAAATCGCGTACCGAGGCTTCTGTTTTGGCATCCTCTTCAGCGTATGCCGCTTGAGCCTGTTTACAAGCCATTTCTTGAGACGAAACATCCACCGATGCCGTATCTGCTTCAAATTGTCTCGCATCCAAATTTTTCGCCACATGAGGCGAGGGGACGAACGCAGGTTGCAGATTCGGATCCAGCTCCGGCGGAAGATCCTGTACAATATAAGGCGGAGGGAGCTCTGCCGCAACGGCTGTTACGGTTGCCAACAAAAGAGATATACAACTTTTCATGGTTGAGTGTTCGAATGAGGTTTCTGAAGCATGCGGGCCGGCAAAACGGTTCTCACCGGACCGTGAAGAAAGCCACGCTTTGTTTTGAAATCGAAGGTGAGTCCCGTACCGTATGCACGGAAGCGAGAATCTTCCAGCTTGGTGGTACTCTGACTGCGTATTATTTCTTCATCGGTATCATACACGGCTTCATCTGCCGAAATATGTGTTTCCTGCTTATCTTCTCCGTAAATCACCGCATTCAGCAAATCGGCAAGCACGTGCGACGCATCGAGCAGGCGCAACGAACGAAGTGTTATTTCCGCATCAAGGCGATGAGCCGTGTAACGCACGGTGCGAATCCCCTTAAGCATTTCGCCCGGCTGCAGATATTGCAAGCCGTGCAACTTTGCTTTGGCAGAAGTTTCCCCGGGCTGTTCCCCCGCACTTGCGACAAAACAGCCCGTTGCCAGCAGAATCAGTATGAAGCGAAGGATCACAGAGAAGCCACAGCGTTTCGGATTGTTTGAAGGCGAATAAGCGTTTGTTCCAACCGATCCAACGGAATTTGGTTCGGACCGTCGGAAAGGGCATGCGCGGGGTCTTTGTGTACTTCCATAAACACGCCGTCTATCCCCACAGCCATGGCAGCCGATGCCAACACGGGGGCCAAGATGCTGTCTCCCCCTGTGGTGCCGCCCAAGCCGCCCGGTCGTTGCACGGAATGCGTGGCGTCAAACACCACGGGCGCACCCTGCTCGCGCATCCAGTACAACCCTCGCATATCGACTACGAGATTGTTGTACCCGAACGTCGTACCACGTTCGCACAGCATAAACTTTTCGCACCCGAAAGCGCGCATCTTGTCTGCCAAAGGTTTAGTATCCCACGGTGCCAAGAATTGACCTTTCTTGAGGTTGACAGGACGCCCCGTCCGCGCACATGCTTCCAACAAATCGGTTTGACGGCACAAAAAGGCGGGTACTTGCAACAAATCCACATATTCGGCGGCGATTTCAGCTTCCTCTGCCGTATGCACGTCCGTCATGACGGGGATGTTCAATTCTTTCCCGATTTCAGCCAAGATACGCCCGCCTTCGCGCACCCCGGGACCTCGGAACGAATTCACTGAGGTTCTGTTCGCTTTGTCATACGAAGCTTTAAAGACAAACGGAACATCCAATTTTTCGCAAATCTGTTTAATGCTGCGAGCCATTTCCCACGCAAATTCTTCCGTTTCGAGTGCGCATGGTCCCAACAAGTAGAAAGGTTTTGCCCCCCCGATTTCAACATCTTGAATAAAAAACGACATGATGGAATTATGTTGCATTCATCATCTCACATCACCGCACGATCGTCAAGAAGAATGCCCACCGTTATTCGGAAATATAACAAAGGAGGACAAAGCCTCTCAATCAACAGAAAAGAATGAAGGAGCTTGCGCCGCCCCTCAGAATCTCACCGGTGGCAAGTACAGACCGCCATGGCGAGCCGCTCCGCATCGCCTTCGGCAACGCGCATTCTGCCTTGAATATCGAACAAGAGCATGTTAGCATTCCCGTGCGATGAGATACACGGAAAAATTGCAGGCACGCATTCGCGCCACGGGTTCTGCGCTGTGCGTCGGGCTTGACCCCCGCCCCGACAGCGACAACATTTCGGCACTCGGCGCGTGGTTACGCCGCGTGGTGGAAGAAACCGCCCCTTTCACTGCTGCCTACAAACCCAATATCGCTTATTTCGAAGCCATGGGCTTGCCCGGTTTAGAGCTTCTGCAAGGGCTTCTTCGCGACATGCCGCAGGACATTCCCGTCATTCTTGATGCCAAGAGGGGCGACATCGGCGAAACACAAAAGTATTACGCACAAGCCTACTTTGAACGTCTCGGCGTGGATGCCGTGACGCTCAATCCCCTGATGGGCTACGACACGCTCGAACCCTTCCTCGATGCCCCGGGAAAAGGAATTTACCTGCTGACCGTTACCTCCAACCCGGGAGCAGCCGACATTGAACGCCGCGAGCTTTCTGACGGACGGCACGTGTACAATTTGGTGGCAGACATGGTGCGCCGGGCGCAAACGGAACATCGCAATACCGATGTAGGCATGGTAGTCGGCTTGACTAATTCCGGCAAAGATTTGCTTGCCGAACTGCCCGATGCGCCTTTGCTTGTCCCCGGTTTGGGGGCGCAAGGCGGCGACATCCGCGCCTTGGCGAACGATTCCATCACCGCGCCGTTTGTCGTCAACGTTTCGCGCGGCATCCTGTACCGCGAAACAGAGCTTTCCTTTGCGGAAAAAGCACAGAAATACGCAACCGAAATTCGCAACGTTTTACACCTCGTCCCGTGAAACAGTATCTCGACCTTTTGCAAGACGTCCTTGATCACGGCGTGAGCCGCTCTGACCGAACGGGTACAGGCACGCTCGGCGTGTTCGGTCGCCAAGCCCGCTACGATTTGCGGGACGGCTTCCCCTGCCTGACCACAAAAAAGCTCCATCTGCGTTCGATCATCCACGAACTTCTTTGGTTTTTGCGAGGCGAAACGAACATCAAGTATCTCAATGACAACGGCGTAACGATTTGGGACGAATGGGCGGACGAAAACGGAGAGCTGGGTCCCGTGTACGGTTCTCAATGGCGGAAATGGCAAACGCCCGATGGGCGCGTTGTAGATCAAATCGCCAACTTGATCGCCGACCTGAAAAACAACCCATGGTCTCGCCGCCACATCGTCAGCGCATGGAATGTGGCAGAGGTGGATCGCATGGCTTTGCCGCCCTGCCACTGTCTGTTCCAGTTTTGTGTTCTCCCGCCCCGGGAAGAAGGGGGGCGTTGCGGGCTGAGCCTGCAACTCTACCAAAGAAGCGCGGATATCTTCTTGGGCGTTCCCTTCAACATCGCCTCCTATGCCCTCCTCTTGCTGATGGCAGCGCAGGTGTGCGGTTACGAAGCACGGGAATTCATCCACACCTTCGGCGATCTGCACCTATACAAAAACCACATCGACCAAGCGCATTTACAATTGACACGCACGCCGAAGACCTTGCCCGTGATGGAATTGAACCCCGATGTTACCGCCATCGATGCCTTCCGTTACGAAGACTTCACCCTCAAGGGGTACAACCCTGCCCCGCACATTTCTGCCCCCGTTTCCGTATGAAGTTCACCGCCATCGTTGCCATGACACCCGCCCGTATCATCGGGAAGGACGGCACTTTGCCGTGGCATCTTCCCGATGATTTGCGCCTGTTCAAACAAAAAACCATGGGACACGCCATGTTGATGGGGCGCAAAACGTGGGACAGCATCGGGCGTCCCCTGCCCGGACGTCAAAGCTTGGTCTTGTCCCGCGACCCCGCTTTCACCCTCGATACGCCCCCCGAAGCTGCCCGTGTAATTCGCTCTCTCGATGAGCTTGAAACGGTCACCTTGCCCCACCCCGAAGTCATGATCATCGGCGGGGCGCGCATCTATGAGCTGATGTTGCCCCATGTGACCACACTGTGGGTTTCCCGCCTCAAAAAAGAATGCGCGGGCGACACCTCATTCCCGCCCTTTGAGCATCTTTTCGCGCCGCCCGTCCTGACAGAATCGTTTGCCGATTTTGAGCTTTACCGTTACGACCGCGCCTAAAAGCAACTTCTGGTTCGAACATTTTTCACCGCTCCCTTTCGGGAGCGGTTTTTATTTTTCGGCAATGAACCTGAAAATCCGCTCTAATCGACGGCAAGGGGATTCAGCCGAAGCTCGCGCACAATGCGGGTCAGGGCTTTCACGGCGCGCACACTGTTGCCCGCAGAATCGAGCGGAGGCGAAAACGCCGCCAACGCCATTTTCCCGGGGACGATGCACACGACCCCGCCGCCCACGCCGCTTTTGGCGGGTAAACCGTTGGCGTAAAGCCAATCGCCCGCTTCGGTATACAAGCCCTCCATAATCATATCTGCCAAGATTTCCGGGACGCAGGTTTTCTTAACCACGCGTTTTCCCGTCAGGGGATTCAAGCCGCCGTTGGCATAGCATGCGCCCATTCGCGCCAGCTGCATGGTTGTCACGTTCAGAGAACACATCCGCGTATAAAGGTCGACCGCTTTATCGGGATCACTGTAGAGATAGCCGTAGCTTTTCATCAGCCACGCAATCCCTTTGTTGTGATGATTGGTGGCTGTTTCCGAACGATACACTTCTTCGTTGACAGGAAGAGGGTCTCCGGCAAACAAAGCCATGCGACCGCTGATCTTCTCCCACGCAGATTCCGAATTTTCCCCGAAAATCAGGCTGACGGTGGCAATCGCACCGGCATTGACCAGCGGTGTCAAGGGCTTTCCGTGATGCAGTTCCAGCGCCATCACTGAATTGAACGGCTCTCCTGTCGCTTCCGCGCCGATTTTGGCACGCAATTCACGCGGACCAAACAAATCCATCGCCAAGGCGAGATTGAACGCCTTGGAAATCGATTCGATGGGGAACGGAGCATCGGCATCGCCAATCGCCGTTTCATCGCCCTGTACCGTCACGGCGGCAAGGGCAAAACTCTCCGTTGAAGCCTTTGCCAGAGCGGGAATATACGAGGCGTTTTTCCCTTCGCGACAAGGTGCGTATTCGCGATACGCCGCTTGCATGGCGGCAAGCACATCATTTTTGTTGAGGTCTTTCATCGGAGTTTGCGGGGTGTTCTTTCAGTTGCCAGTTAAAAGGTTCAAAATCGGCTGAGTTGTGCGGATCTTTCCATTCGGGCTTCCTCACGGCGTAAATCACAAAGGGAATACCGGCAAAAATGATCGCCCCGATAATCAAGACAGCCACATACACGGCAGGGCTTCCCGTCGGAATCTGACCGGGAGGAATAAAGCTGACCAAAAAGGCAGACAAAGCTCCCAGAAACCCGATCCCTGCCACAATCCACATCCCCACATTACCCCCGGGAACGCGGAACGTGCGTTGCACCTGCGGTTCTTTGTAGCGCAAATGAATCCCCGCAGCAAACATCAGCATGTACATGATGAGATAAAGAATGATCGTAAGCTGGGAAATGATCTGATACGCTGTTTGGACAGACGGCATCACGACAAACAAAACGGAAAGCAGTGTCACAATGCCGCCTTGAATCAACAAAATGCCTTTCTGAACGCCGTGCTTATTCGTCTTTTGCATGGCAGGTGGCAGGTACCCCGCATACCCTACACACAAAAGCCCTTTCGACGGACCGCCGACCCACGCGACCACCTGCGCCAACACGCCGAATGCCAAACACACGGCAATGACAGACCCCAGCGGGCTGACATGGAAATATTCAAAAAGACGGTCGAACGCAATCAGCAAGCTTTGCACCAAATTGATTTGTGCCTCAGGAATGACAAAGCCGATCGCCAACGTGCCGAACACAAAAATAATGACCGTAATCAGCGATGCCACAAGAATCGCCAAAGGATAATTGCGCCCGGGATTCTTCACGTCTTTCACATGTACGGCAGACATTTCCATCCCGGCATAAAACAAGAAAATGCTCGCAGCCAAAACGAGATTGTCGAACTTCGAAAGATCCGGCACAAAGCCATCGGGGTTCAGGCTAATGTCGATGCTGTTGCCCATTCCCCAATAAATCAGCCCCATCAGAATAATCAGCGCGGCAGGAATCACCGTCCCGATCATCGTCCCCCATTTCGTAATCGCCCCCGATGTCTGCATCCCGCGAAAATTCAGCAGCGTTGCCAGCCAATACACAATCAGCACAATGGTCAGCACATACCACTTATTGGCAGAGACGGCGGCATCCCACGTCTGATCCGGCCCGATAAAGGCCAATGACACCGCCGCAAACGTCAGCACCGTGGGAAACCAAATGGTGCTTTCAATCCATTGCAACCAAATTGCCAAAAAGCCGAGCCGCGTGCCAAAGGCCTCGCCGACCCACCGAAACACACCGCCTTTTTGCGGCCATCCCGTTGTCAATTCGGCTGCCACCAGCGATACGGGAATCAAAAAGAATATGGCGGCAAATATATAATAAAAAGCCGAACTCAATCCATAAATCGATTCGGCGGGAAGCCCCCTCAGGCTCACAACGGCCGAAACGTTGATCATGGCCAGCGTGAACACCCCCATCCTTGCAAGGGTGGGAGCGGCGCCCGTGGAAGGAGCGGGTTTGCTATTGGGTTGTGTATTCATGATTTCGGGTTGGGTTGGGGCGAAGCCGCTTCTCCGTCCTCCTCAGGACTTGGGGGACGCAACGGCTCCGTACCGTATTCGTAGTACAGATGCGCCATCAAATTGAGCGGATACCCCAGCCCGCGCACGCCGATTTTCGAAGCCTCATCGAGTACATTTTCCTGCTCGTTCAGCTCACGTTCGTCTGCACAGTGATGTGATACCGGTCTTGTGAAGGCATCTCCGTCCATGTGTGCATGGACGCACCGCAAAGTACTCACGTTGAATACCTGATAGACGGATACGCACTTCCCTCATTCGACAATATCCACAGCAGTACCCACCCGAACCAACTTAAAAATGGGTTCACAGGCCGTGCGTGAAAGCCGAATACAGCCATGCGAAACGGGACGGCGGCGCACCTCTCCCACATGCATACCGATCCCGCTGTCCGTCAGTCTCATAAAGCAAGGCATACTGACACCGTAAATATTCGAAACGTGATGCCGTTGCTTCTCGGTGATACGGAATTTTCCCAACGGCGTTTTATGCGAAGGACGTCCCGTAGAAACGGGAAAATCCATCGCAACTTTTCCGTTAACGTACAGCTTACCCCGCTGTTTTCCGCGCTCAATACGGATCGATATATTATCTGCTGTTGCTTGTTGCAAAAGAGGGGCATCGCTCCATTCACGATAGGTTTGCGGATAATACGCTTGTCCCGTAAAAAGGGCATGCTCCTTCGGCAGGGGAAGCGAAAGATCTTCCGACGGCGGAGCATCGGAACGAAACGCCAACGCACTGCGCACCAAGCGCGCTTTTTCGGGGTTCACAATCACGAGAGGAACATCTTGCCTGCACGACACCGCAAGAAAAAAGCCGAACGCCGCACTCAAGAAACGCAGGATCTTCATTTCCGTGGCATCATAACCTCATCATCAGCTCAATGCAACACCTGTTTTTCAAAGAGATACAACTTCCCTCGAACAGAGAGAACGCTCCTGCTCTCTTCTCACGAATGCGGGGGTACGGAAATCTGCTCTTCCGATTCTTCCTCTGACAAAAGCTTCTTTCTTTGCTCTCTCTCATTGAGAGCAAGCTGCACGGCATTGCAGACATTGTGAAACACGGAATAAAAAACAGGTCCCAAGAAAATAAGCGGACTTTCCGTCACATACGTCATGGCCAAATAAACCGTCACCGTTGTATTCTTCTGACCAAGGCATTGAGAACACTCACGCTTCAACTTCGGATACCCCAAGCGATACCCAATCAAAAAACCGGTTACACACACACACAACGCCACCAGCGCGATGGGAACCATAGCGGAAAGCGGAATATCATCTTCCCGAATGCGTTGCGATGCCGATGATGCAATCAACGTCAACGTAAAAATCCACAATCCCAAAGACCAATCCCGCAATTTAGGCGCCCATAAACGCGCCCGAGGATACACCCGCCGAACGCCAAATGCCAGCAAGGCGGGCAGTAGCATCGTCATCGCAACCCGCCCCGTCACATCGAGAAACATGGAAGAATCCACCTCTCCCACCACCATCGGCATCAAAAACGGCAACGCGGCAGCAATAATAAAATTACTCAGCACCAAACACGTCACCGTAAACTCAACCTTCCCGTGCAACAAATGAACAATCACGGGTGCCGCCATCGCCAACGGCGTAATCCCGCAAAAAAAAGCCGCTTCTGCCAAAATCCTGTTGCCGCACAACATCAATGCGCCCCATGCGCCCACACCGATGAGAATATTGAAAAGAACAATCACAAACTGCAACGGTTGCGGCTTCAAACGCGGCACTTTCAACCCCAAAAAGGTGATGGTAAGCATCACAATAATATTGAGGGGCATCAGCGGTGCCAACACGGAAATCTGAGGGAAACAACCGCCGATCACAAAGGCCCCCAACAGCCCCCAAATGCGCATCCGGCTCATCATTCCGCCTCTTCCTTCAGCCAGTGAGCCGCCTGCGGCGCATAATACGTCAAAATCATATCGGCACCGGCGCGGCGCACGGAAAGCAACGCTTCCAATGCTGCACTCTTCTCATCGATCCACCCGGAAGCCGCCGCCGCCTTAATCATCAGATACTCACCGCTGACGTGATACGCAGCCACGGGCAAATGCGTCTGCGCCTTCATCGCCGCCAGCACATCCAGATAATAAGAAGCCGGCTTCACCATCAGCATATCCGCACCTTCTGCCTCATCGAGCGCGGCTTCGCGCAACGCCTCGCGTACATTGCCGGGATCCATTTGGTACGTCTTTTTGTCACCCTCCTTCGGCGCACTGCCCAACGCTCCGCGAAACGGTCCGTAAAAGGCACTGGCATATTTTGCCGTATAGGAGAGTAACGAGACCTTATCAAAACCTGCTCGATCCAACTCTCCGCGCATAATTCCGATGCGCCCGTCCATCATATCGCTGGGCGAAACGACATCCGCACCGGCTTCGGCGTGGCACAACGCCTGTTTGCAGAGCAACTCGATACTCTCATCATTCAACACCTCGTAATCGCCGTTGGGGTAATGCCGCACAAGCCCGTCATGTCCATCGGCATTAAAGGGATCCAGCGCCACATCCGTCATCACCACCATATTCGGCACAGCCTCTTTAACTGCACGAATCACGCGCGGTACAATCCCGTCGGGATTCCACGCTTCCTCCCCACGCGGGCTTTTCTTCTCCTCTGGCACCACCGCAAACAAATCAATGGCATGGATCCCCAAATCTTCCAATCGGCGGGCTTCATCCACCATTCCCCGCAAACTCCACCGCTTACAACCGGGCAATGAATCGATGGGCATATCGGCATTCCCCTCGTGCACAAAAACGGGATATATCAAATGCGATGCGCTCAAATCCGTTTCGCGAATCAACCCGCGAATACCCGCAGACTTACGATTGCGGCGCGGTCGAACAGGCAAATCATACATGCGGGGAAGCATATCCCCCCACCCCCCGAAAGTAAAGGGCAAAAAGGCTTTCCCCCGCGCCGTTCAACGCATTCCTCATGAACGGACCGGCGTCCTCCAAAAAAGAAAACCGTTAAAATCCAAGCAAAACCCTCCCTCCTTTTTCCTCTTCTTTCATCTTCGTCATTGCTGTCTTTGAATACCGTTCTCTCTCCTCTTTCTTTCCTTCAGAAACCTATCTAACCTGTATTTTCCTTTTTATCGCGTGATTTTGATTGTCATCCTCGCAAAAAAGAGATATATAAAGAACGTTAACGCGATTTTAGCAATGAGAAACATCATCAGTTTTACTTGTCCTCGATGTGGCGGGCATCGTCTATTGCTCATTGAACGTGCTGTTCATCGTTCCCTTGTCCAAGACTTTAAGATGGATCACTGCGGAAATCCGGTTATCGGAAGAGTCATTCCGACCGATGATTTGTGCGGCGACCCTCTGGGATACCGCTGCGCCGATTGCCGTTACCCCGATTGTAACGGCAATGCATCACCGGAAGGCTTTCAATGGCGATCTCTGGCTGACGTTCGAAGCGGCGGCGGTATCATCGAACCGGGCTTCGCCGAAACGGTAGAGCACCGTTGCATGATCTGCCTTCCCGACGGCAGCATGTCGCCGATTATCGTTGAGGTGACACACCCCGGTGTCCTCAGCGAAAAGGAAAGGGATATCATCCTGTGTCGCGAACAGATAGACGGCGGAGTTCTCATCAGCCAGCATGATACTGGTCTTCACTCCTTATCAAACATCAACTGGAAACAAGTGAAACGCCATATCATCTATCCGGCAGATTAACTTGCCCGTGTTTCACGAGCCCTTGCGATTTCTCATTGCCTCTCTTTCTTCCGCAATTTCCAAAAACAAATGACTTTCATGCTCTCATCAACCTTTTCTGCAAGCATGATCACAGATTATCTTTCGGATCATCGGCTTTCCGTATTCTGTTGTATCGCCATGATCATACTCTGTATCCCGGCAGTCATTCTCTGTTGCAACCGCTCATGGAGAAAACAGGTTTTCATACAGTTTCGGAAACATCTTTCCTCTTCCGAAAAAATTTCTCTTGGCGGAAACAAAAAGGCTCAGCCTTCCCTTTCTCTGCCTCAAACCTCTGTCCTCTCTCCTGCTGCCAATCGGGAAACGGGACCTTCCCCCGACACGGAAAAACAGCCGCTTCCGTCAAGCAATACACTGCCGCAGGAAAACGCACCTCTGCCCCCCTTACCTTTCTCTTATTTTGAAAAAATTGAAACCGAGGATCTGGGCGAATTGATCAAAGCCCGCATGGAGGACATCGCCGAAGATGCCGCTTCCGAAGAAAAATGGGCCATAGGCATTGTGGAACTTCTGGATGAACTTTCGTGGATGTCCGCATCATATTCCGCCCACGATGCAAAAATCATCCGAGAGCTTGATGAAGAATTGCGTTCCCTTTTAAACGTTGCCGATTGCTCTTTGATTGATGATGACCACTGGAATCCGGAACGGCAACGAGCTGTCAGCATGCCTCGGGACGTACCGTGGGAAACAGCTCTGCAAATAGAAAAGAAAGGAAGATCCGGTCTTATCGTCAAAGGAAAACTGATCCGCAAGCAAGAAGTATATTTAAACATTTCACAAACACACTAAACACCATGTATCACTATGACGTTATAGGCGATCCCGGCGACCAAGCCATGCATTGGGAACAACAAATGGGACCAGACACTTGTGCCGTTATGGCAGAAAGAAGCCTGATCGAGCAATTCACGGGCATCTCGCTTTCTGAAGAAGAGGCCGCATATATCTCGGCATCCAACGGATGGTATCATCCCGGAGGCGGAACGCCAACATCAGACGTGGGCAATTTGATGGATTTGTACGGCATACAAAATCATCGAGTAATGAACGCCACCATCAGCGACCTTGCCAATGAGCTTCAAGCAGGGCATGGGGTCATTGTCGGTATTCATTCCTCGGAATTATGGGAAGACGGACTACTCGCTGATTTAAAGCACGCTCTGTGTAAAGGTTTGGGGCTAGACAACTCTTCATTCAACCCGGCAGATCATGCCGTTTGCGTCACCGGCATCGACGTGACAAACCCCGACAATCCTATGGTCATTCTGAATGATTCCGGTCATGCCGGTGGGGCTGGCGTGGCATATCCTTTGGATAAGTTTATGGACGCTTGGGAAAACAGCGACTTTTACTATATCGCAACCGATAATGCTATTCCGGAGATTGCCGATACAGACAGCATTAATTGGGGACAATGGATTAGCGATTTTGCTTCTTATGCTGCCGGTGGCTTCGCGGCAGGGGTCGTTATAGGAGCAGGGGGAGATTTAGAAACCGGAATAAATATAGGAATAGAGGTCGGTTCTATGGTTGAAAACTTCTTTTCCGATCCCGACGCCATCTGTATGATTTAAAACGCACAAAACTTTAATTATTATGGAAACACTCGTAAACGCCTTATCGTCCGCAGCTCAACTTGAGGCAGAGCTGACACAAGGAACAGTTCCCGCCACCATCAAAGAGAACCTCACCGCGTGGGGAGCCGGAATTTTCCGTTTGGTTGTCATGGGGGAGATCAAAAAAGGAAAATCCTCATTCATCAATGCGATGTTGGGCGTCAAAGATCTTGTCCCCGTCAGTTCCAACGTGGCAACATCGACGATCTTCAAAATCCGTTACGGAAAAAACGTGGGATACAAAGTTTATTTTTTAAACGAGAGCGAAAAAGAACCCTTAAGCATTGGCGCGTCCGATTTGCATCGTTTCGGGACGGAAGACGGCAATCCCAACAATCGGGAACAGGTCTATTTCATCGAAGTGACCTGCCCCTCCCCTCTGTTGAAATCAGGCATTGTCATCATTGACACACCCGGACTGGGCGGTCTCTTCAAAGCGCACAAACAAATCACCTATCAGTATGTACCCAGAGCCGATGCCGTATTCTTCGTTACAGACAGCGTAGAATCCCCCATCGGTCAATTGGAAACAGAATATCTGGAGGACATCAAAAAAATTACTTCGCACCTCTATTTTGTTCAAACAAAATCATTTTCCGTTGATAAAGAGGCTCGCGAAGCGCGGAGAAACAACAATTTGGATATTCTTTCGCAATGCCTTGGCGTCAACCGCAAAGAGATTCCCTATTTCATGGTGGATTCCTCATTGCGCTTTGCTGCCGAAGAAGAAAAGGATCTGGAAGACTTACAGGAAAGCGGATACCCTCAGCTCCTCGCCTATATCAGAAACGAATTGCAAGCCAATCAAAAGAAAATTCTGGCGGGCAAAGCTGTAAAAATGTGTTCACCCATCATAACTCATTTGGAGGATATCATCAATTTCCGCAAAAAAAACCTCGAGGCGGATACGGAAGAAAAACGCAACCAACAGGAAAAGGAAAATGCGGCATTGCAAAAAGATCTCAGCGAATGGCAAGATTCCAAACAACCGAAATTATTGCGCGAAATACAAGCCGGGCTTCAAAAGATCCGGCTGAATGCCACAGAAAGCTGTAATCAATGTCGCCCGAGCGGAGAAATCCAATGCCGGTTCGAAGATTCCATCCGTGAAGCCAAAAACATGGACGAACTCAAAGAACGCATTGCCAGCATTAACCAAAACCTCCCCGGATGTGTCGAGAAAGTCATCCAACAGACATCTCGGCAAATACAATGTGAAGCTCAAAAATTATTGAATAATTTGGCAGGCTCCGCATCAGAGAAAAATCTTTCTGTTGCCATTACGACCCCAACGCGCAGTATCAGCACAAAATCTCTGGAAAACATAAAATTCGAAGATGCCGGTATATTTCAAACAGCAAGCACAGCCCTGTTTGGTGGAATGAGAGCCGTAACGATAGCCAATGTAGTCGGCGGAATCATTGGGAGTGTCGTCCCTGGCATCGGAACGATAATTGGTTCTACTGTAGGAATGGCGCTGGCAGGTTATTGGGGTGTCAAAAGCGCACTTGATATTCAAGATCAACAAGAATTGAAAAGTGCCAAAATGCAGGCCTGCTCTGCCCTTTCCCAGACAATGTCATCAGCCTACACGCAGATACAAAACTCTATTGAACGTTTTCTTGCGAATATCAACATGGAAACAAGCAATACCGTTCAACATTATATCCAAGCGCGCAAAAAGGAATTGAGCCAGCAAATGGAAGAAATCAAAACCCGCAGCCGTATGAACAATGCAGAGTTAGGAAAGAAGAAAAATGAAATAGTTGTGCTGGGACAAAAAATGGCTCTCATCAAAAAGAACATTGCGTCCTATTTCCCCAAACAGGCAACCATGTAATCCCGTTCTCCCATGGATTCATCAAACAGCCATTCATCGCAATTAAATGCCCGCCAAATTATTGAAAAATACTGTAAAGAATTAAGAGGCATTGTTTCCGATTTACGGCATTATCCCTTCCTTCGGGAAAAGGCAGAAGGGCTGAACAATATTGTTTCCAATGCCGTTGAACCATTCAACGTCGCTGTATTTGGGCGAATGAAGACGGGCAAAAGCTCGCTGATCAACGCCTTGATCGGCAAGACGCTTGCCATCACCGGCGTCGAGGAAACAACCGCCACCATCAACCGCCTGACCTACGGTGACGGCGAGCAATTAAAAAGCTTTACCGTGCATTGGAAAAACGCGGCTTCCGAGTCTTTTCCGGTGGAAGAATTACAGAGCAAATGGTCCGGCACAGAACAGGAGGTTTTGGAGCGAATTTCAAAAACGGCATGGCTGGAGCTGTATTCGAACGCAAGTGCTTTACGGGATATTCACATTATCGACACCCCCGGTACGGGAAGTACGGCAACCGAACATGAAGACATAGCCCAGCAATTTATCAAAGGACAAGAAGCCGATGCGCTGGTTTACGTGTTTTCTCCCGTCGGCAGACAAACAGATGAAGATTCGTTGGCAAGCTTCCGCAAGGGTTGTCTCCCCGGCTCTTCGCCCGATAACAGTGTCGCCATCCTGCATAAATGGGATAGCCTCTACTGGGACAATGGCGGTAATATGGATGATATCCGCGACAAAGCCGAGCGTCTTCACCGTGTCATGCGTGATCTGGTGGCAGAGGTTATCCCCGTCAGTGCTCCTTTGGCTTTGATTGCCAAAAGTGCGCCGGATTCATTCTGGGCAGATGCGTTTGCCGTACTGGGCGTATTTTCCGCAGAAGAAGAACTGGTTAAAACGCTCAATCGGGATAATAAATGGGATCGGGAACTCCCCCGACAGGCATTGCGAAAACAGGCCCTTGCCCTCTCTCTCCCATGGTCCAGTTTTCAGGTGATGTTGAGGCATCTGTACAGAAACCGCCCGGCATCGCCGCAAGAAGCCGGACAGCAAATTCTGACACTGAGCGGTATGCCCGAGTTTGAAAAGCTCTTGGATCGCCAATTTTTCAAGCGAAGAGCCATCATCCGGCGGAGACAGATCCGCGCCAAAGCCCAACGGACGCTTCATGAAATTTATAATCAAATCAATCAAGAGCTGAAAGAGTGGCAAGCCGATTATAACATTATGGCGCGCATCGCCAACGAGGTGAGCAGCCCGGATCTTGCGACATGGCTGGAAAGAAAGCAATACTCCCGCAAAAACGATATCGATCACTTGAAAAAGCAGTGGGAAAAAGTTGACAAAACAGTCATCGCTGCCAGAGAAAAAGCAGATGCGGAAGAGCATATCCCGGAACTGCTCCGTTGGCTGGATTCGGCATCTCTCCCTTTTAATTCGGAAGAGAAAACATTTTTAAAGGAATTTTTAAACGCTCTCGATGATCCCGGTGGGGATCATCCTCCGCTTTCGAACAATCCCCTTGTAGGAGCTGTTTTCAATAAAACGGCAGCAATGCGCCATACCCCGGATCAAGCCATACGCCGGCATGCCGATAAACTCTGGGGATGTCTGTCTCACGCCCTACAATAATATTACGCTGTCATATTTCTCGCAAACCTTACAAGACATGGCGGAAAAATTACTCATAGGCATTGATTTTGGGACAACAAAAACCTTGGTTTCCTCTTACAGCAAAAGCAAAAGAGAAGCCGTTC
>CAYQNL010000023.1:0-22306 GCA_964418985.1 uncultured Akkermansia sp. | reverse complement strand
CCCCCCCCCCCCCCCCCCCCCCCCCCCCCCCCCCCCCCCCCCCCCCCCCCCCATACACATAACGCGCGTGTTTCGGATTGAAAAATAAAACCCGTACTTGACTAGCGGTGCAGGGTTTTATATAATATCCCAGTACATTTGTAGGATTTAAAATATGAGCAAAGAATACCGATTTGAAACGCGTCAGATTCACGTGGGGCAGGAAGAGGCAGATCCGACAACGGACGCACGAGCTGTACCGATTTACGCCACAACATCTTACGTATTCAAAAATGCGGAAGAAGGGGCGGCACGTTTTGCGCTGACGCGCCCCGGGAATATTTATACGCGCCTGATGAATCCTACCGCCGATGTGTTCGAAAAACGCATTGCCTCGCTGGAAGGCGGCGCGGCAGCTCTCGCGGTAGCAACGGGGGCAGCTGCGGTAGCGTATGCCGTGCAAAATATTGTGACGGCGGGAGATCACATTGTTTCTGCCACCAATGTGTACGGCGGGACGTACAATTTCTTTGCCAATACGCTGAAGGATTGCGGGGTGGAAACGACCTTCATCGATGCCACCGACACAGCCAATTTTGAACATGCCATCAAACCCAACACGAAGGCACTCTACATCGAAAGCCTCGGGAACCCGAATTGTGATATTGTGAATATGGAAGCAGTGGCGGATATTGCCCACAGGCACGGTATTCCGCTAATTGTGGACAGCACATTTGCCACGCCTTTCCTGTTCCGTCCGATTGAACACGGCGCGGATATTGTGGTGCATTCCGCCACTAAGTTTATCGGCGGACACGGCACGGTGATGGGTGGCGTGGTAGTAGACAGCGGGAAGTTTGACTGGGCGCAAAACGACAAATTCCCCGGGCTTTCCAAGCCGAATCCCAGTTATCACGGGCTTGTTTTTACAGAGGCATGCGGCAATTTGGCATATATTGCGAAGATGCGCACCACGCTTTTGCGCGACACGGGGGCAACCATCAGCCCCTTCCATTCTTTCCTGCTGTTGCAGGGGCTGGAAACACTTTCTCTGCGCGTGGAACGCCACGTGCAAAACGCACTGAAGGTGGTGGAATTTCTTTCAAAGCATCCGCAGGTAGAGAAGGTGAATCATCCCTCATTGCCCGATCATCCCGACCACGCACTGTACGAAAAATATTACCCGAACGGCGGCGGGTCTATCTTCACGATCGAGATCAAAGGCGGGGCGGCAGCTGCGCGCAAGTTCTGCGAGAGCTTGAAGCTTTTCTCATTGCTGGCGAATGTGGCTGATGTAAAATCTCTCGTTATTCACCCTGCATCGACCACACATTCGCAGATGACCGAAGAAGAGTTGCTGGCAGGGGGCATCAAGCCCAACACGGTGCGCCTTTCCATCGGGACAGAGCATATTGATGACATTATCGACGATTTGCAAGAAGGATTTCGTGCCATTCTCTGAACTGCAAAGCGTTTCGCATTATGAAAGTTTATCAAAGCATTACAGAGTTTGTTGGGCATACGCCGCTGGTGGAGCTTGTGAATTATAACAAGAAACACCGCCTCAACGCCGTTTTGCTTGCCAAGATAGAGGCTCTCAACCCGGCAGGAAGTGTCAAAGATCGCGTTGCCAAGGCGATGATCGAAACGGCAGAAGCCGCCGGCTTGCTTTCGCCGGATTCCGTGATTATCGAACCGACCAGCGGCAACACCGGCATCGGGCTTGCCGCCGTGGCGGCATCGCGCGGGTATCGCATCATTTTGACAATGCCTGAAACGATGAGTGCGGAACGCCGCATGCTCTTACAGGCATATGGGGCGGAATTGGTGCTGACGGACGGCGCATTAGGGATGAAAGGGGCGATTGACAAAGCCAACGAATTGGCTGCCGAGTTGCCTCACAGTTTCATCCCCGGACAATTTGTCAACCCTGCCAACCCGCAAGCGCATTTCGACACCACCGGTCCGGAAATTTGGGAAGATACGGAAGGAACGGTCGATCTTTTTGTGGCGGGCGTCGGCACGGGCGGCACGATTACGGGTGTCGGGCGTTTTTTGAAATCAAAAAATCCAAAGGTACAAATCGTCGCGGCAGAGCCTGCTTCTTCCCCCGTCTTGTCGCAAGGGAAAGCCGGCGCACACAAGATTCAGGGCATCGGGGCGGGTTTTGTTCCCGATACGCTCGATACGAAGGTATATGATGAAGTGATTGCCGTACCGAATGAAGCGGCGTTCGCCGCTGCCAAAGAACTGGCACGAACGGACGGCATCCTGACGGGTATTTCTTCCGGCGCGGCACTTTGGGCGGGAACCGAGCTTGCCAAACGCCCCGAAAATACCAGCAAAACGATTGTCGTCCTGTTACCCGACACGGGGGATCGCTACCTTTCCACCGAATTGTTTGCAGATTGACCTGCATTCCCCGACATGAATCTTGTTGATTTAACTCTTTATCTCGTCACCGATGAAGCGGCAAAATGCCGATACGGGCTTTTGGATACCGTCCGCAGGGCTGTAGACGGCGGCGTCACGGTGGTGCAATACCGTGCCGTCAATCCGGATGACGGCGCATGCTACCGCGAAGCCCTGCCCTTACGCGATTTTCTTGCTTCGCGTTCCATCCCATTCATCGTCAACAATCGCGTAGATCTTGCCTTGGCATTGGAAGCAGACGGTGTCCACGTCGGGCAAAGCGATTTGCCCGTGCCGATTGTCCGCTCCCTGATCGGTCCGGATAAGATTTTGGGCTTTTCCGTATCCAATGCGGAAGAGCTCTGCGCCGCCAATGTTTCCATGGTGGATTATCTGGGCATAGGACCGGTCTTCCCCACGGTTTCCAAAGCGGATGCAGCCCCCGCCGTCGGGGCGGATGGCTTTGCCGCACTCGCAGCGCAATCTCCCGTCCCCGTTGTGGCAATCGGCGGGCTGAACCGCGAACGCGCCGCCCAAATACGCGCCACAGGGACAGCCGCCGGCATTGCCGTAGTCTCTGCCATTTGCGGAGCAGACGATCCCACCGCCGCCGCCCGCGCTCTCTTGCCTCAAATTTCCAAATAAGATTCCATTCTATGACGATTCCCGTATCCGACCGGGCAGAACGCGCGGCGCAAGATCTCGAACGCATCCGCGCAGAAGCTCCCCTCATCCTCTCCCTCACCAATTCGGTGGTACAGCCTATCACCGCCAATTTGTTGCTTTCTGTGGGCGCGGCCCCTGTCATGTTGCACGATTCTGCCGAAATTGAGGAAATCATTTGCGGCGGGGCAAGGGGCGTCCTCGTCAACCTTGGTACGCTCACCCGAACCCAAGCAGAAGCCATGCAAACAGCCGTCCGCACCGCCAACGAAAACGGCGTTCCGTGGGTGCTGGATCCGGTTGCCGTGGGTGCGCTTTCTCTGCGTACAGAGCTTGCCATGCGACTGAAAACGCAACGCCCCCGCATCATTCGCGGCAATGCCGCAGAGATCATGGCGTTGGCAGGTTGTCCCGTGCGTCCCAAAGGGCCGGAAAGCACCTGCACGGGGGAAGAAGCCATCGAAGCCGCCGAGGGGCTCGCCCGCGCTACGGGTGCAGCCGTTCTCGTGACGGGGCAAACAGATTACGCCACAGACGGCAACCGCACCATTGCCATTTCCAACGGTTGCGCGATGATGGCGCGGGTAACGGGCGTCGGTTGTTCGATGGGTGCACTCACGGCAGCATGCGCCGCTGTATCGGATTCTGCTTTGCAGGCAGCCGTTTCCTCGGCAATCATCATGGGCTTGGCAGGAGAATGGGCGTATACGCAAAGCGGGCATCCCGGCAGCTTTGCCGCATCGCTGATCGATGCCTTCGACGTAATTGATCGTCCCTACTTGCTGGCACATGCCCGTATCGGCTGAATGAAAACCGGCGTGACAGAACGCTTGCCCGCAGGGGAGGCTTCTGTTATGCTTCGCGGCATGAAGGCTCTTATATGGTCTGCATCGGCGGGTTTCTGCCTGTTGTTCTGCACACAATGCGCACAGGTTCAAACATACAAACAAGTACGGGAGCTGGGCACGGTATACCGTGGGTATGATCTGGGATCTTCCGATGCCGTGTGGCAACAGGGCGATCAGTACTACATTTGTTGCGAGCAACGCGATTTTACGATATCACCGCCCTTGATCAACGATTCCGTTTTGTTGCCCGATCTGTACACTTCATACACCCTCAAGCCTCAAGCAACATGTGTCCGCGCCTACCATCCGATATCCAAAGATACCGCCTTTTCGCTAACACAGACCAACGGGTTTGACATGATGAGCCGCCTGAACGCTGAAATCAGCGCAGGCGAAAACGTCTGGATCGCCGCAGAACATTTCCCCGTCGCATCGGCTCGGCGCATTCCGATTACAGCCGACATGGGGACAAAAGAACACGATTCTGCCGACCACGTTGTGATTGAAGAAACCGTTTCCGAAATGTCACCCGCGCTGAATTGGACGCTCACTGCACTGGACGCCATCATCATAGACATCCCCGCCACAATATTCTACAACGGTTTGTTTCCCATCACCGCACCCGCCGCCGTTTTCCGCGAATCGGCACAGCCGAATCCGCTGTAAACCACCCGCCGTGCGGGGTCAGAGACGCGGCAATTCGTCACCATGTTCCCGCCATGCGCGATACATCTTTGGCGATATTTCAGACGGGCGAATCTCCGCACGCTCACCCCAAAATACAGCCGTGTGCAAGACAGGGATGCCACATTGCGCCAAATGGGCATCAATAGCGGCTTTATGCGTCAGCACGGTATCGCGGCTCATGCCGTGTACCACGCCCATGATTTGCGCAGAGGCAAAATGACTGCCCGCACCGGTGCGCCAGTAACAATGCGTCATGCACAGATGCCGCCCACATTCCGCGCCCGCCCGCTCTTCCATGCCTTCGGGGACGGTCCAATGAAACAACCCGTTGCATGCCGTCACCGGTCCGCCCGCACTGCGTGTACGCACATGTTCCAAAAAGGCGGCAAAACGCCCGATCACCTTTTTTTCGTCCAGCTTTTCGGCAAGGCGGCAATACTGTTCGAACGACATCCCCAGCTTTTCGGCGCGCGCCGCCCAAGGGTTCGGCACAATTTCTTCGGGCGCAAGCTCTTCTTTCAGAGAAAGAAGCACACTCCACTCATCGGGAGAAAGCTCCGGTTTGGAAGTTGTCTGCATGCGGGGCGGTCTGGGTAGAAGGGTGCCCGGCTTCAACGTGCGGCGGCGCATATGCCCCACGCCCAGCGCAAAAACGCCCCGTGCGGGCAACAGCACATAATGTTCTGCCCGAATGTGGCTTGCCAACATGTCGCAATGCTCCTCGAGAGAGCCGCATCCCGTCGGCACCTTCAGCGTTGTCCACAGGCGGTATTCCGCACCGTCGGCATCCCCCTCGGCACGGCGCAAAACGATATGCCCGGTAAAGGGATCATATTCGCGCAACCAGTCAAAGGCAGCATCGAGGCATTCTTCGGACAACAGCCATGCCACCAGCGCACCCTGTGCCAAGCGTGTGGCAAGCAATGTCTGGCGAATACGACGCACCACGCCCGCTTCCAGCATGGCTCGCAGGCGAAGCATGACGCTTTCCGCATCCACACCGGATTCAACGGCAATCGCCTCGAATGGCAGACGCCGAAACCCCTCGATGCGGTCTTCCGCGACGGAAAGAATGCGCATGTTGACGGGGTCGGTCGGCGAAACAGGGATCATATCGGGATGCGACACCATCACTAGTGGCAATGAATGCGTTGTTTAACGTTGCGGATTCGCATCGCCGACCCACGCAAACACGGTCGGATTCACTTCCCGATGGACGGCGGCAGCAATCGCGGCGGCATGCTCGTAATTATCCGTCAGGGCAAAGAGTGCAGACCCCGATCCCGTCATCATCGCCGCTTTAACGCCTTCCTTCGACAACAGCCAATTCTTCATCATGCCCAAGAAGGGGAACTTTTCATATGCGGCGCATTCCAAATCGTTCATCATTTCGATTCCATCGCAAGTTTGCGCGTCGTAACGAAAGGCGGGAACGGGCTTTGCGTTTTCAAATCGCTTGTACATATCGGCAGTGGAAGCACCGAAAGCGGGCTTCAACAACACGATGGGTGACGTCCACATTGCCAACGTCTCTTCCGGAGTGATGATCTCGCCGCGCCCGGAGCATCGGGAGGGTACGGGATGCAGGAAAAAGGAAACATCAGAACCTATTTCGGCTGCCATGGCGCACAATTCTTCCATGGAATAATTTGTGCCGATTTTTTCGTTCAGAACCAGTAAGGTGGTAGCGGCATCGCTGCTGCCGCCTCCCAATCCCGCACCGTGCGGGATGCACTTGTGCAGGGTGATTTTTTGTTTCACCTTCTTGCCGTATCGCGTTTCAAACGCCCGCACCGCCTTCATAATCAGGTTACTTTCATCGGTCGGAACACCCGGAGTATCGCAAAAAAGCGTCGTGGTGCGTGAATTGGCATATTCGATTTTGTCTGCCAGACCGATCGGTACCATGAGAGTATCAATCTCATGGTAACCGTCCTCCCGCTTGCCTTTCAAGCGCAGGGAAAGGTTGATTTTGGCGTATGCCCGCCGCGTAATGATTTTACTGTCGCTCATGCCTTGAAAAATGGTATCGCACGACCTCAAAGCCCAAAGCCCGAGGGCAAGCCGAGACCGCCCGTGAGTTTCTTCATTTCCTTTTGAGACATCTCTTTTGCCGCTTCGAGAGATTCTTGGACGGCTTTCAAAATGAGGCTTTGCACAAATTCCGCATCTTCGGGATCGAGAATCGAGGGATCAATTTGCAGATCGGTGATCATACCCGCACCGGTAGCGGTGACCTTGATCTTGCCACCTGCGCTTTCCGTGGTCAGTGTTTGTTCTGCCAGTCGTGCTTGGGCATCGCTCAGCCCGGCTTGCATTTGCTGGGCTTGCTTCATAAGTTTTTGGATGTTAAAGTTCATCATGTATGTATGTGTTTATGAAATGATACGGGCGTTAAATTCCTGCAAGGCTTTTTGAATCAAAGGATCATTGTAAAACTCTTCATCCGTGGGCTTACGCTCGGTTTCCTTTTCGGCGCGGACGGGTTCTTTGTTCTCCTCGGGTTCTTTCGGCTCTTTTTTGGGAGTAGGCTTCGGACGCGGCGGCGGCAGGGGGGCTTCCTCCGGCTCCTCGGGCAAGGGAACTGATTCATCGAACACCACCTTCACCTTCATCGGACATCCCGCGTGTTGCGTCAGCAAATCTTCCAGCACACCGCGCAATTCATCGCCCAGCAAGGCATCGCGTCCCCCTGTATCCGCAGGGTTCAACGCAACGGAACAGATGCCGTCATCCTCATCGATGTATTGTGCCTGATCAATCAAGATCGATTGCAGAGGCATCTTTTCGGCAAGGTCTTTCATGGCGGCATTCCACACCTCGGCATTCATGCCGATACACGGCGCAGGGGATTCCTGCGCTTGCGGTGAAACGGTGATCGGCTGTTCCTCTGCCGCAAGGTCAGTCACCTCATCGGGAAGACATGCGTCCGCAACGTTCGGAGCTTCGGAAAGGGGAATCTGCGGTGATTCTTCCGATGGTGGCGCAACTTGTTCGGGCTGTTCTGCGGGCATCGTTTGGGGCAAAGATGCCACCGATACGCAAGCGGGCTGTTCTGCCGACGCATCGGGATACGCCACCGGGGGCAAGACGGTAGTGGCAATGGGCGTATCGGGCAAGGGCGCACCGTTCAGAGCGCGGACAATATCGCTGATGTTGGCCTCTGCCAGAGAATGCACGGCTTGGATCAAGCCCATTTCCAGATGCAAGCGTTTGTTGGTAGACCAGCGCATACGTTCTTCAGTGGATGCCAAGGCTTCCATCAGCCGGAGAATCTTATCCGCAGGGGTGCGGTCCAACAATTCGGCAAGCGTATTTTTCCAGCGTTCGGGAAGAGAGTTCTCCCCCTCGCTCGGCGCAACTTTCAGCACCAGCAATTCCCGAACCGCGCCCATAATTTCGGCAAGCAACTGCCCCATGTCGCGCCCTGCCTCTGCCAAGCCGTACACCATGTGCAACAGAGAGGGCAACTGGCGATCCAAGAGGTATGCCAAGGCTTGCGCCACCGTTTCACGCGATGTTACGCCGAATATGTCATTGACGTGCGTTTCTTCTATACGGTTGCCACAGAAAGAAACCAGCTGATCGAGCATCGATTGCGCATCGCGCATGCCGCCGTCCGCCACACGGGCAATGCCAAAAGCGGCTTCTTCGCTGAGGCTCACCCCTTCTTTCGCGGCAATATTCATCAAATGACGCGCAATCACAGGTGCGGGAATCGGGCGCAAATCAAAACGCTGACACCGCGAGAGGATCGTAGGCAATATTTTGTGCGGCTCTGTCGTGGCGAAGATGAACTTCACATGCGCCGGAGGCTCTTCCAACGTCTTAAGCAAGGCGTTAAACGATTCCTTCGTCAGCATGTGAACTTCATCGATGTAGACGATGCGGAATTGCCCTCGGGCGGGCGCAAACTGCACATTTTCGCGCAAATCGCGGATGTTGTCGATCCCACGATTGGAAGCACCGTCAATTTCCAGCACATCCAGACTGCGTCCCTCGGCAATTTCTTCGCAAATATCGCAATGCGGGTCAAAATCCACCTTGGGTCCCCCGGGACAATTCAATGCTTTGGCAAAGATGCGAGCGGTAGAGGTTTTCCCCGTACCGCGCGGACCGACAAAGAGATACGCATGAGCCAAGCGATTCTGTTCAATCGCATTGCGCAGAGTACGCACCACGTGATCCTGCCCCAAGATGTCATCAAATGTCAGCGGGCGATATTTTCTGGCAAAGACCTGATAGCTCACGTTGCTCAGTCTACACCATTGCCCCAATGAATCAAGTTTTAAGTTTAACATATTCATATTAAAGAACTCGCCATGCCGATTCTATTTGCGGCTTGAATTGTGATACCCGAAAGGGGTATACTGGCACGCCCGCCGAACAGTCAGCCGTAAACGCTATGAGTCCGAAAGCCAAAAAAGACAGCGAGCCGGAATTGCAACGCGTTGCCGCTCCCGATACGGAGCAGCAGGTGATGCCCCAAGCTCCACGCATTGAAAAAAGCATGCTCTCGATGATGACCATCGACCCGGCGGGCATTGTGGGACGTTGCATCACGCGCGGAATGAACGAAGAGTTTTTCTACGTACCGGCGCATCGGCTGTTGTGGCGCATTTTTCAAGAACGATACAATGCCAACCAACCGCTGGACATCACCTCTGTGGCGCAAACGCTGACCGATCGCCGCGAGCTGGAAGCCATCGGCGGCTACGCCGGGCTGACGGATGTGTTTTCGTACACCACGACCACGGCATTGTTCGAACCGCATTTTGAAACATTGCGCGAAAAATACGTGTTGCGCACTATCATCCGCACCACGGCAGAATCTCAGCAACGCGCCTATCAATCGGAAGGTGACGTTGCCGAATTGCTTGATTCTGTTGAGCAGGAAGTACTCGGAATCCGCGAAAAAATGCAACACGGCGAAGAACAGACGCTCGCTTCCGTCGTGCAGGAAGCCATCACCAACATTGAGCGTTTCATGCATGATGACAACCCCATCCTCGGACTGACCACCGGCTTCGAAAAGCTCGACCGCATGAGCTACGGTCTCAAAGCCGGGGAACTCTTCGTCATCGCCGCCCGCCCGTCCATGGGTAAAACATCCTTCCTGCTCAACATCATGGAGCATATTGCGCTGGATCTCAACAAGCCCACGCTCATTTTCTCCTGTGAAATGCCCTCCGTGCAACTGGTCGAACGCCTGATCTTTGCGCGAAGCGGTATTCGCCGTTCCGACATTCGCAAGAAAGACAGCGTCAGCAAAGCCGAACAACAGCGCATCCTCAAAGCGGTCACCCAACTGCGAAGCTCCAAACTGGTGCTGGACGATACCGCCGCTATTTCCATCAACGAATTGCGCGCTAAAGCCCGCCGCGTTCAGCGGGACTTGGGAGAATTGGCAGTAATCGGGGTGGACTACCTCCAGCTCATGCGCTCGCACACGAAACAAGCCATGAACAGCCGCGAACGTGAAATTGCGGAAATTTCCGGCGGGCTGAAATCTCTCGCCAAAGAGCTGAAAGTACCCATCGTGGTGCTGGCACAGCTGAATCGCGGTCCGGAAAACCGCACCGGCAAAAGCAAAGGTACTCCGATGATGAGCGACCTGCGCGAATCCGGCGCAATCGAACAGGACGCGGATATGATCGGTTTGCTGTACCGCTCTGCATACTACGCCGAAGACGATGAAGAACGGGAAGAAAAAGCGGGCATTGCCAACCTCGTTCTCGCCAAAAACAGAAATGGTCCCACGGGAGATATCCCACTCTATTTCGAAGCCGAATTGATGAAATTCTCCACCCGCGAAGATTCCGAAGAGGAATACGAAGGCTAACCGCCCCGATCGGGCGACAAGGACGGCACAAGCTGATGAAAGCGGGAACACAATGCCCGTGCGGGCAGAATTTTTCCTTTCCTTTTGAGTGGAATGCACTAGAGTAATGTCATGAAACGTTGGAGCGGTATGCAAAAATTCGCCTATTCGGCAATCGTCATCGGTGCGGCGACACTCTGTTGCACGCAAACGGCACAGGGGGCATCGCCCCGCGCAAACCAATCATCCGCACACCAACAAGCACCGCTTCGTTCCGAAGCCGCCCAAAGCGCACGCGCCGCTGCCCGTGAATTAACGGGATCAGTACGCATGGGAGATATGGGATGGATGGCAGATAAAATGTACCCCCCTCTCAAAAAATTGCTGGCTCAGCAAATGGATGCCCTCAAACACGTCGATCAAGAAGGACGTCTGGCACATCGCGCCATGGGCATGGGCAAAAAAGCGAGCGCGGAAGAAGAACGCCAAATGAACCGCGCCCTCGAAGACCACTACCGTCGCATGGGCGAAGAATGGAAGAATGCGGGCATCACCGTGGAATCGTTCATCGTGGGCGAACCGTTTGCCGAATACGAAGTCAGCCCCCCGGGAGCAATCATCTCAGACGGCTTGCGTCCCGATTCCAATGCGGAAACAATCGGTGAAAACAGTAATGAACGCTCTCGCATCGTTATCCTGCCTATCACCCTCTCTGTCACTTCCCCGAACGGCAGGGGCGGACGCGTGCGTACCGTCAAAAAAAGCTATCTCTACGCCGTGCGCGATGAATCATCCTCCAACCCCACCCGTCGCAAGCGCCTCAACAAATGGTATTTCATCGATGCTTCCACCGAGGTGAAAACCCTGCGTTCGTTCTTCCCGGATCTGCCGCTGTATCTCGACGTCCCCCCCGTCGGCACACACTCCGAACCGGTGCAATAAAGCAGAATCGCCCATGGATTTAGTTGCACAAACGCACGCGGATTTTTCTGCGCAGGGCGTTTTTTCACGGGCAAAAGATTTTGAATTTCGCCCGCAACAGCAGGAAATGGCAACCGCCGTGGCAGAAACACTCGAAGCGGGCGTTCCCCTCATGGTCGAAGCCGGTACAGGCGTGGGAAAATCGCTTGCCTACCTGTTGCCCTCCGTGCGTTTTGCGCTGGAAAACGATCGAAAAGCGATCATTTCCACCCACACAATCGCCCTGCAAGAACAGCTTTTCCACAAAGACATCCCTATGGTGCGCAAGGTGTTGGGCGAAGATTTCAGCGTAGCTTTGTTCAAAGGACGCGCCAACTACATCTGCCTGACACGTCTGAGACGCGCCATCGAACAATCCTCCGACCTATTCTCGCCTCGAGAAACAAACGAATTACACGAACTGCGCCGGTGGGCGTTGACGTCTGCGGACGGCTCGCTTTCCGATTTGCCTTTTCCCATATCGCCCAAAGTCTGGGCGCAGGTCTGCAGCGAACCCCACGTCTGTACCCCTCAAAACTGCGGCATCAACTGCCCCTATCAAGCTGCCAGACAACGCGCCCAAGATGCCCAAGTCGTGGTGATCAACCATACCCTCTTCTTCGGCTTAATGGCTGTCAACAACCGCCTGTACGATGAAGAGGGCGAACGCAGTGACGGCTTTCTTTTCCCCGGTGATTTCGCCATTCTGGACGAAGCGCACACCATCGAAAGCATCGTGGCGCGACAATTCGGCGTCCGCTTGTCGGAAGCAGAGCTGAGATACGACTTGTTGCGCCTCTTTAACCCTCACACGCGCAAGGGTTCCCTGGTCTCCTTCGCCTCAACGCAACTGCTGCAAGCGATCCAAGACGCTCAAGAGGCATGCGACCTTTTTTTTCAACAGGCGCGGTTCGACTGCGACCTTGATGCGCACCAAGGAACCGTGCGTCTGTTGCAAGCAGAATGGACGGAAGACGTCCTCTCGCCCCCGCTGGCGGTACTGGAAACTGCCGTGCGCGACATGGCGCACGATGAAGAAAACGAAATCACCCGTTCCGAACTGCTCGACATTGCGCAACGGCTCTCCTCTTATCGGGAATCCATGCGGCAGATGCTCAGCCTCGAGGGTGAAAACGAAGTCTATTGGGCAGAAAGCTCGGGACAAGACGGACGGTATTTAACGCTCAATTCGGCATTGATCGACGTCTCATCTCTGTTGCGAGACATTTTGTTTGATGCGTCAATACCCCTCGTGCTGACCTCTGCCACCCTCTCGACTGGCGAAAACGGCATGTCGTATTTTACGGGGCGCATCGGTGCGGAAACGGTGCGCACCTTACAAATAGGCAGCCCGTTCAACTATGCGGAACAAATGAAAATCGTCATCGCCCGCTCGATGCCCGATCCGCGCGACGAGCTGTACGGCGAAGAACTTTCGCGCCGCATCATGCAGTATCTGGACGAATCGCAGGGGCGTGCCTTCGTGCTGTTCACGGGGTACAAAATCATGCGTGAAACGGCAGCCCGCATTCAGGATTTCTGCCGAGAACGCGGGTGGCGTCTCCTCGTGCAGGGCGGCGAGCTCAACCGTTCGGGAATGCTGAAAATTTTCCGTCAAGACGTACACAGCATCCTCTTGGGGACAGACAGTTTTTGGACAGGCGTGGACGTGCCGGGCGAAGCCCTTTCCAACGTCATCATCACCCGCATCCCCTTTGAACCGCCAAACAACCCGCTCACCCAAGCGCGATGCGAAGCTATCGAAGCGGCAGGCGGTCACCCGTTTACCGAATACTCTCTGCCGGAAGCCATTTTGAAACTTCGGCAAGGTATCGGGCGATTGATCCGCTCAAAAAACGATCGCGGGCTGGTTGTGCTGCTCGATTCCCGCATCACGGGGAGAAATTACGGATTGCGCATCATGCAGGCTATGCCCCCCGCCTGCCGCGAATACGCCTGATTGCATCGGGAAGAAATTCGCCCCGCATGCATTCTTTTTGCTTTATTTGCCAACGCATGGGGTCTATACTTTCCGCGAGCCTGCGGTAAACCGCCCGGGCTGTGTTTAACATGAAGATCGTTCTCGCATACTCCGGTGGTCTTGACACATCCGTTCTTTTGGTGTGGCTCAAGGAGAAGTACAACGCCGAAATTATCGCCTACTGCGCCGATGTGGGTCAGGCGGAAGAATTGGACGGATTGGAAGCCAAGGCCTTGGCAACCGGTGCCTCCAAATGCGTCATCGGCGATTTGAAAGCCGATTTTGCCGAAAATTACATTTTCCCGATGTTCCAAGCCAATGCTCTCTACGAAGGGCGTTACCTGCTGGGTACATCCATCGCCCGCCCCTGCATCTCGAAAGCTATGGTCGACCTCGCCTTGGCCGAAGGGGCTGATGCCATCGCCCACGGAGCAACCGGCAAGGGCAATGACCAAGTGCGCTTCGAGCTGTCGATCAACGCGCTTGCCCCGCATCTGCAGGTCATCGCCCCTTGGCGCATGAAAGAATGGCGCGATCAATTCCCCGGTCGTACAGAGCTGATCCAATACGCCGAAAGTCATGGCATCCCGATCCGTCAGAGTGTGAAAAAGCCCTATTCGATGGATCGCAACCTGTTGCACATTTCCTACGAAGCCGGCATCTTGGAAGACACTTGGTACGATGCCACGAAGGAAGAAGACCGCAAAATGTACGTGCTTTCCAACGCACCCGAAGATGCGCCAGACAAACCGCAATACCTGCAATGCCTGTTTGAAAAGGGTAACATCATTGGTCTACAGACCGAAGGACTTGCCGACATCATCGCCAAGGTGGGGACGAAAGCCGTAGGCGAACGCGACGGATACACCCTGCTCGATCCGCTCGGCATCATGCTGGTGCTGAACTATTTGGGCGGCCTGCACGGCATCGGTCGCGTCGATATCATCGAAAACCGCTTTGTGGGCATGAAGAGCCGTGGCATCTATGAAACGCCCGGTGGTACCATCTTACTGGCGGCTCACCGCGACATCGAAACCATCACGATGGATCGCGAAGCCCAAAAAGTGCGTGATTCCCTCATCCCGGATTACGCCGCCATGGTCTACAACGGCTTCTGGTTTGCACCCGAACGCGAAGCTATTCAGGCTCTCGTCACCAAAACGCAGGAAACCGTCAACGGTGAAGTGCGCCTCAAACTCTACAAGGGCAACGTCATGTACGCCGGTCGCCGCAGTCCCAATTCGCTCTACAGCTACGCCATTGCCACTATGGAAGGCGACTATACCGATGAGGACTACAACCAAGACGACGCTTCGGGCTTCATCCACCTCAACGGATTGCGCCTGAAACAGTTTGCAAAGGTCAACAACCAATAAGGAAAACTCCTCATTTTAACCGCAACGCTTCCCGTCCCAATCCCTGCTCGAGGACGGGAAGCGTTCTTCTTTTCCCCTGCGTTGAAACAACTCCCGAAATGCGGGCATCATCTACCCTTTGGCAACGCAAAATCCCACACATGACAGCTCGCCGCGCTTGCTTTCAATGCATTTTGGGTGTAACATGCGCCTATGCCTACGGTGTCGTTATCCTTAGGGAAGAAGTCGTATGAAATTCGCGTGGCAAATGCCTCACTCGATCGCCTTGGGGCAACTCTTCACCGCCTTCGCTTCAGCGGGCGCGTTGCCTTAATCACAGACAGCACGGTGGCATCACTCTATGCCGATTGCGTCCTCAACTCTCTCGAAGAAGCCGGATATCGCGTTTCCGTTCACATTGTCGATGCGGGCGAAGCTTCCAAAAGCCTGTCACACGTCGAACAGCTCGCGGCGGAAATGGCGGCACGCGGACATGACCGCAGTAGCTTTGTCGTTGCGCTGGGCGGCGGTGTCGTGGGAGATTTGGCAGGCTTTACCGCTGCAACGTACTATCGGGGTATCCCATTCGTCCAAGTCCCCACTACGGTCATGGCGCAGGTGGACAGTTCCGTCGGCGGGAAAACAGCTGTCAACATCGCCGCAGGCAAAAATCTGGTGGGCGCCTTTCATCAACCCTCCCTCGTCATCATCGATCCGACCGCACTTTCCACGCTTTCACCCCGCGTCATGCGCGAAGGCATGGCTGAAATGGTAAAACACGCTGCCATCCGCGATCCCGAAATGCTGGCTGAATTTTCCGATCTGAGCCGCGAAATCGGCTTGGGCTTCTCGCTCGCTACCATGGAAAAACTTCCCGCCCTGATCGCTCGCAATGTTGCTATCAAAGCCCGCATCGTCGAAGATGACGAACAGGAAACAAAAGGAGTCCGCGCCTTCCTCAATTTCGGACATACCGTTGGTCACGGCATCGAAGCCTCATTGCCCTACGGGGAAATCCTGCACGGCGAAGCCGTCTCTCTCGGTATGCGAGCAGCCTTGGCACTGAGCGAAAAACGGGCGGGGCTGTCGCACGAGGAAAGCGCACGCATCCTGCACGTCCTGCACGAATTAGAGTTGCCGCTCACCCTGCCGAACGGCATCGAAACGGAAAGCGTCCTTGCCAAAACGGCGGCAGACAAAAAATTCTGCGGCGGTGCCATCCGCTTTGTCCTGTTGCAAGCGGCAGGTACCCCCGTACTGTCCGATGCCGTCACCCAAGACGACTTGTGCGAAGCCGTCGAATTCCTAAAAACAGACCCCTTTATTTCATAACCATGAAAGACCTCCGATACGATCGATTGGCCGCCCTGCTCGTTGAATTTTCAACGCACTTGCAGGCGGGAGAACACATTTTGCTGGAATTGAGCGATGCCCCCGATGAAATGGCAATCGCGCTGATTCGCGCCGTTCGCAAAGCGGGGGCATGCCCTCACATCCGCTTGAACCACGGTATCATCACCCGCGAAATGCTTGCAGATGCCACTGATGCCCAATACGAAATGATTGGACGGCACAGCTTGGCGGAAATGAAAGACATGGATGCCTACATCGCCATTCGCGGCGCGTGGAACTCCTTCGAAAACTCATCCGTCCCAGCAGACAAGATGCAACTTGCCATGAAGCACCTTAAGCCCATGCAGGAAGAACGCATCTCGCGCACAAAATGGTGCGTCCTGCGCTGGCCCACCCCATCAATGGCACAGCAATCTTCTATGAGTACCGAAGAGTTTGAAGAATTCTACTTCCGCTGCTGCCTGATGGACTTCCAAAAGATGATGCCCGCCCTGCAAAAGCTCGAAAACCTCATGAACGCAACAGACCGCGTGCATATCAAGGGTCCCGGCACCGATCTCACCTTCTCGATCAAAGGCATTCCAGCCCATCTGTGCGCCGGCGAAATGAATATCCCGGACGGCGAAGTCTTCACCGCACCCGTGCGAGATTCCGTCAACGGCATCGTCAGCTACACCGCTCCCACCGTCTTCCAAGGCATCGCCTTCGACGGTGTATGCTTGCGCTTCGAAAACGGCAAAATCATCGAAGCCCACTGCAATGGAAAAGACGCTGAGCTAAACCGCATTCTCGATACAGACCCCGGTGCGCGCTACATCGGCGAATTCGCCCTCGGCGTCAATCCCGCCGTCCTGCAACCCATGCGTGACATCCTCTTCGATGAAAAAATCGCCGGCTCGTTCCACTTCACCCCGGGGCAAGCCTACGAAAACGCCTACAACGGTAACGATTCACAGGTACACTGGGATCTCGTATGCATCCAGCGAGAAGATTACGGCGGTGGGGAAATCTACTTCGACGATGTCTTGATTCGCAAAGACGGTCTTTTCCTTGATCCCGATCTGGTCTGCCTGAACCCGCTTTCCTAATCCGACAATGACGGACAACTTCTCTGCCGCCCGAAAGCGTCTTGCCTGTACGCGCCGTAAGTTTTTGTCGGCAGCCGTGCTGGCGGTCGGGGGAGCCGTTGCCTACGGAAATTGGGATGCCTATAAATTGGAAATCAACACCCTGACGTTGCCTCAAGGTACCCTTCCCGACATCGATGGGTTGCGCATCCTGCATTTTTCGGATCTGCACAACAACCGCATCCTATTGCGCGATGCGCTCCAAAACATCCCTGACCTAAAGCCCGATTTCATCTTCTTTACGGGTGACCTCATCACGGATTTCGAACGCCTCTCACGCACGCGGGAATTGATCGACCTGCTAAAATCTCTCGTTGCCATCGCACCAACGTATGCTATCCTTGGCAATCACGATACCAACAAGCTATCGGAAGTGACGCGTCTCTACGATTCGGCGGGCATCGTGCTGTTGCGCAACGAAGCCCTCGACCTGACCACCCCACGCGGCAACACCCTACGCCTGATCGGTCTGGGCGACTGGACAGAAGCGGACGAACATCCGGAGCTGTGCATGCAACCGCGCTCTGTCACAAACCGTCCCCCCGTCATCCTCCTCTCCCACAACCCGGAAAGCCGTCACGCCCTCAAAAATTACGCATGGGATCTCATGCTCGCCGGGCATACACACGGCGGGCAAATCGGCAACCCCTTCACGGGCAAGCCCATTTCCCTGCGTTCCGACATGGCAGGCGGTCTTTACGAAGAAGACAATCGCTACGTCTTTGTGTCGCGCGGTGTGGGCAACATAGGAGGCTTACGCTTTTTTTGCCCGCCCGAAATCAACCTCCTGATCGTCCCACCTTGCCCAAACACCCCTGCTACCTCTGCATCGGGCGAAGCACACGGCACATGAAAATTCTGCCGTATCATAGTGATTTTTATTTTTTCTCACCGAAATTTGCCGAAATTCGCGAGAAATCAAACCGGAAACGGGAAAATTCTCGAATGTCGGCTTGACATGAACCCAAAAACGTATATGATTCCTCTCCCGATCGTGTCGTGAAACGTCGTCACGATCTTCTTTCGTTATAACCATCTTTCACTATTATGAGCAAGAGAACGTATCAACCTTCCAAACGTTGCCGCAAGCGTCAATTCGGCTTCCGCGCCCGCATGGCCACAAAAAACGGTCGCGCCATTCTGAACCGTCGTCGCGCCAAAGGACGCAAGCGTCTTCTGCCTAAGGGTGCAGAGGTGCATTATAAGCGCCACACCATCCAGCACGGTCTGTAAAGCACCGGCATCTTGCTTTGGGGGAGAGTATTTCGCCCCTCCGCTTTCAATCAAAGCGCTCGTGTGATGCAACTGACCCGCCGACAGAGTATGACGCGCTCGTATGAGTTTGCACATGTTCGACAGGCGGGTGTTTCTCATGCGGGGCGTTTTCTTGTTTTGAGCGCAGCCCACCAGCCAAATCCTGCCGCATCCTCGGTTTTTGGCATTATCTGCACAAAAAAAGTGGGACACGCAGTCACACGCAATTTATTGCGGCGACGAGTGCGTGAATTGCTCCGAAAGCACGGCGCCCCAGTAGCAACGGGCTTGCAGTTCGCAGTGATTTTGAGGAATCGCGCCAAAGACGTCTCCTTCCAAGCTCTCGAAAAGGATTTCCTCAAAACCCTAAAGCGTTTGCAAAACATATTACTCTCTGCATGAAATTGGTGCTGAAACTGCTCGTCCGTTTTTACCAAATTGTGATCAGCGCACCTCTGCATGCGCTGGGAGGACCGCACTGCGGGTGTCGCTTTACGCCCACCTGCTCTCAATATTTCATTGAAGCCTTAGAGATACACGGTGCCTGGAAAGGCTCGCTCTTGGGCATTTGGCGTATTTTGCGCTGCAACCCGTGGGGCAAAACAGGGTACGACCCCGTACCGCCCCGCAAAAAATAAACTTCAATCTATGGATAAAAAATCTTGGTTTATTGTCATCGTCTGTTGCGCCCTGTTGGGGGTGCAATTTTACCTGAGCGGTCAACACAAAGAACCACCTGCCGCCCCGACACCTGCGGCGGTTCCCGGCGTTTCCAACACCAACGCGGTACAGCCCATCCAAACGACTACGGGCGTACCCGAACCAACCGTTGCCGCAACAGGGGCTGTTCCCATGGCGCAATCGCGCGAAGTAGCATCGCTCTGCACCTATGATGCCGCCGGGAAACCCGTTGCCAAATTCGTCTTCGGCGATCTGGGCGGTAGCGTGATTTACGCCGAAATGGAAGGCGTTGCCATCAACAGTACCAAAGAAAACCTCAGCAAACACAACGTGCGCATCAACGAAGCCTCACCCCACGGCATCGGCACACTCGTATACAACTTGGCAGACAACGCCCAACCGATCTACGATTCCACCCTGTACAAAGTGACGGATCGTTCGGACAACAAAGTAGAGCTCACCGGGATTACACCCGACGGATCACTCATCATCTGCAAAGAATACACCCTCAAACCCGTCGCGGACGAAAAAGACGGTGCCCACCGCTATATGCTGGCTCTCAAGGTAACCGTCCAAAACAACACGCAAAGAACCCTCACTTACGCTAACTGGGGGCTTTATGCGGGCGGCGGCTATCCGCTCTCCAAATCCGAATGGGAAAGTTACACCTACTATGTGGCTCAGGATGACGGTAACTTCCTCAAAGAAAACGTCGGCTCGTTCAAACCCTTCTTCGGCTCTGAAAAATCGAGCATCTTTAACACAGATTACAGCAACCTCGTCTGGGGCGGCGTGATGAACCAATACTACGCCTCTCTCGTCATCCCCGACAAAAATTCGCGCAGCAACAGTCTGTTCGCCAAGCCCGAAGGCAACTTCCCGCTTCAATACGAAGGTCGCTCTGTCCCAGGTGTCTCTGCCTCTGTGGGTATCCCCACCTTTACCGTGGCTGGCGCAACCGATCAGATGAAAGGCGGCGTCCGACAATTCAGCTATGACATCTACATGGGGCCCAAACTCTACCAAATGCTCTCCGAAATGCCCAACCGTTTGGACTACATCATGGATTACGGCTGGCTTTTCTTCATCAGCGTCCCGATGAACTGGCTGATCAACCTGTTCTACGGTTGGTTTGGCAACTGGGGCTGGGCAATCATCGGCATGACCCTCGTCATTCGCGGGCTGATCTGGCCCCTACACCGCAAGTCCATGATGTCCATGCGCCGCATGTCTCTCCTCCAGCCCAAAATGCAAGAGCTGAAAGAGAAATACGGCGATGACAAGCAAAAGATCAACATGGAGATGATGAATCTCTACCGCCAATACGGCATCAACCCCGCCGGCGGTTGCCTGCCCATGCTGATCCAGTTACCTATCTTCTTCGCCTTCTTCTACATGTTGCAAACCACGGCAGAGTTCCGAGGAGAAGGTTTCCTCTGGTGGATTCGAGACCTTTCGCAAACAGATACCGTGGGATACATCTTCGGATTACCCATCAACGTCTTGCCCATCATCATGGCTGCTACGCAGGTACTCGTCATGATGATGACCCCCAAGGCGGGCGATCCCACTCAGCAGAAGATCATGATGTTCATGCCGATCATCTTCTTCCTATTCTGCTATAACTATCCCAGCGCATTGGCTTTGTACTGGACCTTCCAAAACCTTATTTCTATCGTACAAAATTACATCATGCGCCGCATGCCCGTTCCCGAACTCAAAAAAGTATCCGGCAAAAAGGGCGGCGGTTTCTTCCAACGCATGATGGATGCCCAGAAAGCCGCTTTGGAAGAACAACAACGCCGCGCCGCTTCTCGTCGCCACTGAGTTTTATTCTCCGCTCTTTCAAAAAGAGGCATCCCTCTCTTTCCCCATCTCCTGCGACGCTCCCCGCCGCAGGAGATTTTTATTTCACACAAGGGGAGACCTCCACCGCCTAACTCATTGACCGTTCTGTCTATGAATCAATGGTGCTATCCCCCTCTGCCCTGTCTTCAAAGATGCGGCACGGCATCCAGCAAACGGCGGGTGTATTCATGGCGCGGATGACCAAACACCTCTTCCGCTTCACCGTATTCCACAATACGCCCGTCCTTCATTACTGCAATGCGATCTGCCATGTATCGCACCACAGAAAGATCATGCGAAATGAAAAGCATCGTCAATCCCATCGTGCGACGCAAATCGTTCAACAAGTTCAAAATCTGAGATTGGATCGAAACATCGAGAGCCGATACCGGTTCGTCAGCAAGCACAAGAGCGGGTTGTGGCGCAATGGCGCGGGCGATCGCCGCTCGCTGGCGTTGCCCGCCCGAAAATTCATGCGGGTATTTATGCATCCATGCGGGATCCAGCCCAACGCGCTGCATCAATTCGGCAACAGCATCCTGTCTTCCTTTTGCCGCCATGGGTACACGGCAGCTCAATGCCTCTGCCAGCATATCCCCTATGCTGTACCGCGGATTCAGCGATGAATATGGATCTTGAAATATCATCTGGAAGTTCAACCGCCGCCGCCTCACTTCAGATGCACTCAGCGCGGTCAGCTCTTCCCCGTCCAGCACAATGCGCCCGCCCGTCACGCTTTGCAACTGCATCACCGCCCGCGACAAGGTCGTTTTTCCACATCCGGATTCTCCCACCAACCCTAACACCTCTCCGCGCTCAATCGAAAGTGATACACCGTCCACAGCCTTCACCACGTGTTGGGTCTTCCCCCATGCGTTCTTCACGGGAAAATGCACACTCACCTCTTCCAATTCAAGAAACGACATAACCTCAGTGTACCTGCAGGTTTTCTCTCTGACAAGTCTTTCCTTTTGCGTTTTTTCCAACTCCGAGGCGTCCCTCATCAGTATTTTCTTCCTCTTTCGTCTTGACTCTCATGCCCAAAATTGATAACCTCCTCTCGTCATCATTCAGCCCTGTGGTGTAATTGGCAACACACCGGTTTCTGGCACCGATATTTGGGGTTCGAGTCCCTACAGGGCTACCATGTTTTAATGAGGAGTAAGGATTTAAATTTACTCCGCTGAATTGGGGAGGAGGAGAAGGAAGTTCTTTCATATGTGTGCGAAATGCCTCCTGCGCAAAATGAGCCTCGCTTTGTATGACACAATGTTTCATGCGGTGAAGTGATGGTTTTTCTGTCTTTTTCTGTGATTTTCCGCGTAATGGGAGAGCTT
>CAYQNL010000022.1:0-22569 GCA_964418985.1 uncultured Akkermansia sp. | reverse complement strand
AATGCTGTATGCAAGCTTTTTTTATTAAAGCAAGGAAAAGAATGCTTTACGAAATCGAAACAACAATAAGGTGAAGTGTGCCACGTTCCCTTTAAATGTTTTCTTTCATTGATGTACGAATACTAATACATACAGCATTTTGGAAGCTGTATGTGCGACACAAAAGCCCCGTTCCCACGAGAGAACGAGGCTTTACTGACGAAATGGTAACCGGCGGTGTCAGTTTTGCTGGTATTCCTGCAATGAACAGACGCGCGTTGTTTTGTTGACCAGCCCGAGGATGGCAGAGGCACAGGCACGGGCCGAAGCAAGATTCGTACAGTACGATACCTTGCTGGTGATCGCCGAAGCGCGGATGGCAACATCATCTGCCCGCGCATCATGCGAACCGGGGGTGTTGATCACAAAGGCGATTTCGCCGTTCTTGATGCGGTCGACAATGTTGGGGCGACGTCCTTCAAGCACTTTATAGGCACGTTCACATTCAATGTCGTGTTGCAAAAGGTGGATCATCGTCCCGCGCGTAGCGCATATGTCAAAGCCGGCACGGCTGAGGTCGCGGGCAATCGGCACAACCGCCTCTTTGTCGCGATCATTGACGGAGATAAAGACCAGCCCACTTGTCGGCAATGTGTTAAATGCGCTGATCTGTGCTTTGACAAAGGCAATTTCGGGATCGGGGTCTATCCCCATCACTTCACCCGTTGAATGCATTTCCGGACCCAACACCACGTCAATGCCGGGGAAACGCCCCCACGGGAAGACGGCTTCTTTCACGCAGTGATATTCGGGTGTCACCTCTTTCACAAAGCCCAGTTCTTCCAGCGATTTGCCCGCCATCACCTTGGCGGCAAGCTTTGCCAGCGGCACCCCAATACTCTTCGAGACAAAGGGAACCGTTCGCGATGCGCGGGGGTTCACTTCGATCACATAGAGCTGTTCGTCTTTGATGGCGAACTGACAATTCATCAACCCGCGTACCTCGAGGCGTTTTGCCAATTCTTTGGCGGCGCGCATCATTTCCTTGTGCATCCCCATGGAAACACCCATGGCAGGAATCATGCACGCAGAATCGCCCGAGTGGATACCGGCAGGTTCCACGTGTTGCATGATGGCACCGACAACGGAAATCTCGCCGTCGGCAATCACGTCTACGTCGATTTCCGTGGCGTTTTCCAAGAACCTGTCCACCAGCACAGGGCGTTCGGGAGATGCGCTGACGGCTTCGCGCATGTAGCGGCGAAGCTCCTGCTCATCGTATACGATCATCATAGCGCGACCGCCCAACACGAACGAGGGACGCACCAAAACGGGATACCCGATGCGGGCAGCCACAGCGGCGGCTTCGTCTTCCGTGACGGCCGTTCCCGCCTCTGCCTGTTTGAGGTTGATTTCATCCAGAAGAGCAGAAAAATACTTGCGGTCTTCCGCCAGCTCGATACTGCGCGGGCTGGTACCGATGATGGGTACACCGTGCGCTTCCAGTTGCGATGCGAGGTTCAGCGGGGTTTGCCCACCAAATTGAACGATGACGCCATCCGGCTTTTCCTGATCGCAAATATTCAGCACGTCTTCCAGCGTCAACGGCTCAAAGTAAAGCTTATCAGAGGTATCGTAGTCTGTCGAAACCGTTTCGGGGTTCGAATTGACCATGATCGTTTCATACCCCAATTCTTTCAACGCAAACGAAGCATGCACACAGCAATAGTCAAACTCGATCCCCTGCCCGATGCGATTCGGTCCGCCCCCAAGAATCATGATCTTCTTGCGGTCGCCGACGCGGGCTTCGTTTTCCTCCCCATAGCTGGAATAGAAGTAGGGCGTGTATGCTTCAAACTCTGCCGCGCAGGTATCGACCAAGCGATAGCAGGGGACGATACCCTGCTTCTTGCGTTCGTTGCGGATGTCATCTTCCGTCACGCCGCGCGCCAAGGCAATCTGGCGGTCGGAAAAGCCCAGCTTTTTAGCCTCTTTCAAATCGAGCTCTGCCAGTTGCATGCCCGCTTTCGCCAAATCTTCCAGTTGGGCGAGGAACCACGGATCAATCTGCGTAATTTCGTGAATTTCTTCCAAGTTGAACCCGTTTGTAAACGCTGTTTGCAACCAGAAAATGCGTTCGGCATTCGGCACAGCCAGCATCCGACGGATCTCCTCCCGAGTGGGATTCTTCGGCGATTTTGCATCAAAGCCAAAGCCCCAGCGTCCCGTCTCAAGAGAGCGCAATGCCTTTTGCAATGATTCCTTAAAGGTACGTCCGATCGCCATCACTTCACCCACGGATTTCATGGACGTAGTCAGGCGTTCGTCGGCTTGTTTGAATTTTTCAAACGTAAAGCGCGGCACCTTCGTCACCACATAGTCAATGGAAGGCTCGAAGGAAGCGGGCGTTTCGCGCGTAATGTCGTTACGAATCTCGTCAAGCGTATAGCCCACAGCCAGCTTGGCTGCCAGCTTGGCAATCGGGAAGCCCGTTGCCTTCGAAGCCAACGCCGATGAGCGCGACACGCGCGGGTTCATCTCGATCACGATCATGCGCCCGGTCTTGGGATCGGTGGCAAACTGAATATTTGAACCACCCGTTTCAACGCCGATTTCGCGGATCACGGCAAACGACGCATCGCGCATGATCTGATATTCGCGATCGGTCAGCGTCTGGATGGGGGCCACTGTAATCGAATCGCCGGTGTGAATCCCCATCGGGTCAAGGTTTTCGATCGAGCAGACGACAACACAGTTGTCGTTGCGATCGCGCATTACTTCCATTTCGAACTCTTTCCAGCCCAACAGCGATTCTTCGATCAACACTTCACTAACGGGCGAAAGGTCGATGCCCCGAGCACAAATTTCTTCAAACTCTGCCTTATTGTAGGCTATGCCGCCACCCGTGCCGCCCAAGGTGAATGCAGGGCGTACAATCAACGGATAAGAGCCTATCTCTTCTGCCACCTGCCGCGCTTCTGCCATATCGTGCGCAATGCCCGAACGGGGAACGTCCAGCCCGATTTTCAACATGGCTTCCTTAAAGCGCAAACGGTCTTCACCCTTATCGATGGCTTCGGCATTCGCCCCAATCATGCGTACATGTTCGCGTTCCAGCACGCCGTTGCGATACAGCTCCATCGCGCAGTTGAGCGCGGTTTGCCCGCCAAGGGTGGGCAACAGGGCATCCGGCTTTTCCTTTTGAATAATTTTCTCGACGTATTCCGGCGTAATGGGTTCAATATACGTATGAGGTGCCGTGCCGGGATCCGTCATGATCGTAGCGGGGTTCGAATTGACGAGCACCACTTCATAACCTTCTTCCCGCAAAGCTTTGCAGGCCTGTGTGCCGGAATAGTCAAACTCACACCCCTGTCCAATTACAATGGGTCCGGATCCGATAACGAGAATTTTGTGGATGGAAGTATCTTTGGGCATGGAATGCAGTTTTAAGTCTGAGGAGGTATGCCACTTTCTCACACAAAAAGCAAGCCTAAAATCCTCCTTACCCGCAAGACATCGGCTTTTGCGCCGCAAACACGAGCGCAAAAACAGTGGGTTTTCACGACTTAAAGCTGATTTTCAAGACAAAGCGAAATTAATCGCTCTTTTTGCCGATAATGTAAATCGGACGATTTTTTACTTCGAGATACGTCTTGGCAAGATATTGTCCCAAAATGCCGATGCACGTCAGTTGAATCCCTCCGAAGAAAGCGATAATGCTGACAATAGACGTCCACCCGGGAACTGCCACATCGGGGCAAACGAACCACCGTACCGCCAGCCCCAAAATCGACAACACGGCCATCAGGCTGAAAAACAGCCCGGTATACACCGCCACCGTCAACGGAGCCGTCGTAAACGCCACAATACCCTCCATGGAATACTTGAAAAGCTTCCAGAACGACCACTTGGTACGCCCTGCCGAGCGTTCGATGTTTTCATACGAAAACCACTTTGTACGAAAACCGACCCATTCGAAAAGCCCTTTGCTAAAGCGGTTGTATTCTGCCAATTCCAACACAGCATCCACCACAGGACGTTTCATCAGGCGAAAATCCCGTGCGCCGTCCACCAGTTTGGTTGTCGACACCTTATTGATGAACGAATAAAAACGCCGCGCAAAAAACGAGCGAATCGCCGGCTCGCCCTGTCGCGTGGAACGCCGCGAGGCTGCAATGTCATACCCCTCTTCGTCCAATGCCCTAAGCATCTCGGGCAACAGTGTCGGCGGGTCTTGCAAATCGGCATCCATCAACCCCACGATATCACCCGTCGCATGTTGCAAGCCCGCGTAAATTGCAGCTTCTTTACCGAAATTTCGGGAAAAAGAAACATATCGCCACGTTGCGTCATCCGAATGAAACCGCTCCAACAAATCGAGTGTCCCGTCCTGCGATCCGTCATCGACAAAAATCAATTCTATCTCATCGGCATGAATTTGCGGACGCACGGCACGAATGGCATCGCGGAAAAGCGGCAATGCTTCGGCTTCATTGTAGCACGGAATAATAAGGGAAAGTTTCATCTCAACAAATCATTCGCTTTTCGAGAGCGGTTTGGGAATAATGGCAGGGCGCAATGACACCCGACTGACAGAATAGCGTTCGGACGGTTTAAAAAGCCATCCGGGATTGCTGTCTAGCAGTTTATACCCCCTCAGGCTGAAAATGTCAAGTTTCTGATTTGAATTGGGATCATACGCCTGTCTGTCGGCAAAATGCCCGTATATTTTGTATTCGTAGTTGTTATCAAACCCGTACACGGCGTTTTCACCCGTTTCCGCACCGCGATCCGGCGCATGAACCTTCGATTCATCCATGATAACCAGCTTGGCTTGCGCCCACGGCGTGCGCGGCGGGCGAATGTATCCCCAAAAGCGCGTACTGGGGATGTAATAACGGCGTCCCACATAGTAGCCGTCTCCCTGCTCTTTGGCTATTTCTGCATTTTGGCGGGCGATTGCTTCCAGATCGTGTTTCACGGTATTGCACCCCGAAAGAGCGATCAGCCCGCAGGCGGCAACAGCCGTTTGTTTCAGAGAGATTTTCATATGTACCGCAGGCAGTCTATCCGTTGTCGCCGAGATGTCCAACCTATTTTTGTTTTCTCTGCCATAAATCACAAGACGCATCAGATGCCGTGCCTCCTCAAAAGCAACGAAATTGCCGCAGAAACAGCCATAAACCCGAATGTTCCCGTAACATGCGTTGCCGCGCCAAAACCCGCATCGCACGCCATGCGACCGCGAAACTCGCCGTCGCGCGATGCGCCCACAGAACCATCGCATTGCGGATAGCGCGGTTTTTCCGGCGAATACACGCAGGGGATACCCAGCTCCGGGCATTTATCGTACAGCGGAAAGGCGTATTCCTGCCTCAATTTTTTGCGCAAGACGGAAAGCAAATTGTCCCCGTGGGTACGCGCCAAATCCGCCACGCCCACGCGCGAAGCATCAATGCGCCCGCCCGCGCCGCCACAGGTGACGAGCGGGATATTTTTTTCGCGACAGGCAGCAATCAAATGAGCCTTGGGATTCATGGAATCGATGGCATCGATCACAAGATCGGGGGCATGTTCAAACAATCGCTCGGGATGCGCTGCCGTATAAAAGGCATGCACCGGCACAATATCCGCTTCCGGGTTGACGGCAGCAAGGCGTTCTGCCATCACATCTGCCTTTTGCCGTCCGTAATGCGGCTCCATAGCATGCAGCTGGCGGTTGGTATTGGTAACGCAAATATCATCCAAATCCATCAGGATGATATGCCCAAAGCCCGTTCGCCCCAATGCCTCTGCCGCCCACGAGCCGACGCCTCCCAAACCAACCACCGCCACGCGCACCTCGGCGAACAGCTCCAAACCTTCCTTTCCGTACAAGCGGCCGATGCCGCCGAATCGCCGTTCATCGCTCATATCTCTTTTTCGTAAAGTCGGTTTACGCGCCCGATGCTCAGGGCGCGTCCCGTTTCCGTATCGACGGCAACCACTGCGCCACACAGGCGCACGGGCCAGTCTGCCACGGGGAATTTGGCGGGCAGAGTCGTGCGGAACCGCCCCAACACCCCCTGCACTTCGCGCCCAAGCACACTGACGGCAGGTCCGCACATACCCGCATCCGTCATGTACGCCAACCCTTCCGGCATCACCGTATTGTCTGCCGTCTGCACATGGGTATGCGTCCCGATCAACGCACTGATTTTGCCGTCCAGATTATACCCCATGGCTATTTTTTCACTGGTTGTTTCGGCATGCATGTCTGCCAAGATCACTTGGATGCCCTCACCGCGCATCCTCAAAGCTTCCTGCTCTCCCAATATGAAGGGATTTTCCAGCGGAGGCTGAATGAAAGACCGTCCCTGCAACTGCATCACCCCCACGCGCCCTTTGGGCGTTTCGATCACTGTCGAGCCGTAACCGGGCGTTCCCGCCTGATAATTCAATGGTCGCAACAAACGCGGTTCGCCTTTCATCCACGGGATGATTTCCGCCTGATTCCACACATGGTCTCCCGTGGTGATCACATCAACGCCGTTCGCAAAAAACTCTTGTGCGATCTTGGGGGTAATCCCGCGTCCGCCGGCGGCATTTTCGCCGTTCACAATTGTCGCATCGATCTCAAACTCTTTTTTCAGCTCGGGAATGGCGCGGTACAGAGCCATACGCCCGGGTTCGCCCACGACGTCCCCTATAAACAATATATTGAGCGTCATTTGTTTTTCTTTCCCTGTTCTGCAAATGGCACCACCAACACGGGGACGGAGGAATGCCGAATGACGGATTCCGCCACACTCCCCAGCAATATCGATGACAGGAAACTGTGATTGTGATTCCCCACCACAATCATATCGGCGTGATGCTCTTTGGCGTATTCCACAATGGCGGCGGCCTTGTCAAACTCATCCACAGCCGCCGTTCGGACCTCCACTCCCCACTTGATGTGAATCCCCTCTGCCATCTTTTGAAGGCGGGTCTCAGCCATCTGTTTGATGGTACAACCTTCATCGACATCGAGCGACGGAAGAGCCAAATCCTCCGTAAAAACACCCGTCACATCATAAGCAATCGTCGGCTCTACCACATGCAACAAATACAGCGATGCGCCCGCTGTGGCGGCCAGCTTCCCCGCATAATCCACCACATCGGCAGTTGCGTCCGAAAAGTCAACGGCAATCAGAAAATTTAACATGGCTTCACTATAACAGTCCCTGCCCCGTTTTCCAAGAAAAAATCATCCGCTCACCCGCAGATTTTCTTCTGTGACAGTATCGCATCATGATGCGATTTTTTCTTGCGATCCCCGATTTATCGGGAGTATAAAAAAAGCGTTATGAAAAATTGCTTATTGACCTTATCAGCATTGGCTTTCGGAACGGCATTCGCTTCGGCGCAAGCAACGATGCCCACCGCCCCCCAACAAGACGCAGCCCCTCAACCGCCCGCACCTCAGCAATCCACTGCTGTCCCGAATGCAGACGCGCCTGCTCCTGCACCCGCACCGACAACCCCACCCGCCCCCGTCGCTCCGCAAGCACCCCCCGATGAAACCCTGCAACAATTCATGGAAACCCTCCTGCCCGATGCGGATAATTCGGGGCTTTTGCAAAAAGCCGCCGAATGCTTCCCCAATGCTCTTGCATACTCCTTTGCGGAAAGCAGCCAATACACAGACGGTCAGGAGAAAAAAGCCATCACCTTAACCCTCATCGACCAAGACGGCAACAGAAAAGAATTTACCAAAACATGGGAGCCCCAAAAACCCGCCAATGCGGGCGCAGCCACCATGCCTCCATTCTCTCCGACAGACGCTGCCCTTGTTCAAAACGTTTCGGATCCGCTAATCGAAAATATCATCGAGCAGGAAAAGCAACTTTGCATCCTCTTACAAAGCATTAAGGACAAAGAAACGGCAGATGCCGCCGCCCCCAAACTTCAGCTTCTTTGCCAAGCCATCGAAGCAAAACGCGACGTTGCGTTCAACCGCCAACTTTCCCCCGTCACGAAAAAAGTTCTCCGTAAGAAATATGCAAAAGTCGGCAAGGCTGTTTTTTCCAAGGCAGATTCCCTCATCTCCGACATTGCCGCCAAAAACTTCTACGGTTCGGATGCGCTGAAAAACGTTGCGGAACCGTGGCTGCGATAACACGGCGCAACAATTTCCGCTGCCTTCACCCCGACCGGCACTCTCGCCCCGTCGGGGTTTTTTCTTGCCGTGCGCCTCGGCGTCATCTGCGACACGTTCAAAGCGTCTTTACTGTATGTTATCATTTTATGAACGAAAGATGCCAAACCATTGAATAAATGACCATATTTTGGTAATTCCTTGTTTTTCTATAAAAAATGTGTCTTTTTATCTAAATAAAGTTGACTTTTATATGTAAAAGAGTATAAGAATCAAGCGTTCGTTTAAGGCAAAAGCGATTTTTGAATAAACGTTGAGTTGGAGTTGTATGCAATGTATTATGTCGGTAACTTTATGATTGTTGGTTATTTGGACTGCCGCCAAATGAACACATCAGACTTTTTGATGAGAGCATATCATCCTTTTGCAATGAATGTTACAACTTCAAGCTGTCCCTATCACTGCGATCCTAACCAACATAATGTAAATTTGACACCGAAAATTATCGGTAACTGTTTAGCTGAAAATCGAGCCGAACATGATTCCCGTGATGCAATCAATGCGCCCAAACCTAAAACCGGGAAATTGGTCGGAAAGCAGACAAAACTTCGGCACCGGTATAATCCAAACTGTGGAGTGGTATTTGAAACAAATAAATCAATCTTAGTTTAAGGAAGGGATCATATGGTTCAAATAAGTGTTATCATTGCTTGTTACAATCAAGAAAATTATATTGCCGAAGCTTTAGATAGCGCTTTGGGGCAAACATTCAAAGATTTTGAGATTGTTGTTATTAACGATGGCTCAATCGATAATTCAGCCTCTGTAATCAAAAGTTATGTCCAAAAATATCCGCAAATAATTCGTTACATCGAGCAATCCAACCAAGGTGTCATTGCAGCGCGCAACAATGCAATTACTCAAGCAAAAGGAAAATATATTTTCCCGCTTGACGGTGATGATAAAATAGCTCCCGATTGCTTGGAAAAACTATATAAAGCAATGATCCATCATCAAGGGGATGTGATTTATTGTAATGTTGAGTATTTTGGCAATAAAACAGACAGAATGGAAACTCTTGCCCCGACGAAGTTTAATATGTGTTTATGTAACAGAGTTTGCGTGTCTGCACTTTATCGCAAATCAGATTGGGAGCAATATGGCGGATACGACCAAATAATGGGGAAAGGTCTGGAAGACTGGGAATTTTGGCTTAATTTTGTAGAAGATAATAAATGTTTTTACAAAGTTGATGAGGTTTTATTCTTTTATAGAATATCAGACGCATCAAGAAATAACTCAATTCCAAAATCATCCGGAAAAGAGCTTGTGCGATTAATCAGGCAAAAACACAAAAAGCTTTTTGGTTGGAGATTCAAACTCAGATTTTTACTAGCCAAAATTCCTCGTTTTTTTTATCAAAAGAGAACAACAAACTCGGGCAAATTGCGCATAAAAATATGCCGAATCCCGTTGCCTCAAAAATTTACCCAATTGTTAAACAAGGAGCGTCACAATGGTTAACATATTGATTACCGGAGCAAATGGATATATAGGACGTCATGTATTGCAAAAATCCATTGAATTGACGAACAATGTCAGTATTGTTGATCTTAAATTCAATGAGGCTTTACAAAACGTCGGGCAATATCAAGAAGATATTTTAGCTCAATGCTCATCTGATGATTTATATAACAAATTGGGGAAACCCGATATTTTAATTCATTTAGCATGGCAAGACGGCTTTAATCACAAATCGGACACTCATTTACGAATGCTGCCAAGGCATTATGAATTTATTCGTAATATGATCGATCATGGGTGTAAAAATGTAACGATTATGGGGTCTATGCATGAAGTCGGATATTGGGAAGGTGAAATTAATGAAGATACGCCCTGTAATCCGATGTCACTGTATGGAATAGCTAAAAACGCACTCCGCCAAGCAGTTATAACATATTGTGAAGACAAAGATGTTTCTTTGAAATGGCTCCGTGCCTTTTATATAACCGGTGATGACAATCATAATAAATCAATTTTTGCCAAAATATTAGAAATGGCAGCAAACGGAAAAAGTTCTTTTCCGTTTACTGACGGTAAATGCAAATATGATTTTCAAGATGTTGATCTTTTAGCGGAGCAAATTGTTAAGTCATCAATTCAAACTCAAATAAATGGAATAATTAATGTTTGTTCCGGGAAACCCGTGGCATTGAAAGATAAAGTCGAAGAATTTATTAAAGAACATCATCTTAATATAAAACCGGAATATGGAGCGTTTCCTTCCCGAAAATACGACTCGCCGGAGATTTTTGGAAACAATGCAAAAATAACAGAAATTATGGAGAATTATGACGCCTAAAATTTCTATAATAATGCCTGTTTATAATGGCAGCCAATGGATGCCGGAAGCCATTGATTCCGTTTTGGATCAGAGCTTTCATGATTTTGAATTGATTTGTGTCAATGATGCTTCGACGGATAATTCTGAAGAAATATTGAAAAATTACTCAATAAATGACCATCGAATTAAATTCTATACAAAAGAAAATGAAGGTCCCGGAGCAGCACTGAACTATGGAATAAAGAAATCACTGGGAACATATTTGTGTTTTATAGATCAAGATGACAAATATGCTCCTAATTATCTTGAAAAAATGTTGCGCACAATTGAAAAAACAAATTGTAATTTATGTGCGTGCCATGCATTTTTTTGGGATAATAACATATTATCGGAAATACCTTATCCTGAAGCGGAAGTTGTTTCCGACATTGCTGATATACGTTCCGCAAAAAAGAAGAAAGTCTTTTCCGAACACTATTTCCCTCAGTGGACGAAGATTATAAAAAAAGAATTTATAGTGAAAAATAACATTTATTTTCCGACCAGAGAAAATAAAGCTCATGATGTACCTTTTCACTATAAACTTATAGGCTTATGTGATCGTATAGGATGCATTGAAGATTGTCTTTATTATCACAGGGTTCATGAAAATCAAATTTCATATGATTTTGATCGAGGTCTTTATTATTTGATGACGATCAAGGATGTTTTAAATTGGATTGAAGAAAACAAGGTTGACAGAAAGCATAAAAGGAGAATCAAACAATATCTTAAATTTCTTATTAAATGTTCGGCAGGACAATCTAAAGCCCCTCATGTATATAACGAATTATTGCAAATAATATCTGAAAATTATAATTTCATCAGCCGCTATAAAATCAAAAAGTATGTAAAAAAGAAAGAGCGAGGAGCTCAGAAAATTATCGATTTAATCAAAATCGATAATGCCATTGTAGGTAAAAACAGTTATTGTGCTACACAACCGTATATTGCCACCCCTCTGACTAAAATTGGCAATTTTGTATCAATTGGTATAAATGTAAGAATTGGACATGGAGAACATCCGCTAAATTACTTATCAACATCTCCCTTTTTTTATTTTGATAAATTAGGTTGGAAAACGGATCAGACACCTTCTCACAATGAATATTGGGGTTATAAACCGGTAACCATAGGGAATGATGTTTGGATTGGCGATAATGTTTTAATCAAAAACGGAATAACTATAGGCGACGGGGCCATTATCGGAATGGGAGCAGTTGTAACCAAAGATGTTCCTCCATATGCTATAGTGGCAGGAGTTCCCGCCAAAATTCTCAGATATCGATTTGATGAAGAAAGGATCAAAGAGATTTTGGATTTGCAATGGTATCTCTTGCCCGATGAGGTAATCAAACAAATACCATATGATGATATTGAACAAGCCATAACATTTTTGAAACAAATCAAAAAAGAATCATAAAATTGCTTAAGCTGATTCTGTAATTTTAAAAAGAGGAGCATGGGGCAAACAGGTCAACACGCATCCCGGCAGTGGGAAATTCTTTTTTCCCCCTCAAATACAGCATATAACAGTCCTATGCTTCCCGCATGCGGCAAGGCTGTTTCTCCCAAGGTCTCTTCCCTCATCGCGGACATTGCCGCCAAAAACTTCTACGGTTCGGATGCGCTGAAAAACGTTGCGGAACCGTGGCTGCGATAACACGGCACAACAATTTCCGCTGCCTTCACCCCGAGCGGCACTCTCGCCCCGTCGGTTTTTTTTCTTGCCGTGCGCCTCGGCGTCATCTGCGACACGTGCTTACGGCATCTCGAAAAGTTGCTTCAACGCCTCTTCTGCCGTGCCGTCTTGGGCAGGTTGCAACGTATCGAACAGCTTGATATGATGCTTCTCAATGTTGATGTGCTCGCTGAAACCAAGGAGATATCTCAAACAAATGCGGTAAATAATCTCCGTTGGGGCGCAACCGTAGACCTGCTCCCCGAAAATATGGTTCAGCCGTTGTGCCTCATCGGGGTAGAGCAATTTCATCTTTTCGCTTCGGTACAGCCGCGTGACAATTTCAGCAATGTACATACCCGATTTCATGTAAAGATCGGCAAACGTAGCGTTCGGGTCATCGAAACACCCGGGGTTTTCCTCTTCCAAATGATCCACCATCTTTTTGACCACCGCTCGCGGCGTAAAAATCTGGTTCGTCTTTTGCGGCGGGATGTAGGTAAAAATATCCCTTTCGTGCGCTTCGGAAAAATAATCCGCCAGTTCCGCTCTTTTCTTCATAAACTCCGCAACGGCATCATTAAATACCACCTCGTCAAACAAATGCCCTTCAAAGTGTTTGCGGATTTCATTCCCGTCCGCGTCCTTTTCGACATACTCGCCGCCATCGCGCAACAGGCGAAATTCTTCTAAAGTAACGCCTCTTCCGTTCTGCGGGTTCACCGTCACTTCCCAAAACACCTCCTTGGGGACAAGCGAATCGAAATTGGCAAGCGTCGTGTTCTCATCGCCGTATGCCATCAGGAAGGCGGGGATCGTTCGGGAAAAACCTCGCAGGTGATCGCGAACCCCGTCTTCTATAGAATCCTTTTCCCGGTGTAGCCTATCCGTCTCAAGACTGTTTACGACCTCTTCTGCCACAGAGCGAATCGTCTTTTCCTCTTTCAATTCTTCGGCAATGCCTTTCAGCATATCCCGGTGACAAGCCCGTTCTTTTTCTTCGTACTCATTGGAAATCGCCGAAATTTCATGTTTGGTTGCTCCGTCTTTCTGCGCCTCGGCAATCTTTTCCTTTTTCTCTTTTTCCAGCTGATTTTTTTGAATGACGTATGCGCCGTATTTCCGTTCGACCACCTTGTCTGTCTTTTGGCGGATCTTACGTTCCAGCTGCTTTTGCGTTGATTTTGTAAGTTCTCGCCCGTATCGTGTTTTGGTTGCCTCAACCAACGTCTCTGCCATGGGCTTGGCGAACTTGTCTTTGTACGCATTCCGTTCATCTTTCTTCGGGTTCTTCGTCAAAACATCTTCAACAGTTTCCTCCAACCGTTCTCCCACATCGCCGTATATCTTATTTCCAAACAGATCGGTTGCCAGCCCAACAACGGCTGCCTTCGGAACGTGTACTTCGCCGTTCTCGTCCAAGCCAAGATTTTCTGCCGTCTGTCCGTCCACATCGACGGGGGCAAGGGCTTTGGGTTCTTCCACCGCCTGCATCCCGTTGATCAGATCGATAATTTCCTTCGGTGCGCCGAATATGCCCGAGATGTTGGCAAACAGAAAGTTCGACATGAAACCGCGCTCTACCACTTCCCGCGCATGGATCTTGCGGGGAATCGTCAACACGGCTTCGGCATTCAGCTCTGTCATCATCCCTTCATCGTCTTCCGCATAGACGGGAAAAAAGTTCAGCAGCTCTCGCACATTCTGCTTGCGGCTGTCCGTATCGCTTTTGTTAGTCCCTCTTGTTTCAGGGATCAGATCGTTGGCGAATTGTTCAACTATGTTCAGCGTTCGCGCCGGGTCAAAATCAAATACGTAGGCATTCTCTTTTCGGTAATAGGTGTTGTTCGGACCTTGGAAAAGGCAGGGATTTTGCGCCCGAAACGCCGCCTGCATGTACAAAGACGGGCTGCTCATGTTGGAAAGCATCAACACCGCCGTCCATTCCGGCACGGTCACACCCGTGGTCAATTGCCCGACGGAAAGCGTGATTGTTTTATCGTGGTTTTCTATCGCTTCCCGAACGCGATCCAAAGCCTTTCCTGTTTCATCTTCTTCATTGAGTTTGCCGTTACCGGCGGCCAAAACGATTTCGTAATCTTTGAATACGGGATGTTGTTTCAGTTTTTTCGCCAGTGCCTTGGCACTCTCCACGCGATTCAACATCCAAAACGTATGTTTCAGCTGATCGCGCAATTCATCCGTCGAAAACGGGAACTTCCCTTGGCACGTCAGCGCGTTCAAAAAGCAATCCACTTCCGCATCGTGAATGAACTTCCCGGATTCGTTTGTCTTGAAAAATTCATTCAAATCAAAAGCATATGCTTCAATATCGCCGTCTTCCGACTCGATGCCTGCCGCCACGCGTTCGCGCACAATATCAGACATTTGATAAGTGAAAAGAGAAAGCTTCGGGAGCTTGGCATACGGGTTTTCCGTCTCTTGCGAGGCATCCCAATCCCGCTTCATTCGCTGTTCGTCGGCATACGTCCAGTTATAGATGGCTTCTTCCGCAAACTTGTCATTTGCCAACGCCTTAAACGGTGTGCCGGACAAATGAAGTGTTCGCTTGCGGGTGATATTCTCAAATGCCGTGTCTGTTTTCCACGTGTCTACCCCCTCATGCGCTTCATCAATGATGAGGATGTCCCATGTCAGATCCTTGATCCATTCCAGTTTATCATATGCACCGCCGAAATAGAGAGAGCCTTTCAAATCTTGCAAACTGACAAAACTGATACACCCCTGCACCGATCCGCCATCCAATTGGGCAACATATTCTTTACGGCTGACCACGAAAGATCGGTCTTTGATACCCTCCGTCTCGCTGACAAACAGATACCCGGACTGCGGTCCGAAAAAGCGTTCGTAATCCTCATACCACGAATGTGCGATGGCGGGTCTGTTTGTGACGATGAGGATGTTTTTTGCCCCGAGGCGCAAGCACAAATCATACGATGCCAGCGTTTTGCCGAAGCGCGGTTTGGCATTCCACAAAAACTCTCCCTTTTCATGCGCTTCATAATATGCCATCGCTTTCCGAACGGCGTTCTCCTGCTCTTCGCGCAATGTGTACGGAGAGGGCGGTTCTGCCTCATCAACACCGAGAATACCGTGATTTTTCGTAAAATCCGTAAATTGACGTTCGGCTGTATCGGGATCGATGCGAAACCATTCTGTCCCCGTCTTTCGCTCGACGCCCAGCTTTTTCAGGTATGTGTGAAATTCCCGATCCGTAAACGAGCCATAGGGTGGTGCCACATAAACAGCCTGCCTTTCCCAATGGATTTTCGCCTCTACGCCGACCGTGTGCGTCTGCTCCTTAATGCGCATTTTGACCTCCCGTTCGGTAAAGCCGATCTTCGTCCACCCGTCATGCGTCCGCACTTCCGGTGTCGTGTAAGCATAACACTTCGGGATAATTGCTGTTACGGTTTTGATGGCAAGCTTGTCCATATCACTTCATCTCCTTCACGCGGGTTTCGATAAAACGGATCTCTTCTTCATCCAAGCCATACTTCGCATACAGTTGGCGGTCTATCTCTGCCACCGTCTGCGTCCAGTCGATATCCGATTTTTCCGTGAAATCTTGCAGGGGGACGTATTCCCACGTGTCGCGCGGGTTATCTTGTGTCACCTTTTTAATCCCCAGCAAAACACGCGCAAATTTCGTCTTCACATACTTCATACACGCCTCTGCTTCGGATCGGGTCTCAAATTTACCGATGCTGATAAAAGTCTGCGTATGCCCGATCAAGGGTTCCCCGATCAGGGGTGTACTGAGCACTTCTCCCAATGCACCGCTTCCGTTTGATTTAGGAACAAATACTTTGTAATATTCAAAATTTCCTGCCGGTTTTACATACTCTCTCCGAATCCAACGAGAAACGCGTTTCCCCTTAACGACACCACACACACGAACGTATTCTGCCCCATCATTCGGCACGTCATCCCAGAACACAATATTGTGTAAATTTCCCAAAACGCTGGACTTAAAACTTCCGTTACTGAGGAACGGTACGGCGGCAGGCTTTTTTTCATACATCAGTTCTGTGAACCTGTATGATTCCGGAGCGTAAATAAGACTGCTGAACGTATTCTCTGCATGCGCACCCGCTTTTGCCCTAATACCTTTCAATTCTTTAAATACAATAAACGTACCGATCTCTCCGAAGTCCGAATCGCCATCGCGGTAGGAAATGGCAATCCCCCCCTTGATATCCGTATTGGGAAACACTTTCGAACTGTCTGCTTCATATTCCAGCACCTTGAAGTGCGGATCATTCAGCATCTTTTTATTCCAAGGCTTGGGTGTTGCCCCAATATTAAACAAAAAACGCGCGGGATGAATCAAAAGAGATTTCTTTGCCACTTCGTATGCGGCATCCAAAAAATCGGGATAAACGGATTTCCCAAAATTCCCGTTGTCGCCGGAATTGGCAAAATCTTCGTTGTACGGCGGGTTGCCGATCACATAATCAAACAATTTCTTTTTTTTAGGGTTCATTGTTCTTTCAAATCTTTAAAAAGGAGGGTTGTTTTGCTGCGCCAATTGTGAATTTTGCATGGGGTGGCGGTCTGTTCCGAAGGGGGGCCAAAGGCTTCCGAAAAAAAGTCGAAGAGAAGCATCTGCCTGTCCTCTTCCCGGGGGCTGCCGAGCGGCACACAGTCTTTCAAACCATCCATCTGCCAGATGTTCCAAGAGATCCGATGGGCAAGGCGGCGCAATATGGCTTTCTCCGGCTCTTTGCCCCAGCGTTCATGGTAATAATCCGCAAAGGTCATCAGCAGGTTGATGCGGGCAAGCAGGAGGCTGTCCCCTTGGTATTCGTAGCCGTACGTTGCCTCGAAGGCACGAAAAGCCCACTTGAGCCACTCTTCGCAATCGCCCGCATTTTCGTTGACGATGCGCAGCTTGCGATCCAGCTGTCCGATGCGGCATTTCGTGTGCGGAATGGCTTCCCCGCTCGCGGCATCGTATCGGGAAACGAGGTAGGGGGCTTCCCCGCAGGTAATTTCCAGACGGCGAGAATCCACATAACGCTTCCACGTTTTTCCCGCCGGAAAGTTGACGGGGGTTTCTGTCACCATCCATGTGCCATCTGCCTGTTCCGTATTGAACACATCCTTCCTGCCAAACCACGTTTCATCGCAATGATTGTTCATCCTGTTACACAGGCGGGCAGAGGTGAACACTTCTGCCTTTTTGCGGGTGCGAGACGCCTGATCTTCCTGTGATTTGCGAATACGGGGTTGCACGGCATCCGCATTCAACAAGAGAAGCGGGCGGGTGATTTGATCTTTGTCTCCGAAGCCTTCCCCCAGCTCACTGTAGGTATCTGTGGCCCAAATGATATTCCCATGGGTCGATTTATCTTGAAGCAAAATATCAAGAAGAGACACAACAGGCTTTCCGTCAAGATCTGGCATTCCCCCGCACAATATTTCCTATGGGCTGTTTCGGGGGAGAGCCTACCATTCCGAATGGGGGGATTTTCTCATAGAACCTCCGCGATACCGATAACAGAAAGGTTTTGTTTATCCCCCGGGGCAAAATTTCTATCCGGAATTTTCACTTTCTCCTTTTCGTTTTTCCTTATAAATTAAGCTTTGAAAAAAAATTGACATCCCCCCATTCGGAAAGCGTATGAAAAAACATACAAACGATTACAAGACGGCTTCGGCATTGCTGAAGGGAACTTCCGTTTCATTAACCGATGCGGCGCGGTTGGTGCTGGAGATGTTGGAAGCGGCAAGCGCGGGCGGGGAGCTTCGCCGTGAGGACGCTCTGGCACACTGCCGCCGCATGGCGCGGCTGGGCAAAGAGGCTCTGCAACGGGAATGCGACACCGTGCCGTTTCGCCAAGCCGTGGAAGATACCCTCTGCGCCAAAGCACACCGCGCAGAGCGCACCCGCGCAGACATCCGCTATTACATGCGCCGCCTGATGCGCGAAACGCCCGGGCTGGCAGATCGCCCCCTCCGCGCCATGACGTCCGGCGAATGCGCTGCCATGCTGGAACGAGTCTTCCCCACTGCCCCGCAACGCCGCAAGGCGCGAGCGATTCTTTCGGGCGTCTTCACCGCGATGCGCCGCCGCAGGCTCTGCGGGGAAAACCCGGTGCGCGACATCGAGATCCCGACGGTGCGGGAACAAGAGATTGTGCCGCTCTCCCTGCCCGAGGTGCGCCGCCTGCTCCGCACGGCACAATCGCCGGAGCATCGAGACTGTCTGCCCGCCGTGGCGTTGATGCTCTATGCCGGAGTGCGTCCCGATGAGGTTCGGCGTCTCACTTGGCAAGACATTGATCGCGAGGAACACGAGGTGATCATCCGCGCCCGGCACAGCAAGACGGGCAGCGGGCGGCACGTTGCCCTCTGCCCCGCCGCGCAACGTTTGCTGGAACGGGATGCTCCCTCTGCCCAAACGACCCCGATCTGCCCGCGCAACTGGCGCATGCGTTGGCGCAGATTGCGCCGCTCTGCGGGCTTCCGCACATGGACGCCGGATGTGTTGCGCCACACCTACGCGAGCTATCACCTGAAAAACTTTCGCGATGTGGGCGCGTTGCAACTTTCCATGGGGCATGCAAACCCGCGTCTGCTCTTCACGCGCTATGTCAACCTGCGCGGCGTCACCCGCCGCTCGGCGAACGCGTTTTGGAAAGAAACCGCATAAACGCCCCTGCCCGTCTTCAAAAAAATTGAAGCGATCTGTGGCAATGGTATTCTCGGTGTAATCTCTTCAGGCTCTGCCTTTTTTTGCCGTCATTTTCCTTGCGGGGGAAGTCCCCCGTTCGTCCTCTGTTTTCAATTGTCGCTTTGAAAGCGACCTCTTTTGGAAATTACGGCATACAATATCCCCTGCTTTTATCTATGAAAAAAACAACGCAAATAACCATCCTGCTTCTTTCGGCTCTCATCCATTCGGCATGTCAGAGTGTAAATAAAATTTCCGTCAATGAGAACGCAGCCCAGCTGATGCTGGGGCAAAGCACGGAAATCGTGAAAGATGTTTTTAGCAAAGCCCCCGACAAAATAACAGGCACAAAAGAATCTTGCAGTGCGCTCTGGTATTACATGTACAAATACCAAAGAACACATTATGTACCCGGTTATTCGTACTCAACTTCCAGCTACAATTCATACACCGATACATTAACGCTGAACACATACAGTCGCCCCGGATATACGTATACAACGCCCGATTTTGATTCTTATATGGTAGAAGTATTTGCGAAAAATTATCGCATTACCGGGGTGGATTTTACGGCAAGGCAAGCCACTTTCTCGACAAACGCATGGCGTTGGAAAAACAGCGTGTTGTTTGATTGGAATTACTACAACGCAAATGATAAATTAAAAGATTTGAAAGAACTGGAACAAACACACCCCTCTTATGCCACGGCGGAAATGCGCCTCAAGGGATGCCTACAAGCGGCGAAGTACGACTCTCTCGATCTTCTGATCTATTATTTGACAGAATGCAAAGTCCCTTTGGATACGCCAATTGAAACGTGGGTCAGGGGTACGTCAACCATGGTCCAATTGCAAGACTACGGCTGTTTCGTTTTGGGCAAAGCCTCTGTACGAGATATTTTGAAGGAACGGAACAATGAAAAAGTACTGAAAAAGTTGACCAAACTGGGCGTTCTGTAAAATGAAAACGGCGTGGTTCTTTCTTTTCGTCTCTTGTTGTCTGCCCTGCATGATACAGCATGCAGGGGCAAGTGCCTATGAGGTATCGGAAAACATATCTCCGGAAAATGTGATCGCGAAAAAACGTGCCGTATTCAGGATTTTTTCCATTGGAAAACACGACTTTCGCAGCGGAACGGGGTTCCTCATTTCCGAGGATGGGCTCATCGCCACCAACAGTCATGTCGTCCATAACGCCTCTGACATTTTCGTATACATCCTGAGTGAAGACGGAACGTTTGCCTACGAGGTCGATGCCAAAATGGCGAAAGAGGATCAAGAAAAGGACGTGGCAATCATTCGATTGCAAAACATCCCCGTCTCTCTTCCCGAACCCTTTGAGTTAAGCGATGAACGGGCTTCCGTTTTAGAAGAAGTGGTGGCGATGGGCTTTCCCGGAGCTTTGGACAGATCCCTATCTGTTGCCGCAGACTTTTCCGGAAAAATCATCACTAATCCAACGTTCATTGAAAACCTTGACCCGAATGTGACAAAAGGGGCGGTATCCAAAGTGGGATCATGGATCATTCACGATGCGAAGATTTCCTCCGGCAACAGTGGCGGTCCCTTGGTTTCCCTGAAAACGGGGAGGGTGCTGGGCGTCAATACAGCTAAAACCCAAGGAGCAACATCATTCTACATGGCAATTCCCGCCGGGACCGTCGCATCCATGGCAAGAGACGTTCACTTTACCAATGCTTACACCAAAAGCAAAGAAGAATTGGCAAAGAGCGGAGACGTTGACGCGATGGTTTCGCTGGCTTGGCTCTTATATGATGAAGTGCAGGAAGAAGACAAAAGAGACCCGCAAAGAGCTCTTGCGCTGATGAAGAAAGCGGCAGACTTGGGAAACAAGGAAGCCATGGATCATCTCGGCTATATGTATTCGGACAACAAATCGATCAAACCCGATGCAGAGCTGGCCATTAAATACCTCACCGAAAGCGGAACGCCCCACGCCAAATTACGTCTCTGTGAAATCTATATAAACGGCATCCCCGCCTGCAATTTCAAACCCGCACCCGCCAAGGGATTTCGCTTTGTCAAAGAGTTTGCCGAAAGCACAGGGAACGTAATTGCCCGGCAGATTTTGGCATCCTGTTACCGCAAAGGCACAGGCACAAAGCGCAACCTTGCCGAAGCCGAAAAAATACTGCGCGAACTGATCGAGGAAGATATACGGAAGGATGGCTGTCTGCTCCCATGTTATCGTTTGGATCTGGGAGAAACCCTGCTGGAAGAAACAGACAGAAGTAAGATCAATGAGGGAATCGGTATCCTAAAGGTGCTGAGCGATCATGCCGTTGATAACATCAAAGGCGATGCGTGCCGCTTGCTCGGCAATTGGTATTTTTTCGGTGAAAAAACCAAAAAAGACAAACAGCTTGGGGTCTATTATTACCGACTGGGATCAGAAGCAAAGCATCCCTCTTGCATGTTTCTGCTCGGACTTGCTCTCATCTATGGAAACGGAATAGAAAAAAACGAAAAATTGGGGTTTTCATTCATTCAGCAAGCAATTGATCTGGGGATAACGAAGAAAGCTTACGGTGCCATTGCGAATTATTTGCTCAAGAACAATAGAAAAAAGGAGGCTCTTCCGTTTTTACAGATGGCAGCCATGGCTGGATGCGGAAATTCTGCCTGCATGGTAGCTACATTATATTATTTTGGAGAAGACGGCATCAAAAAGGATCGCACGGCAGCCGTCCAAATTCTCACGCACGTCATCAACAGCGCAGATGATCCGAAAGACAGGGAACATGCGCGGGAGCTACTTCTGAAATTAACAAAGGCGTCCCCCCGCCCGTCTTCCTCGTCAAAGAAGAAAAAATCCGCCAAGCCAGCACCCCGCGTTCATCCCCAAGAAAACAGCCGCCGCTGGTAAAAGAGGGGGGCATCTTCTTCCCCCATCTGAAGCCTGAAAAGCAAAACCCGCATCAACATGATGCCCTCCACCGCCGCACAGCGGTTGCATCATTCCGTCTTCGCCCGCTTTACCCTTGCACCCCGACTTTTTTAAGCAGATCTTGCAGGAAGCTTTGCTGTGACAACCAAAATGACAAGGACAGTGACAACGTTAATCGCTTGCCAAATGTCGCGGGAAAGCGGAACACGAATGAGGGGATTGTAGAGAATGGCAATGCCGTATGCCAAAAGGCTTGCCCAATTGCCGGGGCATACCCTGCCCGCCTGTATACCTACCGTTATGCCCCAAATGCAAATAACGATGCGCAGGAAGACGTAGTAGCCGTAAGGCATAGGTGTGAGAGCCAACAGAAGCAGACCACAACAGATGAGGGGAAATGGTGTAAAATGACGGGACATAAAAGGACCTTAATGAAAAAGCAGGATAAAGGCTACCATAACCGATGAGATAAACCTGAACCACCTCTTTCTCAAAGAGAGGATATCTTATCTGCAAGCGAGCGTCAAACATGAAGCCCCCTTTGACACACCAATCAGCGCGCCTCTCTGCACAAACCCTGCAGAAAAACCTTGCCCCCCCGCCGTCACTATCGGCATACACGCCGACGCAAGCGTATACAAGGCGTACAAGGAAGGGCGCATCTCGACCAACAACCGCCTACGAAATCGTCAAGGCTTCCCCCCCAAAAAAGCTATCCAAGAAAAAGAAATCCTTGCCGAGGCTAATCAATTCGGGCACAGGGCAACAAAAAAGCACGCGAATAAAAAAAGATCTAT
>CAYQNL010000021.1:0-37866 GCA_964418985.1 uncultured Akkermansia sp. | reverse complement strand
CTGCCTCACACTAGTCTTTCATTCTTACCTTGTCAAGCTCCTTTTTTTTACCAATGCTTCAAAGAAACAGCCGAACAGTTAACTCTCTGTGACCGCAGTATGAGTGGGCGCCATTACCGTCCCTCCTAAACCCACCCTGTCGCGGTATTAGACACTATGATGACTTTAAGCTTTATTAATTCTAAAAACCGGATATTCCGGGGAGCAATTTTATTTTGAGGCAATGCGCACAATCAATCTTCACGGGCAAAACCGAAATCAATCCACCTTGTTTCCCTGTTTGCCCGAATGGGAACAACCTTAAAACGGCACCCGGCATACAAACGCTCGGCTGAGCAATTACCCCAGCACGGGATATGACTTTCGTAACGCCACCCATCCTGATTCAAAGCCTCAGCAGGGAGCAGCCCGCGCATCTGCAAATCCGGTATTTCCAGCATCAGCCCCATGGGGCGGGCATCGGAAACAATCGCTTCCCACGCTTGCGGAGAAGCGCTTTTTACCTGCTCTTCAAGCCAAGCAAAAAGCTTCAGGTTCATAACTTCCTGTTCCGCTTGAGTCGAGGTGCGTTCCGTTTCCGAAATGTGTTCTGCCACTTCGTTCATGTGACCCATGTCGGGCAAAGCCGTCAATCGTTTGTCACTGTTCGATAGCGTGCGCCCCAAGGCGCGGTGTACAATGAGATCGGCATATCGACGAATCGGACTGGTGAAATGGCAATAATCGTTTTTTGCAAGTCCGTAATGCCCCAATGGCTTTGTATCATAACGAGCCCTCATCATGCTTTTGAGCAGGGAAACTTTCAGCAATGGTTCATCAGGATGCCCTTTTATGGCTTGCATCAGCGATATCAACTCTTGCCGATGCGTCAAATCGCCGACCTTTAAGCCGTATTCCCGCGCTTGTTGCGCAAATGTCATCAACTTGGCGGTATCGGGGTTTTCGTGAACGCGAAAAAGTGCGGGAATCGTTTTTTCTCTCAACAAGCGGGCGGCACATTCGTTGGCTGCCAGCATGAATTCCTCAATCATGGCATGGCTTTCGTCCGTATGTTCGCATGCAACACCCACTGTATGCCCGTGTTCATCGACATTCAAACGCAATTCCGGGAAATCAAGATCCAGCGCACCCTGCTCCATTCTTGCTCGACGCAAAAGGCGAGAAAGCGTCAAAGCACGACGCAACAGCAAATCCGCATCGGCATCGCCAACCGTGCCGCCATGCAACATCACATCGGCGGCTTGTTCATACGTCAAGCGACAACGAGAACGAATAATCGCCCGTTCAAAAGAATAACTCTTAATGACGGCGTTGGCATCCAGTTTCATCACGCATGCCAACGTTAAATGATCTTCATTGGCTCTTAAACTACACACATGATCGCACAGGCGCGGCGGCAACATCGGCAAGACGCGATCGGGCAGATAGGTTGAATTTCCCCGTCGGCAAGCTTCCCGATCCAGCGCGGATCCCGGAGTAACGTAATGGGAGACATCGGCTATATGCACAGCTAACAGCCAGCCCTCTCCATCCAATTCTTCCAACGAAACAGCATCGTCAAAATCGCGGGCTGATTCCGGGTCTACGGTAATCACACAACGTTTCGTCCAATCAGTACGCATGCGCCGTTCTTCATCCGAAATCTCATTATGGCAGGCATCTGCTTCGGCAATTACTTCGTGAGAGAAATCACTCTCCAAATTGTACTTACGCATCACGGCAATGACGTCCACCCCATCATCTTCCTGCCAGCCCAACACCTCAATTACGCGGGCTGTCGGCAGACGTCTTTCCATCCCCTGCGTCAAAATTTCAGCCACAGCCAATTGACCGACAAGAAGGTTGCCGGGCGGTTCCTGAACTAATTCGATACACTCCGGCGCGGTGCGTCCGTCTCCCGACAAATACCCGAAACGTCCGCCCATGCGATAAATCCCGACCCATGTCTGGCGTTTGCGCTCAATGATCTTTTCCACGCGCACTTCCGCCAAGACTTCATCAAGACCGGGATAGCCGCCCTTGCGGCGTTTTCTCCACCCACGCGGTAAGGAGCGAAGAATCGATGCCTCGACCAAATCGCCGTCTTGTGCACTGCGAGCGCGTGCTGGCGACACGAGATATTCATCTCGCTCGTTTGAAGAAAACGCGTCTCTCAAAACTTCCCGAGACTCTGCAGAAGGCACAAAAACCAACTTCTCGGGCGTCACTTGTCGCATGCGCCCGCGAACCTTGATCCCACGCCCTGCATCGCGGAGGGAAAAACGACCTTTTTGCAAACGAATCACACGTCCTTCATCCTCCCAACGGTGCAACAGAGCGCGCATCGCCTTGCGCTCCGATGAAGGGACGCCGAGATCTCTCGCTAATTCAGAAGCATTGCGGGGGGCATAATCTGCCCGTCGCATAAATTCTTCCAGACAACGTTCCAAAACCGCACTCATTTCAGAGATTCTACACCTCTTTCCCCCTTTCTGTCGAGCAAGGAAATACGCATTTCAAATACGGAGGCTTCGGCGTTTTTCAGGAGGGGGACAAACGCCTCATTCCAGAAAAGCAGCCATATCGGGAAGGAGAGGTGCTGAAAGGGTAAATTCTCTTCCATTCCATTGAAACGAAAGCTCGTATGCATGTAAAGCGTGGCGATGAAACAGCAAACGAGCATGCAATTCCGGCGTCATGCCGTTGGCTATGAAATCAAGATAACAGGTTTCGTCTTTGCCGTAAATTTTATCACCGAGGATGGGGTATCTCAACTGTGCCAAGTGGACGCGAATTTGATGCATTCGTCCGGTGTGGGGGATGCATTCTATCAATGCAAGAGGAGGCATATTCCCCCGCGCATTCAAGCGTTTCAAAGTATGGAATTTCGTGCGACTGGGGCGACCTTCCGAGTGGCAGAATTGTTTGACAAAAATACTCCCTGGTTCATACAAGCTCTGTTGAGCAATGGGTTCGCAACATTCAGCCGTTTCCCATGTTGGGTTGCCGACCACCAAAGCGAGGTAGCGTTTTCGGATTTCGCGTCTCTCCATCGCTTTGCCCAAGGTTCGCGCCGCCGCTGCGGACTTGGCCACAAGGACAATACCGCTCGTTTCTCGATCCAAACGCGTGATGATGGAGATTTGTCCCCCGTTCGCCAATTCATAAGAAAGAAGCTCTTGCAAGCCGTGCCACAGCGTTGGCTCGTTTTTTGCGCTTGATGGATGAGAAAGCAATGGTGCGCCTTTTGAAACAGCTATCCAGCCTTCCGTCTCGGCAATTACTTCAAAAGAAGCATCGATTTCTTTGGGTAACACGTATTCCATCATTCAAACAAGGCGGGATCTACGGGACACCACTCGCCTTCGGAAAGCTGTAGCACATCAAGGGAAAGCGAACCGATGGCAATGCGCCGCAGGGAAATCACGGGTGCACCCACGGCATACAGCATGCGTCGCACCTGATGATACCGCCCTTCATGCAAAACGAGCGTTCCGCAACATTCGCTTTGCATGGTCAGCTCTGCCGGCAAAAGGGGTTTATTTTCTCCTTCGAGCATCATTTCGCCGGAGGAAAACAAAGCGATGGCTTCGTGTGGCACGGGAGTAGCCGTCTCAAAGGCATAGGTTTTGGGGACATGGTATCGAGGTGACGTCATGCGGTGAATGAAATCACCGTCATCCGAAATCAGAATCAGCCCGGATGTTTCTTTGTCCAAACGACCTACCGTTGAAGCAACGGGATTGCGACGCAACCATGACTGGGGAAGCAATTCAAAGATGAGAGAACCTTCTTCACTGTGACTGCAGGTATACCCTGTCGGCTTGCAAAAAGCCACATACAACCCGCGCGGGAATTCAACGAAATTTCCGTCAATCGTCACATCTTCCGGGTTAGCCTTTTCCGAACCGCTTTTCAACACCCGTTCGCCGACACGACAGCGCCCGTTACGAATCCAACGAGCGGCTTCGCGACGGGAACAATATCCAAAACGGGTCAATATAGCATCAATGCGCACGGCACAGTCGATGATGCAGAAAAAAACACAAAAAACAAGATTGAAATGAGCTTTTTTGCGTGATATATATATCCCCAACCGCACGGGGACTTACCTTGTGTGGCGGTGATTTTATCTCTTCCATTCGCAATAAACCATGATCTCCTCCGTAACCGAAAAAGAGCTGACGGCACACCAGTACGATTTGTGGAACAGGGCTTGCCAATCAGTCAACACAAAAAATTACTCCTATGCCATCACTTTGTTGAAGGGCTTGCTCAGGGATTGTCCCGGTTTTTTGGAAGGCAGAAAGGTTTTGCGCGCATGCGAAGTGAAGCAAGGACCGAGCAAATCGAAACACACGTCCCTGCTCAGCGGGATAAAGATGACAACGGTCAAAAAAGCTCCGGAATCGATCTTGCTTTCCATCGAAGACGAATTGGAGAAAGACCCCTTCTCCGTTAACGCCAACACGCAACTGTACAAATCCGCCATGGGGTTGGGGATGAACGATACGGCAACGTTTGCTTTGGAAACGATTTGCCAAGGGCATCCCGACAACAAAAAATATTTGCATATGCTGGCATCGCATTTGGTGCAGGAAGAGAACTTTGCCGCAGCTGCCGATGCATACAAGAAAATTCTTGAGCTGGATCGCACTGATTCCGTTGCCATCAAAGGTGAGAAAGATTGTTCTGCCCGCGCTACCATGAAATCCCAAAATTGGGAAAACGCCCGAGGATTTCGCGATGTTATTAAAAACAGCAATGAAACGGCAAGTTTGGAAAGTGGTGACAAAGTCGGCATGACCCATGCCGAATTGGAACAACGACTCGGCTTGCTGGCGCAACGTTACGCAGCAGACCAAACCAACTTGGCTGTTGTGCGAGACATCGCCACCACTTACGAACATCTTGAAGACTGGAGCAACGCCTACGCGTACTACAACTACGCTTTCAGCCTGAGCGCAAACGATATTTCATTGAATGCGAAAGCTTCCGAAATGCGTGACCGCATGCTCAACGCCGAATTGCAAGCCTTGGAAGCAGCAGCTGCAGCAGATCCCACTAATGGTGAATTGCAAGCACAAGTTGACGCCAAGCGGAAAGAACGTTCCCAAAGCTATGTGGTCGAGTGCCGCATGCGTCTCGAAGCGAACCCCACAGACCCGCAATTGCACTTTAACCTCGGTCAAGCCCTTTTTCAAGCGGAAGAATACTCGGAGGCGATCCCCGAATTGCAACGAGCCCGAAATAACCCTTTCCTTCGCACAAAAGCCATGTTGATGCTTGGTAAATGCTATGCCGCCAAGGGCATGAACGATATGGCTATTCGACAGCTCCAAGAAGCGAACGGCGAACTCATCAATATGGATACCGTCAAGAAGGAAGTGCTTTACCTGATGGGTTCGCTCTACGAAAAAATGGGCAAAGCGGAAGAAGCCCTCGAACAATTCAAGATCATTTACGAGGTCGATTACGGATACGCGGATGTTGCCCAGCGCGTAGAATCAGCCTACAGCAACAACTGATCTGCCGCCACATTTCGTCTCCCCTGCCCGCAAGTTGCCTCTGTTGCAGTTTGCGGGCATTGTATTGTCGGCATAAATCAACTGCATGGCGGCATTCTCGCTTGCATTTTGATGCATCTTTGAATAGAGTATCGGCATGAACGGCTTTCGCATAACCGTATTGGTCTTGTTGGCTCTGGCATTGGGGTTGATGTTTTATGTTGTAACCGTCTTTTTGCCTGCCGAAAGAGCCGGTTATGCCGAATATCAGGAAGCCATGCTCGATGCCGATTATCAGAAAAAAGCTCAGGAGCATCGCGCCCGCATGGAAAAGATTCGTCCCGAAATAGAAACTTCCGATGTTGAACGAGAACGGCAAGAGCTAACTCGCAAAGCCGAAGAACGCGCTCAAGAGCTTAAGGAGCGCGAAGAAGCCCGTATCCTCGAAGAAGGCAGACGCGCGGAAGAAGCCCGCAAACAGAAGGAAGCCCAATCCGAACAGGCGATTGCGAATTCCCCCGTAGCTTTGGTCACCGCTTACGATCACGATAACAATATTTTGATGATCAAGCCTGTCACGGAAGACGGCATGCTGGCATTGGGACAAGTGCTTGCCATTCACAGAAACGGCGGCATCCTCTGTGAGATCATCACGGAAAGCCGTGATGAAGAATCCGGTCAATACAGTGCCTACGTGAAAAACGGAAATGCCGGCTCGACAACACTCGGGGAAGAGTTTTATCCGCGATCGGGCGATGAAGTCGTCGTATCCACCTTACCGCAACTGAGCGATCTTCCCACGCTGAACGGCTACACACAGCCTTCCCCCGATTCTGCATCGGTAAACAATCCTTCTTTGGATGGTAACGTCAGCCCGTTAATACCAAACCCCTTACCGAACGGATCGAACGTAGGCAAGGAAGTATCAGACGAAGAGATCGAAGTGGAACTTTTACCCGTACAACCCTGACGTTGCCGTGAACGGCATCCTTTCTTCATGAATCCGATAAGCGCAAGAAACAGTCTTTTTGATCGCACCCCCAGCTTCTCGTTCGAATTTTTCCCACCACGAACGGAAGAAGCAGCCCAAGGGTTGTTGCGCACAATCTGTGATCTGCAAGAGCTTTCACCCAGTTTTGTCAGCGTGACGTATGGAGCCGGCGGTTCGTCACGAGAGCTAACCCGCGCTCTCGTCGAGCGCATCCAGCATGAACGCCACATTCCCACCGTACCGCATATTACCTGCATTGGGCATACTCGGAAGGAATTGGAAACCATTTTGGAAAACTATGTACGCGCCGGAGCCCGTGCCGTGCTGGCTCTCAAGGGCGACCCCCCAAAAAATGCGGCGGACTCCATCGGTGAGGGAGATTTTCACCATGCTGTCGAATTGGTGCGCTTCATCCGAGAATGGGAATCCCGCAACAGGCTTTCCACCCCCCTGACCATCGGTGTGGCAGGATTTTGCGAAGGGCATCCCGCAACGCCCAATAGGTTGAAAGAAATGGATTATCTGAAAGAGAAAGTTGATGCGGGCGCAGATTATATCTGTACACAGCTTTTTTTTGACAATCATGTCTTCTTTGACTATCGGGAACGTTGCCGCTTGGCGGGCATTACGCAACCGATTCTTGCCGGACTGATGCCCGTAACTGCTCTTTCCGGATTAAACCGCATGGCTGAGCTTTCCGGCGGCACCAACTTTCCCGCGCGGCTGTTGAAAGCTCTTCGGCGGGCAGATACGGATTCTGCCGCCATCGAAAAGGTAGGCATTCAATACACTTCCGCACAATGCGCCGAACTGCTTGACAACGATGTTGACGGCATCCATTTTTACACCCTCAACAAATCTCAGGCAACGCGGGAAATCTACAAAAACCTCGGCATTAAAAACTCTCTTGATGCCAATTCTCCCAGAACAGACATTTCATAAACAAACATCATGGATAATAATTCAAAAAACGACACGCCGTCTCTTTCTCCTGAAGAAATTCGTGCTATCGGGGAAATTCAAATCGGACCTTCGAAATACGAATCATTCTTGGATGACCATTACAAGAAATTCATTCTCGGTTTGGTCTTGGTTGTTCTGTTGGGTGTGGGCTGCGTAGCGTGGTATTCCATGCGAAATGCTACCTCGAACGAAGCTGCGGCCGCGCTGATTACAGCCATGGGAGAAAACAAAGTCCGCCCGATCACACAGGTCTATTCACCGGATCAAAACAAGTTGCAAGACATTGCGCAAAACTACGACAGCACAGCATCGGTTGAAACAGCTCTTTGCCTGAAGGGAATGGCGCAACTTTCAAGCGGAGAGGCATCGAACGGCATTGCCACTTTGACCGAGCTTTCCGCTTCGGCAAAAAATCCCCTTGTCAGACAACGCGCCGTTGCTTCGCTCGCCATGCATTACATGAACGCGGGCGAAAAAGAAAAAGCCGTTCTGATGTGGAAAAAACTGTGCCTTGAAGAAAACGGCATATATGCCGCTTTGGCATATATGAGCTTGGGCGATATCGCCCGCATGGACGGCAATACGGAAGAAGCCCGCAGTTTTTACAAATCAGCTCTCGAAAAATACCCTCAAAGCTCTCTGGTGCGCGAAGGCGGAGACATTATGCTGCGTCTTGCCCTACTTGACGTAGACGATCCCAAGCCCGTTGCGCCTCCTGTTTTGCCGAACACCGGCACAGACAGCACCCCGAGCTTGGTACCCTCACTTGAGGTACCCGCAACGAAGTGACGGTTCTCCCCTTCTCTTTTTGCGAATGAGTCGCACCGTCATCAGAAAAAGCTGGGGATTCGGTCCTTTTCTGTTAACGCTTTCGCCAAGCGGAATTGGCATCTCTTTCGGCATGTTTGGCTTGCGCTTCGGTATTTCCCCCAAGGGAAAATTGCATGTGAGCTTCAGCAAACGGGGGCTTCATTATCGCAAAAGCATCGGCTCGGTCCGCCGAAACAGAAAATAAATACCATGCGAGCTTTCTCCACCTGTTGGAACGGACGGCGAAATACGGACGGAACCGCCATGATCGATGAGATCCTCGCTTTGGGGTTCAACCGCATAGAGCTTTCCCACGGAATGAGCGTCAGCCTCTTACCGGGCATCACACAGCGAGTGAAAGAAAACGCCGTTACCATCGTCGGATTGCATAATTTTTTCCCTTCCCCGATCGATGTGAGCGGTGATTCTCCGGATGCCTTCCAATTTACATCCCACCGTCCTCAGGAACGCCAACGCGCCATCGACCTCAGCAAAAAAACGATCGATCAAGCGGCATCCTTCGGCGCATCGTACATTGTTCTGCATATGGGTTCTGTTCCGCTGTGTCGTCCGAAAAAAGGAACAGCCCTTTTGGAAAGCAAAGCGAGAAACGGCTTCCTTGCTTCAAAAGAATATGCCGACCTCAAAGGGGTTGCAATCAGGGAACGCCGCAGATTAGCTCCGCTTTATCTCAATCGTGCTCTCGAGGCACTGAGCATCTTAGCGGATTATGCCAAAAACACCGGGGTAAAATTGGGCATCGAAAGCCGCAGTCATCTTGAACAGATTCCGGATGAAGAAGAGTTGGAAATCTTCATGAAGGAATTTGCCAATACGCCGCACGTGGGTTATTGGCATGATTTCGGACATATCCAACGCAAACACAATCTTTTATTGCTGGATCACCGTCAATTTTTGGAACGCATGCGTCCGCATCTTATCGGCGGGCACGTCAATGACGTGCAATGGCCCACAAAAGATCACTGTACCCCATTCGACGGAGATGTGGAGTTTGCCGAGCTGGCGTCTTATTTTACGCCCGATATGCCCCTGACGTGGGAACTCTCATCTTCCCATAAGGCGGCATCCGTTATCGCTGCCCGTGAACGCTGGGATTGCGAAATCGGCAAATAATCGCCGATAAAAATTTCGATCTCTCTGAACGCAGAAAACCGTCCTGCGCACATTTTGAACACAGGACGGTTTTAATAATGAAAAAGACGTAATCTTAGGTTTCGTTAGCCCCGGCGGCGGCGCAATGCCAACGCACCCAATGCCAGCAACGAAAGAGAAGCCGTAGCGGGTTCCGGAACATTTTGAAGAGCCACAGCCATCGAGTTGATGACGGCGGTATGAGAACCTGTACTGTCAAGTGTGAAAGTAATGCAACCTTCATCATCGGCAGTCATTCCAACCACATCGAAGGCTCCAAGGTAGCGAACAGGTACACATTGCGTACCGAGCCCCATATTGCAACTTTCGTATGTGTTTGTTGTGGAGGGTGTCGTCCATGCGCCGGAACCTTCAAAATCCAAACCTGATACGAAAGAAACGTTGTAAAGACTCCCTGCTTCCAAACCACTCAACTTAACCGTCAAATCCGCATTGCCACTTCTTGCCCCGGCACTAAGGTAGGTTCGCGAGTTTGCAAGAGTAAATCCGTCTTCGGAAGTGAAGCCGACATTGCTATTCAGCTCCGTCAGACCGTGAAGTCCAGATTGAAAATCCAATGAGCTTGTACCGCTTCCCAATCCACCACTGTAGGAGGTAGATACAGTAACGGTAACCTCATTGACTGTAAGATTAATACTTGTTTGTGATGTTCCGGCTGTCAGTAAATCGCTGTTAAAATCAAAGAAAGCCAACGGAGAAAGCTCCGTTGCAACAGCAAGCGACCCCAACATAAACGGAACGAGGAATAATGATCTCTTCATTTCTTTATTATCGGTTTCTAACGGATAGATACATTTATTGTACCAATCCAAGGGCGATATTACAGCATTCCGAATGCTGTGTCAATTGCAAATTGAACAAATTTCTGAACATAATAAGTTTATAAAAACCATTTTATTTTCAAAGAGATAGCTTCACTTTTTGATTACTTCTCAAAATAAAAACGTTATACGGATTTTTTACCTACAGCATTCGGAATGCTGTAGGTGTTGGCAATTATATCAATGAGTAACAATTTAAATTCAAAAAATTACAAAAAACACTCCAAAAGCATCCTCCCATAAAAGTGACACTTTTTGACACAAAAAGGGCTTATTCCCCTTTATTCACTCTTCATCGCATTAAGAATGTAGGTGACCACTTTTTGGCGGTCACTGCGCGCTCCCCAGACCATGCGCAGGAAGTCTGCGGGGTGGATATTGCCATGTTCGCGCAAGAATTTGCGATCACCACCACAACAATACATGATGTCGGGATCAAGAGTACCGTACAATTTAGCTTCCGCTTTTTTGAGGATGCGCGGCAAGTAAGTGATACCGTGCAGCTCATCGCCATACGATGGCAAATCACGGGCTGCAACAAGAGGTGCCTCCGAAAACTTACCGCCCTGCACGGCAATAAAAAAATCGCGACGCACCGATGCCACCAGTAACGCCGTAGTGGGCGAAGGCTCGCCTTCAGTGGCAAAATCCTCAATGAAATCAAACATTTCACGCGGCTTGTAGCCGAAAGAAGCCAAGAAAAGAGTTTCTTCCGGTGTGAACATATCCTGATAGCGGGTCAATCCGGAATGAAAGCGGGAAAGAGCCTCGTGGTAAAGGCTCATGAAGGTATCGTTCCAATGGGCTGGATGGGGCATGGCGGTAATCAGCGTCTGTGTTTACGGTTGTATTCAAAAATGGCGATTTGCTTGGCCAATTCAGCATCAAGGCGAGTATGTTCTTCTACAGAAAGTTTGTCCCCGTCTTTCAGAGCTTTCATGGCAGATTGCATGGCTTTTTCAACACTGTGTTCATCAATTTCAGACGCTTCGAGGACAACATCCGTGACTAAGATGACGTTGTTATTTTCGACCTCGAGAAAGCCGAGCCCCACGAACAGACTTTGCATTTCGCCACCCACCGGGCGATATTGCAATTCGCCCGGCGAAAGCGATGTGATGGTGGCGGCATGCTGGTCAAGCACCTCCATTTGCCCCAAGGATCCGGGAACGATCATATCGGTCACGTCTTCCTCAAGAGCAACGCGATCCGGCGTGACTATCTTGAAATGGAGAACTGCCATATAAATCTTATTTCCTATTTTTACGCTTTTTCCACTGTATCAATACTGCCCTTCATGAAGAAATTCGATTCCGGTACGGAATCCCACTTCCCATCGAGGATTTCAGCAAAGCCCCGCACGGTTTCTTCCACGGGAACGTATTGACCGGGAATACTGGAGAAGACTTCTGCCACATGGAACGGTTGAGTGAGGAAACGCTGGATCTTACGCGCACGGCTGACGGTCAATTTGTCTTCTTCCGAAAGCTCGTCCATACCCAAGATGGCAATCATATCCTGCAAATCCTTGTATCTCTGCAAGATTTGCTGAACACCGCGAGCCACGCGATAGTGTTCTTCGCCCACAAGCTCCGGTGAAAGAGCCTTTGATGTCGATGCAAGAGGGTCAACAGCAGGGAAAAGACCTTGCGCGGCGAGGGATCGTTCCAGTACTACCGTCGAATCCAAGTGAGCGAACGTAGTAGCGGGGGCAGGGTCGGTCAAGTCATCAGCCGGCACATATACAGCCTGCATGGAAGTAATCGACCCCTTTTTGGTAGAAGTAATGCGTTCCTGCAAGTCTGCCATTTCTTCTGCAAGGTTCGGCTGGTAGCCCACGGCAGACGGAGTACGCCCGAGCAAAGCGGAAACTTCCGAACCGGCTTGGGAGAAACGGAAAATATTATCAATGAAGAGAAGAACGTCTCTCTGTTCCTCATCGCGGAAATATTCAGCCATCGAAAGAGCCGAAAGAGCCACGCGAAGACGTGCGCCGGGCGGTTCGTTCATTTGCCCGTAAACCAATGCCACTTTCGATTCTTTGGGGTTTTCTACATCGATGACTTTAGATGCAATCATTTCATTGTAAAGGTCATTCCCCTCACGAGTACGTTCTCCCACGCCACCGAACACCGACAGACCCGACCGGGCTTTCGCAATGTTGTTGATCAGCTCCATAATCAACACGGTTTTGCCAACACCGGCACCGCCGAAAGAACCGGCCTTCCCCCCCTTTAGGAAAGGACAGATCAAATCGATCACTTTAATGCCTGTTTCGAGAACTTCGGATGTTGTGGATTGTTCCTCCAAAGACGGCGCGGGGCGATGAATGGGGTAACGCTTTCCGTTACAATCAGGTTCTCCCTTTTCATCCACAGCTGTACCCAAAACGTTGAAAATGCGCCCGAGGACGCAATCTCCCACCGGCACCGTGATGGGAGCACCCGTGTCCGTAACGCTCATGCCGCGCTTTAGACCGTCTGTAGAACTCATGGCAACCGTGCGCACCCAGCCGTCGCTTAAGTGCTGTTCGACCTCCAAGACGAGAGATTTGCGTTCACCGGAGAGATCAAACTCCACAGTCAACGCATTGAAAATAGCTGGCAACGTGTCTGCCTGCGAAAAGTCGACGTCCACGACGGCTCCGATAATTTGAACGATGGTACCTTGGTTGTTCATAGCAAATAAAAATTTCTTTGACTGTTATTCCATGGCTCGCATGGCAGTGGTAATTTCGAGAAGTTCGTTTGTAATTTGGTTTTGGCGGGCTTTGTTGTAATCAAGCGTCAGCTCGCCGATCAGATTGTTGGCGTTTTCCGTGGCGGTTTTCATTGAAACCATGCGGGCAGATTGTTCCGACGCACTCGCCTCGGCAATGGTTTGCGTAAAAACGGCAAACATATACAACGGTAAAATGGAATCAAGCAATGCTTCGGGCGAAGGTTCGAGAATGTACGGCATACGCTCGGAATCTGATTCGAGACGGGAATCACCCTGCTCTGCCACTTCTTCCAGCTCTTCTCTGCTGACGGGCAACAAAGAACGCATGGTCGGACGTTGCGTCATTACGTTGACGAAAGAGGAATACGCCACTTTGACGCTTTTGAATTCGCCGGTGGCAAAGCGTTCGCGAATAAAATCACTGACGGGTTTCATTTCCAGCGGACGCGCATTTTCGCTCAGGCTCCAAGAAGCGATCAGATCCATGCCGTATTTGGCAAATTGCGGGTTCAGCTTACGACCCAGCGTTATGTATGCGGCATCCGATGCACAATTTTCGCGAATCATACGGAAGAGGTTGGAATTGAGCGCACCGCACAAACCACGATCCGTATTGACCACGATGATGAGATCGCGCCCATTTCCCCGCTTTTTCATCAGCGGGCGTTCCTCGACATCCGCAAGTCCCCGTAATGTTGCCAGAACATGCGCCAAATTGCCCAGATATGCCCGTCCGCGCAATGCCTGATCTTGGGCACGGTGCATCTTGGCAGAAGCGACCATCTGCATCGCCTTGGTAATCTGCGATGTATTCTTGACGGACTTAATTCGTCGCTTGATTTCGCGAAGATTTGCCATGAAAGTAGGTGTGATTATTCCGATTTAGAGAAGGCGCACCCCTTCTTGAAGTCTTCCATAAAAGCTTGCAACTTGGCATCCAGATCATCGGTCAGTTCTCTCACCTTTTCGATCTCTTCGATCAATTCAGGCGCGGAGGTGACTGCTTCTTCTTCCATTGCCTTTTGGAATGCGCCGACCTGCGATACAGGGACGTCATCCAAATATCCCTTGCGGATGGCATAGAGGCTCAACACCTCCAATCCCAAGTCTTTTGGTTCGTATTGTCCCTGCTTGAAAAGCTCAACAATTCTGCGCCCGCGTTCGAGTTTTTGTTTGGTAACGGCATCCAGATCCGAACCAAATTGGGCAAAAGCCTGCAATTCTTCAAACTGGGCCAGATCAAGTTTCACGGAACCTGCCAGTTTTTTGACAATTTTCGTTTGAGCCGACGACCCCACGCGCGACACGGAAATCCCCACGTTAATGGCAGGGCGTACCCCTTGGTAGAATAAATCCGTATCCAAGAAAACTTGCCCGTCCGTAATAGAAATCACGTTCGTGGGGATATACGCCGAAACATCGCCCGCTTGGGTTTCGATAATAGGCAGAGCCGTCAGTGAACCTCCTTTGCGCCCGTTTTCGGAATTGATGCGGGCGGCGCGTTCCAACAAGCGGCTGTGCAGGTAGAACACGTCTCCGGGGTAAGCCTCGCGCCCGGACGGACGGCGCAGGATCAGTGATACTTGGCGATAAGCAACGGCATGCTTTGAGAGATCATCATAAACAATCAATGCATCTTGCCCCTGATCCATGAAATATTCACCCATGGCACATCCCGCATAGGGAGCCAGATATTGCATGGCAGCAGGATCGGAAGCAGAAGCCACCACCACGATGGTGTTGCTCAATGAATCCGTTTCTTCCAATTTGGCAATCAAACGGCTGACCGTAGCGCGTTTTTGGGCAATCGCCACATAGATGCAAAACAAGGGTTGATGTCCGGGAAGCTTTCCTTCTGCCGCTTTGCGATTCAAACGGGCTTGGGAAATAATGGTATCCACAGCCAGTGCGGTTTTGCCTGTGGAGCGGTCACCGATGATAAGTTCGCGTTGCCCTCTCCCGATCGGGATCATGGCATCAATGGGCAAAATACCAGTTTGCACCGGAACGGAAACGCTTTGTCGGGAAATAATGCCGGAAGCAATCTTTTCCACGGGATAATAGGCAGAAGCTTCGATAGGTCCTTTTCCATCAATAGGTTCGCCCAAAGTGTTCACCACGCGTCCGAGCATGGCAGGTCCCACCGGAACGGAAAGGAGGCGTCCCGTCGTTTTGGCAACATCCCCTTCTTTCAGCTTGCCTGCATCGCCCAAAATGACGGCTCCGACTTCGTTTTCTTCAAGATTCATGGCAAGCCCCATGATACCGCCGGGGAATTCAATCATTTCGTTGAGCATGGCATCGCTCAACCCTTCGATTTTGGCGACTCCATCGCCCACAGAGCGAATGACGCCCACATTGTCGCGGCGAACGTCCGTAACGGCTTGCTTTAATTCGGATTCGAGTTCTTGAACAATATTACTCATTGATTTGAAAGAAGTTTATTATTTTTGAGAGAAAGAAAAGAGAGAAGAAAGGCGTTGGCGCACGGTCCCGTCCGTTACCTCATCACCCACGCGAACGATAATCCCCGCAATGAGGCTCGGATCGACCTGCCATTCGTATTGCAAATCCTGCCCGTAACGGGCGTTCAATTTTTCGGTGATGCGTTGCCGTTCCGCTTCGGTCAATTTCACTGCCCCGGTTACAACGGCTGTTTTAGCGGCAATATAACCCTTTACCAGAGCCGTAAAAGTTTTGAGGATAGATACATAACCGCGCGGTTTTTTTTCAAGAAGCACGCTAGACACGCGACGCACGGCATCTTCGTTCAAAGATCCGTCCTTTAAACACGCGCGGAATAGTCTGCGTGCCTGTGTCTGTATTTCTTTGCCTGCTTTCATGATGGATCAAAGATGAGAAATCGCTTCTTCGTTGATACGACGATGGTCTTCTTCCGTAAGGATTTTTCCGGTAACCTGTTCGGCGGCAAGAGCAACCAAGCGGGAGAATTCCGCCTTGAGTTCTTCTTGATTGCGGCGGGCTTCCAGCTGAGCGGCTTCCCTCGTTTTTTCAACGATGTGCCGCGCAATGTCGACGGCTTCTTCTGTCTTATCGGCAAGCAATTTATCGGCAGATTCCTTGGCACGGGCAATGCTACGACGTCCCTCTTCGCGAGCTTCTTCCTTGATAATTTCGCCCGTTTCTTTGGCCCCGGCAAGTGCCTTTTCACTTTCGACTCGCATTTGCTCGCCTTCGGCAATGCGCTTTTTGCGCTCTTCGAGGATGTTTTGAATTGGCTTGAAGGCAAACACCCGAAGCAACATAACAACGAGAATGAATGCGATCAAATGCGCAATAAAAAATTCGCCTTCGATCCCGAAACTTTCAAGCAAGCCGCCGATGCCACCCGAAGCCTGTGCCGATATACCGAAAATTGTTGCCATAGACAATAGGAATGAAGCTTTCTCTTCGGACCGCTCTCACAGCCCGAAGAGTTTTATTTTTTGTTGGATTAGATTTTCACGAACAGCGCGATGAAGGCAAGACCTTCCACCAACGCAGCCAAAATCAGCGAAGTGGCGATTACTTTACCGAAAGCCGAAGGGTTGCGCCCTGTCGCTTCGGCAGCCCCGCGACCGACAAGCCCGATGCCAATCCCAGCACCGATCACGATCAGCCCGGGAGCAAGATCCGCCACACCTTGTGCGATTGCGTCAATAATTTCCGGAGACATATAATTAACTGTGTTTGTTATTTGGTTGTCACCCCTTCCCCCACGTGGTCATGGTCGGGTTGGGGTAAGGATTTCTGTGTTTCTTCTTCCTCCTCATCTCCCACTTGGATCTTGAGGAAAAACACGGTCAGAAGCAAGAATACGAGAGCCTGAACAAAGCCCACAAGTACTTCCAAGCAAAGGAACGGCAACATGATCAGCGCATTGACGATAGGCCACTGCGTCATTGTCCCCATCACTTCCATGACAGATTCTCCTGCATAGATATTCCCGAACAATCGCGCACCCAGCGCAATCGGTCGAATGCAAATACTGACAACGTCAATGAAGCCAACCAAAATAAAGATCGGCACCAGGGCAACGCCCAATGCACCCGTCAGCCCGCCTTTCGGACCGAAAATATGCAGGATAAAATGTTTGAATCCCTGCTCTTTCAAGCTCCATATCAGCCAAAGAATAGCAAAGAAAAAGCCCAAGAACATGGTGACATTCATATCAGCATTTGCCCCTCGGAAAAGAGGCTTGCCGTTATACGTCAACGAACCTATACCGGGTATCAAGCCCATGTAATTGCTGACGAGAATCAGAATGAATACCGTACCGAAATACCAAAAATATTTTTTGGTAAGTTTTTCTCCCAACATTCCTTCAATAAAATTGTAGAGGGTTTCAACCATCCACTCCGTAAAATTCTGCAATCCGCTCGGTACCAGCTTCATCTTATGCGTTGCTTTCCATGCGGTCAACGCAATCACGGCAATTGCCAACACCAACATGATGGCTGAATTGCTCACGGGCAATTCACCGCCCCACGGCATCGGAATATTGAACACGGGAGCCGCCATGGGCAAACCGTGTTCTTCTTCCGCAGCTGTCAACAGACTGCCCGATGTCACCATCAAGCCAACCACAATCTGTAATAATCTGCTGAACATATTTACTTCATCAATGCGGGCAGACGCCCCTCTGTTCAGTAATAAACCACTTTTCTCTCCTGCGGTCAAGCGCGAAGTTGGGCTTAAAAACACACTTTTCACTTCTTTTTTCGCGTTGCTTTTCCGTACAAACATCCGTTTTTTGCTCGTCTGCAAAAGGTTCGGGGAGAACTCCTTTCCCTGACCGTTTTGACGTCTTTTTTCCTTTGCAATGGAGGTATCTTTGATAGAATAAACCCGCCATGAGCAACGCGCAGGATAAAGCTCTCAGTATTGATGTGGGCGGTACATCCGTCAAATTTGCCGTCATTCGGAATACGGAAATTTTGGACAGAGGCACACCGCTTGTCACACAAAAATACGAAACGCCCAATTCACTAATCGAAGCCATATCCCACTCGGCACGTGAATTGTTGGCGAAGCACCCGGAAACGCGGGCGGCAGGCATCGGCTTGCCCGGCTTTGTCAACCACGCAGCCGGCACAGTCGATTCGCTGACCAACATTGCTGGCTGGCACAACATCGAAATACGCCAGCTCATTTCCGATGAGCTGGGGATTCCCGTTGCCGTGGATAACGATGCCAACTGCATGGCATATGCCGAATGGAAACTGGGTGCGGGGAAAGGATACAGCGATCTGGTATGCCTTACCTTGGGAACGGGCGTGGGATCAGGCATCATTGTCAACAACACCATGCTTCACGGACATATGGGTGCGGCGGGAGAATTGGGGCAAACTTGCATCGATTATCGCGGACGCGTCGGTCACTACGGAAACCGCGGTGCTCTTGAAGATTACATCGGCAATCGTGAATTGGCTGCAGATGCCCAAGCAGCGTATGCAGCGGCAGGCGTTGCCAAGACGATAGAAGAATGTAGTCCGATGGCATTGGAAATCAACGCCCGCGCAGGAGACCCCATCGCCCTCAAAGAATGGGATTCTATCGGACAAAAACTGGCGGCAGCCCTGCTGAACTGTTGTTACATCCTCAACCCGCAAGCCTTCGTCATCGGCGGCGGCATTGCCAACGCGCGAGATCTACTCTTCCTACCCCTGCGCAAACACTTGAAAGCGCAACTTTATCCGTCTCATTACGAAGCAATCCGCATTTTGCCCGCATGGTTCAAAGGCGAAGCGGGGCTCATCGGTGCAGCGCGACTGGCTCTTGATACGTTCGAATAAGATATTATACATATGGAGACAGCGCCGACAAAACAAGAAATGCGCCTGTGCGCACGGTTGTTGCTCACCGAAGAGGAAAGTTCTGCTTTTATTCGAGCATTGCGGGAAGGTACATGTGGGCGCACGGCTCTCGTTCTCACACCCAATGCGGATGCAGACTACATTCCACCCTGTAACTCGCTCACGAGTCCTTCTGCCCTGTGGTTTCCTGTGCGGGCATTTGTTCCCGATGAAAAATTCAAATCGGGATCGACAAGCGATTATGTCGATGGTTTGTATTATCCGCTGGATCTCTCATCAGTGTGGGAGACCGCTCCTCTCGACATCATCCCGCCACCTACAGCCTCCCTCGACCTCTGCGCCGCCCCCGGAGGGAAAACCTTTCTCCTTCATGCGCGATGCCGTCCGACACTCCACACGGCAAATGAAGTCCACCCGGCTCGTCGCGGCATCTTGCGAGAAAACCTCAACCGTTGCGGACTGAATCACGTTCAAATTGAAGGGTTACGCCCTGTCGAATGGTCAAAACGAGAAGCGAAGTTCGATCTCATCCTTGCGGACGTCCCCTGCAGTGGGCAATCTTTGCTTGCCCGAGGGGTTAAAAATCCGGGATGTCTCAATCCCTCCACCGTCAACGGCAATGCTAAACGGCAAAAAGGTATCATGCTTTCCATCCTGCCCTTGTTGGCATCGGGCGGACATTTGCTCTACACAACGTGTACCTACGATCCGGACGAAAACGAAAAAGTTATTGCATACATTCTGAAACGTTGTGAAGGATTGGAAACCGTACCCGTTCCGTCGTTGGCTCCCTTTCAATCGCGCGTCTGCGATTTTTCCGCATATCGACTTCTGCCCACCGATGGTTTTGGTGCGGGAGGTTTCTGTTGTCTGCTTCGTCGCGCATGAATATAGCACTTTTATCCGATATTCACGATCACACATTGCACCTTCTTCTTGCTCTGCAACAGGCGCGGGAAGAGGGATGTGAACGACTGTTTTTCATGGGTGATATGGCTCGTCTTGAGACATTCTCTGTTCTTCGCCACGAATGGACTGCCCCCATTGATCTCGTTTTCGGAAATAATGATTTTGACCGCACGTCTTTTTTGCATATGGCGGAAACATTCTCACAGACAACCCACCACAGCGACACTGCCGACACAGAAGCAGACGGACGCCGCATTGCCTTTACCCATTACCCAACCCCTGCTCGAAAACTGGCAGATCTCGACTGTTACGATGCCGTCTTTTACGGGCATACACATGTGGCGCATCAGGAACGATGCGGGCGCACCTTACTGGCGAATCCCGGGGAAATCCAAGGGCGGTATGCGGTGAGTTTTGCTGTATATAATACGGCAACAAACACTGTGCGCTTCATCGAATTGTGAAGCGGGCATCTCTTCTTTGCCGTTCTTGAGAAAGCGTAGCATTTATTTCCTTGCCGTTGCGGGAAACTCCTGTTATTGTACACACCCTATGGGAAATGCTCTGCGTCCTTTTCATATTCTGACGGAAGCGTGCCAGATGAGCTTTCGCGTCACGCCCGAAAATTTCTTATTGCTCAGCTATTTCGGGAAACGTTTCAATAATCCGAACGATGCTTTTACCGCACCAACGGCAGAAACAACGGCATACCCAACGGAACGCGATGCCCGCTCAACCCGCGAAAACCGCAGTGGCGAATATGCTGTCGACGCGGTACAGACAGACGGCATGCGTTCTCTCGATTTGCGCTTTGAAACCTACGAATGCGAACACGTTTCCGAAGGACGCGTCAAGCACAGCTTCGTTTTGCGTGATGCAGCATATCCCACAGCGGTACGCCTCTGCATCACGGCGAACGAACGCGAAAATGTATTTGAAGAGGAAGTTGTCATTGCGAACGGAGGTACGGATACCATCCTCCTGCAACGGGTCGATTCGGGATGTTTGCGTGTCCGTTCGGCGCAATACTATATCACGACCTTTCGTGGATGCTGGGCGGGAGAATCGCTCATGCACGAAGAGAAATTACAATACGGCAACATTCTTTCCGTTACCGCTTCATCGGGGACAAAAGCGGCACAGGAAGGAACGCCCGGTTTCGTCCTCTCTCTTGACGAATCTGCCCGTGAAGATTCGGGGTGCGTCCTCCTCGGTGCTTTGGCATGGAGCGGCAATTACGACATCAGTTTCAAGCATGGCATTGATCATTCACTCTTTTTGCGCGGGGGAGTTTCATTGAATGGTGCGCCTTATCGCCTCGAAGGAGGCAAAACATTTACCACTCCGCGCCTGTTGCTGACATTCAGCAACAGAGGAAAAGGACAAGCAAGTCGCAACCTGCACCAATGGGCGAGGAAACACGGCATCCGGCACGGCGAAGGGGAGCGCGCTATCGTCCTCAACTCATGGGAAGCCGTCTATTTTGACGTCAATGAACCCGCGCTGTACGATCTGATCGCCAAAGCAGGGGAAATCGGCGCGGAAGTTTTTGTTCTTGATGACGGATGGTTCGGCACGGTTTACCCGAGAAATCGCGACACGGCAGGGCTGGGTGACTGGGTGGTCAATCGAGAAAAATTACCCCACGGAATTGAAGGTTTGGAACGGGCGGCGGCAGCGGCTGGGATACGATTAGGACTTTGGATTGAACCGGAAATGGTCAACCCTTATTCGGAGCTGTTTGTCAAACATCCGGAATGGGTTTTGCAATTACCGAATCGCAAATTGATCGAAGAACGCAACCAATTGGTACTCGATCTCACCAACCCCACTGTCAGACAGTACATCTTGCGCACTGTCGACAGTCTTCTTTCGAAACATGCCGGCATTACCTATATCAAATGGGATTGCAACCGTAAAATTACCGAAACGGGATCGTCCCGCCGTCCGTATTCGCAGAGTAACCTGTTTGTGGATTACGTCAGGGGTTATGAAGAAATCATCGCCGAGCTGACCGCATTGCATCCTCGCGTGACGTTCCAAGCCTGTTCTGCAGGCGGAGGGCGGGCAGATTACGGCACTTTGCGCCATCATGATGAATTTTGGGTTTCGGATAACACGGATCCCGTCAGCCGTCTCTCCATGCAATGGGGGATTGGGCACTTCTTTCCCTCCTTTTCCATGGGTGCGCACATCACAGCATCGCCCAATCACCAAACCGGGCGCGAAACACCTCTCAAGTTTCGCACCGATACGGCGATGTCGGCACGGCTCGGTCTCGAATGGGATTTGAGACTCCTTTCAGACGCCGAGCGGACACAGCTTCGTCACGCGCTGGATACCTATAAAGCATTGCGTCCCATCATTCATCGGGGAGAGCTGTGGCGCATCAAATCACCCTCAGACGGACGAAGTTGCTCCCTGCTCTTTCACTTGAAAGAAAACGGCAAAGAATGTGCCGTTCTCTTTGCATGGCAATGGGGGCTTGGTTATACCGAACAGGATGAACGCCTGCGTCTGCCCGCACTATCTGTCGATAAACAATTTCATACAGAAGAGCTTTGTCCGGACGAAACGGGCATCCGTTCGCCATTGGCTGGGTGTACTGTAAGCGGAGAATACCTCGTAACGGTAGGCTTGCCGTTACGGTGGAATCGCCCTCTTCAATCGGCTGTGTGGCGATTCTCAGAGGTATCGTGACAACCTCCCTCTTAACCGAAAAAATCATCGAAAGTAAATCAGGTGGCATTGACAATGTGATGCGCCATAGGTATATTTTCCTCATGACGTTGAAACATCTTATACCTCTCTGTACTCTCGGCATATCGTTCTCAACGATTGCCAACGCTGTTAACATCCCGATGGCGGGTGATGAAAACCACGCTGCCGTAACAGAAACGCAGGCAGAGAGAGATGCCCGAATGCAATGGTGGCGCGATGCCAAGTTTGGAATGTTCATTCACTGGGGGTTGTATTCAGGGCTGGCAGGAGAATGGAAAGGTCAGCCGGGTGGTGCGGAATGGATTCAAAAAAACATGGAATTGAACACGGAAGAGTACGCAGCCGAAGCCATGCCTCTCTTTCGTCCGAAAGAAAACTTTGCTGAAAAATGGGCGCAACTGGCAAAAGAAGCCGGCTGTCAATATGCGGTTCTCACTTCCAAGCACCATGAAGGATTTGCGCTCTTCGACACACAAACGGGCGATTACAACGCAAAAAAACTCACAGGACGTGATTTGATCCGCGAATATACTGACGCCATGCACAAGAATGGAATTCGCGTGGGCTTTTATCATTCTGTTATCGATTGGCACAACAGTGATTATGATTACACGATCTGTCCCGGTCTCTGCTACCCCAAACGTCAAAAATTCATGCTTGAAGAGCGCGGCGTTCCACGCAATCAACAGGCATACCAACAATATCTTCATTCCCAAGTGCGCGAATTGCTGAGCAATTACGGCAAAATCGACATCATTTGGTGGGATTACTCTCAAGGAGCCGCCGAAGGCAAACGTGCATGGGACGCACCGAAACTGATCAACATGTGTCGAGAGCTTCAGCCCGGTATCATTATGAATAACCGTCTGTATGCTTACGCCGGCTTGAAAGAAGACGATGCGAACATCACGCTCGATGTTCGCAAAGGGGATTTTCTTACCCCTGAACGTCGCATTCCCAAAAACGGCTACCTCAATACCGATTGGGAAGCCTGTATGACCGTCAGCGACAAATGGGGTTATACCCGATACGACACTAAAATCAAATCTCCCGAAGAACTCATTATGAAATTGGCGGAATGTACGGCCAAAGGGGGCAATCTCTTGTTGAACGTCAATCCTAATGCTTCAGGCGATATCCCCGAAGGCGTTGCCACTGCTATGCGCAACGTTGGTGAGTGGCTAAAGACGAACGGCGAAGCCATATACGGAACAAAACCCGGATTTGACATTCCCTTGCCCGAAGGCGTTTATGCTACGCGCAAAAAGGACGCGGTCTACATTATCTTCCCGCCACGATCCGCTAACAAATCCGGTGACACTCTCGTAAAAATCCCAATGCAGGTTCTCGGGAAGGCGAAAAGCGTACAATTGCTTTCCGAAGGAACAGCCTCTGTTTCTCTCACTGCAGAAGGTGATTCTGCCGTTCTTGCCCTGCCCGCCGAAGTGTGGGCAAAGCATCGCATCCCGGTTGTCAAAATTCATCTTGGAAATTAAATGTCCGTTGCCTTACAGACGGTTGTTTCATTTTTGGATGAAACCTTGCGCATCAATGCCGTGAAAGATTATCCGAATGCTTTCAACGGTCTGCAAATCGAAAACAACGGAAGCGTCAACCGCGTGGCTGTTGCCGTCGACGCCACGCGGCGCACTCTTGAAGAGGCTGTCACACTCGGTGCGGATCTGCTCATTGTACATCACGGCATTTTCTGGGGGGGCATGCAACCTATTACCGGATGGCGCAAAAAGACGATTGAAACGGCATTGTACGGCAATTTGGCGATTTATGCTGCACATCTTCCCCTTGATATGCACCCTAAGCTGGGCAATAATGCAGAAATAGCACGTTTGTTGAGCCTTCGTAATACGGAATCGGAAATAGAATGTTTCGGTGAAAACATCGGAATAGCAGGAGATTTTGACGGAACACTCGGTGAACTCAAAGTAGCATTCGAACGCATTCTCGGCTCTCCCGTTTTCGGTGTGATGAGCGATTCGCCCGATGCGCCGGTCGGCAGAATCGCTGTGTGTTCGGGGGCGGCTGCCGGTGAAATCTACAAACTGCACGACAAAGGATACCGCACCTATCTGACAGGCGAACAATGCCATTGGGCATTCGGCACGGCAGAAGACATGGACATGAATATTCTGTTTGGCGGTCATTATGCAACGGAAACATTCGGCGTACGCGCACTCGGGCAGTTGCTTCAGGAAAAATTTGCTCTTCCGCATAGCTTCATTCATCACCCCACAGGCGTATGATCTTGACGACGGAAGACGCTGACGGCGTACAGCGTCTCGATCAATACCTCGCCGCACAGTTACCGGAATTTTCACGTTCGCGCATTCAGTCATTCATCAAATCGGGGGATATTAAGGTCAACGGGAAAAAGGCGAAGCCCAAAGACCCGGTCGTTCGCGGCATGGTCATCAGCGTCTATATCCCGGAGCCAGAACCTTCTGAAGCCCTGCCGCAAGATATCCCTCTTTCCATTCTCTATGAAGATAATGATGTGATCGTTGTCAACAAGGAAAGTGGCATGGTGGTGCATCCGGCGGCGGGAAACCCCGATGGCACATTGGTCAATGCCTTGCTTTTTCACTGCAACAACTTAGCAGGCATTGGAGGTGTCAGCCGCCCGGGTATTGTACATCGCCTCGACAAAGACACCTCCGGTTGCATCGTCGTTGCAAAAAACGATGCGGCTCATCTTTCTCTCACGGCTCAATTTGCGGAGCGCAGTACCGGCAAACATTATTTGGCCGTGGTACAGGGGATTCCCCGCGAGAATAACGGAACAATCTTTACCAACATTGGACGGCATCCCGTCAATCGTCTCAAAATGGCAGTTGTCAATCCGGGATCGGGGAAAACGGCTATAACGGATTGGAGACTCATCTCTCGAGATGCATCCACGCAGACAGCTCTTGTGCTTTGCACCTTGCACACGGGGCGTACCCATCAAATTCGCGTCCACATGCACCACATCGGGCATCCATTAATCGGTGATCCCCTTTATGCCAACCCGTCACGCCAAAATGCACACACGGAGCGGTTGATGCTTCATGCATGGCGATTGAGTTTTTCGCATCCCGTTACCGGAGAACGTCTTTTTTTCGAAGCACCCGTTCCCACGGAATATACGCCGTGGTTGCCGCAGACGCCGCTTGAAGATTTTCTGCCATCATGATCGCTTTATTTGACATGGACGGAACTTTGTTTCCCGGCGATTCTCAGTTGCGCTTTGCTGGGTATATTCTTTCCCGACATCCCTTACGACGGCTCTACCTTTTACTCGTATTGCCCATCGCCATACTCACGGCTTTGCATATGTGCCGTCCATCGTTCATGAAGCGAGCGTTCCTCAGCTACCTGTGGCACATGAAACGCACGGACATCGAACGCGAAGCCGCCTCCTTCGTTTCTCAGGAGCTTCTCCCCGCCCTATACCCCGAAGTGAGGAGAAGGTTGCGCCTCCATCAAAGTAACGGCGACACATGCATCCTCGTTTCCGCGTCACCCGATTTTTATACCGATGTATTCGGGCGTGTTATGGGCTTTTCCGCCGTGTGTGCCACCCCGTTTGAATGGCATGAACGCATGCCCCTGTTGCCGAAGATCACACCGCCAGGCAACAATAAGGGGCGTAACAAAGTTTTGCGTTTGCAAGATTTAAACTTGATCCCCGACGCACGTCCCCTGCCTGATTCCGTTTGTTATACAGACAGCCGCGCCGACCTTCCCATGCTTTCCCTGTGCGAACGCGGCGTTCTCATCAATCCTACTTCTAAATTCGCTAAAAACGTTCCTGTCAACGTTGAAATTTTAACACCATCCCAACCGTGGAAATCCACAGGTGGAAAGCTTTATTTTTTGTTACGGAAAACATGCGGATTTTGAAATAGTTGATCGGTTTGTAAGTGTACGTTTCCTCAGCCGCTGCATTGTCCGATTCATAAGCGAATTTCACGGTTTTCGGAACGCGTTTTTTAACAGAAACCGGCTGAGCTCAAAAAAGTATGCCTCCACCGCAAAAAATTGAAATTGTTCCGCATAACAGCAAAAAACTTTGTTCCTCTCAAAAAAACGTTTACTTTTCTTAAGTAATACATTAAAATGTGGGCAGAGGAACAAGATTGGGAGATCTCATCGAAGCGCGATCGGATGCCCCTTCTCTTTTCTCTCATCATAATCCAAAACCAGACATGCACATGAATACAATCGCTACAACCGCACTGACCGTAGCCGCTCTCTCCGGTGCCGCTTTTGCCGGCACCAAAACTGTGGTGGCTGCACCCCAACCCATTGCTCCCGCCCCGGTAACAGCAACGGCTGAATGCCCCGTCACCGGCAAGGTGGCTGTGGGGTACGCAACGAACTACACCTACCGCGGTCTCGTTGCTTCGCATGCTGCCATCGAAGGCGACAGCATCATCCCCGTATCGGCAGAAGCCGCATACGCGCTCAACAAGTCTGATTCAATCTTAGCTGCTCTTTCATACGACTCCATCGTTTCCGGACATTCCGCATTTGGGTATGACAACTATGATTTCAAAAACGAATTCAACTTTACACTGGCATACGAAAAGAAACTGTGCCCGATCGTGAAGGGGCTTTCCGTCACGGGCGGCTACAACTTCACCCACGGTGGATTGGAAGGTTTCTTGGCTAAATATGCAGAGAAAAACGGAACCGGACATTCCTACACGCACGAGCTGTTCGTTAACGTAAACCAGAAATTTGGCAACGGTATCTACACCGGCATCACTGTCAACTACAGCTTTGCCGGCGTGACGGGCTGGTGGTACCAACCCTACGTGGGCTTTGAAAAAGCGCTTTGCGACGCTGCCACCCTTGATGTCAAAGCCGGCTGGACGCTTACTTCCTCCTACTTTGACAACAAGATGGATCCTTGGGCTAACGGCACACAAGCTGTTTTCATCAAGACATCGATTGACGCCAAGGTAACGGACAACCTCAGCGTTGTTCCCTTCGTCAGCTTTAACTGGGCGGGCAACGGTGCTTTGAAGGCAAATTCAACAGTTGCTGGTGAAGCAGTTCGCAATTTCGGCGTTGTTGCAGGGGCTTCCCTCGTCTACAAATTCTAATTTGATCGTTTGATCGTCTTATTGCCGTCCTGTCCGCAAGGCAGGACGGTTTTTTTGTACTCTGCCACAGAGCGGGAACTGAATTTGAGCTGGAAATTGCGCCTGTATCGATTACAATAGGCGTGTTATGGCAACGACACCACCTTTCCGCTATCAGGAAATGTTCCCCATAGGGGAAGATAAAACGCAGTACCGTTTGATTACCAAAGAATATGTCAGCATGGGAGAATTTGAAGGCAAGCCCATGCTCAAAGTAGCACCCGAAGGGTTGCGTCTGCTGGCGGCAACAGCATTTCACGATGTTGCCTTTTACCTGCGCCCGGCGCATTTGGAAATGGTGGCAGGCATCTTGAGCGATCCGGAAGCTAGTCCGAACGACAAGAGCGTCGCACTGACCCTGTTGCGCAATGCCGAAGTGGCATCGATGGGTGTTTTACCCCTCTGCCAAGACACAGGAACCGCCATCTGCGAAGCAAAAAAAGGGCAGCAAGTATGGACCGGTTGCGATGATGCCAAAGAAATTTCTCACGGAGTTTACGATGCGTACACGCAAAACAATTTGCGTTATTCTCAAACGGTTGCGTTGGATATGTTCACGGAGAAGAATACGGGGACAAACCTTCCCGCTCAAATCGAAATCGAAGCAGAAACCGGCATGGAATATTCTTTCCTGTTCGTGGCGAAGGGAGGGGGATCAGCCAACAAAAGTTACCTTTACCAAGAAACAAAAGCTCTTCTTACTCCCGCTACGCTGAAACCCTTCCTCGTACAAAAAATGAGTACGCTGGGTACAGCGGCATGTCCACCCTACCATGTGGCATTTGTCATCGGCGGGACATCGGCAGAACTTTGTCTGAAAACGGTGAAGCTGGCTTCCACTAAATATTATGACGAGTTGCCCACGACCGGCAACGAGTATGGACGCGCTTTCCGCGATGTCGAATTGGAATCGGAATTGAAAAAAGAAGCCGAAAAGTTGGGCTTGGGCGCACAATTCGGCGGCAAGTGGTTTGCCTTGGACGTTCGTGTGATTCGTCTTCCCCGCCACGGAGCATCCTGCCCTGTCGGACTGGGCGTGTCCTGCTCGGCCGACCGTAATGTCAAAGCCAAAATCACGCCGGAAGGTATTTTCATTGAGCAACTGGAATCCAACCCCGGGCGTTTCATCCCCGAAGAATTGCGCACTGTCAAGAGCGATGCGGTTTCCATAGACCTCAATCGCCCCATGCCCGAAGTGCTGGCAGAATTGTCCAAATACCCCGTCACCACTCGTCTCAGCCTCAACGGTACCATCATCGTGGCTCGAGACATGGCGCATGCAAAGATGAAAGAACGTATTGAAAACGGAGAAGGCTTACCCGATTACATCAAGAAGCACCCGGTGTACTATGCCGGTCCCGCAAAAACGCCCGAAGGGTATCCATCCGGTTCATTTGGTCCCACCACGGCGGGGCGCATGGATCCCTATGTGGATCTTTTCCAAGCCAACGGTGGTTCTATGATCATGATAGCCAAAGGAAACCGCTCTCAACAAGTAACGGATGCATGCAAAAAGCACGGCGGTTTCTATCTCGGTTCAATCGGGGGACCCGCTGCCATTCTTGCCAAGAACAACATTAAGAAGGTGGAATGCCTCGAATATCCCGAACTGGGTATGGAAGCGGTTTGGAAAATCGAAGTGGAAGACTTCCCCGCCTTCATTTTAGTGGACGACAAGGGCAACGATTTCTTTGCCCAAATTCGCGCACATTGGTCATGTCCCGGTTGCATCCACTGATTTGACCTCTTAAAAACAAGCGTTTCGCCCGCGCCGTCAGACGCGGGCGAAACCTGCTGAAATATATCTTCACGGCAATCGACATGACAGCAAAACTCAAAACATTCTACGAGCGACTGTTCAGCACCGTTATCCTTCTGTTGCTTTTGGGCGGTGCTGTTTGGATGAACGAACCCGATACATACGGACTTCTTGTCTGCATTTTGTGCAATCTCACCTCGCTCGAATGGTTTCACATGATGCGCACAAGCGAATTGCGTTCACAACGCCGTTTTGCCCTTATTGTCGGGCTGTTGTACCCGTGGATTCAATGGCTGAACATGCCATACGACAATTTCTTCTTTATCGCGTTGGTTTCTCTGATCGGCGTGGTTCTCATTTCATTCATTCGGGAATTGACACGTCCCGTTGACGGCGAAAAATCTCTTCTCAGCATCGCTCTGACAGTTATTTCCTTTGTCTATCCAGTCTGGCTGTTTTCCATGGTTCTGTTTCTCGTCTATGAGGACAAAACTTGTTGCAATGTAGCAATTTGCCTGATCCTCATCACCAAGTTTACAGACATCTTTGCCTATGTAAGTGGCGTGTTGCTCGGCGGGAAAATTTTCGGAGAACGAAGCAAACTGATTCCCCATATCAGCCCCAAAAAAACGTGGGAAGGTATTATCGGCTCATTCATTTTAACCGGTATCGCCGGATACTTTCTGCTTGCAACTGTATTCGGTTCGAAATACTTTTTCTCGAACATCCTCGTTAGCGCGATAGAATTTATCAGCTACGTTTTGTTCTTCTTCATGGCGGTAACGGGAGATTTGGCAGGATCGCTAATCAAACGCAGTTTGAAGGTGAAAGATTCCGGTTCACTCTTGCCGGGAATTGGTGGGATCTTCGACCTCATCGACAGCCCCGCTTTTACCATAGGGACACTGGTTTTCCTGATGATCATTTGGTTCTGATGGGGAAGGCGCGGTTTTTCGACATCGCCGTGTAAGCGATTTTTATGTCATTCCCGATCGAACAACTGAAAGCTGACTTCTTGGCGGCAAGTACGCCGGGATGTCGAATTTTGCTGAGTGCGCCAACGGGCTCGGGAAAATCGACCCGCATTCCCGGCATGATGCTTGAAGCGGGATGGGGAGAACGCGGGACGGTGCTGGTAGTTCAGCCACGACGCTTGGCCGCTCGCATGCTCGCAACGTATACGGCAAGGCAGTTTCCCTGCACCTTGGGCGAGCGGGTTGGTTATACCGTGCGATTCGATTCGCATGTATCGAATCGCACCGAAATTCTTTTTGTGACGGACGGCATTCTGGAACGCCGACTGACGGAAGATCCGCAGTTGCGAGGCGTCAGCGCAGTTATTTTCGATGAAATCCATGAACGTCGTCTTTCCGGAGATTTGTGCCTTGCCCGCACATTGGCATTGCAAGAAAACGGGCGGGAAGATCTGGGCGTTGTGGTTATGTCTGCCACGTTAGAAACCGAATTGCTTGCCTCTTTTATGGGACCGCGTTGCGTATTGCTGAAAGCGGAAGGCAAAATGTACCCCGTGAAAGTGCTCTATCACCCCCCGCATCCCGTCCGGAACGCACACGGTGCATTCGTTCCGCCTCCCGTTTGGGATCAATGCGCCCAAGCGTTAAAACAAGTGATAACCCGTCCCGATTGCGGCGATGTACTGGTCTTTATGCCCGGAGCATACGAAATCCGTAAAACGGAAGAACGTCTTCACTCACTTCCTTTGCTGAAAGAATGGGATATTTTCCCCTTGCACGGGCAACTTTCTCCCGATGCGCAAAATGCCGCCGTGGAAGTAGGCTCGCGTCCCCGTATTATTATCTCTACCAACATAGCCGAGACATCGTTGACCATTGAAGGTATTCGCAGTGTTATTGACTCCGGTACGGCTCGGGAATCGCGTTGGGATCCACGCCGAGGTATCTCCACACTGCACATTGTCCCCATATCCCGCGCACAGGCAGAACAGCGTAAAGGTCGCGCCGGACGATTGGCTCCCGGAATTTGCATCCGTTTGTGGAGTGAAAGCGAACACGCCCGTCGCGCCGCTTTTCCCCAACCGGAAATTCGCCGCGCAGATCTTTCCACCGCTTTTCTCAATATATTGGCATGGGGATATGAAGGTTTGGAAGGCATTCGCGCTTTCCCTTGGCTTGAATCGCCGGATAAGGCAGAAACTGAGCGAGCTTGGGCATTGCTCCGAAACTTGGGTGCGGTATCCGAATCCGGCAAACTTTCCGAAATCGGGTGGCGCATGTTGTCATACCCCCTCAGCCCCGTCCTTTCCCGACTTCTCATTGCGGGTGAAGACAACGAATGTCGCGCGGAAGTGATCGCCATAGCAGCCTTGATGCAAGGCGAATCCGTTGCGATGAAAACGGGATTGAACAAATTCCTGTGCCACGATGACGATTTCAGCGATTTTCAAGCCGAATGGCGAGCCGTAGAAAAAGCACATACGTTGCGCTATGACGTTGCCGCTTGCACCAAATGGGGCATTCTTGCCCGGTCAGCACGAGAAATCACCCGTATTTCCGCTCGCTTGGCTGAGGTGAAAAATTTTGACGAATTGTCAACACCGGATTTCGTCAATGCTCGCCCGCGACTAATCCGCGCATTGTTGCAAAGCTTCCCGGACCACGTTGGCATTCGCAACAGTGCAAGTACGCTCACGGCGCGGACGGTCGGCAATCTCAGTGGCGTTGTTTCTGCCGACGGCACGGCGCATCGCGGAGAGATTTTTCTCGCCGCCGAAATCGTTGAGATCGGCGCGAAAAACATTGAAACGCATTTTGAACGTTGCACCTTGCTTTCGGAAGAATCCCTCAACGAAACGGGGCAACTGCACCACGTTGAGATTCCCATATACGATCGTCGCAAACGACGTGTCCTTTTGCGACGGCAGTTGCTGTATCGAGATCTCGTTCTCAGCGACAAAGAATGTGGCGACGCCTCACCGGAACAGGCTGCGCCCCTGCTGGCAGAACAAGCCGTGAAAGGAGAGTTTATACTCAACCGATGGGATGGACACGTTTTGCAATGGATACGCCGGCTGAACGGTTTGCGCAACTGGATGCCAGAGCTTGAATTACCCTCCTTTGAAGAAGAAGACCGACTTGTGGCTCTCTCCATGCTGTGTGAAGGTGCTGTGGGATACAAAGATATCGCGGATCGCCCCGTCTTGCCGATTTTGAAGGAGTGGCTTTCTCCGTGGCAACAACAAGCGCTCAATCGCTGTGCACCCACGGAAATCACGCTCGCAAACGGACGCACGGTGAAAATCCTTTATCGGGAAGATTCCACCCCGTATTTCTCCCTGAAAGTACAACAGCTTTTCGGCGTTCGCAACACTCCGCGCATTGCCGAAAACAGAATTCCTGTGCAAGCCGAAATACTTGCACCTAACCAACGTCCTTGGCAAATTACGTGCGATCTTGCCTCGTTTTGGGTAAACGGATACCCGCAGATGAAAAAAGACCTCGCCGGACGTTATCCCAAACACGCATGGCCGGACTCTGCCCTGTAAACGGAAGTCCCCGCCTTAAGAAGCGCGGAATGTAATCGTAATACCCAATTTGGACTTCACCCCTTTGCTGACGTCCTTTTCCAGCTGTTTCCATGTACGCCCGTCAAGCAAACGATCATATTCTGTTGTACCGCATTCCCCATTTTGAAGGGCGCGCATCCATCTCTTCAAACGGGCGGCATCACCGCGACCGTCAATATGAGCAAAGTAGTAGAAGAGAATCATCGACATGCCGTAATTGAATTGCATTTCCTTACCCGATGCGCTTTGGAACTCTGCCATTGGTTGTTCCATAAACTGTTTCAGGGGCGGTGAAGTAAATTTTGTACCCAGTTGACGTCCGTTTGCGGCATAAGAAGCCAATGCTTTTTTTGTCCCCGTAAACTTGAGGTTGCCGTTGTTGTACGGTGTGACACCAACGTATTCGGCAATTCCTTCAGCATACCATATGGGCAAAAGATACTTAGCTCCAAAAATAGTCATTTGATGCGTTATTTCATGCACCAGTGTATGAGAATCAATTCGCGTTCCCGCTTCTCGAGCGTATGTGTCTCCTTTCTTGACGATCCCCAGACTGGGGAAAGGAACAAGAACTTCTTTCCCGTTAAACAGACCCGCCGATTCGGCAAAGTTCGGACCGATTGCTTGAGCATATTCTTCTCTTGTCAAAAAGAGACGAGCCGGCAACTTATCCGTAATATTTCCCTCATAACGGCGGCATGGCGGATTCAGCGGAAGCAATAAATTGGCAGTATATGTACCTTCGAATATACGCCCTATTTCTTTGACTGTGGAAAGTGCAAGCTTGGCAGGACTGAAAAAGCGAAAGTGTGTCGTCTCGTATATATAATTACCTTCTTCTTCCTGAATGACTTTCGCTTTCTGTTTATCTTCCATCGAAGACGATGAAGGCCATCTGTTATTGAAATTGTTGTTTTCGTGGACAGAACCCGGTGCCTGCTCCTTATTTTTCCTATCTGTGATGAATTCTTTGTCTTCATCGGAAAACAGAGCGATTGCCACTGTGCGTTCACGTCCTTTCATGAGGATGCGTACCTTGTTCCCTTCTGCGGAAAGATATTCACCCTTGAAAGTTCTCCCGTCTGCCAACGTCCATGAACGCTCTTCTCCGGCAAGACGCATGCCGAACATCAATATACAAACGGAGATGAAAAGCGCAAACCTCTTCATGCTTTAGTTATGCCACAGGATTCTCCCCACGACAAGCAGGAAATCCGATTTGATCGTTATTGAGTATTTTGGACGAACAGAATCAACATTCGTTGAAGTTCAACAGAAGAATACCAATCGGCTGCAGACAAACGCAATGCCTGAGCTTCTATTCTGTCATTTATTTGTTTGAAACGGCGGAGATAGGCTTCTTCCGTGCGCTCCGATACTTCCTTTTCTGTCTTGGGTGTTAATGTCGCCGTTTGCTGTCCCCACGCAGTCAACTCTGCCAGCAATTTGTATATTTGGACGGAGGCTTTATCCGCCGTCGCGCGATCATGAACGGAATCCAGCACATTGTGTAACCGCAAAAGGATTTCCAAGCCCTGCTCCAACTGTGGTTCTCGGGCAATTTTGCCCCGATGGACCGTTTCATCTTGGTGTGCCGGCATAGCGGGCGGCGCATTATTAACAGATTGAGAATAAACCACCCCACAGACACAAAGCAAACAAACAAATAAACACGTACAAAACTTCTTCATATCGGGAAATAGTGAATGTTTACGAATCGAATTTCAGCGCAGTACAATGCACGCAGACGTAAATGCATCGCGAAAGGATGCTGAGTTGAAACATTGAGCCGATTGAAGCCTAAATATCTCACGAAAAACTTCGCCCCATTGATTTCTCATTTTCATGGCATATCGACGTTCCAGCTCCGATTTGTCCGCATCTTGAAGAGGCGGCAATTTATTGATCTTTTCCCGCACTTCGATCATTGTCGGCAACATGGCAGACAACGCAGGTGCTGCCGCATCAGCGGTTTCCGTATCTTTCACGGAAGCCAAAACAGGAAGCAGAGAATCCGCAAGGGATATGTATTCGTTCATAGCAGTCTCGTGAGCAGGACTAATCTCTGCCTGCGTCTGAGATATCACCACACATGCTATGATCGGAATAAAAAAAGACTTCATACGATGCATCGCTTCAAAATCTATAATCCTGTCAAGCCAATATCAAGCATAAAGGCTGCCTCACAACGGGATTTTTTCTTTTCATTCGAAAGATGGGCTTTTATACTGTCCACATGCACATCACCATCGATTCACCCCTCGATATGCACTTGCACCTGCGAGACGGTGCCATGTTGAAACTAACGGCACCGCTGAGTGCAAGTTCCTTTGCCGGTGCGGTGGTGATGCCAAATCTCGTTCCACCCGTCACGGTTGTTGCTTCCATGCGACTTTATGAAGAACGCATCGTATCTGCAACAGAAAACGCCGATTTTTGTCCGATGATGACGCTCTTTTTAAAACAACAAACTGAGCGCGAACTGGAAGAAGCCTGTGCCTTACCCCGGTTCTTCGGGTTAAAACTTTATCCCGCAGGTGCTACCACGAACAGTGATGGCGGCGTATCGCAATTTTCACAAATCGATCGAACTCTTTCCGTCATGCAAGAGATGGGTATCCCCCTGCTCGTCCACGGGGAAAGTTATGGTTTTGTCATGGATCGCGAGCGGGAGTTTTTGTCGATCTACCGCAACTTGGCAGAAAAATACCCCAAACTTCGCATCAGTATGGAGCATATCTCAACGGCAGAGACCCTTCATTTGCTGGATGAATATGAAAATTTGGTTGCTACCGTAACGCTCCAACATTTGCTTTTCACCTTAGATGATCTGGCAGGCGGAAGTCTGCGTCCGGAATTATTTTGCAAGCCGATTCTCAAACGTCCGGAAGATCGCGAAGCCCTACTGGAAGCCGCTCTGAACGGGCATCCGCGCCTCATGTTCGGGAGCGATTCCGCCCCTCACCCGCGTTCAAAGAAAGAGTGTTGCGGTTGCGCAGCCGGGGTATTTACCGCATCATTCGCCTTGCCGCAACTGGCTGCCCTCTTTGCGAAATACGGTCATGCGGAGAATCTTCAAGCCTTCGTTTCGGACAATGCGAGAAAAATATACGGGATCAATCCACCGCGCAAACGCGTCACCCTGGTCGATCAACCGATGCATATTCCTTCCCTCTTCAAGGGATACGGCGAAAGCGTCATTCCAATGATGGCAAACGAATACATTTCGTGGAGCATTGCCGACATTAGCGTTGAATCATAACTTTCCTTTCACGGTTCAATTTCTCTCTGAATTGATTTTCCTCTGGAATAACAGGTAGGTTTTGCGTTATAGTTTCTCATCACCATGCAATCCATGAGCTTTAGGACTCTCACAGCGGAAGAAGCGGCAGCTCTCATACGGAACGGAGAAAACGTCGGATTGAGCGGATTTTTGGCGGGTACACCCACAGCCACAGCCCGAGCCTTGGCTGCCAAAGCCCATGCCTTGCATCAAGCGGGGCAACACTTCCAAATCAATCTTTTTACCGGTGCTTCGACCAGTGATATTACGGACGGAGCATTAGCTGATGCTGAAGCGATTGCCTTTCGCACTCCCTATCAAGCTACTGTATCATTGCGCAATGCCATCAATTCCGACACGGTAAAATATTGCGATCTTCACCTTTCGCATGTAGCGCAAAATATGCGTTACGGTGCTCTGCCCAAAATCAACACGGCGATCATCGAAGTAGCGGATATCACTGAGGATGGCGAAATTACCTTGACAACTGCCGGCGGGAACTCTGCCACCTTTTGTGCCTTGGCAGAACGTATCATTATCGAATGGAACTCATATCACCCGAAGGCGTTGAAAGAGATGCATGACATCTACATTCCGGCAGACCCTCCTCACCGCCAACCGATTCCTCTGCTGGCTCCTGACCATCGCATAGGAACACACACTCTGAAAATTGATCCTGCCAAAATTGCGGGTATTGTCTACACCAACGAACACGACCACATCGAAGCGTTCAAGCCCATTGATGCCGTCACAGAAAAGATCGGGGAAAATGTCGTTCATTTTTTGGAAAGCGAGTTACAGGCGGGACGTATCCCGCCAAGTTTCCTCCCGCTTCAATCCGGCGTGGGTAACATCGCAAACTCTGTGCTTGCAGCTCTGGGGCGTAGCCATTCTATCCCGCCATTCAAAATGTATACGGAAGTCATTCAAGATTCCGTCATCGAACTGATGAAATCCGGACGTTGCACCATGGCGAGCAGTTGTGCACTGACGGTTTCGGACGATATGCTTATCGAGATTTACAAGCATCTCGATTTCTTTAAATCGCGCATCATCCTGCGCTCGATGGAGATTTCAAACAACCCTGAAATTATTCGCCGTTTGGGGCTGATCTGCATCAATACGGCACTTGAAGCGGATATTTTCGGACAGGTCAATTCCACGCACTTCTTCGGACGGCAAATTATGAACGGCATCGGCGGAGCGGGCGATTTTGCCCGTAACGGATACCTTACCATCTTCACCTGCCCGTCCGTTGTTAAGCGCGGTGCTATTTCCTCCATTGTTCCCATGGTGTCCCACCATGACCAAACCGAACATGATGTCGACATCATTGTCACGGAACACGGCGTGGCAGACCTTCGCGGCAAATCTCCTCGCGAACGAGCTGAAGAAATCATCTCACATTGCGCCCATCCGGATTACAAGCAATTATTGCGCGATTACGTCTCCCTCACCCCAGCATATCACACACCACATTGTCTGGCAAAAGCTTTTGAAATGCATAATGCATACCTTAATACCGGTGACATGCGCAACGCCGATTTTTCGTTTTAAACAAAATTCCCCCTTAGCTTTCAGCCAAGGTCTATTTCCACCTCATTCCAATTAATTTGCCTCATTAGAAACGGATTTTTCTGTGATTTTCCGCGTAATGGGAGAGCTTGTTCGGGAAGGGGTAAAAATTGGTAAAAAAAAGGAGCTTGACAAGGTAAGAATGAA
>CAYQNL010000020.1:0-39611 GCA_964418985.1 uncultured Akkermansia sp. | reverse complement strand
TGGCAGCCTCCATTTTGATGATGTAATCGCCCGTGGCTGCGTCTTTGGTTACTTCCGTTGCTGTGCCGCCGACAGAGATTGTGGTAATCTCGTTGGTGACTGTGGAATCAGTGCCGGCTTTCACGACGATACGCGTTCCGGAGGCGTAGCCGTTCTCCGTCGAACCACTCACGGTGTCGTTGAAGCTTTCGGCATCTCCTGTGTCCAGTTTGGAAACATCGGCGATAGCCAGCGATCCGTTCAGCGTGAACGTGCCGTTGTTGATGATGGTCGCGCCGATAGTGAGGGTTTTGTTGGCGGCGATGGAGACGGTGGAGTTTTCGCCGATGGTCAGCTTGGTTAGGGTGACGTTGTTGTTCAGAAGCAAGCTCCCCGCTGTGTCCGTATCGCTGTTTTTTACGGTGATGTTGCCATCGCCCGATATCGTGTTATTTACACCAATTGTGTGACCGTTTGTGTCGAAGATCGTGCCATCATCTTTGCCGATCAGGTTGACAGAGGATTCAGTGAATAACGGATTGTACCTAATCGTGAAATCCGCGCTTGCCTGAATGGTGCCTTTGCCCAAATTCAGTGTGCCGCCCGTTGCCAAATCGGAGATACCCGAACTTCCGATGATCAACGTGCCGTTGCCGCTTTCGGCAGATCCCAGATTGACCGTCCCAGCGAATGAGGTTTGTGACCAGTAGCTGATGCCCAGTACGGAAGCTGAACCGGAATTGATGGTAAATGTGCCGGCTCCCGTCCATGAAAGGTGTACTTCCGCTCCTGTGGCGTTCATGGTGCCACCGTTGATAATCAGTGCGGAATTATTGCCAGCCCAGTGACCTATAAGGATGCTAGGAGAGTTGCCCCAGTCATTGTTTGTTCCCGTGATCGTCAGTGTGGAACCGGCGTTGACGTTCACCGTACAGGCCGAATACAGTCCATCATTTAAGCGAATTTGATTTGCCGTCACGTTGGCTCCGCTATCCAAATTGAGGGTACTGCCGCCCTTGCCGGATATCTTTCCGGAAAATGTTGCCGTCCCGGTCAGGTTCAACGAGCCTCCTTCAACGGACAAATCCATGGCGGTGATGTCGCCCGAAAGAGCAAATGTACCCCCGTCCGATTTGACAAGAGTCGAGTTTTCTCCGCCCGTGATGTCACCGCTGATCATGTTGTCAAGGGTCATTCCCCAAGCACGAAGAGTAACAGTGGCACCTTCTTTGATTGTGATGTCGTTTGTTATATTGGCAGCCGTTTCGTAGTTGACAGCTACCAAGCCACTGCCATTGCCCATGGTCAGCGAGGTCTCGCCCAGAGAGACGAAGTCTCCGCTGATGTGTAACATGCCACTGTTGATTTGCAATGTGCCATCCGCAGTATCGACCAGTTTGATCGCTACACCCGAATTGCCGTTTTCGGATGTTAAAATCAGAGTGGCACTTTCTGACAAGCCACCGTTACTCAAATCCAGCTGAGATCCGTTTGCCAAAGTATCGGAGATCGTTACTTTACCTTCTGTGATATCCATACCTAAGCCTGCCAAAGTCGTTGAATTGATTGTCAGGTTAGCGTTGCCGGTTTTGGTGACAGAGGCGCCTTCTTCCAAGGTGGTGTTCACTGCCGTCATGGTCGTGTCTGCCGTAACGTTAAAAGTATATTCACCGTTTACGGTAATGCTACGGGCGTTTATGTCCGTGCCGTTCAAGATGACGGTTTTGGTTGCGCTGCTGCTGCCGAAGGTCAAAAATATATTGTCGATGTAGGTCGAAGCTGCGTCGCCGTTCAGCCAGTTCGTAGAGCTTGTGTTGACAGTGTTTTCGCTTGCCGTACCGTTCCACGTCAGAGATGGGATGGCACCGGTGACGTAATAGAGAGTGATGGCTCCGTCAGCGCCCCGTACGACTGAATATTTGCCGATACTTTCCGAGTCGGCTGTCAATACGCCTGCTCCTTGGATATATCCGCTAGCCGTTATGCTGTAATTATATGTGCTGTTGATGTCTGTGGAAACAGTCCCCAATAGGACAGTGTGCAACGTGGTTGTCTCGGAAACGGCACTGTCGGCGATGCTTGCCGTCAAGGTGAGGGAATTGAGATTGCGCGATGTTCCCGCCACAGTGGAAGAAATGTTCAGAGAGCCAACATGATCCAAGGCGGAATCAGAAACGGAACCGTAGTTGACTGTTACAGAATTTGTGCCGTTGTTTGCCAGTTTTAAATTGAGTGTGCCGCCGTCTACGAAAGTAACAACGGTGGGGCCATCGGATCTCCCTGCATTGCTGCCGCCTCGAGACATTGTCAGAACAGACCCGTTGCCGATATTAATTTTGCAATCTCCTCCTTGAAGTTTGCGGATGTTATCAATTGTCAGAGAGGAGGCACTTCCTACTGCTAAACCGCTGTCCGTTGAGGTAACGCCCAAATTGAGTTTGAAATTCCAGCCTTCCAAATCTGCTACGGATCCCGAAGCTCCGTTGATTACGATGGTGTCCCATCTGTTGCTGTTCGCGACCCCGGGACCGGGGCTATCGCTGTTCCAAGTGGAACCGTTTGTCATTTCCCACGAGGCTTCTGTTTTCCAAAGGTCGGTTGAAATGCTCTCTCCGCCTTTCCACACGTAATCGGCAAATGTATAAGAAGGAATGCTTGCTATCGCGGTTGTCAGGGCGATGAACAATGCTTTTGGCAAACGGAATTTCATATGTGTGTACCTGTTTAAATTGTTAAATGCGCATTATTCCCCAAACGGAGAATGGAAACAGCATACCGCATTTCGAATGCAGTATGCATCACATAGGCGCAATCCTTTGATATTCATACATAATGAATTTCGTTTCCGTTTTTGCGAAATTCAAAACCATATCAAAAATATTGAAATTTAAACAAGTTGAAATTTATTCTTGCATACTGCATTCGAAATGCAGTATGCTTTCCGTGTGCTGTTGAGCCTTTTCCGGTGCAGTTTTTTCTGCGTGGGAAATGTTGATGCGGTACGCAAGAAGAAACTCTGATCTCTACATAACTCTCTCCTTCCGCCTGGGCTTGATGCGTTGTGTGTCAAGCCCAGGTGTTTTATGGGGAAGCGGCAGGCATCGCTTTCGGGAATTATTTCTTGACAAGAGAAGAGGACCAGGGTATAACACCCTGCGTTCCAAAGTCCCCATCTTCTAGCGGTTAGGAAGGCCGTCTCTCCAACGGCAAACGCTCGGTTCGATTCCGGCTGGGGATGCCAATACATGCTTTTGCCTGGTTGAGTTTATTAGTCCGGGCATTTTTAATGGGCGCAGTTACGGCAAAAAGCTTTTTAGTGCGGGGAAGAAATGGGGTTGACGGATTCACACGGTGAGGTGTAGAATAACAACATGTTTTTTGCAGTCGTGTTTGGATATTTACTCGCAACCGTGATGGCGTTTGCCGGGGTTTTCAATGTGGTGCAGTTTGTGGGCGGGGTGAATCGGGAAGACGGGTACGCTGTTTTTATCAGCGGATTGGCAGGCTCTTGCACGTATTTGGTTGTGGCAGTGGGGATTGTTCTGCTGATTCAGATTGCTTCCTTTGCGGAACGTTTGGCAAGCGGGGCAGGACGTTCCGATTTCGTGAACATATCATCTTTTGCGACGGAGCATGCAACGGCGAAAGATGTGCCGTTGCCCAAGCCCGTTGCAGGGGAAAAGAAGAAAGCAAAAAAAGAGGAGAAAGAAGAACTGAGGAATGAGAGCTATTCGGAGCATTCGGACAAGAAGCCGATGTGCGTGGTGCCGCCGGATGCGCCGCGCGTCCCTGAATTGCCGATCGGAGATAATCCGGTGAGCAAATCATTAGAAGAGAAGCATGAAAGCGAGGGATTGCATTATTTTAAAATGCCGTCTCCTCCGCCTCTTCCTCATGAAGGAAGAAGTCGATCCTAATTTGTGTGGGATCGACTTCTTTCTAAAATGATATTGAATGTGTTGCCGCGTTTTAGCGGATACGTTGGGCGAGCCAAGGCAACAGGTTTTCGATGGGTAGACGTTCCTGTTCCATCGAGTCGCGATGGCGGACGGTAACCGTGTTTTTGAGAGCATCGCCGCTTTCGCCGAGCGTTTCGAAGTCAACGGTGATGCAGAAGGGGGTGCCGATTTCATCCTGACGGCGATAGCGGCGTCCCACAGCCCCGGCTTCATCGTAGAAGACGTTCATCCACGGGCGCAGAGATTTTTCAATTTCGCGGGCAATGCGGACTTGTTCGTCATTTTTCTTGAGCAGAGGGAAAATGGCGGCTTTGACGGGGGCCATGCGGGGATGGAAGCGCATGACGGTGCGGATATCGGATTTTCCGTCTTTGCCGAGTTCTTCTTCATCGAATGCCTCGCAGATGATTGCCAAGACCGTGCGGTCGCAACCAGCAGAGGGTTCGACAACGTGCGGAAGGAAGCGTTCGCGACTTTCCTCGTCGAAGTATTCCATGGATTTGCCGGAGCATTCCTGGTGGCGTCCGAGGTCGTAATTGGTGCGATAGGCAATGCCCTCCAGCTCTTGGATGCCAAAGGGGAATTCGTATTCGAGATCGTAAGTTTTCTTGGAATAGAAGGCTCGTTCACCGTCCGGCACGTCCAGAATGTGGATTTTGTCGCGCGGGATACCGATGTTTTCGTAGAAATCGAGTCGTTTTTCGAGCCATTCGTCTGTCAGGCGCAACCCGTCTTCCTCGCGGCAAAAATATTCGATTTCCATCTGTTCGAATTCGCGGGAACGGAAGGTGAAGTTACGCGGGTTGATTTCGTTACGGAAAGATTTTCCAATTTGGGCAATACCGAACGGGAGCTTGATGCGCGAGCTGTCCAAAATGTTTTTGTATTGGCAGAAGATTGATTGTGCCGTTTCGGGGCGTAACCAGCCGGTGGATGAGGGATCGTTTTCATCGGAGGTAGCACCGATAGTGGTGCGGAACATCAGGTTAAATTCGCGGGCTTCAGTGAGCAGGGAGCCGTTGGCAGGGTTGAAGCGCGTAGAATCGTGAACTTCTTCGGTGTGTTCGCCCAGCAATTCCAAGTCGGCGGGCAGAGTACCTTTCCCCGCCAACTGGGTGTAATATTGCATTGCGCCTTTTCGGGCGGTCTTGGCTTCTTTTTCGGAAGGGACCAGAATGGCAAAGGGCTTGTTTGTGCTCCAAGAGCTGTCCGCTTTCTTTGCCCCTTCATACCAATATGCCGTGCCGGATTGTGCCGGCACTTGGTCGGCGCGCAGGCGTTCTTTGCTCAGCAAACAATCGCACATCGGATCGGTGAAGCCACCCACGTGTCCTGACGCCGTTAAAACGGAATTGTGCGTTAGGATGGCACCGTCCATTCCCACGACATCATCGCGTTCTTGGACGTTGCAACGCCACCAGTAGTCTTTCAGGTTGCGTTTAAGTTCTACGCCGAGAGGTCCGTAGTCCCAACAGCCGTTGAGACCTCCGTACAACTCGGCTGCTTGGAAGATGATGCCTCTGCGTTTGCAAAGGCTGACAATTTTTTCCATGCGGACGGGATCTGTTTGCGAACGGTCAGCCATAACGGGGACATTCTGCTCCCGAAAGCGGTTGCAGAAAAGCCTAAATCGCGTCTTGAGCGAGGAAATCGAAACCGAAGGTCAATCTTTAAAACCCATTTGGTATTGCAAGATGGAAATTTCTTCGGCAAAGTTTGCTGCCGTGAGGGCGGAGCACGCTTGTGTTTGCACCATGCGCAGGGCAAGAGCCGCAATGCGGTTGGCGGTGACAGAAGTCGGGGTAATCAGGCGAAGGATCCATGAGCCGATCGCCTTGATCAGAGCATCGCGCATTTCTGCAGTGCGAACGCCCCCCATCGCAGGATTGTTGATACGGAAAGATCCGTCACTGCGCAGGTAAATATCGTCCATTCTCATCGGGCGGTTTGCAATGCGCTGGGCATCAAGGGAGAGAATTAAATGGCACATTTCGCGCATGAGGACGCAACATTGCAGGGGAGACAATGTGCGTTTGTTGACCGAGAGAATGTCCAGCGGCTCGCCGTTCCAGCTCTCGTATGAAAGATGCCATGTGCCTTCCGCTTCGAACAGCTCAAGAGGTGAGGAAATAAAGGCGTGGCGACACAACGTTTGTGCTTCCGCATCGGCAAAGAATCGGGCATCGCCGTCCGTAGTGTGAAATTCCCGTTTGAGAGATTTGACGCGCACTTCGCGGCGCAAATCTTTTTGGGTTGCAGTATAGATGATGCTTTCGGGCAGTTCGCTGTGCAACGTGGTGAGCAGGTATTGCCTGTCGAGTAGTTTGGGTAGGGTGTACATGGGTGTGAACGGATGACGAACTTGTTGCCGATGCTTATACCTCGGTCTGCGTGGGAGCGGGTGACGGCTCGGGCGCAGGTGATTCCGCAGACGGAGAGGGTGTTGGCGAAGAGCTTGCGGCGGGGGCTGTCGTTTGGCTTTGCGACGGGGTTGACGATTGCGGAGCGGGTGTTTTCTTCTTTACCTTGATTGGTGCGGGTTTGTAAACGCGTTTCAGGTCGGCGGGATCAACAGCACCGGTGCGGAAGTCTTCCACGCTTCCCGTGATGTAAACGGGCGTGCCGATGTTGGTCGCGTTGTACAGTTTGACGGCAGACGTGCGTGGCGAGCGGATGCATCCGTGCGACAGTCTGCGCCCGGGTTTGACTTTGCCGATGTGGATGCCTACGCCGTCACCCGTGAGCCTCTGCCAATAGGGCATCGGCGAGGGGTGGAAAGAACAGCCGTCGGGGACCTTGTCCGAAAGGATATCTGCGTTGCTGCTCACAATCAGCCCTTCTGCATTGCGGAAAACGCCGTATCGGCTCGAATGGTGATCCAATTCCTTGGAAAGAACCTTAAATGCACCTCTCGGGGTTTCGTGCCCCGGAACGCCGGTGGAAATCGGCCAGTCGAGAGCCACCTTGCCGTCCACGTAGAGACGCCCGCGTTGTTCGGGAAGGCAGATGACCACAAACTTCTTTTTCTTGGCGGCTTGCGACAGCAGGGCTGCATTGGAATACTCTTTGATGGTCGAGGGGTATTCCTTGCTCGCTACAAAATGTTCGTATGTGTTAACGGGGAACGGGTTTTGATAATTTGCGGCTTTTTTGTCAATCGAACGCGGATTGATGAGCGCAATCGATTTCGGTTGACTGTTTTGAGAATGGAGGTTCGAACACCCGATCAGGTTAAGAGCCGTTGCGGCACATGCCAACGTTGGTAACAGAAACGAGAGAGTTTTCATAGAAAGAGACAGGTGTCCTTACATGGGGATTTTCACCGTTTGTCCGGGTCTGACCTTGGAGCCTTTCAGCCCTGTGGCGTTGCGGATGGCTTTTTCGGAAGAACCGAATTTTTTGGCGATGGATTTGAGGGAATCACCTTTCTTGACAGTGTAGCTGCGCGTTTTGTTGTAACGCACGGTCGGTTTGGCAGATTGCTTTGTCGAGGAAGAAGCTTTCTTGCCGCTGCCCGTGATCTTGGGTTCTTTCAATTTGTACGGCACCTTGATTTTTTGACCGGGACGAATCAAATCGCTCTTCAATCCGGTGGCGCGCTTGATGGCAGCAACGGAAGTTCCGCTTTGTCTGGAGATCAAATCAAGCGTATCGCCTTTGCGCACGGTATAAATGTAAAGCCCGGGTTTGCCGCCGCGCTTGCGGGTGGAAGATGTCTTTTTGGCGGATTTTCCGGATTTGCCGGTGGAGGCGATAGACGTTTTTTTGCCGCTTGTCCGAACGGATGCGATTGTATCGGGTGGAGTGGTCGGTTCATCGAGACCAGCCAGAGGATCACTGCTCGGTTCGGGAAAGCTGATGCTGTTGCGGTCGGTCGTAGAGCCGGCAGAGATTTGAGCCGCACCTGATGTGTCTTCTTCCAGCCACGGGGGAATGGCCCCATCGGCAATGGCGACGGCTTCTTCGTAGTCGCCGTCTACGGCGGGCGTTGAATTGTTTTGACAAGAGGTTACAGTCAGGGCCATGCACGCACCCAAACTCAATAAGAGCAGATTTTTTTTCATGACGTGCACAGCTTAACAGAAACCGGTATTGTTCTCAAGCATATATCCTGTCAACATGTTTGACACGGGTGGCAGAAATTATCCAAGGGAAGAGAAACGGAAGAACGAGCGGGCGGTTTCCTCGGTGCGTTCGGCGATTTCTTCAACGGAAATGCCTCGCAACGCGGAGATGGAGGCGGCAATTTGCGCCACGTGCGATGGTTCGTTGGTTTGCCCGCGATAGGGTTCGGGCGTCAGGTAGGGGGAATCCGTTTCCAGCATGAAACGGTCGATAGGACACCATGCCGCCGTTTTTCTCACGGCTGTGGCATTTTTGAAGGTGACAATGCCGGTGAATGAGATGAAGCCATCGAGTTCGCGAAAGATGAGTTCTGCCTGTTCCTGTGTGCCGATAAAGCAATGAAATACGGGGCGAACATCGGGGAAGAGGCGTGCGATGGAAACAGCATCGGCAAAACAGGCATCGCTCTTGCGATCGCGTGTGTGCAGAGAAATATTGAGACCGCAACGGCGGGCGATTTCGAAGTGCGCTTCGAGGATTTCCTGCTGTTTTCGGCGGTAATCTTGTTCGACGTATCCTTGCGGTGCCGGCCAATAGTAGTCCAGCCCGGCTTCGCCGATGGCTCCCAAAGCTTGCGTCTCCGCCAGAGTAGCAAGCTTTTCGATGGCTGTTTCATCGATGCGCAAAACTTCTGTGGGGTGGACGGCAAGGCAGGGCGTGATGAATGAGGGAAAGGCATTCGCCAAGGCGAGTTGTTTTTCCCAATCGTCATTAGGGTGCGTGCCTTGCGTGACGCAATACGTCACCCCTGCTGCCCGCGCCCGTTCCTCGATGCTGTCCATGGCATGGGCGTAGCAATCGGAAGCCAGATGGCAGTGCGTATCGATCAACATGATAGGGAAGAAGTGTCTGTGTCGCTGTCTGCGGAAACCTCATCGGGCAGAGAATCATGCCCAAGCATTTCTTCGTTTGACGCAACAAGCATTTTTTGACGCGTGGCAGGAATTTCGCTCGGCGTTGAAAGAGATTTGTGAGCGGAGAGAATGGTACACGCCTCGTCAAAAATTTCTTCTTCTGTCAGGAACATGAGACCATCGCCGCAACGGATGACGGTGTTCCCATCCGGGATGACGTAGCCTTCGCCGCGCCGAATCATCAGGATGCGAGCCTTTTTGGGTAAATGCAGATCGCGGATGGGTGTGTCCTCCGCAAAGGAGTCGGCAACGACTTCGTGCTCGTACATTTCGCCTTTGATGGTGTTGGTTTGCTCGAATTCCAAGGGAGCGCGGGGTTGCGCCACAAAGGCTTTGTCAAGTTTGAGCAGACGAGCCATCGGCATGAGGGTTTTCCCTTGCAGGATGACGGAAATGAGAACGATGAAAAAGACGATGGTAAAGTAGTGTTCGTAATCGGGTACTCCATTAATGGCAGGGAACGTTGCCAGCACGATGGGGGCCGCCCCGCGCAAGCCCACCCACGAGACGAGGGTTCGTTCGCGCCAGCTGTATTTGGACCCCAGCATGCAAAGGTAAACCGCAACGGGTCTCGCGATGAACATCAGGATGAGAGCAACGGCAAAGCCCGTTTGGATTAACCCCCAATGCATGAGTTGCCCGGGAGATACTAGCAAGCCCAGCATGAGGAACATGACCACTTGCATCAGCCATGATATGCCGTCGTTGAACCGTTTGAATCCGTTGCGATACAAGAAGTTTTGGTTGCCCATCATCATGCCGCAGACGTAAACGGCCATAAAGCCGTTCCCTTGGGCAAGCTCCGTCAGCCCGTAACAGAAAAGCACCACTCCCATGCCCAGCACCAGATAAAGCCCATCGTAATCCAGCGAGAGCTTGTTGAAAATACGCGCAGCTGTCCATCCAATGCCGATGCCCAATCCCACACCCAAGGTCATGCGAGAAAGGAAGCAAATGGGTATTTCCCAATAGGTATGATCCTGAGGTGCCATCACCATGGAAATCATGAAGATGGTTAGGAAGGCCGCCATGGGGTCGTTACTGCCTGATTCCAGTTCGAGCAACGGCTTGAGATCGCCTTTCAGGCTGACCCCTTTGGAACGAAGTACCGCAAAAACGGCGGCGGCATCTGTCGATGAAATAATGGAACCCAGCAACATTGCCTGGGCAAAGGGTACATCCAACAACCACATGCAACACAGCGCAACGGCTACGGCGGTCAGCAAAACGCCCAAACTGGCAAGAATGCCACCTGAAACCAAGGCTTGCCGTACGGATTTCCAATTGGTATCAAGCCCCCCGGCAAAAAGAATGTAGCACAATGCAAGGGAACCGATATAGTTGGCGGCTTTGTAATCCGAAAAGGCGATGCCTTGGACGCCGAGGAAGGGCAGAACGCCTTCCGACCCTGCCAGCATGCCTACTGCCAAAAACATGACCAGTACGGGGGCATTGACCCATGAAGAGATTTTGCTTGCCAAAATGCCCAAGATCAGCAGGGCGGCAGCCACAAAAAATACCCATTCCATTGGGACGCAGGATAATGATTCCATAGTATATTGCGGTTGGTGCGTTGGTTTCGGTGAAAAAGGCGGGCTTGCGGGTGATTGCCGCAAGCCCGCGCTTTCGGTTATCGATAAGACAGGTTACTCTTGATGTCCCTTGTTCGGCTCGGGCATTTTCCCGTCGGTGAAATATTTTTCAATTTCTTCGAGGGTGCGTCCCTTCGTTTCGGGAAGGAAGAAGGCGGCTGTGATGAAGTAGATCACCGTGCAACCCGCCAGCGTGAAGAAGACGCTCGAATATCCATATGCGCCCACCCAAGGCAGGAATGTTCCCGCAATGGTGGTGGAAACCCCTTGGTTGATCAGCAGGGCAATCGCCATGCCGTTGGCACGGATGCGATTGGGCATCAATTCGGAAAGTGCCAGCCACACGCAGACGCCCGGCCCTACCGCATAGAATGCGATAAAGATGATGAAGCAGACGGCGACGAGCCAACCGGTTGTTTGACTGGGCTTGTCACCCCATTCGGCGCGGGTGATTTCCAGTGCTTTTGACGTCCCTTCGGGCTGGATCTGCGAACCGAACACGGCGTATACGCTGTCCATGAAGGTAGGCTTGTTGTAGGTAGCTTCGTCAATGCGGATCCCTTGGTAGGGGCGCACTACGATGCTTACCTTGCCTTCAGTGTCGCCCTGCTTGTAGGTGGCTTCGAAGATTGGGGCTTCGCCGAAGAAGTATGTTTCGGCAAGTTTTTGCCCTTCGGCTTTGTTGGCGGCAATTGAGAGTTTTTGTAATGTTTCGGGATCGTTGAGCGTGATGTCGATGCTTTCGTCATTCGTTACGAGCTGAGCCACCTTTTCGGTGATGTCCGTACCGTTCCATGTTGCTCCGGTGATGGTCAGCTTTTGCTTGGCTTCTTCGCCGGGTTTGACAAAGCGGGTAAGCACCTTGAAGACGGGTTGGTTGTATGAACTCTTGGCTCGATTGTAGATGGCTTCTTTTTCCTTATCGCTTGCATTGGCGATGTTGTCGGCATGGTACTCGCCAACGATTTGGTTGGAATCCTCACCCTGTTTGTAGGTCAGGATTACCTGAGTGCCGCCTTTCATCTCACCCAAACCGAGTTTCTGCATGGTAGCGGAATCTTCAAAGTTGATGGTAAGAGCATTGTTGGATATCAGAGAAGCAACTTGATTGCCGTCCAACGCTTTGCGTCCGCTTTCGACGCTCAGGAAAAGACAGGCAACGCCCACGAGACCAACAATGATGCCGGTTGTACCGAGCTTGAGGAGGAATTTGCGCCCCTTCTTGTCAACCAGCGACATGGCAACAATCGTCATCAGCATGTTGACGATTTTCAGCACCGTATCGCCGTAGTTGGACATGAGACCTTCCAATCCTGCTTGTTGCAATACTTTGACCGAGTAGTTCAGAACAGAGTTGATACCCGTTGTCTGAGTGCAAGCGAGGATGACCACAGCCAAGATGAAGGGATAGACGTATTTCTTTTGCAGAAGGGTTTCGCCGGAAGTGGCGGATTTTTCTTCGGCAACTTTCTTTTCCGCTTCGGCGGATTGCTCCATTTCGGCAAGGATTTCCTTGGCCGCTTCTTCGCCGTTATTGCGGGCGAGAGCGATCAATGCTTCATCTCGGCGACCGCGCCCAAAGAGCCAACGGGGGGATTCCGAAAGTCGGAACGCACCAAAGAACAGAATGATGCCGGGGATGCTGGAAATCCAGAAGATTGTCTGCCAAGCATGGATCTTGGTGGCTCGCAAAATTTCAGCCGTTGTTTCAACGTGGTCGGCAACGGTTTCTACATGCATGGTCGTGAACAGACCGATGAATGCGGCAAAAACCAAACCAACGGTCAGCAAAAATTGGAACATGCCCGTGCCTTTGCCACGAGCGTCCGCTCCCAGACATTCAGCCAAGTACAGAGGGACAACCACACCCACAAGACCTGCGCTGGCACCTTGCAGGATACGTCCGCCCATCAGCATGGCGAAATCTCCGTTGGAGAGGCAGATGACGGGGATGCTCAGCGTAAAGAGCAACGCCGACACGATGATGATAGCCTTGCGCCCGAAAATGTCAGCCAGCATCCCGGCAAACAGCGAGGAAAGTACGCTGCCGAGAAGAACGGCTGCCACTACTTGTGACAACTGACCGGGCGTGTAGGATGAGGTTTGTTCAATGTAAGGCAGTGCGGCGGCAATGATGCCGACGTCCACCCCGTAAAGCAAACCACCCAAGCCCGCCATGACAAGAAGATAGCGAGCATAGCTTTTCACCGAGGCGGGAAGCCCCGAACTAGCATTGGTACTCATAACGCGGGGAGTATACCTGTTTTTCCCTGCGTCAGCAATCATAAAGTTTCCGAATTTGCGCTTGTCGCGCTGAAACGGGAAAAGAAAATCTTTGTTGTATGTTGTTGATTAAAAGGGAATGATGCATTCGCGCGATTTGTGCGGGCAGGGGGCTTTCCTGCATCGGACGGCTGTGAAATGCGTGTTTTACGTTTCGAGGGGTGCAATTTCGCTGGGGAAAAGGTCAGGGAAAGCGGGCGAAAATTCTTCAGTTTTTTTCCAGAAGGAACAGAAATTCCGTCACTTTGATGGAGCGTCCGCGCAGATTCCTGCTGCCGCGAAAGGTGTTGTATTCTGTCGAAAGAGGGGTGACCGTGCCCATGGATTTGAGAAAAAGCAACAATTCGTCACGGTTGACGAAGCCTTCGGAGTTGTACGACAGCAGGATGAATTTGGCCGGGCAGTTTCGGATGACCTCGAACAATCTTTCTTTGGCGGATGAAAGCCGGTTGTAGGCAGAGCGGTTCCAACAGGAGGGAATGCCCGAAATTCGCGAATAGCGTTTCGGGCGTTCGTTGCTCAAAATGAGATTCAGCATGAAATAATTGCTACCGTAAGGGTGCTGATTGTAGGGTGGGTCCATGTAGCAAAAGTCCAATTCGGGCAGGCTTTTGATTGCATCCGAAGATTCTTTTTGCGTGATGTGTGTGGCGCAATCAAAGCGCGAAAAAACAGGGAGTTTCAGTTCCACGTCTCCCGTGATTCTTCGCAGGGCGTTTTTGCCCTCGCCGCCGAATTGCCCGATCCCATCGGAGTTTTTGTAAAACCCCTTAAAGACACCCGGGGTGTTGTTGTGAACGGACGCTTCGTACAAAAGCGGTGCCAAAAAAAACTTTTGTTTTTCTACGGGGAGACGATCGATCAGTTGTCTTGCCGTGTCGATGTAGACAGCGTTTCTGCGTGTGTAAAAGGCGCGTTCTCCCCGTTGCACGTTTTGATCGTCTTGGGGAGCATATAATTCCGCGATGAAGCCGGGACGCCATTCCCGCCGAATGTTTTCCCGTAACTCAGCGAGAAGGTTTCCCAATTCGTGACTATCGATTTCGGAGCGATTTGTCAGGTAGCAGGAATTGATTATGGCGGAATACGATTCCAAATCGTTGACGTAAAGTTCGGAAGAGTGTTTCTTCAGGTAGCGGGATACGATGCCTGATCCCGCAAATAAATCGGCACTGACCAGCTGTTTTTTGCCCAATCTGGCTTTGACGGCATAGATGCCTTTCCCGATAAAGTCAAGCAAAGCCCTCTTGTTGCCGAGGTAGGTGATGATTTGCTCTGTCAAAAACGCACGGCTTTCCTCATTGGGGTCGTGGTTCTCTTCTTGTGAGGTAAAAAATCTCGCTTGATTCGCGCCGCTCGTCATGCAACGCTACTATATCCGTGTTTTGAGGCTTTTGGCAAGCGAAGAGTTGCTTTTTTCTCCAAACGGTCAGCGGGAAGAGACGTATCCGCCGGAAAATCGGGATTGCAACCGAGTATTGCGCGGTGGCGGGAAAACGGATTTGTGAAAGCGAGGATGGGGATTTCAGAAACGGGAGCTTAACTGAAACTCTTTTTGGTCAAGGATGTCCCAAGCGACTTGACCGCCTCGCATATAAAAGTTTTTGAAATACAGGTAAGCGCGGCGGTATTCTGCCGTGCGGCTGTTCAAAAATTGCTCTTCCGTCATGTCCGGGATGTTGTGCTGAAGCCAACGGAGTTGTACGGTGACGGCGTGTCCTTCGATGAGGTTGAAATCCCCGCTTTTGACGTAGATCAGGGGGTATTGCGTGGCAAGGTAGGCATGCCCCAATTCGTGTGCAAGGGTTCCTTCGAATTCTAAAAGTGGAGAATTGTTAGTTTTCAGCTGCTTGTGTGCTACGCTGAGGGTGAGTTTTTTCAGGCGTGGGTAGACGGCTTTGGTGCCGTTAGGGTATTGGTAGATGGTGGTTTCCACTTCTGCCATAGTGCTACCTGCCGTCACGGAATCGGAAAGCGGGACGGAAGCGAGGGAAATGGTGTCTAGGTCAAGTTTTGTATGGCGGGGCAAAGCGAAAAAATCACGATTGCTTCGGAGGATGGTGTCGATCTGCTTTAAGGCAAGGCGACTCTCTGTCGTTTCGTCAGACTGGATGGGAGCATCGACAGACCTGCATGAAACAATGAGTACTGCCAAAAGCAAAACGAGGAGCTGTTTTATGAAATTAGGCATGAGGTATCAGATCCGTTGGCGAATGGTTCCCTCATTTTGTCGAAATTTTCCCAATTAACATGACCGTTTCGCATGTAATGTTTTTGAAATACAGGTAGGCGAGGCGGTAATCTAACGGATGATTTTGCAAAAATCCTTTTTCCGTTATATCCGGCACATGGTCTATTATCCAGCGAAATTCCACTGTTAAGGCGTACCTTTCGTGGATTTTTTTATCGCCGTTTGGGGCGTACATGAGAGGGTAGCATGTGTCAAAATAGGCATCCCCCGGTTCATGCGTCAACGTGGCACCGTATCCCCAAGAGGCAATGTGGGGTGCCACCAATTTGCTGTTTACCAATTTGATGGTAACGTCTTTTATTTTATAAGAAATATGTTTTGAACCGTCCGAACGTTGGCTGAAGTAGCTTTCGCTTTCCGCTTGGGTTGTCTCGGCGGCGCACCATCCCGACGACATAGTTTTAATTTTCAGCTCATTAATGTTCAGGTGTGTGTTCGGGGGGATTTCGTAATATTTTGTGCCCCTCAAATAATCGGTGTTGATTTCTTCCAGCCTCGCTCTGTTGTTGAGGTCGTACTGCTGTTCTTTACATATTTTGTTCGTTTTTCCGGCGTTCTGCTGCCTTTGTGCGAAGAGTGGTTGTTGGATTGCCACCAACAAAATGAACATGAGACAGATCCACGGAAAGTTCATGCGCTTGAAATGGTGTCTTTTTGCGGAACAGGGAGCCTTCCCGCCGGAAGACTCCCTTTGTTTTGTCCGTTCGGAGCAGTTGGGAATTTAAAGGTTGTTAGGCTTTTTTGCCTTGGTTTGCCACGGCTTCCATGAGCTTGCGCACTTCTTCGGGGTCACCGAGGAAGTTGTCTTCGATCAGATTGAGATCGTCATCAAATTTGAACACGTAGGGGATACCGGTCGGCAGGTTCAGCGAGATGATACCTTCGTCGGAGATGCCTTTGACGTGCTTCACGATGCCGCGCAGAGAGTTGCCGTGCGCCGCCACGAGAACGGTGGTATTTTCTTTGAGGGCTGGGACGATTTCATCGTTCCAGCAGGGCATGATGCGGTCGATGCAGTCTTTCAACGCTTCCGTGCGGGGAAGGTCGGCATCGGCAACACCGGCATAGCGCGGATCATGCTTCGGATTGCGGGGGTCGTCTTCACCCAGTGCCGGGGGAGCAATGTCGTAGCTGCGACGCCAGATGAGTACTTGGTCTTCACCGTATTTTTCGGCGGTTTCGGCTTTGTTGAGACCTTGCAGGATGCCGTAGTGCTTTTCGTTGAGACGCCAGCTCTTGCGCACGGGAATGTAATCCTGGTCGAGGCTGTCGAGTGCAAAATTGAGTGTTTTAATGGCTCTCTTGAGGTAGGAGGTGAAAGCGAGATCAAACTTCAGCCCTGCTTCTTTCATCAGCTTGCCGGCGCGGCGGGCTTCGTTCATGCCCTGTTCTGTCAGGTCAACGTCCGTCCAGCCCGTGAAGCGGTTTTCTGCATTCCATGCACTTTGTCCGTGTCGGAGTAATACGAGTGTTTTCATGTTCTGTGATTTTGGTTGTGAGAATTTTGGCGATATATTGCGCCGAAGGATTTTTTATCATTCCTTCGCAGGCGCAAGCCCATTGTGCCTGATTTTTTCGACAAGAGAAAGCGAAATATTCAAAAAACGCACCCTTTGTACAGAAAATCCGTTTCAGGATTCTTCTGAAGGGAGGGTTTCCTGTTTGCGAACAATTTTGACTTGCGTGACGCGCCGACCGTCCGCCCCGGTGACCGAGAGGCTGTAATTCCCCGCTTCGAGGGTTTCGCCCTCTTCAGGGAGGTGTCCCAGCTCGTTGGTGACATAGCCGCCAAGCGTGGAGACGTTCGGGCAATCGATGTGCAGGTCGGGCAGGTATTCTTCCAAGTCGTAGAGAGCAATGGCACCGCTGGCTATGTAGGTGTTGCGCCCCACAGTGATGAATTCTTTGATTTCTTCGTCGAATTCGTCCTGAATGTCATCGCCGACGATTTCTTCAAGCACGTCATCCAAGAAGACAACGCCGAGGGTGTCACCGAATTCATCAACGACGAGGGCAAAATGTGTACGTTCTTTCAGAAAGAAATTGAGCAGGGTGTCCAGCTTCATCGAATCCGGCACGATTTTGATGTCCCGCTTCACGCTCATGAGGTCGGGAGAGTTTTGTCCAGCCAATTTCAGAAGGTCTTTGACGTGGACCCAACCGAGAACATTGTCCAAATGTCCGTCCACCAACGGGAAGCGCGTGTGGCGTGAATTGCAGACAATTTCCCAGTTTTCTTGGAACGGTGTTTGGATGTCGAGAACGTCCGTGGCATTGCGCGGTGTAAGGATGTCCGAAACGCATTTATCGTTGAGACCGAGAGCATTTTTTGAAATTTCCGCTTCGGTTTCGGTGAGGGCTTGGGAACGTCCGCTTTCTTCCACTAAATGGGCTAACTCATCGGCACTGTGAGGGTTGGATGCCTGTTCGGAGGGGTCGATCCCGAACAGTTTGCGTAAAATTAGGTTGGCGGTACCGTTGAACAGGTTGATGATCGGGCTAAACAGACGGTCAAACAGTTGTAACCATGGTGCCGTTGCCAGTGCCAAGCTGAGAGGATGACGAATTGCCAGTGATTTGGGAACCAGCTCGCCCATAACGACATGTGCAAACGTGAATAAGCTGTACGCCAGTACCAGAGAGATGATGTGGATAGCCCAATCGCTTGTCATGCCGATGTGCCACAGCACAGGAGCGACCAGACGCTCCACGAGCGGTTCGCCCAAGAAGCCGAGTGCCAACGATGCAAAAGTGATACCTACTTGGTTGGCAGAAAGGTATGTGTCAAGGTGACGGACAATGTTCCTCGCTTTGGCGCGGCGTTTGCGTTGGCTTGGGCTGTCGTTTTCGTCATCTGCCAGTTGGCTTTCACGCACGCGGACGCTCGAAAACTCGTTGGCAACGAAAAAGGCGTTCAAAAACAAAAAGAAAATGATGCCCGCGATGAAGAGGATGGTTTCTCCGATTTCGGGGAATTCATAGGAGGCGGCCACTGTTGCCGCCGGAATACTCAGAGGGTCTGTACTTTCGTTCATGTGTAAGGAGAAAAAGCTCGGTAATCAAAGTTTTTCGTAAATGCCGGTATCGCGTTTTTCCAAGACGGTAAAGCCGGCTTTCTTGGCGTTGCTGACTGAGAGAGGTTTTGTGATTTCCGGAATGTTGACGCGACTGATGAGTTTGCGAACGGGGTTTTTGCAAAGCAAACAACGTTCCAGCGGTGCACGGTCTGCCGGACGGCGTAATTCAAAGCCTTTTCGGCATACCGGACAGGACCGCGTCGGGTCTTCCGGGTGTTCGGAAATGTATTCGTAGATGGGCATAAGAAAACGCAGGGCATTGGTACAATGCCCCACGCAAAGTCAGATGTCAAGATGGCATCAACCGGATTACCAGCTGGATTTGGTCACGCCGGGAAGCATACCCGCATTGGCCAATTCGCGGAAAGCGATACGCGACAATTGGAAACGACGGATAAAGGAACGGCGACGCCCGGTGATGGCGCAACGGTTTACGAGACGGGTGGGGGAAGCGTTGCGGGGAAGCATGGTCAGACCAACATAATCGCCTTCTGCTTTCAATTGAGCCCGCAATTCGGCATAGCGAGCAACAGTCGCTTCCTTCTTCTTATTTCTTTCGATCCAGCTTTTTTTAGCCATAATATGTGTGGGGGGAATATTTACGATATTGTTGCTCTTTAGTCAAGCAAAATTCGGAAAAGAGAATTATTTTTTTGTTCGGAAGAGAAAAGAAGAAGCCCGCATGTAGAGACATGCAGGCTTCTTGTTTGTAATGATACGAAATCTTTACCAGAAGATAATATACAGGGCAATAGTGGCAAGAACTACCAATGCTCCAAATATCTTGGCACGACCGGAGGTCTTCATTTCCAAGATGCCCTTGTCTTCCAGTATGACTTTTTCGCCGCCTTTCGTCATGTTGACCAGCGTGAGAATCAGACCGATCAGGCAGACGAAGAGGAATGAATACGCCATGCGGTTCAGGAAGGATTGTTCGCAAAGCACCGGTGCCCATTTGCAGATGGCGTAAGCAACGGCACCCAGTGCAATACCGAGCCAACCGAAGACGCGCGGACAGAACGGTACAAAGAAACCGAATAGGAATACGGTCAGTACACCCGGGCTCAGGAATCCTTGGAATTCCTGGATGAAGGTGAAGATGCCACCAAATGCGGGGTTATCCAAGAACGGTGCCAAGATAGTAGCAATCAAAGCGCATACCAGCACGGCGGCTTTGCCGACCCATACCAGCTGTGCGTTTGTTGCCGGCGTGCCCGCCACTTCTTTGGCTTTGCCGTAAATATCCATGGTGAACAAGGTCGATGCGGAGTTGAGCATTGATGCCAGCGAGCTGACTACGGCACCGAATAAAGCAGCCAAGACGAACCATGCCCAACCCGTACCCGGAAGCAATTTTTTGAGCAAGGTGGCAAAAGCCTTGTCGTTTTGGTAGCCCGAAACGGAGGTGGCAGTCGTGTAATGCTCTGTATCCGCAATGGCGGGAGCCACGATTTCGTTGTTCACTTTGAGAAGCTGTATGGCGGCTTCTGCTCGAGCCAACTTCACGGAAGCGGCGGTTTCGCCGTCTGCTGTGAGATTCTTGTCTGTCTTCTGTAAGTTTGTTACGGCAATGGCAAGAGCTTCTTTTTGCTCATTTGTTGCGCCAACGGTTTCGGCGTTGCTCAGAATCATGTTGACACCGCTGAGAACCGTTAAGGCTTTGGTGCCTTCAGGGGCGATGCCGTTGTCAGCAAGCTGCCAATCATTGTTCGCATCGGCATAATATACCATGTCGCGGGAAGAGCTGTCTTCGCGGATCAGGCGGGATTTGTCCACCTGATAAATCACTTTCTTGCCGGTTTTGGTGCCGTCTTCGGTAACGCCCGCTACGATCGATACGGCTGTCTTGTCGGCTTCGTTGGCAAGGTCTTTGTGGAAGAGGTTGTACGCCAGAATTCCCGGAATGATCACGACGAAGGGGATTAACAATTTCAGGAAAGCAGCGAATACAATACCCATCTGCCCCTCTTCCAAGCTCTTGGAAGCCAAGGTGCGTTGCATGATGTATTGGTTAAGACCCCAGTAGAAGAAGTTGGGGATCCACAGCCCCAGCAGGTAGACTGTCCATGGCATGACGGGGTCGCTCGCTTCGCGCATCATGTGCAGTTTCCCGCCGATGCCGTTGATGCTGTTTTGGACGCCGCCCGCATTCAGTTCCCACATGCGGTTGAGCCCGTCCGTAAAGGCGTTGCCTGTAGCTGCCAGAGTGTCAGCCGTAGCAGTGGATGTGGAGGCCGCTGTGTCCAGAACAGCTTGCGGAACGGTTTCCATGCCGCCGAGAGCCATTACGGCGAAATAGGCAACAACGCCCCCCCCCACGATGAGTGCGGCACCCCAGATGAGATCTGTCCATGCACAGGCTTTCAAACCGCCCACATAGACGTATACCGTGGCGCATGCCGCCATGATGATACAGCCCGTTGTGACGCTGACGTTAAAGTAGACGGAAACGACGGTAGACCCAGCATAGATGACGGCGGCGGTCGGCACACCCACCAAGATCAGCAGGTTGACCACTGCCATCGTGACGCGCGATACGCCGTTGAAACGTTCTTCTAAGAATTGCGGAATGGTGAATACACCGCGCTTGAGCAGCATGGGCAGGAAGGAGAATGCCACAATGACCAGTACGATGGCGGCCAACCATTCATAGCCGGCAATTGCCAGCCCCAGCCAGTCGGCTGCCTGCCCGCTCATCCCCACGAATTGTTCCGTGGAAATATTGGCTGCCAGCAGGGAGAAGCCCACGAGCCACCAGCTCAAGCCGCGTCCCGCCAAGAAGTAATCGGCTGCCCCGCTCTCTTCTTTTTGTTCTTCTGTTTCTTTCCCTGCGCCGGATTTAATGATACCCAACGCGATGACGCCCACCACAACCACGCAGAAGACGATCATCTCCCAAAGGGGAAGGGGATCGGGTTGTGCTGTGGCAACTGTATCCTGCGCAAACGCGCCGGACATCATGAGGGCGGCTACACCCGGTATTAATGCCAATTTTTTCATATGTTTGATGTTAAGCTTTGTAGAGAATACGGGCACCATCGCCTGCCCGGGTAACCAAATAGGTGGTTTCAATGCCGAGAGAATCGCGATAGGCGGCGAGCAATTCGTGACCGACTTGTTCCACGGCATCGCTCTTGACCAACGCGACAATACATCCGCCAAAGCCACCGCCGGTCATGCGGGCACCATAGACGGAAGAGGAGGAAGGAATGGTGTCGCAGAGGTTGACGAGGGTGTCGACTTCCGCGCAGGAAACTTCGTAATCGTCGCGCAGAGAGGCGTGGCTGCCGCGCATGGCAACACCGGCGTCATCCCAATTGCCCGCGCTGATGGCTTCGGCAAAATTGCGGACGCGGATGTTTTCGCCGATGACGTGGCGGGCGCGGCGATAGCGTACATCGCCCAAATCTTCTTTTTTCGCTTCCAACATGTCGAGAGTAGCTTCTCGCAGGGTGGGGACGCCGAGAATTTGCGCTGCTTCTTCGCATTGGCGGCGGCGTTGCCCGTAGGCTCCGTCTGCCAGAGAGTGTTTCACGGCACTGTCGAAAACCAGCACGGAAACGTTTGGGTCAGCCATTGGGATGAGCTTGTATTCCAAATTGGCGCAATCGAGCATCAACGCATGATCTTTCTTGCCGTGTGCTGAAATGAATTGATCCATAATGCCGCAGGGAACGTTGACGAATTCGTGTTCCACGGCTTGCCCGATGATGGCTTTGTCTTTGGAGGTGATTTCTGCTCCTGCCAGCCCTGCTAATGCCGTGCAAACAGCTACTTCGAGAGCTGCGCTGGAGGAAAGTCCGCCGCCGCGCGGAACGTTGCTGTCGATGAGCATGTCGACAGCTCCGGGATCATAACCGCGTTCCTGCAATTTGGCGATGACGCCACGCACGTAGTTGGACCAGAACGGATCGCCCTTGCTCGATGCTTCGCTCACGGGGATGGTGTAAATCGTATCGCCGAGAGAGCCACACCAGCGGTGTTCTCCTGTCGGGGAGGGAGCCACAGCCACCACACAGTTGTTTTCCAACGCCATGGGGAGGACAAATCCGTTGTTGTAGTCTGTATGTTCGCCGATCAGGTTGACGCGCCCGGGGGCTGCTCCGACAACAGTCGGCTTGTGCCCAAAATATTTTTCGAAATACGGGGTAATGGTTGCCGCATTGATTTCGCGTTGCTCTAAATCCATATCGCATTCTTTTTACCATCTCAAGGGTACGGAAAGCAATCTCAAATTTTCGGAAAAGCGTTTTTTGATACGGAAATAGGACGAAAATGAAACAGAACTGAGCTTTGACGGTCACGCGGGAGTGCAAACATCGACACGAGGGATGATTTTCGCAAGGCGGTTCAGAACAGCTCAAGCTGGGTCATGTCGGGTTCGTCGCTGTGCGGCATTCCCTTGGTGAGGGCTTCTTTCTTGCGGTGAGAACGCGATTCTCGACTGTCGGCACTTGTTTCGAGGTGTGAGAGGATTTCCGATGCGCGGCGAATGATGTCGGCGGGCAAGCCCGCGAGGCGTGCCACCTGAATGCCGTATGATTTGTCGGCAGGACCGGGCAATACTTTCCTCAAAAAGACAATTTCGTCTTTCCATTCTCGCACGGCAACATGGCAGTTGCTGACTCCCGCATGCGTTTTCTCCAAGTCAACCAGCTCGTGATAGTGCGTGGCAAATAAGGTGCGCGCACCGATGACGTCGTGCAGGTGTTCCGCCACCGCCCATGCGATTGAAAGTCCGTCAAACGTGGCTGTGCCGCGTCCGATTTCATCGAGGATCACCAGAGAGCGTTCCGTGGCGTTGTTCAAGATGAGAGCGGTTTCGCTCATTTCAACCATGAAGGTCGATTGCCCTCTCGCAATGTCGTCGCTTGCTCCGACGCGGCAAAAGATGCGATCTACCAGCCCGATTTCTGCCGAATCGGCAGGGATGTACGAGCCGATTTGCGCCATCAGGACGATGAGAGCCACTTGGCGAATGTAGGTGCTTTTGCCCGCCATGTTCGGTCCCGTCAGGATGAGGACGCGCTGATGCTCTGCATCCATCAGGGTGTCGTTGGGAACAAAAGCGGCATCGGTTTGCACCTGTTCGATAACGGGGTGTCTGCCGTTGACGATGTGCAGGCAACGCGTTTCGTTCAGCACGGGGCGGCAATAGCCTTGCCGTTGGGCAACTTCTGCCAAGGAGAGGAGTACGTCCAGCTCTGCCACGGTAGCTGCCGTACTTTGGATGAGGTCGAGACACTTGCCGACTTCCTCTCGCAATCTGCAGAATACGTCGTATTCAAGCTGGCGTGAGCGTTCGTCTGCGCCCAAGATGGTGCTTTCCATCTTTTTAAGCTCATCGGTGACGTAGCGTTCGGCGTTGGCAAGTGTCTGCTTGCGCGTGTAGTGAGCGGGGACTTTGGCGTAATGCGATTTGGTGACTTCGATGTAGTAGCCGAAAACGTTGTTGAAACGGATTTTGAGTGAATCGATACCGGTGGCGGCGCGTTCGCGGTTCTCCATTTCTGCCAGCCATGCTTTGCCGTCTCGCGAGGCAAGGCGCAACGCATCCAGCTCATCGCTGTAGCCGTCGCGAATCATGCCGCCTTCGCGGATGGTGACGGGCGGTTCATCGACGATCGCTTTTTCCAGCAAAGAGACCAGATCTCCGAAATCGCCGAGGCGTTGGCGCATGGGCTCAAACAAACTGCTATCGCTTTCGATGGCTTTGAGGTCTCCCGCCAATGCGGGGATCTGTGAAAGCGATATGCCCAGCCCTTGCAAGTCTCTTGCCGTGCCGCCTCCCTGTGCCAAACGGGATGACAGGCGTTCCAGATCGCGCACTTCGCCCAGCGATTCGCGCAGTTTGCTCATCAAAAACGGCTCTTTCAGAAATCCTGCGATGATGTCTTGTCGACGTAACAGTTCGGTCAAATCACCGATTGGGTGCAAAACCCATTCGCGCAACAGGCGACCACCCATTGGCGTGGCTGTTTTGTCGAGCGTGCCGAGCAGTGTGTTTTTCGCTCCGCCGAGTGCGTCTGTCAGATCGAGGTTGCGGCGGCTGGCGGCATCAAGGAGGACGGCATTTTCCGTGGGGAGCAGGGACATGCGGCGCAAATGATCGGTCGAGCGGCGCAACTGATATTTCAGATAGTGCAGGATGGCTCCCGCCGCGCCGATGGCGGCACTCATGCCGCCACAGCCGAAGCCCGCCAGAGAATGTACGCGAAAGTGTGATTCGAGTGTTGTTTTTGCCGCTCCCGGCAGGAAGGCGTAGCCATCGTAGTATTGAGTAGCTTGAAGCGAACGGAAATCGTCTTGTTGTTCATCGCTGACGAGCAGTTCTCGAGGGCGAATGCGCGCTACTTCTTCCTGTAATGTTTCCGCAGAGGGAAATTCTGCTACGGCAAAGCCTCCCGTGGTGTGGTCTGCACAAGCCAGCCCCCATGTGTTTTTTTCACGGTAAACGGCGGCGATGTAGTTGTGTTCAGCATCGTTGACGAGGGATAGGTCTGCCAAGGTGCCGGCAGAGATGATGCGGGTGATTTCTCTCTCGACCAGCTTCCCGGGGATAGGTGTGGTGAGCTGTTCGGCAATGGCAACCCGTTTGCCCGCCTTGATGGCTTGCACAATGTACGATTCCGCGCTGTGATGCGGGACGCCGCACATGGGGATGCTCTGTCGTTTGGTGAGCGTCAGCCCGAGCGTGGTAGAGCCTTCGACTGCATCATCAAAAAACATTTCGTAAAAATCTCCCAAGCGGAAGAACAGCCATACATCTTCGGGCAGACTCTGCTTCATTCGCAGATACTGATCCATCATAGGGCTAATACCGGAAGATGATGCCATTGCGGAGGAAATGGTACACGAGGTAACGCTTCGTTGCAAGTCTCATTTCACAGGATAAATGTTTCCTGTTCTTGTGTAGGTTATTTACGGTGAGGAAGTATTCTAAATTGTCAGAATGATCGCCATCAGCAACATGCCGAGGATGGTTCCATAGATGGAAAGGTGATGATGTCCCCATCGTTCTGCCATGGGTAACAATTCGTCAAAAGAGATATAGATCATGATGCCCGCCACGGTCGCAAAGAGGACGGCCATGAGTGTAGGCGAGATGAAGGGAAGCAGAAACAAGATGGCAAGCCCTGCTCCTAAGGGTTCTGCCAAGCCGGATAACAGCGAAAGCCAAAATGCCTTGCGGCGGCTTCCTGTGCCGTAATAGAGAGGAGCGGCCATGGCGATGCCTTCGGGGATGTTGTGAATGGCGACTGCCACTGCTACGGATATGCCCAGAGTTTGAGACCCGAGCGATGAGGTGATGGTGGCGATGCCTTCTGGGAAGTTGTGGATGGCGATTGCCAAAGCAAACAGAAAGCCGGAGCGGCGAATGCTCGGCGCAGGGATGTAATCTGATGTGGCTGTTTTATACGGTAGGTTCGGGATTTCGTGCGGGTTTTCGTCTTCGGGTACCAATTTGTCGATTAGACCCGCCAACAGGATTCCTCCGAAGAATGCTGCCACGGTGTACCATGACCCGAGGGTTGCCCCGTGATCCTGCATTAATGTTTCGCGAGAGGTTTGCAACAGCTCCGCAAAGGATATGTAGACCATCACCCCGGCAGAGCCCCCCAAGGCAAAGGTGAGGGTTTTCGTATCGTTCTTCTTCAGGAAAAATGCAATGCCTGCGCCGATGCCGGTAGAAAGCCCTGCCAGCAAGGAAAGAAGAAATCCAAAGTATACGTCGGATGTAGTGATGTTCATGAAGCGTTAATACGTACAGGTGTGCCAACAGGGCAACGGTTGAAAAGCGAAACGATCGCATCGGGTCCTACGCGGATGCATCCGTGAGAGGTGGGGTTGCCCAGCGAGGCAAGATCATGCGTGCCGTGGATGTATATGTATCGTTCCCACGTGTTTGCATTGTCTGCATCCAGCCCCCGCAGACGCAAGATGCGCCCGATGATAAAATCGGCATTTGGTGCTGCGTTCGGAGGGAGGCAGTGCGGCCATTCTCCGACTGGTTGTCGACTGCAAAAAATGGTGTAGGGGGAATACCCTTTGCCGATGCATTCGCCGATTTCAAAGCGACCGGTGGGTGTTTTGCCCGATCCTTCTTCAAAGCCGATCCCGTTGCGTCCCGATGATATGGGGGCGTTCATAACGATACTCCCGGCGAACGAGCCTTCTCGCAGGGTCAGTTCTTGTCGCCGCAAAGAGATGTCGATGAAAAACACGCCCGCATTGTAACCGCTAAAATGTCTTCGGCAAGTGTAAAATGACGTGCTTTGCGGCATGACTGTTGTTTCGGGACAAAAAACAGCCGTTCGCCTTGCGGGAACGGCATGCATGGGTACGAAAAATGTTATTCTTTCAGGCGCGGCGACGGCGCAAAGCCAATGCACTTAAAGCCAACAGAGAAAGCGATGCCGTAGTGGATTCGGGTACGGAAGCGACTTTGGAGACGAGCGTCAGGGAACTGCCTGTGCGTACAATGCCGTACTGTCCTTCGCTGATTCTGTCTGCCGAATCGACAATGCCGAGGTTGGTCAGACCATCCATGCCGGAAATGTCAACGGCGATTTCATTGGCATCCGATACATTCCAAAATTCACTTGCAGAAACGAGAACGCGGGACAGTGATTCTGTGGTATTACCCGTTGCTTTTATGGTAAAGAGACTGCCTTCAGTCTTGAATCCCACGCCGATGTTGAAAATGGATGATGCAGTGAGGGATCCGTTTTCTCCGAAATTGATGGTAAGATTGGTGAGGTTGTTGGTGTCTCCGTTTTTTATCGTGAAGGTGTCAACATACACTGCACTGCCGATTGAAAAATTGTAAGCAGAAAAACTTACATCGAGGTGCAGAGAGTAGGCGGTGCTTCCTTCCGTTAAAAGTGTCGAATCTGCGATCTTGAAGCGATCCGAATTAGTCCACAGGATGGGAGAGTATCCATATTGGTTTTGTTCTGTAATGTCTGAACCGTTCGTTACTGTTGAGTCATAGGTCGTAGCATTTGCATCAGCGGCAGAGCCGATCGTGAGCGATTCTGCCGCAGAGGCGCTGCTCAGGCTTAAAGCACTGGCGATGATTGAGAAAACAAGAGGTTTTTTCATAAAATTGTCAAAAGAGAAAACACACAACGCCCCTTTAAAAGGGAGGCGTCCGCGCGGATGATGATACAGTATTAAGAATGCTGAGTCAATAGCAAATTGAGTAAATTATTGAGTGTGATTTATTTGGGAAAATTGATTGTGTTTCATCGGTAAGAATACGTTTTTTGCTCTCTTTTTTCTATCAAAGATTGTGCGTATTTTCACCTACAGTATTAAGAATGCTGTAGGTGAATGCCTCAAACGGTATTCTTGTTTTAGAGCGACAGGGAGGTGGATGTGTTCTCTCACTAGTCTTTCATTATTATCTTGTCAAGTGCCTTTCTCTCAAGTTTTTACCCCTTCTCGAACAAGTTCTTCCATTGCACGGAAGATCACAGGGAAAGACAGAAAATCCGTAAAAAACCGTTTTTAATGAGGAATTGGGAGTGGGAACCATCCGACATTTTGTAAGATAGCGGTATGGGTTTGCGTATATCTATAACAATATGAGATGTGAGAATTTGATTGTCGGGACGCTGATGCTGGGCGTTTGTTTGGCTGTATCGGGGAAGATGGCATATGCCGGTCGTTTGGCAAACGCAACGGAAACGCAAGCGCAACAAGATATTCATCCGTATTTTGACGAGAGCGCAACGCCCGCATGGTCAAAATTGACGGCGGTTCAGGCAGAAAAAGATATACCGCTCGCGTTGGAGATTGCCCAAGCTCGCTTGAAAGAGCTGTGTGCTGTGACGGATTTTACCTACGAAAATACTTTTGGAGCATTGGAAAAGCTGGATGCCGAGCTGGATGCCGCCGCCAGTTTATTTTACCATCTTTCGTCCGTGATGGACAGTCCGGAACGGCGGGAAGCCGAGAAGAAACTGATGCCTGCCGTATCCGTCTTCCAATCGTCCCTGCTGATGAATGAACAGCTTTGGAAGGTTTTGAAAAAGGCCGGAGAGCAATCGTGGGTGAAAGATCTCGATCCGCACCGCAAACGATATGTGGAGGTAACTCTTGACGCATTTCGCACCGGGGGGGCAGACTTGCCTGAGGAGAAAAAAGCCCGTTTGGCAGACATCAATCATGAATTGGAAAAACTGACCCGCGAGTACTCTCAAAATATATTGGATGCCACCAATGCATGGCAGTACGTTGTGCGCGATCGTGCTGAAATTGCGGGGATGCCAGAATCATGGGAACGCACGGCACGCGAAGAGGCTTTGGCAAAAGGAATCGGAACTGCGGAGAACCCCTGCTGGTTGGTGACCTTGCAATATACTTCAATGGGTCCGTTGTTGAAATATGCGGAAAATGAGGAGTTGCGACGTAAGGTGTTTGAGGCGTCCGATGCCGTAGGGGCGGAGAAACCGTATGATAACGAACGTCTTGTGCGTCGCGTTATCGAATTGCGCCGTGAGATGGCCGGGTTGCTCGGGTTTAAATCATATGCCGATTTGACAACGCATAATCGCATGGCTGGGAGCGGTGACGCGGCCATGAATTTTGTGAATGATCTGCATCGCAAAACGCTTCCTGCATTTCAGCGGGATGTCAATGAGCTGTTCGACTACATCGGCAGTAAAACAGGGGTGCGCCCAAACAAAATACATCCGTGGAATCGTGCCTATTGGACGGAAAAATTGCGTGCCGAAAAATACGATTTCGATGCGGAACAGTTGCGTCCCTATTATGCGGCTGACAATGTATTTCGCGGGATGTTTGACATCTATTCCCAATTGTATAACATACGGGTGACGGAACGCCCCGTGTGGTGTGCGCTTTCGAAGGACGGCAAAGAAAAAAACGCCGATGCCGTAGAAGTGTGGCATCCCGATGTGCGCTTTTATGAGGTTCATGACAACAAGAGTGGTGAATTGCTGGGATCATTTTACATGGATTGGTTCCCGCGCAGTACGAAACGTTCCGGGGGATGGATGTTACCCATTCATGTGGGCAAAGCCCCGATCGGGTCATCGCCCCGCGTGCCGCACATGGCAGTGATTTGCGGAAATCTCACCAAGCCAAGCGACGATAAGCCGGCATTGTTTTCTCACTACGATGTGGAAACGCTTTTCCACGAGTTTGGACATTTGATGCATGTGATGCTATCCGATGTCAGGGTGAGCCAAATCGCCGGCACAAGTGTGCCGTGGGATTTTGTGGAGCTCCCTTCGCAAATCAATGAAAACTGGACGTGGGACGAGCAATCGTCTCTCGTGTTTGCCCGCCATTACCAAACGGGCGAAGCCATGCCGAAAGAGTTGTTTGACAAGATGCTGGCATCGCGAAACTTTATGGCGGGTATGTATGCGATGAATCAGCTCTGCATTGCGAAGGATGACCTTGAAATGTACATCAACTATGACAAGTACAGCAAGATGTCGTTGGATGAGGCTGAAAAGGTGATTTTGAAAGAATACGCCTTTCCGTATGAAGGAACACGCCGTGCGTTGATATACAATTTGCCGCATATTATATCCGGGGGATATTCCGCCGGGTATTACTCATACAAATGGGCCGAAGTGCTGGCAGCCGATGCGTTTTCGCGCTTTCGGAAAGAAGGGGTGAGAAACCCTGCTGTCGGCAAAGCCTTCCGCGAGACCATTTTGAGTAAGGGTAATACGAAACCCGTTGCGGAACTTTTCCGCGATTTCATGGGGCGTGACCCTGATCCCGATGCATTGTTGATCAGTCAAGGGATTATGCCTGCTCCGCAGGGGAAAAAATAAATCGCCCCTGTTACAACTGTTTTCAAAGACCGATATCCGAAGCGGGTGTCGGTTTTTGTTTGGAGAAAAGTCGACATGAGCTTCAGTTCGGGCGGGGTGTTGCAATATGATTGAAAGAAAGCCGATGCAAGACGTGTATCTTTCTTGAATATCTGCGCATATCCGATATACTCATCCCCGTACACGTCATGACAGCGTTCCCTTTATCTGCTATTTCTTCATCGTGGGATATCATTGATCTTTTTGAAAAAGGCGGTTTTATCATGTGGCCGCTCTTGGCTTTGTCGTTTGTTGCCGCAATTATTTTCTTCCTTTGTCTGTGGACAACGCGGCGTGGTGCAGTGTTGCCGTATCGCTTTGTGTCTGAAGTGGAAGTGTATTTGCGTAAAAAGGATTACGGCGGATTGCTGGCTTTGTGTGATTACAATGATTCAAGCTTTTCGCGCACGGTGCAGGTGATGGTCATGTTTTTACAGCGCAATCCGATGGCGAATATCGATGAAGTGCGCGAAGTGGCAAGTGCCGAAGGATCCCGTCAAGCCAGTATTCTGACGCGCCAGATTTCGTGGCTGTCGGATATTGGGGCGATATCGCCGATGCTCGGTTTGCTGGGAACGGTGATTGGGATGATGAAAACATTCATCGAGATTGCCGATGGCAATTTTGAGGGGGTTAAGCAAATGCAAATGGCGGGCGGGATCGCCGAGGCGTTGATTACCACGGCGGGAGGGTTGATCTTGGGTATCCCTTCAGTGTGCGCATACGCTCTCTTCCGCAGTCGTGTACAAAAACGCATTGCCGATATGGAAGCGGCGATTACGCACATATTGTCGATCGTGGCGATTCAGATGGATCGAGAAAATCGTTTGGGGGTATCAGCAACCCCGGAACGCTTAGATGAGTCGCTGGGTGATGATGATTATTAAAGCCCATTGTTCAGGATGAGTAAATAATGAAACTGAGTTGCAGAATCCCGGAGCCGATCGGTTTTCAACTGGCACCTATGATCGATGTGGTTTTTCTATTGCTTATCTTTTTTGTGGTAACGCAAAAGTTCATGCTCAATGAGCAAGATCTTAAAGTGAAAGTGCCGACAGCTCCGCAAAGTTCGGAAGAGGCATCCCGTGCGATCGACGAAATCATCATCAACGTACGAGAAGATGAAAACGGTGAAATTGTTGTGACGATCGATCGTGAGCTTTTTTCTTTGGATCAGCTTGAATCTCGCTTGCGCAATATGGCGCGCCTGAATCCGAATCAGCCCGTGCGCATTCGTGGCGATGCCGAAGCGCGTTGGCAGAAGATAGTTGACGTCATTGCCCGTTGCAATGCCGCCGGCATCTGGAATGTATCGTTCTCCAAACAAATGCCGCAGGAGAAAACGCAATATGGTGCGGCATCATAATTCTGTTTTTGTGATGAAAACTCGTATATCTTTCTCTTTGTTGTTGGGAGCGGTTTGTATGACGCCAGCGGTGGCGCAACGGACGGCGCAAGAAGTGCCGGAAGACGAGTTGCTGGCAGTTAACCGCGAGTGCGATGCTATGGGGATAGCCGAGCAAGTGTTTGTACAAAGCCGCGTCGAGGGGTTGTCGACAGAAGAAAAACGCGCACTTTTGGTACAGGCAGAAAAGATGTTTGCCGAATTTGCGAAGAAATATCCGAAATCTTCGCAATGGGGCAGAGCACAGTATTTTCGCGCAACATGCATGATGGAACTGGGGCAAATCAACAATGCCAATGCCGTTTTGACAGAAGTTGCTACCAAGTGCAAAGGAGAAATTGCCGCTGCTGCCGCTTACAAATTGGCATCGCAGTGTTCGCAATTGAAAGATTGGGAAAAAGCACGTCGATATTATGAAATTACCTTTGCCCAAGCGACCAATGCCGACATGCGTAATGATGCCCGCTACCGCATCGGACGTGCCTACATGGAGCTGGGTAATCGCGATAAGGCGCAATCCATTTTTCAGGAGCTGACGCAAACGCCCCACATCAAATCGGAACTGAGGCTGGGTGCACTCATGTCGCTGGCGCATCTTGCCGTGGAGGATGGCAATTCCGAAAGAGCCTACGGCTTTTACCGTCGCATTTTGTCGGAACGCGAGATTCCTCTCGAGACGCGAAGTAGCGCAACATTGCAAGCTGCCCGCTTGGCTGCCAAGCTAGGACGCAATGTCGAATCGCAAGAATTGTACAATCGCCTTTCCAACATGCCCGGCATGGAAGCGTATGCGTCCGAAGCGGCATTGGAAACGATTTTGTTGCTATATCGTGATAAAAATTATACGGAAATTGCCGCTCGCGCATCGGCGGGGATGCCTCCGTTATCCGATAAAAAACTTGAAGCACGGCGGTGCTGTGTGATCGGACAGGCATTGTACGAAATCAAACAATACGAGCGTGCTATGCAATATTTTGCGGCGGCTGAAGCCGCGATGCCCGGGACGCCTGAAGCAGTAGACGCTTCGTACCGCCGCATTGTTTGTGCGTCCGAATCGCTTAACCCTCAATTTTTGCAGTTAGCATCGCGCCATTTAAATACATACGCCGGTCAAAATGTAAATGGGGAGAACCCGTTAAACGATATTGTGCGCTTAATGTATGCTGAGCGCATGTTGCTTGTCAATCCCGAAGAAGCGGCACGGCAATATGCCGCATTGCGCCTGCAAAACCTCCCCGAAAAATTGCGCCCCGAAGCCGCTTACAAGTGTGCGTGGAGTTTGGTGCAGGCGGGAAGTCCCGATGCCTTGGGGCGATTGGATTCGTTTGTTCACGATTTCCCGAAGAGCCGCCATGTCCCCGAAGTCTACATTCTTCGGGGGGTAACTTACCGCGACATGGGGAAAGACGATTTGGCGTTGTCAGACTTTAAGAAAGTGATCACAGATTATCCCAAATCGGATGTTGCTGCTACGGCATGGCAACGAGCAGCACAGACGGCGGCAGGGCGTGACAATGACGCCATGATTTATTTTTACGAAGGGTTGATCAAAAACTTTCCGTCTGTCAAGCCTGCCGCACTTGCCGAAGCACATTATGCGCTGGCAAAGGCATATTACGAAAAGCGTGACGGTGCCAAAGCTGTACTCCATTTCAAAGAGGCGGGGACGCTGAATAAAGAGCAATACGGTCCATTGGTCGATGCCAATTTGGTACATTGCTATTACATGATGCAAGATTTGGATCACCTGAGGGAAGCGACCGAATATCTGCAAAGGGAAAACAAGGCATCGTTTGATGCTCTGCCTCTCCCAATACTCACTTGGCTGGGGTGGACGAGCTTTCAGAAGAAGGATTATGTGACGGCAGAACGGTATCTCAACATTGCGGTCAACCGCGCAGAGGAAGAAATTGTGCCGGGAACGGAAGGCTCGAACCCAACGAAGCGCAAGAAAATTGATGCTTCGGTATGGAAAGCATTGGCAAAATCTTGCCTGATGCTGGATAAATACCGCCGAGGCAATATGGCGATCGACCAGTATTTATCTATGGAATCGCAACCGTATCGCCGCGTTGAAGGGATGAAAGACAAAGCAGAGCTTTTGCTCGGAATGGGGCAAACGGCCGATGCTCGGCAGATAGCGGAAGCCGCGATTGGTTTGGGAATTGACGGTCCTTTGAAGTCCGCATTGTACATTGTGCTGGGGGATACATATTTTGTCGAAAAGAATTATTCCGAAGCTTCAAAAAATTACGGTCGCGTGGCGAATGTCATATCAGATCCGGAAATGAAGCCCGCAGCATTGTACAAATTGATCGTGGCATTGCGGAAAGCAAACAAAACGGAAGAGACCTCATTGTACGAAAAAATGTTGAACGAGGAGTTTCCTTCATGGACGCCGGATGAACGGTTGCTTCGAATGACCGAATAAGTATGTTGGGCAAAGGAGGTAACAGACGCAAAAGATGGTTCGATGTGTTCGGCATCGCGACGGGAAAAGTGTTGTTCCTGCTGGGGGTGTTGTCCGCGCTGTTGGCGTTGTGTTTTGGTGTGTTCCTCTGGTATTCGTGGCGGGCAAGCACCTATGATATTGATTTGGTTGTCGCACCTCTTTCCGGGTGCGCTGTGTATGATTCGTCCGTCCCACCGCTGCGGGTGGCAGAATTGACGGAAAGTGGACGACGTGACGTGGTGTGGGAGGAGTTGCCGCAAGATCTCATCAATGCATTTGTGGCGCGGGAAGACGAGCAGTTTTTCGAACACAGCGGGGTGGTGTTTTCCTCTGTGGTTCGCTCGATCTTCAAAAATATCGTCAACATGTCGTATCATCAGGGCGCATCAACCATTACGATGCAATTGGCTCGCAATACATATGATTTGCGGGAGAAATCAATGGATAGAAAGCTTCTTGAGGTAGCGATTACACAACGCATAGAAGAAAAATACGACAAGAAAACCATTTTTACGCAATATCTCAATCGAATCTTTTTTGGGCAAGATTGTTACGGAGTGGCGCAAGCTGCATGGTATTATTTCGGCAAAGAGGTGTCGAATCTTACTCTTTCGGAATGCGCAACGCTGGCGGGATTGGTGCGAGGTCCGTCCATATTTAATCCTGTGCGCGATATGAAAGCCGCCGTTGCGCAACGTAATGCGACGCTTGATCGCATGGTCGATCGGGAAATGATTGATGCCAAAACAGCAGAAGCGGTAAAAAAACAACCGATCGTTTTGGCGAAAACGCCATCGGCGCAAGCCGGATCATACGCCATGATGTGGGTGCGTAACGAGCTTTCGGAATTGCGAGGGCAATTTGGGCAAGACGCCGCAGGGATCAATGTGGTGACGGCTCTCAATCTCCCCTTGCAACAGGAAACCGAGCGGGCGCAAGAAGAAATTCTTAGCTTTATGGAGGGAGGGAACGCTCCTGCCGCCGTCAATGAATTGTTTGCCATCGATGGACAAAACGAGGTGGCGCAGAAGGTCTCAGAAAAAGCGAGGAACGATTTTTTGCGGACTCCCGCTCGCCGTCTTATGCCCAAGCGGGGGAAAGACGGCTTGGACAAATGCATTCAGGCGGCAATATTATGCTTGGATGTCAACACCGGCAATATTATAGCCGTGACGGGGGGACGCTCCCCGCTGGATAACAGAAACCGATGGCTGGAGACGTCTCGCCCCGGTACGGCATTTATGCCTGTTGTTTATGCCTGTGCAAGCGATTTTGGTGAACACGGCATGCATATTGTGGAAAACAAAGCTTTGGAAACGGGACGTCGTATAGGCGAAGAGGCGTTGAAAAGATATTGTGCCAAACTGCATTTTCCCGAAAGGTTACCGGATGGTGACGCGTTGTATGCCGGACTTTTCCCGATGAAGCGCATTGATATGGCGCACAACCTGTTTTGCCTGTATCGACGGGGAAGGGATTACCCCCTGCGCATGGTTCGCTATATCGGCAGTTTGGGCGGTACCTGTCTGTATGCCGAAAAAGCCGCTCTCCCGTCGGAAGCTGTGCCGCGCGAGGTAGCTCGCGTCGTGATGGAATTGCAACCTTTTCGCAAAGAGGGGCGTACTACAATGTTGCGATGCTCATTGCCGGAAAACGACGGACAATGGATTATGATGGCGGGAAAGAAGGTGGCCGTTTTCTTGTGGCTGGGTTTTGACGATCCCGATCCGAAAGTAACATCGTCCAAGAGGTATAAAGCTTTCATGAGCCGTTGTGCTTCTCTTTTGGCAGATCGGGTATATACCCGCGCGAATTCTCTCATCAAATAACAGAAAATTATGGATATACAACATCAGGCATTGCTGACTGCCATTGATACAGCCAAGGTCGCCGGCGCGTTTCTTAAGGAACATTTCGGTGATAATAAGCGCGTAGACGAGGCATCGCAACATGATATAAAGCTCGAACTTGACAAGGTGTCGCAAGCTCTGATATTCAGACGTTTGAGTGAAGCGTTTCCGGATCATGCCCTGTTGGGGGAGGAAGGCGTGGAGGGGAATCCCGAATCCCCCTACGAATGGATTGTTGATCCGATAGACGGCACGGTCAATTACTATTACGGCATTCCGCTTTATTGCGTATCGATTGCTTTGCGTTACAGGGGCGAAATCATTGTTGGCGTCATTTACGATCCCATGCTCGATGAATGTTGGTATGCGGAAAAAGGCGGGAAGGCATACAAAAACGGCGTGGAACAGCATGTTTCTGCTCGTGATCAAATGTCAGAAGCGATCGTGTTTATTGGACACGGGAAAACGCAAGGGTCGAAAGAAAAGGGATTGCAGCGATTCGCCCACGTTTCAAATCAAGTCCGTAAAATTCGCATTATCGGTACAGCTGCTTTGGCGTTGGCTTACATAGCCTCGTCGCGTTTTGATGCCTACGTGGAAAGTATGGTATCGATTTGGGATATTGCGGCGGGCAAGATTATTGTGGAATGCGCCGGTGGACGGGTGGATTTTACGCCCTTCTCCGAAGGCAGTACAGCCGGTTCCATTATTGCATGGAATAACGCCATCCCTCTCATGGAATCCTTGGGAGAGTAACCTGCCATGACGGACGATTCTCTGATGACTTCCGATCGGTCGTTAATGTACGAAGTGCATAGCGGGTTGGGCTACGATATTCACCGTTTCGCCAAAGAGGAGCGTCCTTTGTGGTTGGGCGGAGTCTGCATTGCGGAACAGGGTGGGTTGGACGGACATTCCGATGCCGATGTTTTGTGCCACGCCATTGCCGATGCGTTGCTGGGTGCTGCTGGGTTACCCGATATAGGGTATTGGTTCCCGCCGAACGATGATTCCTGTGCCGGAATATCGTCCGTTCGTATTGTCGGAAAAGCGTTGGAATTGATTCGAGAACGGGGTGGTAGCATTGTCAATGTGGATGCCACTCTTGTCGCTGAAGGTCCGAAAATCAGACCTTATGTCGATGCCATGAAAGAAACGCTGGCATCTGCCATGGGGATCTCTCCCTCTCGCGTGGGGATCAAAGCGACAACAAATGAATGCCTCGGTGCGATAGGGCGGCGCGAGGGTATGGCGGCAATGGCTGTTGCGGCGGTGCGCCTGCCCGCAGAATGAATGGTATGACGGAACAGAAAGCGCATTCCCTTGACGATTTTGCAGCCGCGACTGTAAAACGATTGACTGAACGGCATGATACCATTGCCGTGGCAGAGAGTTGTACGGGGGGGCTTATTGCGGAGGCATTGACGCGTATCCCCGGCGCATCAATGGTGTTCGGGTTTGGCTGGGTAACGTATTCCAATGAAGCCAAAGAGTGTCTTCTGGGGGTGCCGGCTGATGTTCTTTCCCGCGAAACTGCTGTCAGCGAATCGGTCGTGCGTGCTATGGCAGAAGGTGCGCTTGTCCGTGCACAGGCGGATATTGCCGTTTCCGTCAGCGGCTATGCGGGACCGAGTGGCGGAACGGAAGAAATTCCGCTCGGAACTGTATGGATAGCTTGGGCGTTGAGGGGGCGTCCTACGCAAACGCAGTGTATTCTTCGCCCTTTGCCCCGCGCACAATTCCGAGAAATGGCAGCCATATGCGCGTTGCGTGGCGTATTGCGTCTTTTGACGAATTAACCCGAAAAAGCAATAGCATCGAAATTGACTTTCCCTGCGATGAACGGTCGCCGCACTCCGAACAACCGTGGTGTGGTTCGGGGGAGAGAAAGAAAGTGTTTAATCTTGCAAAATTATGATCTTTCGGATGGCTTTTTTGATCAAGACACCTGTGGCTCTCAACAGGGCTTTGAGGGTGTTGAGCGGAGCAAGGCAAAATATTTCAAACAGGTTTTGACACTCAATCTTTCGAATGTGTGCTTTCTCCGGGTGCTTTGAATGGAATAAGGCACGTTCGTTCAGAAAAACTTGATGCAGGGCAAGAGAGAATAAAGCCCCGATCCATTTTTTTGCCATGTGCGCGGGTATGACCGACGGTACTTGTTGAGCGACTTTAGGCAAAACCCCGACAATGAGTTCATAGTAGGAGGTTGGCGCAACACCCATCGCATACCGCCATACGGTTGATCCTTCTCTTGCCCGATAGTTGTACAGAGGCGTTTGAATGATAGAAATCGATTGAATACGAAGTAAATAGAGCTGGTTCAATAACAGATCTTCATTGATGGGGATGCCTGCTTCGAAGCGCAGGTTATATCGTAGAAAGATTTCTCGACGGTACAGTTTATTCCATAGGTATGGGGTGATATCTTCCACATAAGACGGCTGTATTTTCGAATATCCTTGGACAGAGCCTTTTTTCATGGGTGGGCAGATGGATACGTTCCCATCTGTTCTATGTAAAAAAATACCGCAGACTGCGAGATCGGAATGATCTTGACAGATGGCAGTATGGAGATTGGAAATCATGGATGGTTCAATCCAGTCATCGGGATCGAGCATCATTAAATAAGGTGCTTTTGCAAGCTCAATACCTATATTCCGAGCTTGCGAAACACCGCCGTTGGAGCAATGCACAGCATGGAATCGGGGGTCTTTTTTTGAGTATTCGTCTAAGATTGCACCTCCGGCGTCCGTGGAGCCGTCATCAATGCAAACAGCTTCCCAATCGGTAAATGAGGAAGCAATCAGAGAATCCAGACATTCTTTCAAATATGCTTCAACATTGTATACAGGAATGATGATGCTGACGGAGGGCATGTTAGAAAAGTAAACTGTTTAATTTGCTTCGTAATAAGCTGAAGCGTCAAAGTGAATACGAATGCCTTTGCAGGCCGCTTTGTAGACTGAGGTAAACTCATTGCATCGGCAGGCTTTCCACGTGGTATATTTTCTTCGAATCCAGCGGTTGTAGTGTGCGAACAATGAGGTTTCCTGTGCAAAGCCAAAGTGTGATTTGCTTCGCCACGAGCCACAACAATAATGAATGGACACGCCTTTGGTGCGCCGAAATGACGGCTGCTCGAAAAATTCTTTGGGAAATATTTTGCATTTGTCGTTTTCCCATTCTTTCCCGTTTAAAAGAAATTCGGGTACAGAATTGATGAAATATTCGGTAAAAATCGAGTTGCTGACTGTTTGTCTTTCAATTTTGTATTTTTTATATTTACCCAAAATGTCTTTCAAATAAGGATGCCTTGGCGGAGAGTAACAAACGGCTGTACCGAGAGCGCACTTATACATATACCCCAATATCAGTTTGTCACCCCACGGTTCCAGATCTGAAAGGGGTCTAATCAGTTCGACATCGGCATCAATATAAACCCCCCCCTGTTCATATAGGGCTTTGGGGCGTACAAGATCTACCAAAAATCCCCATTTTTTCTCGAGTAAGTATTTTTGAGCAAAGGAAAATTCTGAAACGTCCACATCATTTTCCACATACAGATGGATTTCAAAATCCGGGTTCAGTTGTTTCCATCGAGAAATATTGTTTGCCACGACTTGGGGTACAGGTGAACCGAACCAGCAACAATGTATTTTTTTGATCATTTCAATAATGTGGTATGAAAATTCTTGGGAATCGAAAGAATACTACAGCATTCCGAATGCTGTATGTGTTTTTTTATGTATATTCCAATGAACGTAAACGATTAAAGAAAAACGATCAGCTTCGCCTCATTGCGGTTCCTATTTCGTAAAGCATTCTTTTCCTTGCTTTAATAAAAAAAGCTTGCATACAGCATT
>CAYQNL010000019.1:0-40308 GCA_964418985.1 uncultured Akkermansia sp. | reverse complement strand
GCTACTGCCTCACACTAGTCTTTCATTCTTACCTTGTCAAGCTCCTTTTTTTACCAATGCTTCAAAGAAACAGCTGAACAGTTAACTCTCTGTGACCGCAGTATGAGTGGGCGCCATTACCGTCCCTCCCAAACCCACCCTGTCGCGGTATTAGATACTATGATGACTTTAAGCTTTATTAATTCTAAAAACCGGATATTCTTGAACTTGATTTTATTTTGTGGCAATGCGCCTTGCACAGGTCTTGACAATTTTTATTTTCAACATAACAAGTGGTATGAAAAGAATTTCTCTTTTGCCGTTGTTTCTCGTCCTAGGTTGTTGTGCTTCTTTGCCAAACGACAAGACAACACCTGCCACTCAGTGCGGGAATCTTGCCGCCGTTGCCGAGCTGAGCAAAAAAATCTGGCGCAACGAATGTGCCGGAACGCGGGAGGGGCTGGTTTCATGGAATGCGGGGGAAAATTTTCCCTCGATGGGCATTGGGCATTTTATCTGGTATCCCAAGGGAGTGCAAGCACCGTTTGACGAAAGTTTCCCGCAGTTTACGGCATTTGCCGCACGGAACGGGGTAAACGTGCCGAGCTTTTTCAAAGGGTACGCCCCATGGAACTCTCGCAGCCAATTTCTGGCTTCTGCCCACACGCCGCAAACCGAAGCCATGCGACAATGGCTGTCGACCCATACGGATATTCAGGCAGCTTTCTTGGTGTATCGCTCGCGACTTTCCGCATCGCGCATCACGGCGTCATCCGCACACCCGCGCGAAACGGAACGCCGTTTCAAGGCACTTTCCGCGACCCCACACGGTTGCTACGCGTTGATTGATTACGTCAATTTCAAAGGCGAGGGAACCAAACCCGATGAGAGATACAACGGGCAAGGTTGGGGACTGTTGCAAGTACTCGAAGAAATGAAGGGATTCCCGGAAGGAGAGGTCGCCTGTCGCGAATTTTCCCGCGCCGCCGCAGAGGTGCTGAAACGACGCGTGCGCAACAGCCCGCCCACACGGGGAGAATCGCGCTGGTTGACAGGTTGGTTGAACCGTTGCCGTACATACGGCAAATAAGCACCGTTCTTGTGCAGGATTACCGTGTTTTTTCTTGTTTTCCGCACCCGTTGATTTAGGATGAAGCCTGAACAGATTCGCCCCATCGGCAATCGCATTCATGAGTTATGGAACAGAAGTTTATTCAGCCCGATTTTTCCGTTATGGAATCCGTCTTTGTACGCCACCGCAACTGCCTTTTGCTGAGGGGCGAATTTACCCCCGTCTACACGGATTATTATTTACATCTGATGCAAAACGGGTTACGCAATGCACCGGCGATCGATTCGGATTTAAAGAAAATTCTTGCCTATTTTACGCTTCACATGGTTTCACGTCCTTGGGCGGAATATCACGCATGGACGCTCAACTTGAAAGATCCGTATACTGCCAACCTTTTTGTCTGCGGTTCGTCACTGACCGAATCGGTTGCGGGACGTGCCTTTGTCGAAGACGTCCGCATCCCCGAAGAAAATATGCTATACGCGCAAATGATCCGCAATTCCGAGAAGCCGCAAACTTCCGTCATTGTCATGCACGGGAACGAAGCAGAATCTTGGGTAGAAGATTACTATCGCCAAAGCGAGCAACGCAGCGCTCGGTGTTTTGATTTGGGCGAAGACCGCTATGCTCTGCTGGTTGCACAACCCGATGCGGATTGTGACTGGTTGCACGAAGCAGATGCCGAGTTGATTGAGCATATCGATGAACGGGAAGAAACAAAGGTGCTTGAAAAACGGCGTTTTCGCTTTCACTGCGGATGCACCGTCGAAAAGATTCTGCCTACACTGAAATCCATGAAGGGCGATTTGGCAGATATCTTGTCTGAGAAGGGAAAAATTGAAGTAACGTGTCCCCGCTGCGCAGCAGTCTACCACGTAACGACAGACATGTTGGCACAGCCCGATTCTCCCGATCACCTCTAAGAAGAAAGGAGACGGGTTGCTTTACAACTCCCACTGTTCCATCAATTCGCTCGGGCAATAGCTCAAAAAGCGCGATGGGTATTGATGGAAAGCCCCATCGTAACTGCGCATGTTGATTTTCGGATAGCTGAGATAAAGCTGGTCTTCGGCTCGGGTGACCGCCACATAAAACAGGCGCAATTCCTCTTCCATGGCATCGGGATCTCCTCTGTCCGCAACGCGACGGTTGGGAAACGAGCCTTCGCAAAGAGAGATCAGAAAGACGGCTTTCCATTCCAATCCTTTGGCTTGATGAATAGTGGATAGTGTCACTTGCTTCTTCTCGGTAGAAGCTTCATCCCTATCTGTATTGCTCAACAACGCCGTCTGTGCCAAAAAGTCATCCAAATCCGCAAAATCGGCAGCCGCGCGAGCCAAGGTTTCGAGATCTGCATAGCGGTCTTCGTAATCGTCATAGCTTATCTGTAAGGTCGGGTTGATGTATTCAAGGGCGCAAAGGACTATTTCTGCCGGCGCACGCCATTTCCCATCATCGTCTTTCAAGCCGTCCAGCGCCTGCATCAAAGCTTCCCAATACGGACGGATGCTTGCGCTGATTTTCGCCTCTTCACAGCGATCCGCAAATTTTGCCTCCGAATCGACATCGACCAAACCGCGCCATTGTTCCCACAATTTCGTCGCCATGACATCACCCACCTTCGGAAAAGAAAGCACAATGCGCCGAAACGCGGCTTCATCGAGGGGGTTTGCCGCCAAGCGGATCACCGCCATTACGTCTTTCACGTGGGCTTGTTCAAAAAAGCGCACCCCGCTGGTAACCCGATAGGGTATTTCCGCACGAGACAACGCCATTTGAACATCCAGACTGTGATAATGCCCACGATAGAGGACGGCAATATCGCTCGGACTAAGACCCGAATCGATCAATTCACCGATGCGCTGCGCTACAAAGAGTGCCTCTACCCGCGAATCGGGCGCAGGAACCAAAGCCGGAATCATTTCCCCCTCAGCGCGGGCTGCATGCAATGTTTTGGCATACTGCCGCGTGTTGGCAGCAATAGCTGCATTCGAAAGCTCCAAAATAGACGGGACACTTCGATAGTTTGTCTCAATTTTGAATATTTCGGCATCGGGAAAGCGGTTTTTGAATTCGAGGATGTGGCTCACGTCAGCCCCGCGCCACGAATAAATGCTCTGTGCATCGTCTCCCACCGCCATCAATGAGGTTTCATTGCCACCCGCCAACAGATCAATGAACTCCTCTTGCAGAGCGTTTGTGTCTTGGTATTCATCAACCAGCACATGCAGGAAGCGATTGCGATAGGCTTCTTTCACCTCGGAATGATCGCGCAATAAGGCAACAACGTTGACCAGCAAATCATCAAAATCCATGGAATTGCCGTTGCGTTTGGATTCATGAAACGCCTTGTAAATTGTGCCGATTTGATTTTCGTATTCCTGCAAATAGTAATATTCTGCCCGCAGGACATCGACCCATTCTTCATCGCGATTCGCCGCAAGCCCATACAGAGAGGAAAGCACCTCTGCCTTCGGAAAACGGCTTGATTTGCGCGTATCGCCGTGTTCTTTGATCAAGCGTTTCAATAGCGATTTTCGGTCTTCAGTGTCCAGAATGGTAAACGAAGGCGTGTATCCCAATAGGGCGGCATGCCGCCGCAACATGCGGTTTGCCATCGAATGAAACGTACCTCCTTGCAGTGAGGATATGTCGCACGAGGTCAATTCTCCAACGCGGTTCATCATTTCATGAGCCGCTTTATTTGTGAACGTCAGTAACATGATGCGCCATGGCGGCACACCCTCTCCCAAGAGCCGCGCAACGCGATACGTCAACGTGCGCGTTTTGCCCGATCCCGCACCGGCAATCACCAAGGCACGGCGGGCATGCGTTTGCACGGCGGCCAGTTGCTCCGCATTGAGATCGCGTGAAAAATCAGGCAACGTGGAAGCCGAAGATTCTTTTTCGCGAATCGTGTAGGAACGCGCCATGAATCAATCGGTAAAGTCGAGGTAAATTTCAGCACGACGGTTTTCACCACGCACTTCTTCCACATGTTCTCGGTCTACCGCAGAACCGATGCGACGGCGTGGCTGGGATTTGCCCATACCTTTGGTGATGATGTGCGATGGATCAACCCCATCGCGTACCAAAGCATCTTTTACCGCATCTGCTCGACGCACGGAAAGCTTGTAATTAAAGCCCGCCGAACCCACATCATCAGTGTGTCCGCTGATCTCCAAGCGGCGATTCGTCGCCTTCAGCAAATCGGCAATGATGGAAAGTTGCCTTTGTGAGCGAGGGGTCAGCGTCGCTTCGTTAAACCCAAAGAAAAGTGCGATTGAATCTCCTCCCTTGGGGTTTTTCACGATAGGGAAGTAAAGCCCGCTTTCCATTTGGCCGCTCTGTTCGTATGAAGCCAAAAGAGAATCGAGCGATACAGCAGAAATCCCCCATTTCTGCCCATTGGCACGTTGCATTTCCAGCCCGATATGAGCGGCTTTTTTATCTGCTTTCGCCTGTAAGTAAACAAGAAAACCTGCGTGATCATCGGTCATGAACATACTGCGGATGGGATCACGGCGACGCATAGCATACAAATCATCTTCAAAAAGCATACACAAGCCGGCAAGAGTAGCAGGATTTACCTGACTGCCCGTGATGAAGCTTCTCGCGGTCGCCATGTCTCCGCTACGCACCGCCGTCATAAAGCGATCTGCCAACGCCAACGGATCGAAATGAGGATTCGTGTCGATTTCCCGCACGGATGCAATCGTCTTATTTCCGTTTGCGTCTTGTTTGACCTCAATGGCAAGAACAGCCCCATTGTTGCCGGTTACATGATAGCGTTTGACCGCTTCGCCGTCGCTTTCCGTTTCTCCCACAAGCGTGACGGCAGCTTGCCCGCCGTTCTTTTGCAACCAATCCTTGATTTTTTGAGAATCTTCTTGAGAAATTGCGCCTTCCTTCACCAATGAATCAATGATGTGCGACTTGTCGCGTCCCGATTCTCCGATGACGGTTTCCACCAATTTCTCTTCGTTGCGCATCAGGGAGCGAACAGACGGCTGAGTTTGGGGAACCTCTGGGAGCGCAGAATCGGCAATGGCGCGATCGGGTTTCTCCTCATTCGCGGGAGTGGTCTCTGCCGGGATCTTTTGAGAGGGCTTCGATTCCTCTGCGGGACTTTGCTTCTTTTCTTCTGCAGGATAAGGCGCGGTAATTGAAAAATCCGCAAACTTATACGCCAGCAATCCCAGCAGGAAAACGCAGGCAAAACTCAGGAAAAACGGAATGAAAAAATTCTTTTTTTGTGTACTCATATTGGTTTGGTTATCGGTTTTGTTCAAGCAAATGCGATGGATTTGCAAGAATGACGCCACCCGGCAACTTCGATGCCGGTGGCGGCGCGGTTTGCACTTCTGTGTTGTTTTGGAAAAGGAAACGGCGAAGCGTAAGCATCGTATCGGGCAATGCCCCATTGAGAGGAGCGGGATACTGCCTCATCAGCTCTTCGGGGTTCAGGCGATTGGTCACCGTTTTGGCGTAGCCGGGCATCCCGGCTTCGACAGCCAGTGATTCTACCGCTTCAAAATGCAAATGCGTGGGGTAAGGTGCATCTGTTGGACCTGCCGTACCCACTGTACCTATCTGTTCACCGCGCCCGACCATACGCCCGGGCGTCACGCGGCTACTTTCAAGATGCGCATAGAGCGTTTGTACAAGCCTCCCATCGGGCAAGCGATGCGCCAGCACAACCACATTGCCCCACTCCTGCGAAGGAATGCCCGAAAAGACCACCAGCCCTCGCGCCACCGAATAGACAGGTTCTCCCCTATCGGTATCCATACCGCCAATGCCGTTGAGATCTTGTCCTTGGTGGTATCCGCCATAGGTTTCGTTCCACGTACCGAACGGTTGCGCATCATACGTCATAGCACCGTTTTCACCCCCCAAGGGAGAAGAAAAACCGTCTGTCAACGGGGCATTCACCATTTGTTCGGGCGTCAGAAGAATCATGCCCGTCAACAGGACATCGGGCATATGAGACGATCCCGCATCGGCATCATATACCGTCGGTGTTGATGCGGCATTTGCCTGCTTGGCTTTCAACCTTGCCGCCATCCATTCATATCCGATCAGCAAGCATCCAAATGCCAGCAGGACGTAAAAAAGCCACCGGGTCCACGTCCGTTTCGACCGTACAGGGGATGCACACATGCGGGAAGACTACCGTGAAACGGCGTTCCTGTCAAGCCGCTCTTCTTTTCGTCGTACACACGGTGGCATTTCTTCTCTATCGTCTTGATAACCTGTCTTTTCAAAGAAATCAACCGAAAGAGAAAGCATTTCCTGAAAGACAAAGGATTGTATTTCAATATAAGATAAAGGAAACCAGCTTGTTACTTCGTGTATTGTCATCCCATTCATCATCTGTTCCGGCAAAGCGAACGGCAGGTTTTTTGACCGCCGTTTCATAGCCCGGGCATGCCAAACGCAAAAACACAGTCCACCGTCCACGCAGCATTCCCGACGGCAGTTTAGCAGCAAGCTTTGCACGATGCACGGAGCCACTTTTTACCGTTCGCACGTCAAAACGCGGACACGGAAGCTCGATGATCTTTCCTTTTTCGTGTTTAAGGATCAGTGACGCGACTTTAGGTCGAATCACGGGGGCAAAGCCCACATTTTCCACGGCAATGCTTATCTTAAGCACTTTCCATTTAAGAGCCTTACCATCAATCAATGCTTTTCGCAATACCAGACGATACCCCAAGTGATCCTGAATATATTTCAAGCCGTTTTCACCGTCATATTCATCGCCACTTCGGTGAAATGTCTCCGTTTTCCATGCTTCATGCAGTTTTGTATTCCATTCAGAATTCAAATACGATGTGTGCGTCATTGGTGCTTCTCGGACAACGTATTCCAGCTTGTTAAAGTCTCCCTGTACCTTGCCGCCCGCGTCCGTTACGGCCTCTCCCCCGTAAAACGTGCGCGTGCCGGCAGAGTTGAGCCAAGCCGTGCCGTTTTGACGCGGAACTTTGTTATACGTTCCTAAATCGGATGCCGAACCCAAATAACCGTCATTGTACATTCCGATGCGAAGCGATTGTTTTCCTTTGCTTTTCATCGCCTTTTCGAACGCAGGAGACACACCGTCCAAATCCGACATGGGATCCAAGCCCAACCATCCCGCCACATATTGAGGCGTGCGCATGCTGACCCCGAGAGAAGCTGGCGTGTGTTTCAACAATACATCTGTCGCGCGGTTTACATTTTCCTGCGTACAGCATGTGCTGCTGTGCATTTCTCCCCACGGACCGAATGTACCCAGCTCAATACACATGATCACGTCATCGTAATCCCTATACACGGAAGCGAGCTGTTTTAAATGGTGTTCCACAATGCTCATATTCGGTTCTGCATTTTTCTTTCCGGAAAACTGCGGATCGTAAGAGCTTCGTACAATGACACTTGCGCCATTCTGACGCGCACTGTCCAAAGAGCGGCGCAAAGCGACAAGGGCGTCTTCACCGATGGGGGCGTCTTCTCCACCCGCCCGTGTCGAAAATGCAGACAAGTCAATGCGCAAATGAACCAATCCGCTCCCGATGGAAATCGCTTTCGTACTCGTTGGTTTCAAACCGACAAATGCCGTCCTATAAAACCCGCGTTCGGGGTTTTGCAAGGTCAGCAACGAATCTGACTTTCGGACATCGGTGGCATATACTGATGCACACAGACAAACAAAATATATCAGACAACGTATCACCTCTGCGGGCTATATCATATATAGTCGGAAAGGGCAAGTTCTTTCAAAGTAAAACCGATTTATTTTTCACGAAAAACGAAATTGGCAACAGCAGAACGATCCGAAGCGAAAAGACCAACCGTACAACGGTGAAATTTCCGCCATAAGAACCTTTGCAGCTTGCAGCGATGCGGTAATGTCATTATACTGTTTCACACGGCATGAACGCTAAATCGAGTAAAGCGAAAAAAGTTTCGAAAAAACGAGAAGACGGGGGAACGCCCCCTGCTCTTCACGCAACCATTTTTTTGGGAGCAAGCGCACTTTCCATGATGATTGCCGAAAAACGCGGGAAGAAGCTAAAAGAAATCGACTTTTTGACACAACCCGTTCCGCTTTCGCGCGATGTATATCGGCAGGGACACGCAGGACGGCATACCATGGAACGCTGTGTGAAAATACTGAACGATTTTTCCCTAATGATCCGCGAATACGGACAAGGAGCTGACGTCAACGTTCGCTTTCACGCCACCAATATTTTACAGGATATTGACAATCTTGACACGTTTATCAACCGCCTGCATATCGCCGGAGACATGCGCCTGCGCGTCACCGATGACGGCGAAATGGCCCGCCTCATCTACATGGGCGTGCGCGACATTTTAAGAAAAAATCCTGCCCTGCTCAAAAAGAAGGTTTTGACCGTTCACGTTGGTCCCGGGAATACGAGAATTCTTCTGTTCGAGCGTGGGCGTATTACGCATTATTCCAGCTATCGCCTGGGGGCGTTTCGTACCGGCGAAACCGTGGGCGAAATTGCATACGGCGGCGGCGAAACGGAATCTGCCCTGCTGAGGGAACACATACGCAGCCAGATTGACCAAGTTCGCCATGATTTAAGCTCTGTTTCCCACATCGATACCATGATCTTACTGGGTGATGAGATTCAAAAACTGCGCCATTATATCGAAGGCGAGCTCACCGTTGAAAACATTGCCGCTCTCACCTCCAAGATCGCCGGGCTTTCTTACGAACAGCGCATGCTGGAATACGAAGCGGATTTTTCCAGTATTGCCGGTCTCTTGCCCGCGATGCTGATCAATCTTTCTTTGGTACGCGCTCTGCAACCAAATTGCATTCTTTCTCCTCTGACCGATGAATACGCCAAAGGATTTTTGCGTAGTTTGATCACCGATGAAACATCGGAAGACGAACTGAAAAGCGAGATGTTGCATTTTTCCTCTCTGCTGGCAGACCGTTACAAAGTGGATCGCAATCACGGCAAACAAGTGGCAGAGCTGTGCCTGTCTCTGTTTGATCAGCTGGCATTCCTCCACCGTTTGGGACAACATGATCGCCTTCTCTTGCATATGGCGGCAATCTTGCATGAAGTGGGGACATACATCAACCCCAAGCGTCACCACAGACATTCGCAGTATATCATTCTCAACAGCGAAATTTTCGGGCTTTGCCGCTCGGATGTCGAATTGATCGCTCTGCTGGCGAGATACCACCGCCATAACCCGCCCTCGCTTGATGACCCGGAATACGCCGAACTTGACCAGCACGATCGCTTGCGCGTTCAAAAGCTGACGGCTATTCTACGCGTGGCAGATGCCCTTGAACGATCTCATACACAACGGATTCGAGATTTCAGAATTCAAACAAAAGGGCGAAAACTGGAACTCCTCGTTCCCGATATTCATGACATTACCATTGAAGAAATGGCGATGAAAATAAAGGGAGAGCTCTTTTCTGACATTTTTGGTTACGAAATTTCCATTGTACCGATACCGACCGCCTAAAACCCTGTCCCCTCATTAACCATGTCTGACTATATCAACCGCGAACTTTCTTGGCTGGAATTCAACCAACGCGTCCTCAACCAAGCGTTGCGCAAAGATCTCCCCCTACTGGAACGGATTAAATTTCTGGGAATTTCAGCCTCGAACCTCGATGAGTTTTTCCAAGTGCGCGTCGGAGGGCTTCAGGCTCTCAAACACTCGGGATCGCGCTCAAAAGACATTTCCGGATTAACCCCAACACGGCAATTGCAATTGATCCGCAAACGTGTCAGTAGCATGATCGATGCACAATATCGCCTATTTACGGATGATCTTTTACCCGCATTGCGCCTCGAAAAGCTCAGCCCCATTCCTGTCTCATCCCTCACGGAAACGCAACTGCTCAATCTTGCCACGCATTTTCACAACCAAATCTTTCCATTGCTTACTCCCTTGGATATGGATTTGGAAATGCCCCCCGTTCTTCCCTCGCTGAGTCTCATCATGGGTGTGCAGTTGCGCAATCCGGAGAACGGCGAAACGCGTTTCTGCGCCATTTCCATACCGGACTGTCTGCCGCGCCGCATTCATTTTCCGGACATGGGAGAAGAAGCTTATGTGCTGATCGAAGATCTTACGGGTACGTTTATCGATACGCTTTTCCCGGGTGAACATGTCGTTTGCAAAGCACCGTTTCGCGTGACGCGCAACGGTGACATTGCCGTCCAAGAGGACGATTCTCTCGATTTTGCCGATGAGATGGAAGAAGTGCTTGTTGCCCGTAAGTTTTCCGAAGCCGTGCGTCTTGAAATGCCGACGGACGTTCCCGCCGCATTGGCAAAATGCATCCGCGATGCTGTAGGAGCAAGCCCCTCAGAAACGTACCGTTTGAACGGACCTCTGCGTCTTTCGGATTTTACGGGAATGGCGTTTGCCCCCGGTTTTGAACATCTTAAAGTGACGCCGTGGACATCGCAACCTTCACCGATGGTCGACCCATCGTTGAGTATGTTTGAAAATATTACCTCAGGCGATATTCTGATCAACAATCCCTTCGAGAGTTTCGAACCTGTTGTACGCTTTGTAGAAGAAGCGGCAGATGACCCCAACGTCATTGCCATCAAGCAAGTACTCTACCGTACCACTTCTGATTCCCGCTTCGTCAAAGCTCTCGTCCGCGCTGCCGAAAACGGCAAACAAGTCACCGCTCTCGTTGAATTGAAAGCTCGCTTTGACGAGGCCCGCAATCTCGAAAAAGCGGAAGAATTACAACGAGCTGGCGTACAAGTTGTCTACGGCGTCAAGGGACTGAAAACCCATGCAAAAATCTGTCTCGTCATCCGTCGCGAAAACGGGTCATTGCACCGCTATTGCCACTTCGGAACAGGCAATTACAACGAAAGCACGGCTAAAATATACACAGATATTTCTTTGCTGACCTGCAATGAAGAACTGGGCGCAGATGCCTCTCAGTTTTTCAATTCCGTGACCGGGAGAACGCGCCTCATGCACTTCCGAAAGCTCTCTCCTTCACCCGCAATGATGAAGGCAAGGTTGATTGAACTCATCGAAAGCGAAGCCGAACGCGCCCGCCAGGGAGAACCCGGGCATATCATGGCAAAGATGAACAGCCTGAATGACGTGCAGATCATGGAGGCATTGCAAAACGCAGCAACAGCCGGGGTAAAAATAGAACTCAACGTGCGTGGAATTTGCTGTTTTAAACCGTTGACACCCAAAGCCGCAAAAAACATTCGCATCGTCAGCATTGTTGATTATTACCTCGAACATGCCCGCGTCTTTTGGTTTCGCCACGGCGGTACACCACGCGTTTTCATCGCCAGTGCAGATTGGATGACCCGAAACCTCGACAAGCGTGTCGAACTGATGATTCCCATTGATGACGCTAAACTTGCCCATCGACTAAAAGGCATTCTCGATGCCTGCATGGCAGACAATACCCAAGCCTGCCTCCTTCTCGAAGACGGCTCATCTCAACCGCTTAAACCGATTGGAAAAGAAAAAGCGTTGCGTATGCAGGAAGCACTTTCCAAAGAAGCGAGAAGGCTTGCCAAAAGCAAAGAGCGGCAAATGATACAAATGCTTGAACCTCACGTACCGCAAGAGTAATATACACCTGCATGGCATCTCATCTCTCAAGAGTTAATCTTTTCGGGCTTCCTTTCGTCTCGGCAAATATGGAATCCGCAATTCGCGAATTTCTGGAAGAAGCTCAATGTCCCGAATCGCCCAAATTAATTGCCGCCGCCGATGTCCACGTCACCACGCGTTCCGTATCCGATCCGGATTACGGGCGTTGTCTTTCGCGTTTTGACTGGATTTGCCCGGACGGGATGCCTCTCGTCTGGTTACTTAAAAAGCGTCGCACAGACGGAATTTCGGAACGCCTCAGCGGACCGGATATCATGCGCGAGCTCTGGGCAACAAGCGAAAACTCTCCCAAAGTACGTCACTTTTTACTGGGAGGAAAACCGGAAACACTGGAAACATTGCAAAAAATATTATCGGCATCGTATCCCCATGCCATTCTTGCAGGTTCATACTCACCACCTTTCGGCAACTGGGACGAAGAGGAACAAGAACACATTCGCCATCTCATTGCAGAATCGGGTGCAACCTGTGTGTGGGTTGGTCTTGGCTGCCCCAAACAAGAACGATGGCTAGCAGCACATAAAAGTGTGTTGCCCCCTGCCCTGTATTTTGCTGTAGGTGCCGCATTCGATTTTCATGCAGGTACTGTTCGCCGTGCGCCGCTTTGGATGCAACGGCACGGGCTTGAATGGTTTTATCGGCTTTGCCGGGAACCGCGCCGCCTCTTTATGCGGTATTTCAAGCATAACTCACTTTTTCTCTATTATCTTTTGAAGGGAAAAGCTTAAAAGAGCGATGGCATCCGAGTGATGCGAATGGTCAGCATGACGTTGCGTCTCACCTTGCCCATCACGAGCGGAGGGTTCTTCAGCCAACCAGCTTACGCACAGCTTCGGTAAGCCCCACAATGTCATGGTCGCTTGCTTCTATATCCGGCTTCATTCCGCATGCTTTCAAGGTCGCTGTTGTGATCGGTCCTATACTTGCGATTTTACATGTTTGAGGCAACTTGATTCCCAAATTAACAAAATGCTTCACCGTGCTTGAGCTGGTAAATGTGATCACATCAGCACCTTCAGCTTCAAGCAAAGCGCGGGCACCTGTAGGATCTTCCGTTTCGGGTAACGTGCTGTAAGCTATACATTCGTCGACAATGGCACCCATCTTCATCAGTCCTTTATAAAGGACATCGCGAGCTAAATTTCCGCGCACCCACAGCACATTACAGTTTTCTATACCACGAAAACGTTCCCGCACGGCATCGCTTTGAAATTCTTTAATCAGTTCTTCCGCTACCGCCTTTTTCGGCATGACATCAACAGTTAAACCGTATTTATTGATCGCCTCTGCCGTACCCGGACCGATTGCGGCAATATACGCCCCGCCCAACCCACGAATATCGAAATGAGCCGCCAAAAAGGCCTCCATATATTTCTTAACACCGTTCGGACTGGTAAAAATGAGCCATTGATACGTGTGAGGCGTATCTGCCACCAGCTCGGCAAACGTCCGTTTGTCTTCCGGATCTCCGATGCGGATTGTCGGAAGCTCCAAAACATCGGCTCCCAAGTCTCGCAATTTTTCAGAAAGCGCACTCGCCTGTTCTCGGGATCGCGTGACAACCACGCGTTTGCCGAAAAGCGGCAGACGTTCATACCAATTCAGTGTCTTCGACAGCTTAACCACATCGCCGATCACTACAACGGCAGGTGCGCCTATTCCCTGCTTTTCAGCCGCTTTTGCTAACGTATCCACTGTAGCGCAGACAGAACTTTGCTTTCCTGAAGCCGCCCATTGAATAGCTGCGGCAGGCGTGGCAGCATCTTGTCCGTGACTAATGAGAGATTCCATCCTTTCTGACAGGTTGCTCATTCCCATCAACATTACTTTTGTTCCTTGTACACGGGCGATCCCTTCCCAATCGATTGCAGATTCTTTTTTATTGGGATTTTCATGCCCCGTAAATACGGTAAACTGAGAACTGTAGTCGCGATGCGTCAGCGGAATACCGGCATACCCCGCCGCTGCAACGGCAGAACTGATGCCCGGTACAACCTGAAACGGAACTTTATCCGTTACCAGAGCCTCTGCTTCTTCACCACCGCGACCGAATACATACGGATCTCCGCCCTTCAAACGAACCACACAAGCGCATTTGCGCGATTTTTCAACCAGCAAACGATTAATTTCATCTTGTGGCATTGCGTGATTTGACGCCCGTTTACCCACATAGATGCGTTCGCATCCCTCTTTTGCCCATGAAAGAATCTCCGGAGATACGAGAGCATCGTACACAATGCAATCTGCACGACCAATCAAATCCCTTCCCTTAAGCGTCATCAACGAGGGATCACCCGGTCCGGCTCCGATTAAATAAACACATCCCTGCATAATAAATCCGTTTTCGTCGGGAGCATCATACCACACATCACCACCCAACGCCACAGGAAATTCAGCCTGCATCACAGCACACGCTCACGTCAAAAACAATGTTCCACGTGGAACTTAAAAGTTTGCCCGCTAAAAATGTGTGTTTCTTATCATCCTCAATTCTCCATGCTGTTTATTGACACAAATTGTCAAATGCTGTAACATTTTTGGCAGAAAGCATGAATGTGTCTCCAAAAATCAGCGTCGTTATTCCCGTTTACAACGTTGAAAAATACTTACCCGACTGTCTCGATTCTTTGATAGCACAAAAAGATTTTGAAAACTGGGAAGCTATTTGTATAGATGACGGTTCAGCGGACGGAAGCGGAAAAATTTTGGATGAATATGCCGCCCGCGATTCACGTTTTCGCATTGTTCATCAAAAGAATGGGGGTGTGTCATTAGCACGAAATAAAGGAATTTCCATGGCAACGGCCCCTTATTTAATGTTTATCGATTCTGATGATTGGATTGAGCCGAATATGTTCCGGACTCTTTATGATACGATTGAGCAAGATCAATCAGATATGGTCGTATGCGCGTATTTTTACGATACCATCCAAGGTAAGTCAATCGTGCATCCCCCTCTGAATAAATATCATCGATGGGATAAAGTAAGTTTTGAAAATCAACCAGTAACAGAAAAGTTAATTCGGTTTATTTCTCCTTATCTGGTCAATAAAATATTTCGGCGAGATATTTTCGTGCAAAACAATTTGAAACTTGAAATAGGTGTTGCTTTCAGTGAAGATCGTCCTCTACTGTTTCAATACCTTTTTCACTCTGAATATGTTTCAGTAATTAACAAACCATTATATCATTATAGACAACAAGGTGAATCGGTAACATGTCAACTCATAAGAAAGCACCTTCCTGTCGAATATTACGAAACAATTATCACGACATCCCTTCGCGTGGTGTCATCTATTCCGGACAGTTTCAGCAAAAAGAAAAAGAAACTGTTTTTATCTTCTCTTTTTTCTATACTGGTAACGCAAATCCATTGGGTAAACGATATTCCGCAAATATGTGATCACCCTCAATACGCTCGTATTAAAAATACAGAATGGAAAACTTTTTTGTCTCTTTTCCGGATGTCACCGAAAATTCCATCTTTATCATATTTGTTCATTGATTATTCCGTTCGTTTACTCAAACGTATGAAGCATTTTATTAAATTTTAAGAATTATTATGCTTAGGTCGTATCGTTTTTCCAATTCAACGAGAACGAACTGTATTGACCGCTTGACGAAAATGAAGACAGCCTCTATAATTCGTGTGAAATATGACGATTTCGGCACAACTCGCAGAAAAGCTTGATACAGCCTTAAAGCAAGTTTTGGGGGATAATCTTCCCTCAAATTTTCGCGCCGCTGTTTCTCCATCACAAGATTTGCGATTCGGGGATTATCAAAGCAATGCCGCTATGGCATTGGCAAAACAAGTGCGTGCAAATCCCCGTGCATTAGCACAGCAAGTACTGGATTCTCTGGGTCAATCGGAAATTTTCACTGCAGAAATAGCAGGTCCCGGATTTTTAAACTTTCGCATTAATCCTGAAACCTTTGCCGATCACGTTTCAGCCATGCTGAAAGATGACCGCTTGGGAGTGGAAACTGTCTCATCTCCCCAAACGATCGTCATGGATTTTTCCGCTCCCAATGTCGCAAAACCAATGCATGTGGGGCATATACGTTCCACGATCATCGGTGATGCCCTTTCTCGCATTGCGCGGTTTATGGGGCATAAAGTCATCACTGACAACCATATCGGGGATTGGGGAACACAATTCGGGATGATTTTGTGGGGATGGAAACACATTCTGGACAAACAAAATCTGGAAGAAAAACCCATTGATGAACTGCTCCGTGTCTATAAAGACGTCAACGCCCGTTGCAAAGAAGATGCTTCACTCTTGCCGGACTGCAAGGCTGAGCTTGTCAAATTGCAACAAGGAGATCCTGAAAACCGTGCCATCTGGGAACAATGCATCGCCGTCACAAAACGCGGACTGGAAAAGATTTACGACAGGCTGGACATCCGTTTCGATTACTGGATGGGAGAAAGTGCTTACAACGATGCGCTCGCTCCTCTCGTCAACGATTTGATGAAACGTGGCATTGCCAAGGAAAGCGATGGGGCGATCTGCATCTTTTCGGACGGCTTTCATCGTCCGGAAAACGACCCCTTCCTTGTACAGGAAAAAGGAGAATGGAAGCCCCTGCCCTGCATCATTCGTAAGGCTGACGGCGGTTTCCTCTATGCTACAACAGATCTCGCAACTCTTGATTACAGAACCGATGTCTGGAAGGCTGATGCCATTTGGTACGTCGTCGGTACTCCGCAAGCGCAACACTTCAAGCAAATATTTGATGTTGAACGCATGCGGGGCATTAGCGGAGATTTTCGCCATATCGGTTTTGGCTCCATTCTCGGTAAAGACAGACGTCCTTTCAAAACGCGTTCCGGCGATACTGTTTCACTACAAGACGTGCTGGATGAAGCAGTCGCCCGCGCAAAAAAGGTAATCGAAGAAAAAAGCCCGGATATGCCGGAAGATGAAAAAAGCGTTGTGGCACAGTCCGTGGGCATCGGAGCTGTCAAGTTTGCGGAGCTTTCCCAAAATCGCCTTACAGACTACGTTTTCGATTGGGATAAAATGCTTGCCCTCACCGGCGATACAGCACCTTATCTTCAAAATTCCTACGTCCGCATTCGCTCCATCTTCCGAAAACTGGATCCTGCTTCCCAAAAATTTTCAGGATCGGTCTGTCTCAAAGAAAATGCAGAAATTCATCTTTCGAGAGTTCTGGTGCGTTTTGCAGAAATAGTTCCTGCCGTTTTGGATGATTGTCGCCCTAACATTTTGGCTGCCTACCTATTTGAATTGGCAAAAGCTTTTCATTCTTTCTACGAAGCTTGCCCTGTACTGCGTTCGGAAGGCTCTGTACGAGATTCCCGATTGGCACTTTGTGAATTGACTTCTCGCGTTCTTCGTATGGGAATGGGACTTCTCGGTATTAATCTTCCGAATCGCATGTAAATGATTTTCAAATTATTAAATGATTTATTAAGCAAATGTTCCATGTGGAACATTTGCTTTTTTTCTGCTTTGATGCTTTATTCTGAAGCACGCTCGGAAGAAAATATAACGTCTTTTCAAAGCAGAGTTCCGGAAACTTTTATTCTCCCTATTTCATCGAAATGCAACGAAGCATCGCAATTTACACTACAAGGTCTCCATCACATTATTTTCGGTTGGGATGAAGAAGCGTTCAGATATTTTTCAATGGCTTTGGAATATGATCCAAGTTGTTTTTTAGCGCACTGGGGGCTTATTTTTTCTGCATTTGGCAGTGATCATACGGAAGAACTTAATCAATCTCTCGAATCAATCAAATTCTTGGCGAAGAAAAACATCTTACCTCCTTTGGAAGATTCTTACTGCAATGTGCTTGCTTTATTGATCGGCGAAGGTCGTTCCTCTGCCGCCAATGCTTTAGAAAAACATTACCGTCAATTTCGACGAGATCCGTTCGCTGTCATGCTTCGTATTGTTTTATTGCGAAACGGATTTGATTTCTTTGGCACCCCTCTGCCAGACCAGAAAAAAGCATTGGCACTCGCCGAAGAGCTTATTCAAAATTATCCTGACAATGCTGCCGCATATTTTTTGAGAGCGTGGTTGGAAGAAAGTGCACCCACCGTCAGCGATCGTGCGATAGAATGTGCGGCTTTGGCTTCTAAAATTTCTCCTTACTATGCACCGGTTCTTCATTTGGACGGTATCATGCAATTTCGTTCGCAGAATTATGCGAAAGCATCCGCATTTTTTGAACGTTCAGCCGATTCCGCACTTCGGGAAACCGAAAAGATTTCTGTGGCAGATAGAGATTTGTATTTGAAATCTCTTCTTTTTCTTGCTGTTTCTCAAGAAAAAAACGGTGATAAGAAGTCTGCCTTACGAACACGTAATTTCTTGCGTTCCATACCCATAGATTGGTCTCGACCCTTTGCAAGAGGATCTCGACTTCAAATTTGGGAGGTTCGCTCGTTACCGTCCCGAAATATTTTGGCAAACGATTTTATTCCCGATACAAAAGACATCAAAGCCTGCATGTCTGCTTTTAATAATTTTCCAAAGGGTGACAACGATCCGACGAAAACTTATGCATCAATTCTCAAACACTGTATGGAAGCTCGCTTGCTTTTCACTCAAAAGAAATCCTCAGGGATTCTTTGTTTAAACAAAGCAGAAGAGGAATTAAAAATACTACGCGCGGAATCAGCATTATCTCAAAACGCAGCATACCGTTCTCAATATGAACGTGCTTGCGAATCTTCTCAAGTGATTTTGTTACATACGAGATCACTCTACTCCAAATCTCCCGAAGATTGGAAAAAAGACGCGGCGGAAATATCAAAACACGGTTCGGACTTCCTGCCGCCCGCCGCTCTTTAAGCCCTTTTTGTTTCTTCCAGGTACCCCCGTATAATCATGTCATCCCCGCAGGAGACGCATTTTTGTTGTCCGGGCAGGGGAATCATATGTAATTCCTTCGGTAAAAAATCACATTCTCCCACAGAAAAATTTCTTCCGCCGGAAATCCACGGTGTATAAATGCCAACCCACTCATCAACCAACCCCTCAGCCAGCCATCTGCGCAACAAGCGTCCACCACACTCCAACAATAAGACGGAAACTTCCCGTTCTTCATACAGGGGTCTTAACACGTCGGTCCGAATATCCTGCACATTTTCATATACAACACTTCTGTCGGCAAACTGATCCGTAAACAGCTTTGAAGTAGCAGGCAGAGAAGAACGATTCTGCGTCATAACAACACGCCACGGCTGTTTTTTGCATTCCGGAACGGGAATGCTTTTGCATCGAATGGTTAGCGAGGGGTCATCCCTCCTAAGAGTTTCTCCTCCAACTAACACAGCATCACATCCAAGTCTCAGAATATGAGCATATTCTAAAGATTCAGCGCAACTTAGCCAGCGTTCTTCTTTTCTTGTAATACGGCCATCGAGGGTCATTGCCGTCTTAGCGATCACCCAAGGTCTCTTTTCGCTCACCCTCATCAAAAAACCACGCGCCAAATGCGCACAAGCACGTTGCATTTCCTCATCCCCAATCAACGTACAGGGTATCCCGCATGCGGACAAAATAGCTTCGGCACGTCCTTGATGGCGAAAATCCGGATCGCACAATCCGTACACCACACGCGCCACACCTGCCTCTGCTAAGGCTTCCGTACAGGGTGGTGTACGTCCGCTGCTACTGCACGGTTCTAAGGTTACATAAACCGATGATTCACGAAGCAGAGCTTCATTTCCGCGCCGCTTCGCATCAGCAAGAGCCATGCGCTCTGCATGCCATTCTCCTGCTTGTCGATGAAATCCACGCCCGATGATTTGATTATGCGCTACGATAACACAGCCCACAGGGGGATTCGGACTTGTTGTTCCGAATCCCTTTTTTCCCTCATTAAGGGCTTCTTCCATCCATTTTGTATCGCTTGGCATGCCTTAAACTCAGAATACATGACCTCTTCAAAAAATCCAAGCTGTATATGGAAGAATATAATATAAATTTAAAATTCATCATCTTCATGATGTGAATAATGTGAATGTATCTTCTTATGAGATTGACGTTAATTTATTTTTGAATTAAATAGCTATGTTAATAAACCGTTTTGTAATCATAAAAATTCTGTGAATAAAAGTTATTCTCAAAATTAATCACAAGTTATTCACATAAAAAACAAAAAACATGTTAATAAGTATATTTTTATATTGTATTCCAATATATAACTATGTGAATAACACCTCGTGAAAAGAAAAAATCATTATTTTTCGATCGCGAGCAATCGCTTTATCGGGTACACTGGCGGACATGTCCGAAACAAACCTCGCGCAAAGCTTCTCTGAATCGGAAATATGGCGTTCTTCCCGAGAATTGCTTACACGTCTTCAAAAGTTCCTCAAATATTCCTCCGGCAGAGCAGGGCAAGAGGAATACCCATGGCATCTGCTCGATCAATGCAAGGATCTCACAGAGGCTCTTCCGCTCTCAATATGCGGAGAAGTGAGCCTTTCATCCTTCACGCCCGGTTTACGAAGCTTGGGAGAAGGTTCTGTCGTTATGCCCGGTTGCGTCATTGAAGGTGCCGTATCAATCGGGAAAAATTGCCGCATCGGTCCCAATGCTTACATACGCGGCAATGTTGTTGTGGGTGATGCTTGTACCATCGGGCATGCGGTCGAAGTGAAAAACTGCGTTATTTCGGATGCTACATGTCTCAGCCATCTGAGCTATGCCGGCGATTCCCTCATCGGGAAAAACGTCAATATCGCCGCAGGATGCGTCCTTTCAAACTTTCGCCACGATGGTGGAGAACACGCCATGTATCTTTCGGGTAAGCGCATCATGACCGGGCGCACCAAACTGGGCTGTATACTTGGGGACGGTGTCCGCTTAGGAGCAAACAGCGTCATTTTACCCGGTCGCATCCTCAGTTCATTTCAAACGACTTTTCCCAATGAGGTTCTGGTGAAAAACCGCTGAGGATTGCTTTCTGTTTTTGTATTTTATTCTCCTAAAGTGTAAATTTCCCGAAAATAAGCAACTTTCATCTAAATAAGAACTTTCTTACTATATGTTTAGCTTTTTTTATGATATATTTTGCTGTTTCGGGTAATTTGATTGATAAACCTATTTTACTTTTTAGTATATCATACGTTTCATATATCATATGATCCGACCCATAAATATAATTCCTATAAAGCATCTTCATATAATATGATTGATTCTTTTTGTAATGCTTTATATCGAATATTTTATCAAAAGAATCAAGTTTATTGAGTGCATCTAAGATCCACATTGTGCGCATGCATTTGGGACAATATCCGCAACTTCCTTTACCTAATTTAAGGCATACACTTAAATAATTATGTGCAGGTTCATAATCCGCAAGATCTTTTGTTTTTTCAAAACGTGATATACCAATACCTTGATTACAAATACGCAGTGTAGACGTTGAAAAAGCGGGAAGAGCAATTAAATCATATTTTGCTGCATCATATAATTCATTATTATGTAAATCAAAATAGTCAATCAAGTCACATCCTGTTGATGCATAATAATATCTGCCCCATAATTTTGACATCATATGAACGGCAAAACAGCTGGAATAAAGGTGTGTTTTTAAATGATCTTGGGGGAAAGCTGTTGCAAAGTTTGAATCCGTTACGATGAGTTTATATTCGTATTGTTTGGAAAATTTGATTGCATTGGAAAGATTATCAATATAACGTTTGTTGTCTGTTTTACCTTTACTGGTAAAAGAACCAACGTTATTGATTAATAAATAGTCCAAATGAATAGACTCCGTATCGGATTCTGTAAGATGTTTAATTGCATATAATGAATCAATGCCACATGAACACCCGGTACCTATTTTTCCTCTACCGTCCAATGGGGGGACAGGGGGTTGTAACTCAGCAATAATTTTCGGTGCATATAAATTAGGAGAGTACTTTACTAATACAGGAATAAGCTCCGTTCTGATTTGATGCACAAGTTCATCGGTAAAAGGTATTTCGCTGTATATATCACATCGTTCCCGCATAGCCAGATTTAACAATCCGATTAAATAAGCATCGCCTCTTTCGTAGGTTAAGTAATTAGAGAATTCTGCATCTACTTCAAAAAAAACTTCCCGCTCAACGTCTCCAAGAGAAATTCGGCATCTTTGCACTGCTTTTTTTTCATTTTGTTCTATCCATGGTTTTCCTATCGTTAATTTTCGGATTGAAGCATCAGGTGACAGTAAATGGCTTTGGGACATTCTTTCAATGTCCTTTTCTGTAAAATCTTTTATCATTTTTTTAATTTAATTTGTTCTGTAATGAGAGATAATAAAAATTTTCCTGCAGAGTCTTTTTTGATATACAATATAAAAATGTAAAGAAGCAAAGAACAAGAAATACCCATAAGTAAATTAATCCATACATTAATATGTAATATATTGTTAATATACAGATAATTAATTAAGAATGCAGGTATATTTGATATGAATGATATAATGATGTAGGGAAAAAAGTCTTTCAATTGTTCACTGATGGTTAATTTGCATATACCTGTCGTCAAATACAGAGAAAGAATAAAGGCAAACATTCCTGTAAGAGCCGCAGCAATACAAACACCAGTAACGCTGTATAATGCCCCAATAATCATGGCAGAAATTCCAAAAATGCGTAATAAACTTTCCTTTTTTAGAGCAATATCGGTTCTTCCCAAGACGACATAAAGATTGGAATTTATATTTGATAAAGGATCAAGCATAATGCCGAAACAGAGTAATTGAGCGTAAAATGCACATGAAGCCCAGTTTTCTCCATACAGCGATACAATAAATGAATGAATGTTTGCAGCCATTGTAATCATCCCTCCTTCGACAACAAGAGCCGTTAATCGTATATACTTTCTATATATACTTATTAAATAATCTTGGTCATCTTGAATGGTGGATAAAATAGGATACAACACATTAGATAATACCTGCTGAATTACATTCAGAGGTGTACTGCATGTAGTATACCCTCGAGAAAATAAAGCTAATTCCGTAGGAGAGTAGAACTTACCAATAATGAATGTTCTTAGTTGTGAGTAGATTGTAGTTATTAGTCCGGTTAACGTTAATTTTGAACTAAAACCGAAAAACTCTTTCAATGATTTTACCGAAAAGATAAGTGACGGTCTCCATGGAGAGACGATCCAAACGATTGATAAGCTCATCAAACCTGAAAGCACACCTTGCATCATGGGAGCCCAATAACTCCACCCTTCGTATGCAGCCCATACAGTAAATGGCATAGGCAATATAGTTGAAATAATGCCAATAACAGCTGGTGTTTTGAAATTTCTTGCGGCAGAATACAAAGTATAATGAACACTGACTGTTGATCTGAAAAACATCATCAGTGCTGATACCCGTGTTAAGTTAATGAGAGCCGGTTCATTAAAAAATGTAGCAAATAATGGAGCTGAAAAGAACAAGATGGAAGAAAGCAATGCGCTCATCCCAACGTTAAACCAAAAAACCGTATTAATATCTTCATTGGTACGGTTTTGTTTTCGTATCAAAGCTGAACCAAACCCGCATATTTGCAATTGTTCCGCAATTGCAAAAAAGAAAGCAGTTAAGCCCAAAATACCCATTTCATGAGGAGAAATCAGGCGAGCTAATATGATACCGAACAGAAATTGAACAGGTTGCAAAGTGAACCGATTCAACAGTTGCCATTTGGCACCGTTCATCGATTCGTTTTTTATCCTTCCCATCTTCTCAAGGCACAATACCTGTTTTTGTAAATTAGTCAAGGATTATGAGATTTCTTTTCCGTTGCAATAATGTATGAAAATCAAGGTTTCATTGACAGATGAGAGATTTAGAATTGCTTACAGATGAAAAACCTCTGAACCTAGTTTATCTTTTCCAAAAATACAATTTTTTCGGGAAACCTTGTTCTTTTGCCAAATCGACAAGCATTTTCAAAGCCTCATCTTGTCGGATCTTCAGAACAATAAAATACAATGCAAACGAAAGCAGACAACCTAAAGGCGCTAAGATCCACACCGAAAGATTGCTCGTTTGGTTTAGGAGGTAAGACGGCACGTTACACAACAGAGCAATGATCAGATAAGGCAGGTAATCCTGAAACTGTTGATGCATTTTTAGCGTACTAATGCGCGAAGTAAGATACGTGGCAATCAACATGGCGGAAAATCCGCTTACTACGGCGGCATAACAAATCCCTTCAACGCTGAAAAACGCACCGATAATCATGGCAAGAAAGCCGATTGCCCGCGTCCGGATGGACCACTTCAGGCTCATATCCGGTCTTCCTTTAACCATGAATAAATTGTTGTTCAAATACGTCAGCGGATTAAACATGGTACCGAAACAGTAAATCGTTACCAATGAAACGCACCCTACCCACATATCTCCGTACAAAAGCGTTACTACGGAAAAGGAATTGGCAGCCAGCGTGATCATTCCTCCCAAAATAATCAGAGATGCCAAGCGCATGTACTTTCGAAAGACACTTATCAGGTAATCATCGTCATTCTGAATCGTGGAAAGGATCGGATACGTCACAGAATTTAGAGGACCAACAACCAGAGAAATAGGCACTTCGCACAAATTTACACTGCGCTTAAAGTATGCCAAATCGGCTTCTGAATAAAACTTTCCGATCACAAACGTACGTGATTCGCTGTACATGCAGGAAATTAAACTTCCTGCCGTTGTCTTCGATCCAAAAGAGAAAAAGCGGCGAAAAGCGGCGAAAGAAAAAATCAGCTTTGGTTTCCACGGCGAAATCGTCCAAACAATTATTAGGGAAAGAAAGCTGGCACCCACCCATTGCATCATGACGGACCAGTAGCTCCAGCCGGCATAGGCAGCCCAAATGGTAAAGGGCATCATCACGAGCGTACAAACGATGCCCACAAGGGCGCGTGTTTTAAAATCGCGCCGTGCCATATACAATGCCCAGTGAACGCTTGTTGCTGAGCCGATAAACAGAAGGACGGAAGAAACGCGTGTAAGGTTAACAAGGGCGGGTTGGTTGAAAAGTTCTGCAAAAAGCGGGGCAGAGGAGAACAGAGCCGCCGTTAACACAACCCCCATAAACACGTTAAACCAAAACATCGTACTGCAATCTTCTTCTGTACGTTCTTGATTGCGGATAAGTGCTGCGGAAAACCCGAAATCCTTCAACTGTTCCGCAACGGCGAAAAAAATGGACGTCAGACTCAAAATTCCCAATTCTTCGGGAGAAACGATTCTGCCGAGAATCATGTTGAAAATCAGAAAAATCGGTTGAAAAAGAACTTTGCTCAACATTTGCCATTTGGCTCCGTTGATCGATTCTTCTTTAATTCTGCCCATGACGCCGAGGGGCGTAATAGCTGTTTTTTATGAAACAGTCAAGTATTAGTAAGTAAGGAAGAATGAAGAAGAACATTCGGCTCAAGAAAAAACATGCCCGTATTTATGCCGTAACGTGGCATTGACTGATGCATTGCAAGAGGGTAGGATACGGGCATGAAGAAAACCAAAGATTCGGAAGATATTCGGGCAAACGAGGAAGTCCCCGAAACAAATGCCCCTGCCGAAGAAACCGCTCAGGCATCGCAAGAAACGGAAAATTCTGCCGATGAATTGGCAAAATGGCGTGAAACGGCGTTGCGCACGGCGGCAGAATACGATAACTATCGCAAGCGTTCTATCAAAGATCGGGAAGAATTTGTACGCTATGCCAACCAAGCATTGCTGGAAGAGCTGTTGCCCGTGATTGATAACTTTGAAATGGGCATGCAGATGGCATCCCAAGATACCTCATCGATGATATACATTGGCATGAACATGGTGCAAAAGCAATTGCACGATTTCTTGGATGCGCAGGGCGTCACCCCCATCGATGCCCAATCCGGGCAAGAATTCGACCACAACGTACACGAAGCCGTCCAAAGCGAAGCATCCGACCAACCTCAGGGCACCATCCTCCGCGTTCTGCGCAAGGGGTATAAGCTGAAAGATCGCCTGTTGCGCCCGGTCAATGTGGTGGTGGCAGCAGCCGAAGAACCCACCTCAGAAGAATAAGCCTGACAATTGCATAAGACAATGGCAGCACAAGATTATTACGAAACACTGGGCATTTCTCGTGATGCTTCTGCGGATGACATTAAAAAGGCATATCGCAAACTTGCCATGAAATACCATCCGGACCGCAATCCGGGTGACAAATCTGCCGAAGAAAAGTTCAAAGACATCGGTGAGGCATACGAAGTTCTTTCCGATGAGGACAAACGCGCCGCATACGACAGAATGGGGCATGATGCTTTCAAAAACGGCGGGATGAACAGCGCGGGCGGCGGTGCCGGCGGCTTTGGCGGCTTTACCGATCCGATGGATATTTTCGCGCAAATGTTTGGCGGTATGGGATTTGGCGGTTTTGGGGGCGGTCGCACTCAAAGGCGTTCTTCCCGCCGTCCGGGATCTGATTTGCGCGCCGACATCGACATCACACTTGAAGAGGCAGCTGCGGGTTGCGAAAAAACGCTTGAGGTAGAGCGTCTCGTTTCATGTAAAGAATGTGGCGGTAGCGGTTCACGTTCCGGAAAAGACGGTTTCAAAACCTGTCCGACTTGTCACGGGCAGGGTGTGGTTACTCAACAAAACGGATTTTTTGTACAACAAAGTACATGTCCGACTTGCCGAGGGGCAGGTGAAGTTGTTTCCGATCCCTGTCCCAAGTGTCGGGGCGAAGGTCGCGTGAGAGAAGATTCTCAAATTCCCATTCGGATCCCTGCCGGTGTCGATACGGGTAGCAAATTGCGCGTGTCCGGCATGGGCGATGCCGGTTTGCACGGCGGAGAAACGGGTGATTTGTACGTTTTCATCGATGTGAAGGCGCATGATATTTTCCGCCGCGAGGGGCAAGATTTGCAATGTACTGTCCCGGTACCGTTTTCCATGGCTGTTACGGGTGGCAAGCTTGTTGTGCCGACGTTGGAAGGTCCCGCCACTATTAAAATTCCCGAAAGCACACAATCCGGCACGATCTTCCGTGTGCGCAACAAGGGTGTTAGGGCATTGAAAAGCACGGGCAAGGGGGATTTGCTGGTCGAAGTCGAAATCGAAACACCTGCCAACCTCAACCGAGACCAGAAGAAAAAGATGGAAGCTTTTGTCTCTTCGTTGAAAAACGAAGAGAACCAGCCCCAATATGAGGCATTTCTCAAAAAGGCGGCTCGTTTCATGAAAGAGTAACTTGCTTTTTGGGTTCTCATGTCTCGCTTTTACCTTCCTTCGGATCAATGGCAGGGAAACTGCTGGGAAGTTCGCGGCAGTGAGGCTCACCATGCATTGAAGGTCATGCGCTTGCGCACAGGAGACACCTGCACGTTATTTGACGGCAAAGGTCGCGCTGCCGAGGTACGCATCGTTTCGTCCGAAGGCTCAGCATGCTTTCATGCAGAACCCGTTTCGTTTTTATCGCCTGCGTTGCCGCAGGCAGAGATAACTCTGTGCCAGTCCGTACCAAAAGGCGGTAATATGGATCTGATCATCCAAAAAGCCGTTGAATTGGGCGTGGGGCGTATCATTCCCGTCATTACAGAACGCACCGTTGTTCGTCTTTCTCCTTCTGATGCCGAAGCTAAAGCCGAAAAGTGGAGGCGTACCGTGCTGGAAGCATGCAAACAATGCGGGCAAAACACATTGCCTGTTTTAGAAACGCCCTGTTCATTTACCGATTTGATCCGCAAGACAGACCTTCCCGAATATAAGATACTGGCGGCGCTTTTGCCCGAAGCGAATCCGATGCGCGGAGTACTCGAAGCCGCTCGCGTTGCCGGGGTTCGTTCGGCGGCGTTACTGGTAGGACCGGAAGGGGATTTCTCCCCTTCCGAATATGAAATTGCGCTGGCGCGAGGCTTTTTACCCGTCTCGCTCGGCTCTATCATTCTTCGCGTGGAAACGGCGACATTCCTTGCTGTTTCGGCATTGCGCTACGCGTTGGATCCCGTATAAGCGCAGGGGGACTTTGTTATTTTTTGGCGGCTCTCATCCCGTTGAGAGAGACGATCAGCGTTGCGCCGGCATCGGCAAAAACAGCCATCCACATAGAGGCACAGCCCGCCACCGCCAACCCGAACACGAGAAATTTGATTCCCAAGGCGAAAATAATATTTTGCCTGATAATGGAAAAAACAGCGCGGGACAGGCAGATGAAACGCGGTAACTTCTGCAAATCGTCATCCATCAGGGCAACGTCTGCCGTTTCAACGGCAGCATCAGACCCCGCTTGCGCCATGGCAAAGCCTACATCTGCCCGTGCCAAGGCAGGGGCATCATTGATGCCGTCTCCCACCATACCAACGCAAAATCCCCGTTGTTTCAGCTTTTCAACGGCGAGCAGTTTTTCGTCTGGCAACAAATTGCTTTGAAACTCATCCGTGCCGATACTGCGGGCGATGATTTCTGCTGCATGTGCGTTATCTCCTGTCAGCATCACAGTGCGAACACCCAGCTTTCGCAGCTGCCTCACAGCCTCCCGACTGCTTTCACGCACGGTGTCTGCAACGGCAAAAAGAGCGTGTACACGTTCCTTGTCAAACAATAATGTGATACTTTTTCCTTCACCTTCCAATGCCGTGATTTTTTCATCAAGGGCAGGGAAGCAAAGTCCCATACGCTCCGTGAGACGCTTGTTGCCAAGATACCAAAGTTGCCCGCATACTGTACCCGATACTCCTTCACCGGGCAAAGCCGTGAAATCTTCTGCGGGATGCAGTACTGTGCCTTCCTCGGCGGCATGTTCTGCCAAGGCACGCGAAACGGGATGATCAGAGCGCGAAGCCAGGCTTGCCGCAATGGAGAGAGCTTCGGCGGGATCCACTCCGTCCATAGGGATAAGATCCGTTTGCCGAGGTTTTCCACAGGTGAGCGTTCCTGTTTTATCGAATGCGATGCAAGAGATTTTACGTCCTTGCTCCAAATAAACACCTCCTTTGACCAGTAGCCCTTTGCGAGATGCTGCCGTCAATCCGCACACAATGCTGACGGGAATGGAAATAACCAATGCACAGGGACATCCCAGAACGAGAATCACCAAGCCGTTGTACAATGAAGGAATCCATGCACTCCCCATGCACAGAGGCGGGATTACTGCCGTTACTGCCGCCAAAAAGAAAATGATCGGCGTATAACAGCGGGCAAAGCGATCCGTCAACCGCTGGATGGGAGCTTGTTTTTCCCGCGCTTCTTCCACTGAGCGGATAATACGTGCCAAGGTCGATTGATCGGCAAGAGAGGTCGTTTCGTATTCGAAAGAACCGCTTTCGTTCAGCGTCCCTGCAAAGACGGGGTCTCCCGCACTTTTCTCGACAGGCATGCTTTCTCCCGTGATAGGGGCTTGGTTGACGGCAGAATGCCCCGATGTTACAATGCCGTCCAGAGCGATTTTTTCCCCCGGTTGTACACGGACGCGAGAGCCGATGGCAACGTACCGCGTCTCTTGATCTTGCCAAGTACCGTCATGTTGCAAAACAACGGCTGTCTCGGGCGCTAGCGTCATCAATGTCCCGATGGCGCGGCGTGTGCGGGTGAAAGAAAGGGATTCGAGCATTTCCGAAAGATTGAAGAGAGCCATCACCATCGCCGCTTCGGAAAATTCTCCGATCAGCATGGCACCCGTCACCGCAACGCACATCAATGCATTGATGTTCAGTTGTATATTTGACAACGCGATCCATCCCTTGCGGTACGTCGAAATTCCGCACAGCAAAAGCGAAAAGACGGCGCAGAGAATGACGAATAATTTCCCGAGAGGAAACACAAAAAGCGCATCGCCGCTCCCCATTCCGTCTATGAAATCATTATGGGGATACAGGGTGGCATCTCCCAACTCGGAAATCAGTGCCAAAACACATGCCAAAATCAGCCTTTTTTTAGGCATTGAGGGCGTATCTTCTTTCTGCGCGGATTCGTGTTCCGATGAGATCTTTTTTGCACCCAAATCAAGGGAAAGAAGGCTTTTTTCGAGCAAATCTGTCGTTTCTTTGCTATGGTACACGGTCAGCGTTCTGTGTATCAAATCAAACGAAAGCTCATCAATGCCGTTCACATGTGCCAGCTTGGCGCGGATGAGGTTTTCTTCTGCAGGACAATCCATCTCGCTAATGAAAAAGCGTGTGTGAACGGTGTGTTCACGGCGATGTTCGGCGGCACATTCCGGGTGAAAGTGCTCCTCGCACGGGCAGTGATCGTGTAAATGTTCGTGCATGGTTTAATGCTTTTATTATCTCACCTATAGCGACTGTAGGGTCAAGGGTGAATTTAAAAAAATAGGACACGATTTATTTTAATTGATACGGCATTAAAAATAAACGTATTATTGTATACATTCATATCATATTCGAAGCGGGAAAACGTGTTTGATTATTAACATATATCGAATACAGAGGGTTTTTTTCTGTCTCATTCGGCATGATGAGGAATCGAATCTGTGCATCGGTGGCATGCCTTTTTCTGTTGTGCGGGTGCAAAGAAAAAGAAGAGAATGTTCCGTTGGCAACATATACCGTTGAAGTGGCGCATCCCGTGCGGGGTGATGTTTCTTACTACAGAACATGGGTTGGTCGCCTCGTCAGCATTACGGGAGCAGAGGTTATGCCACAGGTCAACGGCTACGTGCGGGAAAGGCTTTTCCGCAACGGACAGGGAGTAAAAAAGGGTGATGTGTTGTTTCGGTTGGATGCGCGGCAATACTGCGATGCCTTGGAAAGAGCAAAGCACACAGCGGAAGAGGCGGCTGCCAATCTTGAAAAAGCCAAGCAAAACGCTGCATTTTACGCTCCGTTGGTGAAAAACGGATCTGTCTCCCGTCAGGCATACACGGATGCGCAGCAAGAGGAAAAAGCGGCTCAAGGGGCATACGATTCCGCTGTGGCAGCAGTCGCGCTGGCGCAAACCAACGTCGATTATTGCACGTTGACCGCACCGATAGATGGGGTGATGGGCTTTACCGAAGCCGAAATCGGAGATTATGTCAGCCCGAACGGGAAACCGATGGTTACCGTCAATCGCCTCAATCCCATTCGCATTTATTTCTCCATCAGCGAGCAGGATTGGTTAAACCAAAACGGCGCGGCGGGCCCCCTCTCTCCGGACAAAGAAGTGGCGGTTACCTTGTCCAACGGGACACTCTATCCCCATGCCGCACGCATTAGCGGCGTGAACAATACCGTTTCTCCCTCCACAGGTTCGCTGATGCTCCAAGCGGATATTCCGAATCCGGATTTTTTGTTGCGTCCGGGTATGTTCGTAACGGTCAGGGCGCAGACGGCAACGGAAAAAGATGCCCTTTTGGTACCACAGAGTGCTCTGTTGGAATTGCAGGGGAAAAATCTGGTGATTGCTGTGGATGGGCAGGGTAAACCGAGCGTTATTCCTGTGCAGGTTGGCATCATCCAAGACGGAATGGCGGAGATTAAAGGCGCGGTCTCCCCGCAAAGCCTCGTCATCGTGCGCGGTACGCAGCAGGGCATGATGGCGGCAGAAGGTCGCGCCCGTCTTCGCGTTGAAACTGTGCGGCAATAAGTTTTGAATCGCATTTCGATCCATTATTCCCCCTTCATCCCATGTACAATTTTTTCATACGCCGTCCCATTGTTGCCGTTTGCATGGCATTGCTCATCTTGCTGGGAGGTTTATTTGCCGCATGGCGATTGCCCGTAGCGCAGTATCCGAACATCGTCCCGCCGCAAATCCAAATCACCGCCAACTATCCCGGTGCGGATTGCGCCACTGTGGTCGATGCGGTTGCTTCTCCCATCGAACAGCAAATGTCCGGAGTGGACGGGATGGATTATATGACTTCCACTAGCACCAACGATGGTGCCATGACGCTTAACGTACTTTTTGAAGTAGGCTCTGAACCGAACATGGATCAGGTACTCGCCTATCTGCGCTATGCGGAATCAACCTCGCAATTGCCTTCTGAAGTGGATGCCATGGGAGTGACCATGCGCAAGATCAGCGGTCCGCCCATGCTCTTGTATGCCGTGACGTCACCCCGAGGAGAATACAGTGGCGATTGGCTGGCAAATTACGCCTATATCAATTTGGTCAATCCCCTGATGCGCGTGCCGGGTGTGGGCAATGTGGCGGTGTTCGGTTCGGGGCGGTATGCCATGCGCATCTGGCTACAACCGGAAAAAATGGCGGCATTGAAAATCACCGTTTCCGAGATCATCGCAGCGGTCAAGGCACAAAATTCCGTCAATCCCATCGGCAAAATCGGGGCAGAACCTGCCGTAAAGGGGCAGCAAACCACCTACACGGTGCGCGCCCGCAGTCGTCTTGAAACAGCGGAAGACTTCGGGCAGATTATCTTGCGTTCGGACGGTCAATCGCTGATCCGTTTGTCCGATGTGGCGCGGATCGAATTGGGCGCGGAAAGCTATTCGGCAAGCGGGCGTTTCAACGGCAAAGAATGCGCTGTTCTCGCCATCTATCAATCGCCCGGTTCCAATGCTCTTCAAACCGTGCAGGCGGTCGAAAATGCCTTGCGGCAATTTACCGTGCCGCCCGGTATCGAATTGACACTTGCATTGAACACTACAGAATCCGTGCGGCTTGGCATCGAAGAAATCATCACTACACTGTTGACCGCGCTTGTGTTGGTGATGGCGGTGGTTTTTATTTTCTTGCAGGGCTGGCGTGCCGCGTTGATTCCGCTGGCTGCCGTTCCCGTTTCGATCATCGGCGTGTTTATCGTGCTGGCGGCGGCAGGAATGGAAATCAACACCGTATGCCTGATGGGGCTGGTGCTCGCTATTGGCTTGGTTGTAGACGATGCCATCGTCGTGGTCGAAGCCGTACAAAATCACATCGATGCCGGCGAAGACGCGCAGACAGCTACTCGCCGCGCCATGAAAGAAGTGGCGGGTCCCGTTGCCGCCACGGCACTGGTGCTTTCTGCCGTATTCTTTCCGAGTATGCTATTGCCCGGTATCAGTGGTGAGCTCTTCAAACAATTTGCCGTGACCATTGGCGTTTCCATCTTGCTTTCTGCCTTCAATGCGCTGAGCCTCAGCCCGGCGTTGGCGGCTCTTCTGTTGCGCCCCACCCCGTTGCGTCACAAAAGCTTCATCGGGTGCATGGGAGATCGTTTCAACGAAGCTTTTGCCAACCTGCGGAAAAAATACGTGCGCTTTTCCGGTTGCATGCTCCGCAAGGTCGGCATGACGGGGCTGGTTTTATTCTTGGCGGCTGTCGGGCTGATCCCGCTGGGCAAAAATCTGCCGGGTGGCTTTTTGCCGGACGAAGACGAAGGCTATTTTTACGGCACCTTGCAATTGCCCTACGGTTCTTCATTGGAAGTAACGGAAAAGGCATCTGCCAAAGTGGAACGCATGCTTGCCGAAGATCCCTTGGTGAAGGGCGTTGTTACTGTCTCCGGCTTTAACATGATGACGGGCGTGGAGACCCCCAACAACAGCTTCTTTTTTGTTTCTCTTGCCCCGTGGAGTGAACGTTCCCGTGCCGATGAAAGTGCCGCCGCTCTCAGCAGAAAACTGCGTCTCGGCATGAACGCCGATGTCCCGGAAGCCGTGGGCTTTTCCATGACGCCACCTCCCATCCCCGGAGTGGGAGCATCCTCAGATGTTACTTTGATGTTGGAAGACCGCGCCAATCGCGGAGAAGCCTACCTCACACAACAAACGGATGCGTTCCTTGCCGCCGTCCGTCAGCGTCCGGAGGTGGCAGCAGTGGATAACTTCATGGCACCTTCAACTCCGCAAATTTTCTTGCGGTTGGATGAAGAAAAAGCCCTCATGCAGGGCGTCGACATTGCCGAAGCCTACGAAACCCTCCAAGCGTTCCTCGGCAGTATGTTCGTCAATTACATGAACCGCTTTGGCTACCAGTGGCAGGTCTACATCCAGGCAGATGTACCAGCCCGCATGGATCTTTCCGGCTTACGCGCCCTTTACCTCAGCGGGGCAGGGGGGGAGCAGGTACCCCTCGATTCCCTTATTGACGTGCGCCGCATCGAAGGTCCGGATTTTCTCATCCGTCAAAATATGTACAATGCTTCCATGCTGGACATTGCGGCGGCAGAGGGTTATACCGCTGCGCAAGTGATGGACGCCGTCGAAGAGGTATTCCGCACCGTCATGCCCTCGGATATGGGATATTCTTACACGGGCATGAGCTATCAGCAAAAAAAGCAATCCGAAGGCATGGGTACGGGGACATTGTTTGCCGTTTCGGCGGTGTTCATCTATCTCATTTTGGCTTCGCTCTACGAAAGCTGGCGTCTCCCGCTCAGCATCCTTCTCTCTGTGCCTCTCGCTGTGGCAGGGGCTTTGGGCGCATTGCTTGCCGCCGGGATGGATCTGAACCTCTACGCGGAAATAGGGCTGATCATGCTCATTGCCTTGGCGGCCAAAAACGCCATCCTTGTGGTACAGTTTGGCATTGATCGCACGGCAGAGGGCGATTCGGTTCTCAAGGCTGCTCTTTCCGCTGCCCGCGTTCGTTTGCGCCCCATCCTCATGACAAGTTTTGCTTTTATTCTGGGCTGTGTGCCGCTTGCTTTGGCGAGCGGTGCCGGGGCTGCTGCCCGCCGTGTTGTCGGCGTTGCCGTCATTGGCGGTATGGGCGCGGCTTCTCTCATCGGAATTTTCTTCCTCCCCTTTGCTTTTTACATCATCGCCTCACGTCGCAAAAAAAGGGGTAATGCGCCGGGGGAAGCATCGCATGGGTAAATGTACATACGCGAGCTCACCCTTGTTTTGCCGAAGGACGGTTGCCATCCAATTTTTCGCATGACTGCTGTGGTTGTACACAAAAAAACAGCCTAAACAGGCTGTTTTTTTGTGTTATTTGAAATATACTTTTCTTTTTACTGTTTAACCGGTGGTTGGTTAGAACACAAGAAATCGCAATGATGAGTTGAGCACACTATATTAGTGACGATACAGGCGGAAAGTTCCTGTCCCCACTCCTTCCGTATTATTATATGTTCCCCTGCTATTATACGTACCGGCCAAATCTCCGCTAAATTGAACTGTGATAGTGCACTCTAGTTCTACTCCGGGCGTGCTATCGATATACGTATTATCTTCTTCCTGATCAGGTATAGTTACATCTTCACCAAGCAGAACTCTGGCAGCATTGTCTGCATCAGATATATTACCCATGAGGGTAAGTGTGGCTGTTCCGTCATCGTTGTAGGTGTATATAGCCCTGATAGGAGGCGTGCTTGTATCTTCAGTCGTCAATGTCGAAGAGTATCCATCATTGGTATAAAGTAACGTTGCAAAGCAACGCACCGTGTTGGAAGCATCTCCTGTGTCGGGACCGACAGAGGCACCATAGGACCATGAATTGGCTCCGTCCTGAGGTTTAACTACACAGTAACCGCAATTATTCTCGAAAGCAAAATATTTTCTGGAATTGAGAAAAGATTCGGCTTTCATGTCGAAGGTGGAGAAATCACCACCTCCGCCTCCGCATTGAGTCAATGCGAGGGCAGCAAGCCCGATAAGAGGAAAAACAGACGCTTTCATAGACTATAGGAAGGAACGAATGATCACTACAGCGAATAATATTCGCCAATACGGGAGTCAGCATAGCGAAACGGAAATGTTGTGTCAAGCTACATTCTTGAAAATTCGCAGAATTTCCTTAATCGGGGTGAAAAAATGAGAGGGGTGGCGCGTTCCTCCTGTGTGGGACGAGAGGGGGAGTTTTTTTCGACATGCGGTTTTTAAGTCTCGACAAAAGAGGGAAATACGGGCATCGTCAGCAGACACATTTTGCATTATGAGTTTTTCTGAATTGGGGATCAGTCCGGAAATATTGGAAGCCATTGAGGTATTGGGTTTTGAATCGCCTTCTGAGATTCAAGAGCGGGCGATCCCGCCGGCATTGGCGGGGGAAGACGTGTTGGGGCTTTCGTATACAGGGTCGGGCAAAACACTGGCGTTTTCCATCCCTGCGCTGGAAGCGATTGATCCGGACGAACGGGCGGTTCAGGCGTTGTGCTTGTGTCCGACGCGTGAATTGGCAGTGCAGATCTGCCGAGAGGTTGACAAGCTGGCATTGTTCATGGATGGGGTATCGGCAGTTCCGATCTACGGCGGGGCATCGTTCCGTCCGCAACTGGATGCGCTGAAGCGAGGGGTTCAGTTTGTGGTCGGAACGCCCGGGCGTATCATGGATCTGATGGAGCAGGGGGCGTTGCGCTTTGATGCGCTGCGCGTTTTGATTCTTGATGAAGCGGATGAAATGCTCGACATGGGCTTTTTGGATGATATAGAACGTATCGCTGATGCCTTGCCCGCCAAGAAGCAGACGCTCTTCTTTTCGGCAACTATGTCACCGGGCATTCGCCGTCTGTTGGATCGCTTTTCGGAAAACCCCACAGAAGTCAGCATCGAACGCCCTGCCTTGACCGTACCGACCGTGGAACAGACGGTGTACGAGGTGGTTTTCTCCTCGCGTTTGGAGGTACTTTGCCGCTTGATGGAAACGGGGAAGGTGCGCATGGGACTAATATTTGCCAATACCAAGCGCGTGGTCGATGACATTGTGGACGGCTTAACGGCGCGGGGCTATGCGGTGGATCGCTTGCACGGCGATATGCCGCAAATGTTGCGCGAACGGGTGATGGATTCGTTCCGAAAGGGGAGCTTGCGGGCGTTGGTGGCAACGGACATTGCCGCCCGAGGGTTGGACGTGGATGATGTAGATTGCGTAGTGAATTACGAATTGCCGCGCGACCCGGAAGATTACGTCCACCGCATCGGACGCACGGCGCGGGCGGGGCGCAAGGGACGCGCCGTTTCCTTTGTCGGGAGAAGAGATTTTTCATTGTTGGGACGCATCGAGCGGTTCATTGGTATGAAAATGAACCGCGAAGCCGTTATGACCGCAGACCAAGTGGAGCAAATGCGTCGCGAGGCATTGATGGATGAAGTCTTGGAAATGGCGCGGCAAGAGACGCAATTGCCCGCCGAAATGAGAGAGCTGGAATTGCCCGCCGACCGCTTGGCCGCGGCGATGTTTGAACTGCTGGTACGCAAATCGACGCGCGAAATTCAGCCCATACCGGAAGATCGCCCCGCCCGCCGTCCGCAAGACCGCAAGAAGAGTGAATCATATGAAAAAGGCTCGTCGTGGAAGCAGTTGCAGGAAAGCGTCACGTTGTTTATGAACGGGGGGAGGTTGCTGGGTATACGCCCGGGTGACATTGCCGGCTTGCTGTACAACGAAGGTGGTGCACCCGAAGGCTCGGTGGGCGATATCCGCATGTTCCAACGCCACAGCCTGATCGAGGTGGATCCCGCCGTGGCAGATCGCCTCAAAGAGCGCCTTGCCGTGACGCATATTTGCGGATACGAAGTCAACATCCGCGAAGACAAAGGACATCCACGCGGCGGTACATTCCCGCGCCGTGCAGAGCGTGACTTCGGATCTCGCAACCGCCGCGAAATGTCCTTTCGCCGAAAACGCTTTTGAGTATGGAGAAAAATGCTGAAAGCCGTATTTTTCGATTTGGACGGAACCTTGGGTAACACCCTTCCGATGTGCATAGAGGCATTTCGTCGCACGATGCTGGCCCACGGGCATAAGCGGGTGGATGATGCCGCCGTGACGCAATATTTCGGTGCAAGCGATCGCGGGGTGTTGGCACGTTGTTTGCCGGGCGAAGATGTCGAAGTCCTCATGCAGGAATACATGGGGTATTACCGAGCACTGCATCCTGTGCTGGCACCGGCTCCCTTTCCGTGGGTACACGCATTACTGGCAGAGATAAAGCGTGCGGGGGTGCGCCTCGCCTTGGTGACGGGCAAAGAAGCTGAATCTGCCGAGGTGACTCTGGAATTCTTCGGATTGAAACCCTATTTTGAAAGAGTGGAGACGGGCGATCCCCGCCGCGTCATCAAGGGCGAACGCCTGTTCACCCTCTTGAGCGATTGGCATCTGCACCCGCAGGAAACCCTTTACGTTGGCGACGTTCCTTCTGATGTGGAAGCAAGCCATTCCGTTGGCATTCCCATTGCCGCCGCCGCATGGGCAGAAACGGCAGATCCGGTTGCCCTTGCCGCCGTCCACCCCGAATACATCCTCACCGATCCCCATGAGCTGAGAAATGTTCTTTTTAATGAGGAGTTATGAATTTCAATTTTCCGCTCAAGTGAAAAATTAATCGTTTGCGAATTATTGCGTAACGCACACTGCACACGGAAGGATTCCCATTAAGTTAAGAGTTTTATATTCGGAATTCTCTCTTTTCTTCCCATCCCCTGCTAAAGCGGGGGATGAATTGACAATCCATCATTCCTCATGAATATGTGCTTCTTCATTAAAAACGCTCTTTTGGACGGCATAGCCTATAAAAGCAGGGAGAACAATGCTAAATAAACAAAAATGGCATGAAATAAATATCGGCTATCCTATAAAAATATACCTATGCAAGGTGACTCAATAAAGAACAGCCAAGGGTACGGTAAGGATTTTTTTTAACATGGCAAGCGTATGTTTTATTGTATTTTTAAGCCGTTGGAGGAATTAAATTTGTAAAATTTCACAAATAAAAATCTACGTATATTTCTTATTATCGGCAAATTATATGTAGTCAAAATACAAAGATCCATCGCTTTGCTTCAGCTCGACTTCATAGAAAATTCTATCGGCGATTTCGTTTGTTCCTGAACGGATGCGCTTTGTTTTTCTTTCGTATTTTCAGTATACCCCGTTCATTCTGCATCGGTTAAGCTCTGTTTCCGGTCGACGTGTTAAAGCTCCCTCTCAAAATGCTCAACAACGGAAAATTCTCGGCGTGAAGCATTAGCCTTTTGAGTACGGAAATTGCGTTTTATGGAGCATTTCCCTTAGCAACGGATGAAGCTTTTTCCAAAAACTTTTCCAATTCTAAATAGAGAGATTCCGATTCGAATACCCGAACACTGCGACCTTTTGCGTCTTTTTTTGTAGCCAAAACAGCTTCTGCGTATATTCTTCGGGGCAGGGAAACCCAAGGTACTTTGTGTAGTTTACCATACTCAATATATGTATCGTATCTTCTAGCTCGGCTTGCGCTTGAAGGAATGGATTTTCTTTGCCGGAAATTTATCTCTTATGAGTGTTTCATTACGACTTTATTTGTACGAATGATTATTCACATATGAATATTGTTGTCACATTGTTATACACCAATAAAATACGATTAGAAAAGGGATAGCAGATACAGCATATCCAAGAACATCTAATTTAGATTGTTTATTCGAGGATTTGTTGGGAAGATCGATAAGAGATGCTAGAACAAACGATATTACCCACTGAGTTGTAAACATAAAAGAAATATAATAAGAATCTGTTGATGGTTTAAATAAACCAAAGCACAAAAAGCATGTTAATATACAACATGTAAAAATGAATGTCATTTTTGTTTTGGAATTAACACTAATTATAATGATAGACAAAACAAACAATGGGGTAATCAAAAATGCCCACCCTAAAAAAGGGAACATGAATAATTCTATGAGACTTGATACGAGCAAAAATATGATTCCAATCACTAAAAATACATAGTTCATTCAATAATTGAAGCCTAAATTTTATAAATACTTTGCACAATGCGGATTACAATCTAATGCTTTTTTATTGGTTTGACAAATTTTGAACCAATAAAATCAGGCAGAAGCTCCTCAAATCCAATCTTCCATCCATCTTCAGGAGTTCCTATTGAGTTAGAAGAAAAAAACCACACTTTATATAGCAGGAAAAATGGTTAATTAACCTTTGAGTATATCTATCTTCACAGGCACATATGTCCTGAATATCGGATTCTGCTTCAGATAAACATTTTGCTACACATTCAACAGGCTTAATTACCTTCCCGTTTAACGAATATTTATCAACAAACAGGTGACATATTTTAAAATCCTTTTGTATATAAGGATCAGATATCGATTCTCCATCGCTTTTACAACATTTGGAATCTTTGTACTTATTGTAACCATCGCAATATTTGTGGGCTACAATGTTTGATATACGATCTCTATCCTGCATTTCGTTGATAATATGAATAGTTGTATATATGTCGTATCCTGGATCTTGCTTTCCTATTGTGTCGTATAATTTAATAGGGAAATTCCTCACAAACGCATACAAGTTCACGCCGCCTTGTTCAGCGATGGGGGCACGGTTGATCCATCTGCCATCAGCGGAGTTGTAGTGGCGGTAGATCAAGGCAAGTTCTTCATCGGCGTATTTGCTGCTCCATGTGATGGGTTGGGTGACGTCTCCCGTGGCGGTAGCTGCGCCGTAGGGCGTGTAGGTGTAGGCGGTGCGCAGGTAGCTCGCTTTGCCGAAGATTTCTGTGATGTTTTTTGTCAAGTCCCAACTGTAGGCGTACCATGTGCTGTCTTTGCGGATGGCGAGCGGGCGCGTGGCGGTCGGTTAGGTCGGATCCCAGAATAAGAACCGGCGGAATACCCCGCTTACCGCATCAATCGCCGCGATTTGCAGATAGCCACGATAGATGTATCTCAAATAGTTGCTCACTGTCCCGTTGACTGTGACTTTGCGGGTGTGCCGTCTGCCCATGTAGTCGTAGGTACAGTCGATGACCG
>CAYQNL010000018.1:0-45704 GCA_964418985.1 uncultured Akkermansia sp. | reverse complement strand
TAGGAGCAAAGGGCGCAACGATCAACGGGTCTTCCGGATGGCATTATTATTTCACGGACTTGAGCGGCAACGGAGCATTGTATACATACCTGGGCGGCGGTTCGGTGAGTTTTCTCGGCGATGTAAGCGGATTTGCAGGAACAATCGATTCAAGCAGAGGAAATTATACATTCTCATTCGGTGGAGAGGACAAAAACTACCACGACATCATCGGCAGCAATTCAACCGATGCGGTCAATTTGTTTGGAACGAACGCGGACGGCACTGCAGCCGTGCGACTCACATCGAACACAGATGACTCCTTACACATCACTTATCAATTCCGATACGCCGATGATGTGGTGCTCAATGCAAGCCTTGAAAAAGGCAGCAATATCGAACAAAACGGTACGGGGACATTGGTGCTGAACCAAACAAACACCTTTACCGGGACGAAAAACATTGCTTCCGGGACGGTTTATGCCACCACAAAAGAAGCTCTGGGGAATGTCAGCAACAATAAATGGATCATCGGCGAACAGGGTGTTTTGCAATCGGACGGATTCTCCGATATGCAGGCAAGCGACATCATCGCCTACATAGACAGCACCTCAACGGGCGTCTTGGCGTTGACTGCCGATGTCGCAGAACAATTCGATTTATCCGAAACCCACAGTGGGCTGATCATTGGCGCGGCTCAGGGGAAGACGGTGCAATACGGCACAGCGGGAACAACCGATACGCTGAATGCCGTAAACGGCGCATGGACGCTGGGCGGAGGCGGTGGCGAATTGATCGTTCATTTCAAGCTGACAGGAGAAAACAATCTGGTGCTGGGCAATGAATACGGCACCGGCATTGTCCGTTTGACGAACAAGAACAATGACTTCAGCGGTGATATCGTTTTTGCCGGAGGCGTTACCCTTTGCTATGAAGAGGGAGCATTGGGAGATCATACAATCGATTTGTCTTACACGAACCGATTGACATTGCTTTCCGGAGATACAAGCAACATAGCAGATACGTCCAATGGTACAATCATTGTCGACAAACTCGGTAATCAAGACATCAACCTTTCGGAACATTCGGACGTATTCTTGGGTGCGGAGCAGGACGCAACATACACGGGAACGATTATACTGGCAGACGGAGCCGATTATCGATTCGGCGGTTCCTCCGCAACCTTGACGGTGGGTTCGCAACTGGAAAGCGGACACAACATGACCATTGACGGACAATGTTACGAAGGCGGGAAAACCGTTTTTTCAGAAGTCCAAGAAAACTTTAACGGGGAAATTGTTATCCAAGGGTATGATTCCACGAAAACTGAATTATCACAGGGATCTGCCACACTGGGCTTTTCCGCTGACGACACCCTGATAAACGCCTCGACCGTCACGGTGCGGGAAGGCGGAACGATTGATTTGGCAGGCACAACACAAACGCTCAACAACGTTTCTTTGACGGAAAACGGGCATATTACCGACTCGACAGCAGACAAAAAGGGCGTCCTGACCCTGCACAACACGCAAGAGACAAATCTGAACGGATCCATTCAGCTCGGTTCGCTGATCAAAACGGGAGAGGGGAATATTCAATTGGGCGGATCCAACACCTACGAAACATTTACCGTCAGAGAAGGCTCGGTCACCTTGGCGGCAGATAACGCGCTCTCTTCAACGGGAACGATCGTTATAGAAAACAACGGGACACTGACATTGAACGGTAAGAGTTCCGATGGGAGTGTTACCCTGAACAACGGAAGTAATCTTGTGGGGAACGGCACCTTGAGCGGAACCGTCACGATCAAAACGGGCAATACGGCAAGCTTAACCGACAGTGCCTCGGATCACACAACCACCTTCGGGTGTATCCAAGTTGAAACCGGTGCCACCCTCAATGCTGATGTGGGTGCCAACAATGTTCATTTCAATTCATTGAAAGGAGCCGGTGATATTGTTGTCAACTCAACAAGAACAAGCACCATCTCGGGTTCCAATACCGATTTCAACGGCAATGTCACAATCAACGGTACAGGAGGGGTTTTCTCTGCCGGGATGCGCCTGATGCAATACGACAGCCTCGGTAACGGCACATTGACTGTCAACGGCGGCACATTTCATCTGAACGCAGCCAACAGCGCAGATACAGCCGTCACGGCAACAATCAACGTTGGTGCCAATGGGGCTTGGATGAATGGATCTTCCGGTAATACCTATTATTTTTCATCCTTGGCGGGCAGCGGTACCTTCTACACATACTTATACATGGGAGGTACAACGTGGTTTCTGGGCGACCTGACGGAATTCACCGGAAAAATGAATTCTGTCAACCGAGATAACCAATCATCTTACACTTTCGGATTCGGCGGCGAAGGAATCAATTATCACTCTGTCATCGGGAACAATACGGAAGAAGCCGTCAACATCTTCGGTGAAGGCGTGACCCTTCAAACAGACAACGGAAACATCCTCACTTACAATTTTTCGTACAGCGATGACGTCATTGCCAATGCTTTGATCAGCGGTAAATCCCGCGTCACACAATCGGGCAACGGCACATTGATTCTCAATCAAAACAACACCTACACGGGCGTGACGGCAGTCCATGCGGGGACGCTGGCGGTTACAGGATCGGTCGGCACCGATGCGTCAAGCAATGAGTACACCGTTTCTGCCCAAGCCAAGCTGGCATTGCGAGAAAACGGCAAAATTGCCAACAAGGGTGTTACCGTGCAAAACAACAATGCCGCGCAAGGCGTGAGCATGTATGCTGCGGAAGTGGATGATTCGGAAGGATTCTTGCAAAACGTTACCGTCACGGACAGTGCTATTTCCGCAGAAGATACAACCCAACAGGGTGTTTTGGAAAATGTAACAGTCACCGTCACATCAAACAGCTACGACATCAGCGGCGTAGATTTGCATGGTACAAATGTGCTGGCAACATCTTCGCTGACACTCAGCGACATTGCCATGGATGGGGATTCATTTGTCTGCGGTGTGACAGACAATGCCGCGCAAGCAGATCTTTCCAACGTCTCCCTTGCCGTCACGCAGGATGCCGTTGCGGCGGCAGATGCTTCGGTATACGGAGCAGAAGGAGCGATGGTGTATGTGTACGAAATTGCCAACTTTGACAATGTAAGCCTCGGCGGTTCACTTACCTTGAATCTTACCGGTTTGGAAGACAAGTTGACAAATCCGGATACCATTGTTGCCATAGAGTTCGGAGAAAATGTGACGCTCAAAGACGGCTTTACCGTCACGGCTTCCTACGATAATGCCACCTATGTTTCCAATTTGCTGACGCAGGGGAATAAAGTTGTCCTCATATCGGCAAGCAATGCCGTTCCCGAACCGACGACACCCGCGTTGGTCATGATGGGGCTTGCAGCAGTGGTCTTGCGTCGCCGCCGCGCGGCATAAAAACCACAACCGAACAAAACAACCCCGTCATTTTTTGTCCCGTCTGTTTCCGAACAGGCGGGTTTTTTTTTGAAAATGTCGCTTTCAAAGCGACCATTTTCTCCAAATGTTCGTCTATACTGCTTTTTTAACTTTGTTACGAATGCAAGCACTATACACATACTTCAGAATAACAGTGGCAGGCACACTCTGCTTCGCCATTTGCTCCTGCTCTATCTTCGTGTCTGGGAAAGAACGGATCAACATCCGAACGAACGATCCGAACGCGACCATCTACGTTGACAATGTCCCCGTTTATCAAGGAACCGCTACCTCCGTCAAATTGAACCCGAAAAAAGCGCACTCAATCATGGCAAAGGAGGGCTATAAAATGGATTCCTGCATGCTTGATTCGGGATTATCCACGGTGGGTGCAGTCGATTGTGTCTTCGGATTCTTCTTTCTTTTACCGTGGTTGGGGCTACTCTCCTCCGGAGCGTACACTCTCGATGACAACGAAGTTTATCTGAATGTGCGATGAGGAAACGCTATCCGCGTATGGAACGGAGTATCGGACACAAACTGTTCGTCCACCCGTTCTGAAGATGGGTTGCGGACGCACGGGGAAACGAATAAGATAGGAACTCTATGAAGAAATTACCATTATTCATACCGATTGTTGTCTTGGCAGCAACAGCCGCCACCTGTGCCGCCGAATGCGACAAAGAATGCCCGACAAAAAATGCCATGCAAAAGGCAGCCGATGCGACGTCAGCCAAAGATCCGTCTTCCACCTGCGAAGCACTGGCAAACACCTATACGGAACTTGCCGGCATTTTGCCCGAAATCAAAAATGCGGAGCAAGCCAACGAGCATGCCGCACACGTGAGCTTGCTCGTCAAACAAATTATCGTACTCGATAAGCAATGGGACGCCATGAAAGACATGCTTTCGGGCGATGCCGAATCCCGCATCGAAAACACATACGGTAAAAAGATCGACACCCACAAGGACAAAGCCGAAAATGAAGCCAAACGCCTCAAAGATGCCAATTATTTCGGCTCAGTAGAACTTCGCCGCGCCATGACCGGATTCGAAGATTAACTACCCGAAGAAGTACGGGAACAAGCAAAAGCCGCTTCGGTATTTTCCGAAGCGGCTTTTGCTTGTGGCAATTCGTACCTGTTCCAAAACACGGGCGAAGCGTTGACTTCTTTCACCAAATTGACCTTGACTTTACAAAGAAGTAAGGGCATTCTCATGTGCGTTCAACCCGAAACGGATTTAAACATTATGTCTCGCAAACCGATTATTGCCGCTAACTGGAAAATGAATATGGGACCGGCCGAAGCCAAAGAATACTTGGCAGGCTTCAAAAAAGAACTTTCTGCCTTCGACAGCTCGAACGTGGAAAAAGTGCTCGTCCCGCCCTTCGTCACCATTCCTGCCGTAATGGATACGCTCAACGGATGCACCTGCGTGGGTGTGGGCGCACAAAACTGCTCGGACAAAGACAACGGGGCTTTCACGGGTGAAATCTCTACCGCCATGCTGACCGAATTGGGCGTCAAATATGTGGTACTGGGACACAGCGAACGCCGCCAATATTACGGTGAAACAAACGCTTTTATCAACGGAAAGATCAAAAAAGCCCTGACCGCAGGGCTGACCCCGATCTATTGCATCGGCGAAACGCTTGAAGAACGCGACGGCGGAAAACTGGAATCCGTCTTGAAGAGCCAAGTGGAAGAAGGGATGGAAGGTCTTACCGCCGAACAAGCTGCTACGGTTGTCATCGCCTACGAACCCGTATGGGCCATCGGTACGGGACGTACAGCCACGGCACAGCAAGCACAAGAAGCACATGCCTTCGTGCGCGGAGTGCTGGCGGGCGTATTCGGCAAAGAAACGGCAGAACAAATCCGTATTCAATACGGCGGTTCCATGAAACCCGGTAATGCCCCCGAGTTGATGGCTCAGCCCGACATTGACGGCGGTCTCATCGGTGGGGCAGGGCTTCAACCCGACAGTTTTGCCGCCATCATCAAGGCCGCTTGCTGATTACTTCCCATTTTTCAAGACCGCTCCATCTGTCGATGGAGCGGTCTTTTTTCAAAAAAGGTATCCCCGTGCGGTAGGCACTCCGCACTTGCCATTGCTATGAAAATTATCCATAATCTGACTTCATGGAACGGAATCCCGAGTTCGTGCATCATGCATTTTCGCGCATAGCCCCGCGCTATGTGGCGGCAAACCACATCCTTTCTCTCGGCATCGATATTTTATGGAGGAAAAAGGTGGTCAGAACTGTTTCCGAATGGTCCCCTGCCCGCCTCTTGGATGTGGCAACGGGGACGGGAGATTTGGCGTTGGAGTTGGCAAAAAAGTTACCCGACGCCCGTATCACCGGGACGGATTTTTGCCAACCCATGCTTGATATTGCCGCTCGGCGCGGTTTGAAAGACATCGTCTTGGCAGATGCTTTGCACCTGCCCATGGAAGACAGCACATTCGACGTTCTCACCGTTGCCTTCGGGTTGCGCAACATGGAAAACTACGCCCGCGCTCTCGCCGAATTTCGCAGAGTTCTTACCCCCGGCGGTCATCTGTTGATTTTGGATTTTTCCATGCCCGAAGGCATCCTCGGCACTCTGTACCGCCCGTATCTGCACCACATATTACCGCGCATAGCCGGGCGGCTGACAAAGAATCCCGAAGCTTATTCCTACTTGGGTGACAGCATCGAAGCCTTCCCCCGCGGCGAAGCCATGCTTTCGCTTTTAAAAGAATGCGGCTATGAAGACACTGTCTGCCGTCGATTGAGCTTTGGCATTGCATCAATATACACCGCACACACCCCCGCAGTATGAGTACAGGAGACGGAAGATACGGAGCTATACGCTCCGGCATGTCACGAGGTCGCCTCAGCGGCAAGCTGGCAGGGCTAAGTTTGCCAAGGCAAATTTTGACCATTGCCTTTTGGCCTCTTTTGGAGCAGGTCATGAGCTTTATCGGAAGCTCTGTTTCCATGCTCATTGCCACGCACATGGACACGCCGCCCGAGGTGACCACGCAAATTGCCGCCGGCATGGGCGCCATCGGCAGCGTTTTCTTTCTGGGCTTTGTCATGCAAGGTGCTGTCAGCATGGGGGCTACAGCCATCGTTTCACGCATGACGGGCGCACGCAATTTCGAAGAAGCGCAACACGCAGCCAACCAATCGGCGGTTCTTGGGCTTTTTGTCGGCATTCTCTCTGCGTTGATCATGTATTTCAGCGCAGATGTGTTGCTGGACGATGTATTCAAACTGACGCCTGAGGCGCAAGACTACGCGCGCCGATTTGTCCGCACGGGCGCATGCGTGGCAATCTTCAGCGGGCTGGTCTTTGCCGTGAACTCCGCCTTGCGTGGTGCGGGCGATACCCGCCTGCCCTTTGCCATGATGTTGGTGGCAGACGGCTTAAACATCGTCGTAAGCCTCATCTTGGTATACTGCTTCGGGCTTTCCATTGAGGGGATGGCTCTCGGCATGGTGGTTGGCTTTGCCGCCGCAGCCTTGTTGCTCGTTGGCATTTTGGAACACCGCCGCAGAAAACTGCACCGTTTGGCAAACGGGCTTTCGCTTGATGCCTATGCACAAACGCAAGGAGCAAGCTACGCCCCGCCCCTCGGACTTTCCATGGCAGATTTTTCTCCCGATTTTCCGATGATTCGTCGCATCATCAACATCGGGCTTCCCCAATCGGTAGAGGTGTTCGGCATGTGGGCCATTCAGCTCTACTGCCTCTCTGTCATCAGCCGATTGGGTGACAGCGTCTTGGGAGCGCATACCATTGCCATCCGCATTGAATCGCTCAGCTTCCTGCCCGGCTTTGCCATCGGCACGGCATCGGCTTCTCTGGTAGGGCTGTACTTGGGAGCGGGAAGTGCGCGCATGGCGTTGCGAACAATTTACAAATGCACCCTGTACAGCGTTTGCTTCATGGGGACGATGGGGCTTCTCTTTTTCCTGTTTCCCGCATTTTTCGTTCAAATCTTTGCGGGGAACTCCGCATCCTTGTTGGCGGCGGGTATTCCCGTTGTCAAAGTATTCCTGCTGTGTGAACCGTTTTTTGCCTCTGCGATCGTCATGAAAATGTCTCTGCGCGGAGCGGGCGATACGCGTCGCGTCATGTGGGTAACATACGGTTCTATGGGATTTTTCCGTCTTTTCATTCTATGGAGCTGGAATCATTTCTTCCCGGAAACGCTGAATCTGACATGGATCTGGGTTATTTTTTCCATCGATATGATGATGCAAACCGCCATTCTTTATCGCTTTGTCATCGATAAGAAATGGGTTCGCCGCAAGGTTTAATCTTTTTTTGTGTGCGGTAACAGAAAATTATACGCGAATGATATAATCAGCCTTACGCGGCTTGGCGGGGGCTTCCCCTCGTTCGGCAGGGTAGCCGAGGATGCACACGGCAAGACCTTTGTACCGATCGGCAATTCCCCATGAGGCAAGCATTTCGCGTCCTTCGGGCAATTCGAACATTTCGGCTGCGCGGTTGATCCAGCACGAGCCGAGACCGACAGCATGGGCGGCGTTCATCAAATTGCCCATCACCAGCGTGGCATCCTGCATGCCGGTGTGTGCTGTCGTATCTTCAAATACGATGACCGCCGTCGGTGCGCCGTAAAACGGATCGCTGCTTACCCCCATAATGGCGGCATTCATTGCAGAAAGTTTGCCTATCAACCCCTTGTCTTGCACAACTACCATACAGGGAGACTGTAAACCGCGCCCTGTCGGCGCATATGTACCGGCTTCTAGCACGGCATCCAGTTCTTCTGCGGTGATCTGCCGGGGCAGATACTTGCGGCAACTTCGGCGATTCTTCAAATCAATAAGGGTCTCCTTCATACGGGGGTAACTTATACCCTTTTCTCCCATATGTGTCAACATCTCCTTTCTGCCCGTTATCGAACAATTCGAGGGACAACAGCCTCTCACAACGGACATGAAATCGTTCCTCGCGGCTCTTCTCAGCCTCGTCATTCCCGGTCTCGGTCAGCTCTATAAAGGATGTTTTTTGCAGGCTGTCCTCTGGTTTATTGTTGTCGGCGCGGCATATACCTTGCTATATCATTATATTTTTGCTCTTATTCCCATCCTTCTTCATATTGCCTGCATTGTGCAAGCATACGTCATGCCCAAAGAATAATGCATCGTTAGGACGCGATGCTTCATTGACTTGCGGGCAGACATAGCTCATGATACCGTCATGATTTTCCATCTGCTTCTGCTGATCGCCTCTGCGATGCTTGGCATCGCCGGGTGGTTACGCTACAGCAAAGGCGTAGCACCGGTGCAGAAAGCACACCGGTGGGAAAGCAAGGCTTTCCCCGCACCGGCGGGTCTGATCTATAGGCTGGACGGCTCATCTGTCCACAATCGCGAGGTAGGAACGGCTTTCTCTCCCCGCGTTACGCAAGACGGCGGTGTTGCATTTCCCAAAAGCTGGGATCACCGCGTCTCGCTGGGTACGGTAGCGACTGTTGCCTATACATGGGCATTGGCGAAACTGGCAGAAGATGATCCGACCGGACACAAGGAGAGAGAACAAACCTTGAGCCGCTCGCTGATCATTCCCGTATTGTGTTTCATGGTCATGGCCGTCTTGACAGCCTTGGGACGGATACATCCCTTTTACGCTCTGTCTGTCAGTCTTCTGGTGTGGGCGGTGATGACATATTCCGCGTTCCAATCGCACAATAGAGAATGGCAAGCCGTTACCATTGCCCGTGAAGGATTAAAAACAGCGGGCATATGGCCGCAAATGCCCGGCACGGCAAACACATTGGAACGCGCCTTACGCGCACAAGCGTGGTGCCGTATCGGCGGTTTCCCGCGCTATTTCCCGCATTGGAATTGATTTGATGCCCCACAGAATACAATTCTGCGGGGGGCTTTTTATCACGAGAAGATCCCTCTCTCCGCCCTTCTTTTATCGGCAACTACCCGGAGGTCATCGAAAAAAACTGCCCCGCTTCGATAACGAAACGGGGCAGGAAATGAATAAAACAACTGTTTTCTGTTACTTGAGGAGCATCTTGAAGTCCACCACAACGGCGCGATCTGCCGTAACCAGAACCGGATTACCGTCGATTGCCGTAATTTCCGGCACTTCAAGAACCAATTGTTGAACCTTCTTCAAGGTATCGGCAAGAGGACCTACCGCCTTCGGAGCTTCACCGCGCACGCCGTTCAGAATCTTGCCCACCTTCGTTTCTTTGATCATGGCGTCAAAGTCATCAGAGGGAAGAATCCGCATGGTTGTGTCGCGCATCACTTCGGTGTAAATACCACCCGTACCGAAAACCATCACGCGCCCAAAGTTCTTATCGCTGTTGACGCCGATAATCGTTTCCGTGGCTTTGGTGATCATTTCCTGAATAAGAACCGATGCACCCTTGAGTTGGAATTTTTCGATCGACCCCCACAGACCGCTCCACGCTTCTTCGAAGGTGGCTTCGTCATGGATATTGAGGTAGATCCCCTTCATTTCCGTCTTATGCAAAGCATCCGGAGCCGAAAGCTTCAACACAACGGCGTTCGGGAAAAGAGCCTTGCAGAATGCCAAAGCTTCGGCTTTATCGGTAAAGTTACCGCTCTTCGGGTAATCGATGCCGTAATGATCCATCAGGGCATTCACAGTCTGCTGAGGCAGAGACGCAAGCCCCGCCGCCTTGGCTTCGGCAATCGAATTCTTCAACGCGGTCGGCAATTCGTGTGTTTCCACCGTGGCAAGCTTCTTGCCTCTGTACGCCATTTGGGCTTTGAGCAAGCCAAGCAAACGAACGATGTCTGCTGGATATTCATAGTTCAGCACCTTGGCTTCGCTAAGGATGCGGCGACCTTCTTCCACGCGGGCACCTCCGACAAAGGAAGCGTAGATATTGATATTCTTAAACTCGGATGCCACCTTGACAATCGCTTGTGCCGTACCGGGAGCATCCGTGACGCGTTGCGGGGTGAGCAAAACAAGAATATTCTTGTATTCGCCGCTTTCGCAGAGAACGCGCAAAGCATTCTCATAGCGATCTGCCTTGGCATCACCCACGACGTCCACCGGGTTACCCAATGCGGCTTCCGGTGTCAGCACGGCTTTCAACGCTTCGATGGTTTTGTCGCTCGGGCGGGCAAGATCAAGACCGGCATCTTCACACAAATCGGATGTCAGAACGCCGACGCCGCCGGCGTTGGTCAACACAGCCAACTGACCGTCAAATTCGTGATGATTCGTATATTGCAACACTTCGAGCAAACCGAAAAGCTCGCGGTCGTTGTATGCTTGGATGGCACCGGCACCTTGCAAAGCAATTTCAAGCACGCGATAATTCGGAGCCAAAGACCCGGTGTGGGAAAGAGATGCAGCCTGAGCCTTGGAGCTTTTGCCGGGTTCCATAATCACGCATGGTTTCGTGTCCGAAACATCTTTCAACACTTTGAGGAATTCCTTACCGTTCTTGAGAGATTCGAGATAGAAAACAAATGCCTTGGTTTCAGGGTCATCTTTGAGAGCTTTGAGCAACGAATCTTCACCCAAAACAGCCTTATTGCCGATGGAAATGAAATGGGAGAACCCAATCCCCTTACCCTCTGCCCAGTCCATGATGGCAGAGCAATACGCACCGGATTGAGAAATGAACGCCACGTTGCCCTTGCCGGGGAAACCGTCTGCGAAGGATGCATTCAGATTATTGTATGTGGCAATGTGCCCAAGGCAGTTCGGTCCGAGAAGATTGATCCCGTTGTCGATACATTTTTGGGCAATGCGCTTTTCAAGTTCCTTTTCGCCCACTTCGGCAAAACCTGCGGTAATGATGGAGATATTTTTTGCGCCGTTTGCCACGGCGGCATCAATCACCGGTTCGGTAAAGCGGGCAGGCACGAGAATGACCACCAAATCCATCGGTTTGGGAAGCTTGTCAACGCTTGCGTAGCAGGGCTTTCCATAAACAGTCTGTCCGTCCAGCTTAGGATTGACGCCATACAATTCGCCGGTAAACCCGGCACTGATGATGTTATTGAAAACAACTGCTCCCAATTTGGAGGGATTATCAGATACGCCCACAACGGCGATGCTCTTCGGATTGAAGAATGATTCGAGTGACATTGTTTTATTTGGTTGACAAAAAATAATGAGCCGAACAGGATTTCGACCTACGCAAAGTTTACTTTCACAAGGGGAATGTTGCAAGCCTTCATTTTAGGAATTTCCCGTCTTTTCTACATTCTTTACTCAGGGACGAGAGGTCACCGTCCGTTTTCACCGAGATACCCCGCCAACATCTCCCGCAAACTTTGCCGCGCACGAAACAAAAGGCTTTTTACGGCAGGAACGCTCATGTCGAGAACGGAGGCAATTTCTTCGTAATTCATATTTTGGAAACGCCGCAATTGCACCGCCATGCGAGCCTTCTCGGGCAATGCGTCCAATGCATTTTCCACAGCACATTCCAGCTCTTTGTGCCGCAAGATTTCATCGGGTGACATGGCATGATCGTCCGGGAGGGACCAACCATCCTCTTCCTGTTCATCCAACGATGCGGCAGGTTTTCTTTTTCTACGGCGCAGCTCGTTGAAAACAAGATTCTTCACAATGGTGAACAGCCATGTGGTGAACTTGGCTTCGGGTTCGTAGCTTCCAGCCGCTTTCCATACGCGAATAAACGTGCGCTGTGCCAAATCTTCCGCTTCATCACCATCGGGAAGCATCCGTTTCGCCATGCCGTACACCGCATCTTGATAGCGAGAGATTAACAAACGCATCGCCAAGGCATCACCCTGTCGCACACGAAGCATCAGCTCCGTGTCTTGCTGTTGTCTGCTCTCCTCTTCAGGCGATGATGCCATTCGCATTATTCAACACCTCAAACAGGGGTGAGTTGCAAGGAAAAAGAATGACTGCCAAGCAATTTCCGACACAAAAACCGTTTTTTCGGCAAAATCGGGGCTTTTCAAAACGCCGATGTCGGTGTTTTTTTCGGAAAGCTGCCTCAACATCTGCATCACAAAGGACACAGTCTCTTCAAACGAACGGGCTGAAAGGCGCGCCTCATTGTCTGCCGCCGTATGCCACCACGTTGTCCCCGAAAATTGTGCTATGAGATTCAGCGTATCGACACCCGCTTCATGAAAAGGCAAATGATCATCAAACAATGAACCGAACGAAACCTGCCAACGCGACGGTGCATACCCCAACTCTTCTACGGCTCGCTTGTATTGAACGTACATTTCTTGCGAGGTTTCGTCTGACGGAATGGCGATTACCTTATCTCGCCCGCCTACCATATCCAGATTGATCTGCCAGCGTGGAAGCCCCTCACCTCGCCGCTCCACATCGAAACGGGATCCGTACAAGCCGTCCTGCGGAGTCATGTGCGGAGCAAACGATTCTTCTCCGTCGAAAAACACCAATTCGATCCGCTCGGCAACCTGCGGAGTTTCCCGAAGAAGCTTGGCTATTTCCAACAAAGCCGCCGCGCCCGATGCACCGTCATCTGCCCCAACAAACCCGTCAATGCCGGACTTCGTATCGATATGACATGTCAGCAACCCTTCGGGAGGCGGCATCTCATTGAACGTCTTCCCCCAACGCGCATAGAGATTTGTCATCGTGACGGGGTTCCCCGTCAAAGGATTATGTTCTTCCCACGAACGGAAGAAGCACGTCCAGCCAAGCGTTTCCAGATGTTTTTTTAAATAATCTAACTGACGGGCATACGCGGGAGAGCCGGAACACCTTGCCCCCATGGCAATTATCGCCTTTGCATGCGCCAAGGCAGATTTTCCCGAATCTCCGACCCCTTGTTCCGTCTCGTCGTTCAACATCTCTTCATCGGCAGGGCAATTTTTCTCTCCGCAAGAAGAGAGGAGCAACCCGACCGCAAAGCAACCCACCAAATACCGCAACCGCTTCATTACTTCAGCCGCGATGTATCAAGTCCGAATGTTTCCAACAGGCGAATCAGCTCTGCCCTGCTGGCATACGAAATTTCAATCGTCCCCCGACTGCCACGCGGGGAAATCGTCACCGGAGTTGCAAATTGTCTGCTGAGTTTCTTGCAAAACGGCTCGTAAATGGGCGGCAAGGGCTTCTTTTCCGCCGGAGCCGGAGCCGCCTTGGGATTTAAGAAATTTTGCACCATCTTCTCCGTATGACGCACCGTAAGCGACCGTTTATCTATCTCTTGTGCGATGCGATTCTGCAATTCCGCATCCTTGACGCCCAAAAGAACCTTGGCATGTCCCACCGTAATTTTCCCATTGACGAGCATCTCTTGGCAAAGAGGAGTCAATTCAAGCAAACGCATCGTATTCGCCACAGCGGCGCGAGATTTCCCAACGCGGCGGGCAATTTCGTCTTGCTTCAGTTTGAACTCTTTTTTCAGTCGCAAATAGCCCTGCGCCTCTTCGATGGGAGAAAGGTTCTCGCGCTGCAAATTCTCGATCAGTGCCATTTCAAGCACTTCGCGATCCTCTGCCTTGCGTACCACCACGGGCGCACACTGCATACCGAGCGTACAAGCTGCCCGCCAGCGGCGTTCTCCCGCAATCAATTCGTATTGTTCGCCGACACGGCGTACAATCAACGGCTGTATAATACCCAGCTCTTCAATGGACTTTGTCAGTTCATCCAACTGTTCCGGCGTAAAAACACGGCGCGGTTGCAGAGGACTCGGCACAATGGATGACAACTCGACAGAAAGAACACGTTCCCCGTCTTGTTGAGTCGGACGCGGAGAGATGAGTGTCGAAAATCCTCTTCCTAAAACAGGCTTGGGCATGGCACACGCATGGTAAGACAATACAGGGCGAGAATCAATATCTTTTTGCCAAAATCCTTACTGCTTGTTTCGGCTCTCCCTTTAACTTAAGGAAAAACTTCCCGCCAAATCTTTCATCCACTCCGCTACGGATTGATAGCGGTCTTCTGCTCGAGGAGAAAGTGCTTTATCAATAGATCTCAACAACTTCGGATGATACACACGCAACAACTCCTTATTCCCGGCAAGCGACGCTGCCTCATCGTACAAAAGCCGTTTGGATGCGATGGGCAACAAACTGTTCGCCAAGACGTAATACAGAGTCGCACCAAACGCGTAAATATCGGTCCAAGGACCCATATTCCCGTTGCTTTGGCTTTGCTCCGGTGGCGAAAAACCGGCACTTTCCACAACGGCGTCGGAATTTTCGGAAAGTTTTTCCCGCACCGCACCGAAATCGATCAGCATCGGCAACCCGTTACGCCTAATGATAATATTGTCCGGCTTCACATCGCGATGCAACAAAGCTCTCCCGTGCAGATAATCCAACGCATCCAGCACGCGCACCATCAACCCATACAGTTCATCCTGAGAAATGATCCAGCCGGCCTTTCGCGCTTGCGAAGCCACAACATCCAGCGACTGCCCTTCTATGTATTCAGTCACATAATACGCTGTGCCCGCTTCGGCGAAAAAAGCATAAACACGGGCAATATTCGGGTGATTGAGCGATCCCAACAAACGCGCCTCGCGCAAAAAACTTCCCAACGCCCAATCATACGTCTTGCGATCTTCGTCGTTGTGGACGCACACGTTCATATCGGAAGACCGTCGATAACAAATCGATGAGGGGAAGTTTTCTTTGATCACCACCAAACGGTTTATGTAGTCTTCCCTCGCCAAATACGTAATGCCAAAACCGCCACCGCCCAGCGTTCGTTCGATCACATAATGCCGCAACCGATACCCCGGTGGCAATTCCTTTTCAGCAACGTCAAAATCGGGAAAATCCGCCGTGCCTTTCCCCTCGCAACCTGCCAATATATCATCTATCAGCGCACCGGGGCTATGCGTACCGCGCACAGAGGAATTATTCATGCGTGAAGCGTAATGAAATCCCCCACCGTTGTCAAGCATTGAACCTTCTTGCAAAACAGAATCGCCCGGCTTTCCACAATGAAATCAAAAAAACAACCGCACTCTTCCGTTGTATCAATCAATAATAAGTGGTACCGGCTGTGGGACTCGAACCCACACTCTCGTGGAACTCGATTTTGAGTCGAGCGCGTCTACCATTCCGCCAAGCCGGCACAGGAATAGGTGCGCACCCATTAAACAGAGAAACCCCGCCCATGTCAACACGAAAAAACAATGAAACTAAAAATAAAACTCTTTTTATCCAAAAATCAAACTGTTTATCAATACATTTCACCAACTTTTGAGCCGAGAAAGAAAATTTTTTTAATTTGTCGACTTGAGTGATTATTATACATTTTATCATTACTTGAACCGGAGCTGCATTTTTTCTATTTTGAAAAAATGCAACGATATAGAACCAAGCAACAGACATACGTTCATTATTCGAAAGAGAGATGAAAAACTAATTCTCGCAAATAAAAATTATAGTTCTCTGTCTACTTAAAAGCGGGTTAATATTTTTCACTTTCTATTAAAATTATGCATCTTTTATCATTTATAAAGAAGCATTATCACCGCGCTTCATTTCTGTATTATGCCGTTCTCAAAGAAACCAATTGACTCTTCCTCCATAATTTGCGATAAAACGACGCTCTTACTGCGCTCTCTCGATCACCTCTACATCGCACAATGAAAAAAACTGTTCTTGTCTCTTTGCTCTTCCTCACCGTTACCGTGCTTCGCGTAACCGCCGCAGAATACTGGGTGGAGGGTGTTTCTCGAAACGGGGGATGGTATGATGCCGTAAAATACGGAAATCTCAATGATTCACGGGACAGCAATCTCTGCTGGGCGGCATCTGCCGCCAACATGTTGCAATGGTGGCAAGATCGCTACGAAATTCCCGACGGCATTCCAAACGGAGACGATATCTGGAATGACATTCGAAATTCGACAGAAAACACAAGCAACACGACAAATACGGCATTAACGGCGTATTTGCTCAAATACTACAGCGATCTTTATCCCAATTCGCAATACATTACAAACAGCGGACTTGTCGACTACCTGCAATTTCTGGGATCTCCCGACAATTTTACAAAACCTTCCAGCTACTTGGGTCTCGGCTCATATATTGTCAATAAGATAAAAGGCGGTAATGCCATCGGGCTGGGCGCGTATTTTGTCGATTCAAGCGGGAGCGAATTCGGGCACGCCGTTACTCTGTGGGGCGTTGCATACAACGAAGAAACACAGCTTCTCGAAAAATTGTGGATTACCGATTCTGATGACAAACATGCCGGATTGCTTGAGATGACTTGCAGTACGATGACATATAAAGACATTACGCGAATTTCGTTCACCCCGACATCGCTTTCTAGCGCAACATTCGAAGGAAGCGAATACGCCTACATTCTTTCCGTCAGCACTTTAGCGGCAGACGACGCCCGCATGACGCTCAAAAGCATCCCCGAACCGCATGCGGCGACACTTCTGCTGACATTTGCGCTCTGTGCATTAGCACGGCGAAACAGAAGGGCATAAATAAGACCTATTCCACAAAGTACAAGGAACACAATTCCTCATTGAAGGAAGAAGAAAAAGGTGATACGCTGATTGGCGTCATGAGTACGGTTGTTTTCGAAGGCGAATCCCATATCGGGCAACAATCTTGCCTTTTTATTCCGAACAGAATCAATCTCAAAGCCCTGATCGAGCTGGAAAAACGCCTTGGCGGTTCTTCGAAAATCAGCTATCTTGTCGAAGAATCGTTTGTCCCTCGTCAGGATATCGCCCAGTATTTACAAAGCCGTAAAAGCGATGGTATTTTGTTCAATTTTCGCCATGTGGATGCAATTCGCTTGCGCGGTATTCTGCTGGAAAAACTGGACGCGGGGCGGCACATCGTCTATTTGCCCGGGCAACCAGCCGAAATTAAGGGAACCCTTTCGGATATTCCCTCTCCCTTCATGACGCATTTGGGGGCTTTGCACATTGCCCCAATCCCGGTCTACGTCGGTTTCTATAACAACGATTTGGAAACACTTCAAGGCAACGAAGAACGCCACGATCGGCTCGTCATTCGCGTCATGCCCAAGTTATCACCCGGTCCGGAAGCGGGAGCCCGCGTTTTGCAAGCATGGTTAGAAGCGAGTAGCGAAACCTTTGCCTCGCTCCCCTGCCTGAACAGTTCTCTTACAGCAGCATTGGTTGCCGGCATGAAAACGCATCCCCATGCGCGTATCATTGACGGCGTGGATGACACATCGATCACATACATCAAGCTCCTCGGTGCCGCCATGGCATTTGCCAAACGCTTGACCAAGCTCACGACAGGGCGGCGATTGGGGATCATTTTACCACCGGGCAAGGGTGCCGCTATTGCCAATTTGGGCTGTTTGTTGGCGGGCATTACCCCCGTGAACATCAACTATTCGTCATCGGAAAAAGCTTTTCACAGCGCAGTGCGCCAAGCGGGCATAGACCGTTTTATCTCTGCGGATCGCTTTATGCGCAAACTGCAAAGTTTCCCATGGCCACCCCAGCGGGACATCATTTTTATCGAACGTGAGCTGGCGCAACTCGGTACACATAAGATCGCATTTTGGATGGGCGTCGCACGCGTAGCACCGATGCACGTCATTGAGCGACTTTTCCGTTTGAACGATCGCTGTGGCGAAGATGAAGCCGTTTTGCTGTTCACATCGGGATCGTCTGGCGAACCCAAAGGCGTTTCGCTCTCCCACCGCAACATATTGGGAAACATTGCGCAATGTTCCTCTCGAATCGTACTGCAACCGGGAAGTCGCTTCTTGGGCAGCCTACCGGTTTTTCACTGCTTCGGCATGTTGCTGAATCTATGGTTCCCTTTGACCATGGGGTATGATATTGTGACCTACCCTTCCCCTATGGAATCGAAAAGGTTGTGCGAACTGATCAAGCATTACGAAATTGCGCTGGTCATCACTACACCCACATTTGCCCGCTCCATGATGCGCCGCGCCCAACCCGACACCTTCAAAAGCGTTGATTACTTCATTGTGGGTGCGGAAAAATTGCAACCGGATCTCGCTAAAGAATTTCTCGATCAGTTTGGGGTACGCCTTGATGAGGGTTACGGTCTCACGGAAGCTTCCCCCGTATGCAGTGTCAACCTTCCTGACGCCGAACGCAAAGCGCATACTCCGTATTACATACCCGGAACGGCACAAAACACAGTCGGGGCATTGCTTCCCGGTTTGGCGGCTCGCATCACCGATCCCGAGGACGATCGGATCGAATTGCCTCTTACCCGACAAGGGATATTGTGGCTGAAAGGGATCAACATCTTCAACGGTTACATTGGCAGATCCGACCTGAACCCGAATATTTTACGCGACGGCTGGTTCAGAACAGGCGATGTGGCAAGCATTGACCTCAACGGCTTCATCAAATTGGCAGGTCGCCGCGCCCGTTTTTCCAAAATAGGTGGCGAAATGATCCCGCACGAAGTGTTGGAACAAGCCATCAACAAGGTACTCAAAGTACCTGCCGATGCCGAAGAACGCAAAATTGCCATCGTGGGCGTTCCCGACAAACAAAAGGGCGAAGCCATTGTTCTTCTCTCTGTGCTGCACCGTCAATATTTGCAACAAGAAATCATTTCATTGCGCTATGCCTTGATGGGCGAAGGCTTGCCGGCTTTGTGGTGTCCAAAAGAAATTATCCCGGTGGAAGAAATCCCCATGCTCCCGTCAGGGAAGATGGATCTGGCAGGATGCCGTCTGCTTGCCCTCGAAGCTTTGAATATACCTCAGGACGGATTTATAGCCAAAGGATAAGAAAAAACTTCCAACTTATTGCTGTCTGCAAAAAAGCGTCCGTCGCAAACAATACGGCGGACGCTTCCTCACTTACTTACTAACTATGAAGCACAATTCCTTCCTTTTACGGTCGCTGACGCTCTTCCCTTCACAGCGACAGAAAATGAATTGTTAGGGATAGGATGCCCCTCATCCCTGTTTCGTTCAAAATTTTCAATCGGAAAAGCGCGTTACAAAACATCACTCCATTCCGGAGCGAGGCGAGGTGTCCCCATCGAACACATGCGATTGATCATGCGATCCCAATGTTCACGCCCTTGCAGAATTTCAATCTCAACGCGCAAGAAATAGATCGGCACGTCCATCTCGTCGGGTTGCAGGAAGCGGACGGCATCTTTTTCTGTTGTCACGATCATATCCATGGCACGATCGGCACAACGTTGCACAAAGGCATCCAAATCGGCTTGATCAAACCAATAGTGGTCGGGGTAGCGACGGCGAATTTCCACATGTGCTTCTAAATCTTCCACGATTTTTTCGAAACTTTCCGGGCGGGCAATCCCGCTTAAACAGGCGACCCACTTATCTTTCAAAAAGGAAAGCGGTTTCCGTTCTTTCGTAAAGATATTTTCCAGATATTTCGCACCGTGATCTGTCACAATGATATCGGCGACATTGTTGTATTTGCGGATTTCCTCAATCAAGGCATCTTGCGGTTTCCCTCCGCTCTTGGTCAAAATGATGTACGAAGCTCTTTTCAAACTACTGCGCGGTTCTCTCAGCGTACCGCGCGGCAACAAAGCTCCCGTTCCGAAAGGCGATCCGCAATCAACCAGCACAATATCGATTTCGTGCTTCAGCTTCATATATTGCAAGCCGTCATCAAGCACAAGCGTATCGGCATCCAATTGTTCAATGGCAAAGATGCCCGATTTGACGCGGTCTTTATCAACCAACACGGCGACTCCATCCAAATTGCGCGCCAGCATGTACGGTTCATCTCCGGCGTGAAGGGGACCCAGATAGCGCGTCTTTCCGTCACTCGCTATTTTGGGAAGATTGCTCACAGATTTGCCCTTTGCATCCGTCCAATGCTGGGGTTCTTCCAAGTCGGCACTTTTGTAACCGCGCGTCAAAATGGAAACCTTGCGTCCCTTTTCTGCCAAAGTTCGCGACAATAGCTCGACCACAGGAGTTTTCCCCGTCCCGCCCGTGGTAATATTGCCCACGCTGATGACAAGCGTCCCCAAGTAGTGTACGGTTTTCAGTCGTCTGCGATACAACAAGATCCGCATCTTCACCACCATCCAAAAAAACAAGGAAAGCACACGGAGAAGGCAACGCATTGCCCATGCGCGAAATCCGCGAACGCGTCCGAAAACAACGTCCGTTCCCCAATCTGCAAATTCGTCCGCGCGACTTTTCATTTCACGTCTCCCTCTGCAACATGATACAAGCACATTCGCAAAAATCAAGTCTCAGCCTCAAAAAGCTCTCCGCATCCGTTTAACAACCGGGAAATGCCTTGCCACCAAAAAGCATCCTTCACCATTCAAAAATGAGAAGCCGATCCCGATCTTCACCTCAACCTTTTTCTTTCCGAAACAGCACCCGTCTTTCTTGACTTTTACGCCGACTTCGTGGTATGTTACGTGCGGTAAACTGTGCGTTTCATTCACATCATGGCGGCAATCAATCAACTTTTCATTTACGACTGTCTGACGCAAAAGCTTCGTGTGTCGGACAACCCCATCATGACCATTGGGGCAAACAGAAAAAACACCTTTGTTCTCGATATAGAAGCGGAAGAAGGCGGGACATTTGTTCAAAGAAACGACAATTGCCACTTCTTCCCTCACGGAAGCATTATCTCATACGCACTCAACGGCACTCAACAACAAAACGATGTATTGATCGTCCCCGGCAAGTTTTATCTCTTCATTTTGGGGAGGGGCTGTTTTATCTGCTGGTTCGGTCCGCATGACAGAATGCCCGATTTTGCGTCTTTCGATCCATCTTCATGGTATCTGTACAACCAAGGGGAAAAGACATGGGTGGGCCCCATACCGCTCACGGGAATGGTACATGTCGCGAGCATTTTGCCGGAGACCGCATTGGCAACCTTTGCCGGACTGGATCGCCAAGCTTTCTTATTGCGCGATATTCTCCCCGTCGCACAACGTATGGACATTCGCAACAAGGTCGAACAAACGGCAACAAACGGGTCGAACACCTCCCTCAACGAACATCCCAACGAAGAGGAGTCTCTTTGTCCGTTCTGCTGGAAAACCTTCCCCTCATCAAAAATTAAGAGCATTGCCGTACATGCCAATTTGATCGGGGACACTTTGTTGGGCGGAACCGCCATGCGCCGTTTTTTGCCTTCCGTTTTCAATGAAAAGGGGCAACCGGTCGATGACGAAGGGATGGTGTGTACAGAGTTTGCCTGCCCGCATTGCCACCACCAACTGCCGACGGGCTTCTGCGGAATGCAGCAGGACATTTTTTCTCTTGTCGGCGCACCGTCATCAGGAAAAACCTACTATCTGACGACCCTCATCCGCACATTGGAAAAGGAGCTTGTTCGTGATTTTCACCTGTCGTTTCGTGATTCGGATCCCACAACGAACACGTCTCTCAACACGTTAAAAAACAGTCTTTTCTCTGCCCATACTCCGGCAGAAGCTTACCTACCGCCGACATCTGCCGACGGCGATTTGTACGAAACAGTTTCCCGTAACGGTCATCGGGTTCGCCTTCCGAAGCCATTCATCTATAATCTGCAAAAAGGAACCTCGCTTTCATCTCTCATCTTCTACGACAACGACGGGGAATGTTACAAACCGGGAAACCGAGGCGAAAACGCAACGGGGGCACAGCATATGACCGTTGCCTCTGCCGTTTTCTTTTTGTTTGACCCAATCGGCAGTCCGATCTTTCGAAGACTCTTGCAGGGGACGGTTGACCCGCAATATTATTCCGCAGCAGAAGTTCTCGACCAGCAAGACGGCATCTTAACAGAAACAGAGGTACGCATCAAAACGGCGCGTTTTCTGCAACCGCAGGAAAAACTGGACATCCCCTTTGCCTTCATCATCGGCAAATCGGATCTGTGGCAACACCTTTTGGGACCCGAACCTCTGTTACCAATTGTGCGGGAAGGATACCTCATGCCGGAAATGATCGATGCCAATTCTCAACGCTTGCGAGATTTCATGTTTGGCATTCATCCGGATCTTTGCAGCAATGCAGAATCCATATCAAACCATGTACGTTATTTTGCCGTCTCGTCATTGGGCGAATCACCAGTCGAATTCATCGATCCGAATTCAAACCAAAAGCTGATTGCCCCGAACCCAGCTCTTCTAAATCCTCAGCGTGTCAGCGACCCCCTGTTGTGGTCACTCCACGTCTTGCATCCCGACTTCTTTCCCACCCCCGCAGTCTGACATTCCATGCCTTTTCAACACATCGCCACAAACGCCCTGCAACTTCTTGACACCAACGGCTCAGGTTTCGGCACGGTAGCCCGCACCCGAAGTCTTTCGATACCGCTTTCGCAACGCCTCGAACAGTTCAGTCTCTCTCTCTCCCTGTCCGCACAGAGTGATGCAGAACCCGTTTTCACCTACCAAATAATCGAACACGGGGGCTTTTATCATCACGTCATTTCACGCACCGTCTCCTGCGGAGTAACCGCCGACGGGGAGCCCAACCATCTGGTTCATCACTTAATTTGTACCACGCAGGAAGTGAAAGGACTTCTGCGCCATCCGTCAAGACCGACCCCTGCCGGATTGGCCTTGGCTCTCTCTGCCGCAGATTTTTGGAAAAACGAATGGAATACAGAGCCAGCCATTCTGCCCGATGAGTTTTCATTTTCGGCACGCTACTTACCCGATGCTTCACAACAAGGTACATGGCAGGATTTGACCGGACATAAGCGCAACGCCCGTATTCTTTCATTACCGCATTACGCGAAAGGATGCCTCATTTTATTGCCCGATAGCGGTGATTTCAGTACAAAACTGATGCTCAACAACGAATCGGACTGGATCGCGCATACCCGAGGCTGGGGGACAACCTTTACGACCCACCTTTCACCTTTCTCCGACAATTTTGTGCGAGTTTACACGCGGAAAAGCTCTGTTGACGAAGCATATATCACAAATTGCAATCGAGGCATCGTCTACGTTGATGAAAATCTGCTGTGCGAGGAACCCACGACAGAACAACCCCTCCCCGCAGGAACAATGCCCATCCTTTCGGCAAACACCGCTTCGGAAAACGAACAAAAGAAGACGCTGTCCGAAGTTCCCCGCCTCATATACCGCCGCAAGGCAAAAAGACAACGCCTTTGTGCCCTCATCGGCGGAGGGGTTCTGCTCATCGGCGCATGCTCTCTGCTTGTCCTATCCAAAGCCGGGAATCAAGATGTGACAGATCAGACCAAGTCGGAAACAAACGTCCCGCAGCAATCGGGTATCGCTTCGGAGCAACAAAATGACGCCCCCCTTCTTTCCACCCCCGAACCGACTGAGGGAAAAGCGTCACAACAAGAGACACCCATTTCCCCAGACACACAATCATCCGAAGAAGAGCAACAATCGCAGAATCCTCCGAAAGACAAGTTTCCCGACCTTGAGGAAGAGCAACAGACCCCTGCACTGCTTCCGGAACAGCCCGCCCATCAACCACTCCGCAGCACTTCGACCACTGTCCTGATTGGTGGAGACAAAGTCCCCGAAACTCTGCACACGGCACTCGGCAAAACAGACAAGACCCCCCCTCGCGCCAATTGGGATTGGATTGATCTCAACAACGGAAATCTAACCTCAATCCTTCGTTCGGACAAAATCAATGAGGCAACTGCTCCCTCTCCCGACCGAAAAGACATCGTGCTCAGCGTCACCCTTCCCGATGAAGTAACCGGCAATATGGGGCAACGCTTCATCATCACGCCTAAAATCAAAGCGAACGTCACTCTCCAAACGCATCCGCATTTCCCTACCCCTCGTTTTTCGGATAACGAAGCAGCACAAACGCCTTCCCGTTCAGGAGCATCCGGATATTATCGTTTTTCGGCGAATCAAATTTTTTCGGAAGGTGCTCTCCTTATCCCGGTTCATTTTGCTTCTTCCGAACCGTTGATTCTTCCCGTGATCCCCGATCGAGATGCAGACGAACCCAACGCAACTCTCGTCAATGAAATCGTTCTCCCCGAAGGTTGGAAGGCAACCCTTCTTCCCGCCTCGAACGAAAGCCACACGGCACAGTATGCCCTTTCCGCAGAACAAATGCTTGATTTAACGCCTCAGGCAGAAACTCTCATCGAACGCGTGTTCAACAAAACCCGCAAAGATCGGGACAACATGCCTTCGGCCTCTCTGGCGTATATATGCAGAATGCTTTGGCTGATTGACACCGAGCAAGATTCAACCGCCATTTCAAAATATCTGAAACTTTTTGCCAATCGTGACGGCAAAACACGGCGATATTTGCAAACCCTCATGAAGGACAACACCTCCACGAATCCTCACCTCACGCCGGATTCCCGCAGTGTAAAAAGCAAAGCCGCCCGTGCCCGTCTTGCTAACGAGCTGAAAAAACCTCATGCCGTTTCAGATTTGTTGCAAGCCTTGCGCCAAGACATGCAAGCCCAAATCGAACAGGAAATCAAGAGTGCAAAGATTCAAAACATTCCGATCCCCGCGCCACTAGAGCTGGATTCTGTGAGACTTGAAGGAAACCGCCTGATTTGGATTTTTCGATAATCGGACAATTCGACAAACAAGGATCAACCACCCATGCAACCCAACATCATTCGTTTGGGTGAGGGTTCGGGTATTCCCAAACAATCGAAAGAGTAAAAGACAGCTTGACAGCTCAACCCCTAACTGCTAAAAGAAAAGCAACCTTTATGGATTTTGGGGCATTTCTCTTTTTCGAATCGAGGAGAGGAATGCACGTATCACCTTATCCATGAATCGATATCTAAATAAAAACCCATTATGGACAATCAAGCTTGGATCGCAGTCGGCATCTTCTTGTGCGTGTATGCTCTCATTATATCGGAAAAAATCCATCGCACCATCATTGCGCTTTTCGGCGCAATGCTCATGATCATCTGCGGAATTCTCAAACAAGAAGAAGCCTTGGCGGCAATTGATTTCAACACCATCGGGCTTCTCGTCGGCATGATGATCATTGTCTACGTTCTCAGCCAAACGGGGCTGTTTAATTATTTGGCAATTCGCGCAGCGCATTCTGTCAAAGGGCATCCTTTGCGGCTCTTGATCATGTTATCTGCATTGACTGCCGTTTGCTCTGCTTTTCTGGACAACGTCACGACGGTTCTTCTCACCGTTCCGGTCATGTTCAAAATGACCTCGCAATTGAAGGTGAACCCAAAGCCGTTCATCATGTCTCAAATCTTATCTTCCAACATCGGCGGCACGGCAACTCTCATCGGAGATCCGCCCAACATCATGATTGGCAGTAAAGCTATTATGGATATGACACATCCCGAAAAAGTTGGTATTGACTTTATGTCATTCCTGACGAACCTCGGTGGCGTCTGCTGTGTCATTTTTGCCATTACCATGCTTTTAATCGCATGGATTTACAGAAAGGATTTGGTGACAACCGATGAATTGCGCCAACGCATCATGCGAATGGATGCATCCCAAGCCATCACGAAACATGCCTTGTTGCTTCGTTGTCTAATCGTCTTGGGGATGACCCTATTGCTTTTTGTATTCCACGGTGTCTTGGGTTTTGAATCTGGAACCATCGCCCTGTGGGGAGCATCATGCGCCATGTTGCTCTCCCTGTCTCAAAAGCCTCGTATTCTCAATAAAGCATTCAGCCATCTGGAATGGACAGCCATTTTCTTCTTTGTAGGCTTGTTCATCTTGGTCGGAGCGTTGGAACACTGTGGCGTCATTAAATTACTGGCGGAAGAAGCCATGAAACTGACCAGTGGTGACATGACAGCCACAACCTTGATGGTACTTATCTTAAGCTCTGTTCTTTCGGCGTTTGTGGACAACATTCCCTTTGTTGCGACAATGATCCCCATGATCAACGACATGGGTGCTATGGGCATGACAAACCTTGAACCACTGTGGTGGGCATTGTCTTTAGGTGCCTGTCTGGGCGGGAACGGAACCATCGTCGGAGCCAGTGCCAATGTCGTTGCTCTTTCGCTGGCTTCGCAACGGGGATTCAAAATTACTTTCATGCAATATTTCAAAATTGCATTCCCTCTGATGGTTCTCTCTATCATCATTTCGGGGATCTTCCTGTACATCTTTTACCTATAAAAGAAAAGGTCAACGGCTACATATGCCGTTGACCTGATTTTAACCGAATATTTGGCGTACCCGCCTTGTGGGGTACAAGGCAAGAACATCCCCGATGAACCATACGCGCATGATAGCTACGCGCTGAGGTATCCAACAGCCGACAAAACACCGATCAACGCACCGGCAAGCACTTTTGCCCATATCGACTTCATGCCCCACCCGGTCAACAGAGAAGCAAGCCAAGTTGTTTTTTTCTTCGTTCGTATCCATATTTCGTTATCGATGAAAATCATCGATGGCGAATGGTATAAAAAGAAACTTCGCAACGCGAACCTTTTCGTTGCAAAAACATCACTGCCCAACAAGAAAGAACACGCCTTCTTTCAAATGCTTCTCTCTTCAGGGCAATTGCCACGAAGTTCGCAGCCGCTCATATTCCGCACGGGGCAAAAGAATATAGAGAGGGCGTTTCGAAGCGTCCAAACGCTGAATAATTTCTCTCAGATCGCGTTCTGCCATGGCAGTGCAACCTGCCGTAGCCGCCGCCCCATTGCGTCTCCATATATGGAAAAAGATAGACGAACCGCCCCCCCGTACCGGACGTCCTTTTGTCTCTGCCGTGTTATGGCATATTTGAAGCTTAATGCTGTGTGGGTAATCGTTCAAACGCATCATCTCTTTCTTTTCCCAAGCAGTCGTTGCGGGATGGTCAAGACGGACGTGTTTATTATAATAAGGGGATCGCACATCCGAAACCCAAAGGTCGCGATTGCAAACGCGAACGACAGGAATTCGCTTGTCTATCCTAACGTTGTTTTGCGTTGTCCACAAGCCGCCGATAGCAAAAATACCAGCCGGCGAACGCCCGTCTCCTTCTTTTTTGGATACGGCGGCTTTCGGATTAGTATGAACGCCCAGCCCCCAAGCAAGCCCGTTAACCCCCAATCTCCCCGGAACGGGTCCCATCACGCGCTTCCAGCGACCGTTTTCTTTTTCGACAAAAGAAATCTGCACTTGGGAACTGTTCCATCCGTCTGCTATGCCGATCACGGCTTGAGATGAGGCAACGGGCAAGGCGTTTACCCATGAAACCATACCGACAAAAACACACCACAACAGAATAGCGAGCTTCTTCACGCAGGGAATTATAATGCAACAACCGCAGTCTGTCAAAACGACGGTCGGCATATCACAACCGTGAAGCAATCTTGCCTTTTGCTGAATCTACCCGAGAAAAAATCAACGAACTGCACGCACAGATCGCACTAATCGTCACAAAAACCGCCCGAAACGCCGTTCCCACTGCGGAAAGAGGCGCATCGCCGCGCCCGCCAAAGCATTCCAGCAGCATCGCGGCAAAGGCTATACTGATCGCTACGGAAAGTTGCATCACGACAGACAAAACGGCATTCCCTCCTGCTGTGCTTCTGTACGGCAAATCAATCAGCGTCAAGGTATTCATTGACGTAAATTGGATCGCATTTGCCGTTCCCAAAACCGCCAACTGCACCAACAAAATCCATTCGGGGCATCTCGGGGAAACACATGCAAAAGCAGAAAGCGTCAACGCAATGACCAAGGTATTGCCGATCAGGATACGCCTGTAGCCAAACGTATGAAGGAATCGCGCCACCCATGTTTTTGTCAGCACGTTGCACAATGCCATCGGGATGAGAGAAAAGCCCGATTTGAATGCAGAATATCCTAAAACAACCTGAAAATAAAGAGGGATGAGATACGGTACACAGCTTCCGCCCAATCGGCATACAATATTTCCGACAATGCCTATCGAAAAGTTTTTTATCCGAAACAAAGACGGCTTAAAAAGTGGCGCGGGCGATCTGTAAGCATGCCGCCAATATGCGATTTGCAACGCCAAGCCAACCGTCCCCGACACAATACTTTGAAAAGGACCATTCGAAGAATTGATTTGATCGATACACAACGTCATCAACAGAACAGAAACAGCAAAAAGGAAAAAACCTTTTGTATCGAATGGGCTGTTCCGTTCCCCGCGCAAATCGGGCATCAAGGCACGGGCATAATAAAACCCGATCACACCGATGGGGATATTAATCAAAAAGATCCAGTGCCACGATGCAAACTGCACCAATAACCCGCCCAACGGAGGACCCAGCAAGGGACCGAGCAAACCCGGAATCGTAATAAAGCTAAACACCTTGACAAACAGATACCTCGGGTATGACTTCAAGACAATCAACCGCCCGACAGGTGCCAAAAATGCACCACCAAGTCCCTGAATCACGCGACATGTTGTCATCATGGCTACGGATGTCGACAGGGCGCACAACAGTGAACCGACCGTAAAAAGCGCAATCGCAAAGAGCATCACGCGCCGAGTTCCCCACCGATCGGCAACCCACCCCGAAGCAGGCAACAAAGCACACACCGCCAATGTGTACGATATGACCAGCATGTGCAATTCCAACGGGCTTGCATGAAAACTTCGCCCAATCCCCGGAATTGCCGTATTGAGGATGGTTGAATCCAGCATTTGCATAAAAAATGCGGAAGCCACCAGCAGAGGCAAACGCCTCATTGCCTTCAACGGCATAGGAAAATGTTGCATGAACCGCGCTCAGTATCCCCTGATTTTTCAAAAAATCAAGCGTTCCGTGAATAATAACTTACAAATCCGAACGCAACGAACGAATGTATTGCAGGACGCTCGAACGATCCGAAAGAGTAAATTGCACCGCCTCTCCGCTCTCCAAGCGAAAGATAAGTCCGTTAGGAATAAAGAGATATGTGTTGTATTTTGCAATCTCCGCAACGGAAAAAAGAGAAAACGCTTCCACACCCTCAGGCACCCCGCCCGAAGGCAAAACAAAACTAACCTCGTCCGCAGAAAACGAAAGAGTACCGCGCGTCAGCCCACCGTTCCGCCAAAAATGGGCGATAACGGCGAGCTTCTCTGTCGATTCCGAATGACTTACCATATCGGCAGATACCCGTTAAATGAGCGTCCAAGAAATCGTGCGACTGAACACCTCACCGGGACGCAGGATGACACTCGGAAAGTGCGGCACGTTAACGGCATTGGGGAATCCCTGCGCTTCGAGCGCAACCCCACCGCGCGGGTTGGGAAGATATTCTCCCGTGTATACCTGAAGTCCGGGCGCATCTGTCGACACAATGAGTTTTCTGCCCGAGGACGGGCAGAAAAGAACGGCAACCTTCCTCACCTGATCTGAAATCGGCAAGACGAAGTTGTGATCATATCCGTTCGCCGTTGCAGGATGCGCCGATGAATTGCGTTCTCCTAAAACAGCCCCTCTGCGAAGATCAAAATCGGTATCTTTGACAGGAAGAATACTTCCCGTGGGAATATTAGTGCTATCGACCGGGGTGTACGCCGAAGCAGTTACTTCCAATTGATGCCCGTCCACGGTTGCCGTATCGGAAAGATTCCAATAGGCATGATTTGTCAGATTCACGATCGTGGGGGCTTCGCTCTTGGCTTTCATGGAAAGAGACAAAGCGGAACCTTCCAAGCTGTACGTTGCTGTCACATCAAGATTCCCGGGATAATTTTCTTCTCCGTCGCACGAATGATAGGTGAGGACAAGGCGTTTTTCGTCAGCTTCTCGGAGCGACCACCTCACATGACTGAATCCGACATTGCCACCGTGCAGGTGATTCGGTCCGTTGTTAACAGCCAGGCGATGCGTCACACCGTCAAGCGTGAACAATCCTTTTTCGATACGGTTGGCAACGCGCCCGCAAATCGCGCCGCAGTAACATTCATCAGACAACAATTCTTTTGCCGTTTTGGGACCGTACAGCATATCCTTCCCATTCCGTTCAAATGATACGAGACGTGCCCCGTAATTTGAAATGCGAACAGTCAGCGTCTCCGACTTCAGTTCGTAAAACTCAATTTCCTTAGATTGTATTGCATTCATATTTAATAACCTGAAAACATTATCGAAAGAGACCCATCATTCTGCGGGTCTTTTGTTTTTTGCTTCCCATGCAGTCACTTTTCCGTTTTCAAAAAGAACGTAAGCAACATTCACGGGAATGTACGTCACATCATTCCACATCGCCCCCCCGCCATACCAGCCCCTCGGTCCCCAATGCGGTCCACCCCAAAACGATGGCGTGGGATTATAAACGGGGAGCAGAGCCGTATACACCCATTTGGTGTACTTTTTCCCGTCCTTCTCGCCGTAAACGGCGGGACCGTCTGGCGCACCCCAAGCAATATAGACCGCAGCTGGAGACATTCCCTCAGAAATTTCCCCTTTCTGCACAAGAGCTTGTTCTTTCGGGGAAAGAGAAGCAAATACGGCAGGATTCTCTTCAATCCGCATCATCGGCGTCACGCTCGAACATGCTGACAGCAACATTGCCACGCAGGCAACCACACAGAGAAAAGGAGTACGCATAAGTGTGACATTACCACGATATTTCCGTCTTGCCAAGAAGATAATCAGTCTCTAGAATAAGCCCGTTGATATGAATACATTCTCTTCTTCTCTTGCATCTGTCATCACAGCAGCATTGATCGCCCCTGCCTTTGCCTCCTCCGATCAAGGAGTTTTGGCTGAATATTTCCCTTCCGGGACGCTAATCTCCGGATGCGTTGTCATGCCCGAATTTGATCGGGACATTGAAACCTTTGTCGCGGAGATCAACAAACGCCTGTTTGCTCTACCTGAAGAAGAACGTTTAAATGCTATGGGCTCATGGACGCCGGGAGAACCGATCAATTACGATGAACGACTTTGGAAAGACAAAGACGAATACGACCGATACATGGCGGCATGGGATAAACGTCGCATCAAAGAAACCGAAGTTGTCATCATCGGGATGAACAAAACGGACGAACCGAAAATTTGGCAAATTAACTCCGGCATCGTTGATCCGCGCACTCAAATGCTCATGACCCTGCGTCTGAGCGTCATGAAATACAACGCAAAAGACAATGAATGGACATCGGGGAACGGTACTCTCAAACTGAAAAAGAAAGTGGATCGCCCGAAGCAATACGTTTTCGGTGCGATGAAAGGCGAAGAATGGTCGCTGGAGAAAGAGGACGCCCTTTCTAAAACACAAGAAAGCCTCAGCATCACAAAATCTTCCGATGGGAAGCACATTTACGTCTTTTATGCTTTTATGGAAGTGAGTACGGCTACAAACGGCATTTTGGAGAAGGGCGAATTCATCTTGCGGTTCCCCGCAAAAGTGAAGTCCACTGTCACCGCTTCCGAAAAAGTCAAAAAGAAGCCTAAAAAATAATCCGATAGCAGGTGTTTTCTTTTCAAAAACGGCGTAAAATCCACCGTTTTTTCTGCCATGAACGCATCAAAATGCGGAAATGCGGATTTTGTGATAGATTTTGCAATCCGTTTCTGTATGATGAATAGCATGCACGTATTCGTGCAACAAATAAGATCTGTTCACCCGTTCAACGAATGAAAACATCTTCCTTGTCGACAAGCATTGCCTGCTTTCTCAGTGTGCTGACGCCCTCCATATGGGCAACGGAAAACTTTGACAGCGTCCCGAAAGGTCGCTTCACCACCCTCGAAACCCAATACGGCACCATGACGGCGGCTGCCGGCGTGGCTGAAATTTCGGGTGGCGGGCGCAATAATTCTTCTGCTCTACGCTTCTTTGGCGGACAAAGTACTGAATTGAAGCTAAAGCTGAAAGAAAAGCCCAAGCAAGACACGGCCATGAGCGCATGGGCGGAAAGATGGACCAACGCTGCTCCGTTCGCCTTTTCGATTACGGCAGAGGGAGCTTTCGGAAGTAAGGAAATTTACAACGGAGATCGGGAAATCAAAACCGGAGGGGTCAACTCAAGAATCAAAGCCGAAATCCCCGCCCAAACGGAAACTTTGGTCTTTCGTGTCACCTCACCTGCCAACAAGGGAGCGCGCTTGGACGATTTGTCAATCACGCCGACCATCCCCATGAAACTTCGGGTAAAGGAAATCTCCGTCAGTGGCGAAGTAACCCCCATCATGGCTCGTTTGGAACTCAACCCAACGGTTCGCATCAACGTCCCGACGGAAGGCTGTCTCAAACCGATTAAACTCATCGGCGTTGTCCTGAATTTCGAAGGGGAAAACATCGCGGACATCGAATCGGTTTCCGTTTATCGCGGAGGCGAAGAAGCACCTGCCGTTGTAGGGAACGAAACAACGGAATCATTGAAAGAAAACCTCCTCGGCACCACCAAGGGAGCAATAGCCAAAGGCTCGGCAATAATCGTTAACGGAGAGATGCCCCTTGATCCGAACGAGAACTATTTATGGGTCAGCGTCAAGCTAAAAGAGAACGCGAAAGTCGGCTCAAAAATCCTCGTCAATCCGACTGCTTTGCTGGTAAAAAGCGGAAGCACCAAACGCAAGATCGAAATCAACAATACGAAAAAGATCGCGCAACGCACGGGAGCTGCCGTGGTTAAGCCGGGAGATTTCAAGTCCAAATTCTATCGTATCCCCGGGCTGGCACGTTCCAAAAAAGGAACTCTGCTGGCTGTCTACGATATCCGATATGATCATTCGGGCGACTTGCCCGCCAACATCGATGTCGGTTGCAGCCGCTCTACAGACGGCGGGCAAACGTGGTCCGACGTTTCCATCGCGATGGATGACTCGGATTTAGCCCCCACTCTCGGAGCCACAAAAGGCGTAGGTGACCCCGCCATTCTGATCGATGAATCAACCGGGCGAATCTGGGTGGCGGCTCTTTGGAGCCACCGCCACTCGATCGGATCCAGCAAAGCCGGCAGCAACGATCCCATGACATGCGGTCAGCTTGCTCTGGTATACAGCGATGACGATGGCATCACATGGTCTAAACCCATCAACATTACAGAGCAGACGAAAAAGCTTGAATGGAAAATTCTCTTTTACGGACCGGGCGCAGGCATTTGTCTCAAAGACGGCACGTTGGTATTCGCCGCACAATACTGGGACAGTAACGGTGTCCCGTGGTCAACCATCGTTTATTCCAAAGACAAAGGAAAAACATGGCATTGTGGCACGGGCGTTCATCAGCAAACGACCGAGGCACAAGTTGCCGAACTTGCAGATGGCTCTTTAATGATCAATGCGCGATGCAACTTCGGCGGTTCTCGCGTTGTGGGTGTTACCCGTGACCTCGGCAAAACGTGGACCTTGCATACAACCAACCGCAAGCCCGAACTTTTGGCTGAACCGGTCTGCCAAGGCAGTTTGCTGGCACTCGATAAAGGAGTTGCACCGAAGCGCATGCTTCTTTTCTCCAATCCGAACACGGGGAACGGTCGCAGACTGATGACCGTAAAAATGTCAGCGGATGAAGGCGAGACATGGCCGAAAGAATCTCAGCTTCTCTACGATAGCCGTCGCTGTTGGGGATATTCTTGCCTTGCACCCGTTGATAAAGAACATGTTGGCGTTTTGTATGAAAGTGCCGGTTCACTGTTTTTCCTGAAGATACCCTATCGGGAAATTACCGGCAATTTGTAAATATTCTTTTTTTGAACAAAATAATTCATTCTCACATCTAACCGTCATGATTAAACATCTTGCATTCTACACTGCGTCTGTCGTTGCCGTCTGCGGAGCCCTCGTTTCCGCAAACGATTCTCCCAACGATTTCAGTTTAAAATTGTTGCAAAACACACTTCCCACCCAACCGGGCAACGTCTGCATCTCGCCTTGGTCGGCGGGATCTGCGTTAGCTCTCGTACAACCGGGCGCAGAAGGAATTTCTAAAAAACAATTGGATACCGTTCTCGGCTCTGCAGATCGCTGGCAAAACGCGCTGAAAAAGGTCAACCTCACCATTGAAGCAGCGAACCGTATATACACCTCGGATGCTCTGCCGCTTTCTGAGAAATATCTTGCCTCTGTCCCCAAAGACAGCGTCATCCGCGTGGATTTTGCCCAAAAGAGCGAATCCGTGCGTTCGGAAATCAACCAATGGGTAGAAAAAATGACGCATGATCGCATTCGCGATTTGCTTCCTCCGGGTAGCATCTCTCCCTCCACGGAGCTGACCGCCGTCAATGCCGTGTGGATGAAAAATACTTGGCAAGAGCCTTTCAGCGAAGGATCGACAAGCGAAGCAAAATTCTACCTGACGGACGGTTCTTCCACAACCGTCCCCACCATGCACAAAACGGCCGATTTTCCCTCTGTGGTCACAGATGACCTCATGGCGATCGCCCTTCCCTATCGCCACGAAGCAGGAGAAGACGATTCCAAAGAAACAGCGTGGTTTATCATCATCATGCCGAAAGAAGGTACAAACATCAGAGAATTCACGGCTTCTCTAACGCAAAATCGTCTTGGAGAAATCATGAAAAAACTCCGCGATCCCCTCTCTTTCTCATCCGTTGCCTTAGCTCTGCCCAAGTTTAAAATGACCACGGGGTCGATGAATCTCAATGGTGCTTTGGCAGCATCGGGCTTATCCGCCATCTTCGGATCGAGCGCAAACTTTGCAGGCATCACCGGAGGGAAAGCTCCCATTGCCGTATCCGATGTCCTTCAAAAGTGCTTCATTCAAGTGGACGAAGAAGGTACAGAAGCGGCTGCGGCAACAGGCGTCGTCATGATGCGCTGTGCTTTGGGGCCTCGCCCCAAGGCATTCCGAGTCAATCGTCCATTCTTCTGGCGCATTTCCACGCTGAACGAAAACGAACCGGTCTTCTTCACGGGAATCATTGAAAATCCCGCACAATAAAAATCCGTATCATTTCCCGCAGATCAACGTGCCTTCCGTCACGCCGATCCGATCCAGCGGGTTCAATCGATTCAACAGAAAATCTGCCGATATTTCCGAAGAGATCAGCTTGGCATACAAGTTCGCAATATTTTGAGCTTCGTCAGGCGTCTCTTCGAGAAATTCGATGCGGTAACGATTCAGCCCGGCACGGATCATTTGGGAAACAAACCGCGCACCGGACTGAGCTTTGCCATTAAAAAGCGTATTGCGACATCCCTCATCGGACTTCAACACATGGCGCATCCCCGTGCGATCAATTACCCGCACGCGGTTCCTTTCACAAGGTTGCCCGCAATTGCCGTAATAGGTTCCCTTTGAGAGGAACGAACAGAACACACAATGCTCCATGTGGAAAAGCGGCATGTGCTGGTGCAACGTCATCTCCAGATAGGGCGCCGCCCCGCTTTGCAACAGATTAAGCAGCTGTTCAATATTTAAATCATAAGAGGCGGTCAGCGATTCAAAATGCTGTTCCAACCAAAAGCGGACGCTGTAGGGATTCGTTACATTCAAAGAGAAATCACCGACGAGGCGTAGTTCCTTGTCGCAAAAATATTCAGCCGCCCCCAAATTGCGGACCAACACCCCATCGGGTTCGGCTTTTTCAATCAAGCGTAAATAACGCGATTCAGCGTGTTTGTGAATGCGCAACGTTGCGATAAAGATCTCTTTCCCTTGGGCTGTCTCTCTCAATTGGCGGACGCAGGATGCCAAATCATCGGGCTTTGGCAAGTCGAGATATATCCTCTTGATGTGAGGATTCCCCGCCAGCGCGTATGCCTGCCCCGCCGTGCGGCACAAAACATACAGACAGGGGCATATCGTCTCTGCCCCGTTTTTCTCGAACGTAACAACCGGCAAATTCTCAAAACGCTTCTCCCTCTGCGGTCTCACGGGCAGTTGCTCCACAAGCTCCCGCCTCATGCGGTTCAATTCGCTCAACGGTAACATAATATCATCGTCCGTTCGAACGGTGCATTCCCCCAATACGAATGAGGTATTGCCCAATCGCCCGAACTGTTCCCGAAAGACATTCGGGGTAAGTGGACGATGCAGAGCTTTCTGCAAAGGCATCTGCGATTTGATGGTTATTCCTTCACAGCTCACAGTCAGGGGCGTCCCTTCGACGCCATGGATCACCAAATCGATTTTACGTCCCGGCTTCGAACGGTTTTGCCATGCATGAGCAAGACGTGCATTCAATGCGGGGTCGTCCGTTTTCCACAACAAATTCCCGGGGCACACCGCATGCCAATCGATATGGGATGCATTTCTGTGGAAATACAGGCGCGTCCCGTTTTGTTTCCAAATGCGCCCGCCCTGTTCTTCGTTGCGGTCTTCGCCTCGGTCAATAACAAACCCATCGCCCGGCGATATGGGGAAAGGCGGCAGAGCCTCCAATTCCACCCACCCCTGTCCCACCGCAGTGAGTCGTCCAGCGTAAGCTCCGCGCTTCTTGCCGAAACACCCGTGCGTCAACGCCGGATGGTTCGGTCCGTCCAGCCATCCCGTCCAAAATCCCCGCGAAAACGTCATCTGCATGTCGTACAGCAGAGAACGATGCGTTTCTGCCGACAAGGGTTCGCCGCATTCGGCAGCGTGAGTCGCTTTGCTGTACGCCGCGCTGACAGCATAAACATATTCGGGACCTTTTAGCCGACCTTCAATCTTAAAACTGCCCACCCCGGCCTTCATCAACTCGGGGACGCGATCCAATGCACACAAATCTTGCGGGCTCATTAAATACCGCCGATCACCCAATGAAACAGTGCGCCCGTTCACCTCGAGACGATACGGCATGCGACACGCTTGGGCGCATTCGCCTCGGTTAGCACTTCTCTGCCCCAAGCTTTCGGACGTCAGGCACTGCCCGGAATACGAAACGCAAAGTGCACCGTGTACAAAAACTTCCGTGGGAACGGTTGCCTCTTCAGAACAAAGAGCGATCTCTTTCAGAGACAATTCACGCGCAAGCACAATCTGCTCTGGCTGAAGCGTCCGTTCTACAAAACGCACCGCTTCGGGGCTTGTTACCGTCATTTGCGTCGAAATGTGCAACGGCAACTTCATCGAAGAGGCAATGCAGCGAAAGAGCGTTGCCAAACCGACATCCTGAACAATCACTCCGTCAACCCCCGCCTGTGCCAACTCGCACAAATATTCCCATGCTTCCCGCATCTCTGCAGTGAAAATCAAAACATTCATCGTTACATACGCCTTCATCCCCTGTCGGTGCAAAAAGGGGATCAGCGATGGCAAATCTTCACGCGTGAAATTACCCGCCCGCATGCGAGCATTAAAGCGATCCAGCCCAAAGTATACGGCATTCGCGCCACCGGAAACCGCCGCGCATATACACTCCCAATTCCCGGCCGGAGCCAAAATTTCAGGCATTTGACGCTCGTTTATCATTTAAAAGGGATCTGCCACAATGACTGTTGTATTATCATATTCCGCACGTTCCGACATACGGAGATACGAAATGAGAGCCGATGCTGAATCACCCGCCCGCGAATCAAGAATACGGGCAACATCATCTATCGGCTGGCGCAGAGAACTCAAACAGGGTTCTATACCGTCCGTGCTTAAAACAAGGCGATCGCCGGGCAACAAAAAATACGGGGTACGAGTCAAATCCGTCTCCGGTATCTCTTCCCCCGTCACAGCCGAGGTCAAATAATTGCGTTCGTACAAATACTCGGCATAATCCAACTTCCCGCGAAGGTATTCTTTTTCAACCTTCGCGCGTGTTGAATGGTCGGCATTCAAACGGGCAAGATGCCGTCGACGCCATAGGAAAAGGGGCGAATCGCCCACGCTAATCCACCACAGCAAACCGCCGCCGAGGCAAACCGCCGTCAACGTCGTGCCGCCAAATACTTTCCGTTTTTTCATCATGCGCCCGACAGCTTCGTTCGCCAGCCCCAGCGCATAGGTCATGCGCTCCGGTACTGCCAGCTTTTTTTTATGAAGAAAAGCCTTTTTAAAGGCATCAACGGCTGTATATGAAGCGACATCGCCGTCAGAATGCCCTCCCATACCATCGCAAACAATCAGCAACTGATCCCCCGTTTCGACAGGAGAAACCGCATAAGCATCTTCCTGCCGCAAACGGGTTCCCTGCCACTGGGATTTGGATATCTTCATATAATCTGCCGAACGGGCTGTCAAGCTCTCCGTTTCAACTGCGGGAAAAGGATCACGTCTCGAATCGAATTGGCACCCGTCAACAGCATTACCAGACGGTCGATACCGATACCGATACCACCCGCGCTCGGCATACCCGATTCCAGTGTTTCGATGAAATCGTAATCCACCTTTTGTGTTTCGCCCGCAGCCTGATGTTCCAAGCGGTCGCGCTGTTCATCGGGATCGTTCAATTCAGAATAGCCGGGACAGATTTCTTGGCAATTCATAACCAACTCGAACACATCGACCACTTCCGGATTTTCGGGATTCAGCTTTGCCAATGGCACGAGATCCTTTGCCACATGAGTCACGAAGCAGGGGTTAACCATCTTCTTTTCAACCAGCGTTTCGTATACCTGCTGCGTAACGTCCGTATCTTCCATATCGGCACTGAGTTGCACTTCGGTCAGCTCCGTTTCCACACGCTTCCGACGCTCTTCGGGCGTCAGGGCAAACCAATCTTCTCCCGCTACACCTTTTACAAGGTTTTCATAGCTTTCACGCTTCCACGGACGCGACAAGTCGATCACATAACGAACGTTACCTTCATCGTCTTTTTGCTCGATCTGCAAACCGCCGCAAATCTTTTCTGCCAGCGAGCAAATCAACTCTTCTACCATGTTCGCCATGGTCTCGAAATCGCCGCCGGCTTCGTACACTTCCAGCACGGTAAATTCCGGATTGTGACGGCGGTCAAGTCCTTCGTTGCGGAAATTGCGGTTCAGTTCGAACACCTTGGTAAAACCACCCACCAACAGACGCTTCAAGAAAAGCTCCGGTGCAATGCGCAATGTCAGCGGCATGGAAAGAGAATTGTGGTACGTTTCAAACGGACGCGCCGCCGCGCCGCCCGCCACATCCTGCAACATGGGCGTTTCCACTTCCAAAAAACCGCGATCCTGCAGAAAACACCGAATCTCGGCTACAATCATTGAGCGTTTCACAAAACGCTCCGCACTTTCCGCATTCGAAATCAAATCCAAATGGCGGCGGCGATACTGCATCTCATGATCAGCCAAGCCGTGCCACTTATCGGGCAAGGGACGCAAGCTCTTCGAAAGCAATTTCACCTCGTGCACATGCACGGAGGGTTCTCCGCGCTTTGTCGTAAATGTTTCGCCGGAGATGCCTATCCAATCGCCACGATCCAGCAATTTCCACAATTGCCACGTTTCTTCGGAAACATCGCGTTTCGACAAAAAGCCCTGAATCGTTCCGCGCACATCTGCCAAAGTAAAAAATTGGGATTTGCCCATATCGCGAATAGAAACAAGGCGTCCCAACAGTGAAACAGAACGTTCGTTTGCAAATGAGTTTTTTAAATCAGACGGATTGGTATTGCAATCAAATCGACCTCCGAAAGGATTCACCCCCATGGCGCGAATCTTTGCCAACTTGTCGCGGCGCACGGCAATCAAATCTGCTTCCGATGAATTCGGCGTTGAATTGTCTACATCTCCCATACGGAGAGTGAGTATAATCTGTTTACCCTATAAATCCAGCCTAAATTGAATACTCACCCGCAAATTCACATTTCAAAACCATAGACACCCATACGAAAAAAGCCCTTTGCGTTTTCCGCAAAGGGCTTTTATTGAAATGGTACGCAGTCCGGGACTCGAACCCGGGACCAATAGATTAAAAGTCTACTGCTCTACCGACTGAGCTAACTGCGCGTTATTATGCCGTAAGGCGGGGAGGAATTTATCAGAATATTTTCGTTTTTCAAGAACAATTTCCGCATTTCGAAAAAATTTCCGCATTTCCGTCTGCTCACCGAAGACCTCTGAGGAGAAGTTCCGTATTATTCTGCGTTTTGGCAATGTTTTTGAGGAGCAATTCCAAGCCTTCCCAGCCGGGCAACTGCGCCAACTGGCGTCGCACAGCTAAGACGAGTGGCATTTCATCGACATGATACAAGCGGTCGTCATTGCGTGTACCGCTCAATTGGATGCTGATAGCGGGATAAATACGACGTTCGGAAAGCTCGCGATCCAAACGGATTTCCATATTGCCCGTCCCCTTGAACTCTTCAAAGATCACCTCATCCATGCGGGATTCCGTATCCACCAAGCAGGTGGCGATAATCGTCAAGCTACCGCCTTCATCCACATTGCGGGCGGCACCAAAAAACTTACGGGGTTTCTCCAACGCGTTGGATCCCAAACCGCCCGACATAATGCGTCCGCCCGATTGGTTAGCGTTGTATCCGCGAGCCAAGCGCGTCAACGAATCGAGCAGAATGATCACATCTTCTCCTTGTTCAACCAAGCGTTTGGCTCGTTCCAAAACGAGATCTGATACTTGGGCGTGTCGTCGCGACGGCTCGTCAAACGTCGACGCATAGACCGGGGCATCCACATTCTCCTCAAAATCGCTCACTTCTTCGGGGCGTTCATCCAGCAAAAGAATCAGCAGATGAACCTTCGGATAATTGGCGCGAAGGCTTTTGGCGATCGTTTTCAACAGAACGGTTTTGCCACCTCGGGGCGGGGCGACTATCAAACCGCGCTGTCCTTTGCCCAAGGGCGTGATGAGATCCAACACCCGCATGGACGCCTCATCGAGCTCTTTGTTTTCCAAGAAGAGGCGTTCTTTGGGGAAGAGAGGTGTAAGTTTTTCAAAATCAACACCCTGCGTGTACTCCTTTGCTGATTTTCCTTCTATCTCAAGCACATCACCCACTGCCAAATACCGATCGTTGGGGCGGCTTCCTCGCAAAATCGCTTTCACCAAATTACCCGGGCGAAGCTTATATCTTCCGGGTAAATCTCCGGCAATGCACACATCATCGGGTGATGGACGAAAACTCCGCTTCGGATCGCGCAACATGAAATGGCCCTCCTTCGTCAGCTCTGCCACGCCCGTCACAAAAACGGGAACACCCCGGTGCAGGTAGCGTTGTGCCAGTTCGCAAACAAGCTGAGCGCGATTCAGAGCTGATGGAGCCTTGATTCTCAAACTTTCCGCTCGGTGGTACAATTCGGGAAAAGGCATCCCCCGCAATTCATTCAAATCGATCGGTTCTGCCTGCTCTGGCTGTTCTACCTCCGGTTGCGGCAACGATTTCCAAAACAGATCGACCTGTTCCTGCAAAAGATTCGTCGTTCCGTCATTCCAGAAGACGACATCGGCACGGTCAATCTTATCCTGTGTGGGCATCTGCGCATCGATCATGCTTTCTGCCATGAACCGCGTAAACCCGTTGCGAGCGGCGATACGCGCCATCTGAGTTTCTTTCGACGTTGCCACGACGCACACTTTGTCCGATGGAAAAACCTCACCGGATTCAAAATACAGAGGCACGTCGATCACAAATGTAGAAATATTTCCCGATTCGACGGCGTCCTCTACACGCGTGTGGCACATTCGACGAATCAGCGGGTGAATGATCTCTTCCAGCTTCTTTTTTTCCGACGGATCGGAGAAAATCAAATTGCGGATATAATCGCGGTTTGCTGTCTTGTTGACGTTGACGCAGGCTTCTCCGAAAGCAGCAACCAAATCGGCGGCAATTCTTCCGCTGTCCAAAAGATTATCCACTTCGCGATCGCAATCAAAATATCGGATGCCGCCTTCATCTTTTTTCAGCAACATACGAACGACTGTGGATTTTCCGGACGCTATCCCTCCTGTGACAACAATGACATTCACGCCCGAAAGGATACCGAATTATCATTCTCAAAGCAAGGCTATTCGCCTTTGAAAGAATCATTGTGGCACCGGACAAATCTTTCATCCGCTTCGCCACGCCGAAAAAACTTTTCACCGCGCGGGAAACAGACTATAAATGCACGCGTGAGTACCAATAAGTCAGAAGCGACCAAGGGCGTCATCATGAAAGCCGCCATCCAATCCTTCATCCATCGGGGATACGAAGGTTCCTCCATGCGCGATATTGCCTTGGATGCAGATGCCTCCATGGGGCTGATCCGTTATCACTTCGGGCAAAAAAGCGATCTGTACCGCGACACGTTGGCCTACGTATCAGAGCAATACAACTCCGTTTGCCTTGCCGCGCTTCGCGAGGTGCAAGACGGCGGTTCACCGGAAGAAATCATCTTCGCATGGCTGTCTGCCCCACTCACACGCTGGCAAGATGACACGGTCGCCTCGGGCGAAGACGTCCTGCGCTTTCTCAACAAAATGGGCTACGAATCCCCCGCCCTGACTCGGGAAGTCTACGAATCCCATTATTCTTACGCCATCAACGAATGGCTGGAAACACTTCGCGCCCACTACACAGAACTTTCCGATGCTGCGTGGTACTGGGCCATTCTCGAACTGCGCGGCATGTATTTCAACATAGTTGCCCACCGGGATTTCACCCTGTGGTCGCTTCCCTCCCTTAACAACAATGAGGAAGCCTTGAAGCAAGCGTCCCGCGACGCTGTACGCCTTTTGGAGGCGGCGCGTTCCGCTCAGGTATAACAACGCACCGCCTTCGGTAAAACATCTTTACCTATCAAGCCCCTGCACCACAGTGGCGACAGTCGTATCACGCTCTGCCTGCAACTCCGCAATACGAACCAAGGCAGCATCGATATCTTCGCAAATATTTTCTTTGTGTAGTTCGTTAAAGAACGGTGAATCGTGCGAGATGACATCCATCGGCTGGGGTTGCACACCGCAGAGCAACAAAACAATGCCGTGTTCGTGGCAATAGTCCAAAAAGTTTTCCAAGGCATGTAGCCCGGTGGCATCCAACGCGGGGACGAGGCGCAAGCGAAGTAAGACAAAGTCTATATCATGTTCCAATGTCTTGAACACAATATCCTTAAATTGCTCTACCGCGCCAAAGAAGAAGGGACCCTGCACGTCAAACACTTCCACGTTGTCCGGTATACGGCGCAAATAGCGGGAACGCGCCGGATTTTCGGCGGGATCTATCCCCTCCAACTCGGAACGAATGGATTCCACGTTGCTGATCTGTGCCATGCGACTGATGAAAAGAAGCGCCGCCAGCAACATACCCACTTCCACGGCAACTACCAGATCGATCAGCACCGTCAAAATGAACGTGACGCAAAGCACCACCGCATCCTGACGCGGACCGGAAAGCAAATGGATAAACGTCTCAGCTTCTGCCATATTCCAACACACCAACAGCAAAATACTGCCCAACGCAGCCAGCGGTACCATCCCGGCATATTGTCCCGCCAGCAAAAGAATCAGCAACAGCGTCACGGCATGGATCAACCCCGAAACAGGAGACTTTGCCCCGGCGCGGATGTTCGTGGCGGTACGCGCAATCGCTCCTGTGGCGGGAATACCACCGAACAGCGCAGAGGCAATATTACCTACTCCCTGAGCCATCAATTCTGTGTTGGGATGGTGGCGAGATCCCGTCATACCGTCTGCCACGCTGGCACTGAGGAGGGATTCTATGGCAGCCAGCAAGGCGATGATAAATGCGGGCTTGATCAAATTCGGCAGGTTGTTCCATTCAAAATCCGGCACATGCATGGCAGGCAATCCGCTCGGCAATTCGCCAAAACGAGATCCTATCGTTTCCACGGGCAAATTGAAAATAGTGGCAACCGCTGTCGCAAACAACATCCCCACCAACATGAACGGAGCTTTCGGGCAATAACGCTTGGTCAGCAATATCACCGCCAGTGTCACCACCGACAACCCCACCGTCCATACATTCACGCTCCCTATATTTTCAATATAGCATGTCCATTTGGCAAGGAAGTCCGTTGGCACTTCGCCCGCAATTTCCAATCCCAGCAAATCTTTCACCTGCGTGCTGAAGATCGTCACGGCAATACCGGAGGTAAAGCCCGTTGTCACCGGGTACGGGATATACTTAATCAATGCACCCAATCGTGCCAGCCCAAACACAACCAAAAAGACACCAGCCAACAGCGTACACAGCACCAGCCCCTGAAACCCGAACGTACCTGCCACTTCGGCAATCAAAACGACAAATGCGCCCGTCGGTCCGCCGATTTGGTATTTGCTCCCACCCAACAGTGACACCATAAAACCGGCAACAATAGCCGTAACCAGACCAGTCGCGGGAGTTATTTCTCGCACCCCGCAGGCAATAGCGAAGGCAATAGCGAGAGGCAGCGCCACAACGCCAACGGTTATCCCGGATGTCAGATCGGAAAGAAATGTCTTTTTGTCATATGTTTTGAGCGATTTGTACAGACTGGGAGCGTGCATATAGATAAGGACGGCGCACTATACGCTCCTTTTCCGCATTGTAAAGAAGAAAAACTATTTTCATCCACAAAAATGCGGCATTCAGCTTTGCCGCAAAATCGCCCCCAACGCGGAATTGTCATCTCTCATGCGGTGATGAAGTTCAATTGTTACATCAAATTTAAAAGGACTATTATACATACATGAACTTCATGATTAACAGAAAAGAAAAAAGAAAGATTCGTTTTGAGGTGAAGATTTCTCTATAGTAAATACGACACTCGCAGTCAGAATCAGCAATCATAGATGATTTAATGCAACATCTTAGGTATTGATCAAGAAAACTAGCCATAGTAGTGCTCTGACGCAAGATCTTCCTAAAAACAAAAACAAAAAAGAAGGGACGATGAAAGATTCTTGATAACAATAGGTAGATTTTCTGCGTGAAATGTAAGCAGGAATGGAAATGTGATGGGGTGGAAAACATCACCGGTGGCTGAGCAGTATGGTGTGTAGAAATGCGCGATGATTCCGTTGCTCTTGGCGCGTTCCATCACGTTTTTGGTCAGATTCCAGCCACTGATAAACCAGTTGTCCGCTGTCTGGATAGACAGCGGGGGCAGGTTCCGTTAGATGTACGTGAATACGCTACGACAACAACGAGCGTCATTATCAAGATATCGGAATATGGTGGGCAACCGATCAAAATGTAATTGAAAGTTTCAGCTCAATCTTACGGAAAGAAGATTAGCCTTACAAACTTTAGTTAACTATACACTTTGTCAGAAATCTTCTTTTTTAGAATACTCTTGGTTAACCAACAGGGGGCATGAACTCTCATAGGAGATACTTGTAGGAGAAAGAAGAAGATCCACAAGAAATTCTGTTATTTACGACAACTTCTTGTTCTCGATTAGTTGCATAGATAATGTTTCGCATGTAGCAACCATCTTGAAGCTTCATGCAACAGTCTTTCTTTTTTTAAGATTAACATGTAGATTCTTTTATTTTATCAATTATGCTTATCGGAATGTTGTTCCCTTTCCATTTACATTCTATATATTGTTTAACTACATTCAAAGCTCCGTAGGGCGTGTAGGTGTAAGCGGTGCGCAGGTAGCCCGCTTTGCCAAAAACTTCTGTGACGTTCTTCGTCAAGT
>CAYQNL010000017.1:0-48130 GCA_964418985.1 uncultured Akkermansia sp. | reverse complement strand
GAAATCCAACATCCCCTTCCACGGCGTCACGGTATAACTTCCTTTCTCTCCCGATAATGCATTCTTTATTTTTTCTGAAGATATTTGGCTTCGGGCTTCCGTGCTGAGGTCTGTATACCATTTTGTCCAGAAAGCGGCAGGCAACTTCCCACTTTTGTTACTTAAATGTACCTGCCCGTAAAATGTCACAGACGGACGCCTCCAAAACGTAATCTCCTTTTTTAGGGCTGAGTATACATCCAACGATCCCCATGCATATTTTTTCTCCCTTCCTTTCATCTCCCGATGCCACGTTGCATCATGGTACGGAAATACCATGCCGACTTCCGCCCCATCCAATTGCGATACCCGTATCTCTATCCCCCCGCTTCCCTCTTCAAATACGGTCGGCGCGTAAAACAGCTGTACGTCTCCTATCTCGCCCGGAGCTTTCATGTAATCGCTCGCCGACACTTCGTACAGCACGGATGGTGACAAGGAGATCAATTGCGCTTTTGTTTCCTTCCCGCCCGCTTGTGGCGAGAGTATCGCCCCGCACCCCACAACCACCATGACGGCGGCACGAAGGGGGCGGCTTCTCCATGCTCCCGCTGGCAAGCTCCCTTCACGCGCTTGCCCCGCATGGCGCATCTCTCTCCCATTGTTTATCATTTCTTCATCATCAATTAACAGAAAAAACCGAGCTGCATTCCCATTCCTAACATAATGAGTATTTTTCGGGAAGTGATTTATACGAGACAGGCGGTGCCATCGTCCAATCATCATCAATGTCTAAATCATCCAAATCTTCCAAATCATCCGAATCTTCGTTGTCTTTATCAGCATGATTGGCATCATCTTCTTCCTTCTGGCGTTTCAATTCAGCCCTCAGTTGTTCCACCGTTACCGGAGAGGGATTGGCAGCATGCGGGCGAAATTGTTCCCATGTAGTATCAGAAAATCTAACGCTATAATCTTCGAGAAATTCCAACTCCTCAATTGAAAGCGGGACAACACCCGGGCTGTGCGGACGCCATTGCGCCGAACGGGCATAAACGTACTCCTCTTGTACGCGATCCCAGTCGGCAAGAGCCTGACGGGCATATTCCTTTTCGCCTTGTTCAGACCATAGGCGAAGTTCACTTTTCCACACATCGAGCATGGGCTTGCGGGAAGACGGATCGGCAACGGCAGCCCGCCAAGCCAGAAGAGCTGCCCGACGCGATACGCCGACACAACGCAACAGCTCGGGGTAAAGAGCGTGGCTCCACAATTGCAAAGGTAATTCGGGCATCATGTCTTCCGTGCCGCACACGGGGAATACGGTATCCGGGATGTGGGGATTTTTCACATACATATTCGGAAGGGCGGGGAATGCTCCATTTTTCGGCGTCTCGTACGAAAAGGACGTTGCATGCATGCGCGAAACAAAAACGCCGTTGAGAATCGTATTGAACGATCCATGCCTCCCGACTTTCAGCAGGTATTCTCCGGGTGCAGTTACAACAAAGTTTTTCCAACATCCCGATCCCGCAAAATCGAAAACGCGCGTCCGTGCCAAAACGGGCAACTTTTCAGCCTCCGCGAGTGGCAGATCTTCCTTGGACGCGCGGCGCAATTCCACCGAATAATCACGGTATCCGTTGCGCGATTTTCTTCCGTTCGGATTGTAAAAATATGCCGAGACGAGATGGACACCCTCGGGGACAGTCAGACGAACCCACACATCGGGACCGTCAAACGTGCGCGGGTAATCTTCACCGTGGTCGTCCCATTCCGCTTCAGTACGGAGGGCAGCGTCCGGATTCCACAGTACGTTATCGTTCTGTGCATTGTCGTAAGAATCGATCCAATGGCGCAGAGCATCGTCTCTCTTGCCACGGGGACCGATACAGCCTTTCGCCACGGGCTTTTCAAGCTTCGGCGAACAATGAAATACCACGTCATCGGGAGAATTGGCAGCGCACAGCACGGCCAGCGAACGCCCGTACCGGTGGCACCAGTTGCCGCGCGTTGTCCAATCATCGTACCAGAAAAACGCATCGCGGGTCGGTGAAGAGCTTTGTTCAGCCTTTGCCAGCATGGCAGACAACGCCTTCTCATCAGGAACGGAGGGCGGGACGGGGAACTTTACCTCACAAGCAACGGGAGCAGAGGTTCGCCGAGCCTCTTTCCGCTCAAGCGGTAACGTCTGTGCCACATAACGCAAGCCGCCGCCGTAAGTGGCCGCATACAGCTCGCCATTGGGTAATTTAATAAAACGGCGCACCCATCTGGAGCGAATATCTTTTTCTGTATTAAAGCGTTTTGCAGCCGAAGAATCTTGCGGTGACAGCGTTTTCAAGTCCAGACATTGAACACCCTGTTCCCGAAAACCAACCCAGAGGTTTTGCCCGTCCGGGAAAACAGCTGTCACATAATCTTCGAGCAAAACGCCCGGCAGAGGTTCCTTGACACCCTGAGGAAGGGGGGGCAAACCTTTGTTCCATTCCGCACTGCCTTTTCCCCGCACAAAGCGGGCATTCCCCGATTTGGGACACAGGGCAAGACCCTGTGTACAGGCATACAAAGCCGAATCTCCCACCGTGGCAATCGCATTGCCGAAGTTGCCCGGAAGCCCGTTCCCCTGCCCTGCACGCGGAAACCATTTTTTGCTGTCACCGAACTCCCACGGAGCTTGAAACGCGCGGAACGAGGAAGCCCCTTTTTCAAGAACACCCACTCCGCCACAGGCGAAAGCTGCCCACAGATCGCCCTGCGCATTCCACGCTAAAAATGCACCCGACATGTCGGGAAGCCCCTCTGCCGTGCTGTAACCGATCCATTTGTCAGGATCAACGTACACGGTAATCCCATCGTTGCCGGCAACGGCAACGCAATCTTCCCGAGCAGCAATGCTAAAAACCCTCTCCCCGGGAAGCCCCTCTTCTCTGCCGTACATCTTCCACTCTTTCCCGTTGAATACCACAACGCCGAAACGATCTGTTCCCGCCCAGATGCGACCCTGACCGTCTTCAGCCAACGCATAGAAATGGGCAGAAGCCAGCGCGGGCGGCAAATTATTCACGGCTTCCCAGTGTTTTTTGTCGGGCAGGTAACGCCAAATGCCGTCCCCCTCGGAAGCAAGCCACACAGAGCCGTCTGTTGCACATAAAGCATCCGTCAGAAAAAGCGGAGAAGGAGGCGGCAATGTGCCTTCTTCGGCAAACATATGCCCCATCACCGCAAAGAATGTAATCAAAAAACATATTAGCTTTTGCATATCTCGTTGATAACAGGGAAATCCGATGGTGTCAAGACGTAATCTCCCAACGAAAAATACCATCAAACAGCAATAAGTATCATATGTTTATATAAGAATCCGGAAAACCTGAAACACAAATGTTACACTTCTTGCTTTTTTATCTGTTTCAGCGGAACGAAACCTCATTTTAATTCTTTATGAGGGCTCTCCCGTAAATAATTTCTTGAACAGCCTTCAAATTTTTTGTAATAAAAAAGAGCTAACTTGCGTATATCCGTTATGCCCTTCGGCAGAGGGGTGGCATATCATTAAATACTCCGTCAATACGATGAAAAAAAATAACCTCTTCTTGGCGATTGCCCTAGCAACCGCCCCTCTCATGGGACAAGATTTGCAACAAATCGCCAATAATTTGGAGATTCCCGAAGTTAAACCGGGGCAAACCCGCCTGTCTCTTCCCAAAGCCAACGGCGTGACAGTCGAACTTCTCGGGGCAGATTACGAACAAATCATCGATTCTACCGGAAAAATCCATCCCGTCATTGATGAGACCCCCGTCAATGTCAGCTTTAAAGTCAAAAAAGACGACAAAGAAGCCATCAGCCGCGATTACGTCGTGACGCTAAAGCCGAACGCCGCAAAGCAAACGGCAGAAAAGAACCCCAAGCCACACACCATCCCTGAAATTTTGCAATGGAAAGGCGGCAGCGGTTCATACAAGCTTGGGGATCCGATTACAATAAGCTGTTCCGATGCCGAATTGGCCCGAATCTTCGCCAAAGACCTACACGCCGTTTTGGGGAAAGAAGTAAAAATCGTCAAGAAAGACACCAAAGCCGACATTAGCATTGAAGCAACAAGCGGGAAAAAGCAAGCCGGCGATGAGGAATCCTACACCCTCTCCATCAGCAAGAAAGGCGTCATCATCAAATCACCCGGCAAAAAAGGGCGTTTCTGGGGAACGCGCACGGTTCTTCAAATGCTGAAACAAAGTCCCAATGCGCTCGCTTGCGGGACGGCGGCAGACTTTCCCCGCTACAAAGTGCGCGGTTTCATGTTTGACGTAGCCCGTACACCCTACCCGATCAGCTATTTGAAGCAAGTCATCAACGCCATGGCATGGTACAAAATGAATGATCTTCACTTGGTGATCAACAACAACTATATTTTCCACGAACATTACGTTGACAAAGGGCGCGACCCATTCAAAGAAAGCTATGCAGCCTTCCGTTTGGAATCCGACGTTAAGGGCAAAGACGGCACACCCCTCACGGCTCAGGATCTCTTCTACACCAAAAAAGAATTCATCGATTTGGTGAAATACGCCGCCGCTCGCGGGGTCAACATCGTTCCCGAATTCGACACGCCCGGGCATGCCCTCTCGTTCACACGTGTGCGTCCGGATCTGATTTACAAAGGGAAAATGAGCCACGACAAACGGCGTTGCGAAATGCTTGATGCAGCCAATGACGAAACCCTGAAGTTTGTGGGTGGCGTGCTTGACGAATATTTACAAAAAGATGCCAAATACGGACAAGCGGTCTTGGGCGATTGCCCTGTTATCCACGTAGGTGCGGATGAATTCTTCGGTGGAAAAGAAGATTACCGCAAATACGCGGACGGCATCCTCAAACATGCCCTGAAACGCGGATATACACCCCGAATCTGGGGTAGCCTTAGCCAGAAATCCGGCTCAACGCCTGTGGTATCCAAAGGGGTGCAAATGAACCTCTGGAGCAGAGACTGGATGCATGCTTGGGAAGCGGTCAACCAAGGCTACGACGTCATCAACACCAACGACGGCGCACTCTACATTGTTCCGTTTGCCAATTACTACAACGGTCCGTTGCACAACAGAAAGGGTATCTTCAATAATTGGTTGCCCAACAAAATTGCCAACGAAACACTGCCGGCCGGTCATCCGCAATTGCTTGGTGCAACATTCGCCGTCTGGAATGACACCTGCGACCTGTTGCATACCGGGCAAGCACCGTCCGACATTTGGAAAATGATCACTAACACGCTTGATGTCTTCGCCCAAAAGACGTGGGGCAAAGCAACCCCGCCCGAATCCTTTGAAGACCACCTCAAGCTTGTCGAAACCCTCGGCGAAGCCCCCGGCGTCAATCCCTACTTTCAATGGAAAGATAAAACGCCGTTCACCATTGAGCCGAAATCGCTTCCCTGCGCGCTCAAAAAGCCTGCTATCGGTCCGTCCTATCGCGTGTCGATGACACTGAAGCTCAATGAAGCCCCGAGCGGTCAGGAACAGGTTCTCCTTTCCGGACCGGAAGGAAAATTGATTGCTGTCATGAAAGACGGTACCATCGGCTTCCGCCGAGATGATTCTTTGGAATTCTCCTTCGGGACAAGCCTTCCCGTAGGCAAAGAAGTAAAATTGGAACTCATCGGCGAACCGGAAAAGACCACCTTGCTGGTCAACGGTCAGGGTGTCGGTACGCTCACCCTCACCTCTTTTAAAGACAAGGACAACAACTTCGGTCCCAAGACAAAGGGCTTGCGTTCCACCTTTATCCTGCCTTTGCGTACGCTGGGCGAATCGTTCCGAGGCACCGTTTCGCATCTCGAAGTAACCCCGCAATAAGACGCCCAAACTTCGCAGAGGCAAGCACACCCGAAAACGTTTTTGAAAAAGACTCGTTTTTGTCTTGTCACTGCGAAGCGGTTGCGTTATGGTTTCCTCGTCACACAGAAACACTTGCTGTTATGAATATCACGATCATTTACGGAACTGAAACCGGCAATTCGGAAGGTCTCGCCGGCGATGCCGAAGCCAAGCTCAACGACCTTGGTCACAACGCAGAAGTCTTTGACATGGCTGACGTTACGGTAGATCAACTGAAGGAAGCGGAAGTCGTACTTGTCGTCACCAGCACATGGGGTGACGGTGAAGCTCCTTCGAATGCGGAAGATCTCCACGAAGCTCTGCAAGATTCCGATGAAGACCTTTCCGATGTAAAATACGCTGTGTTTGCCTTGGGCGATTCCAGCTTTGAACACTTCTGCCAAGCCGGCAAAGATTTTGACGAATTCCTCGGCAAATTGGGCGCACAGCAAATTCTGCCCGTCCAACTTTCCGACGGCGACTACGATGACACTTTCCCGGAATGGGTGGAAAGCGTTGCCGCCAAATTGGCGTAAAGGGTCACCTTCATCTATTGTTTTCATCATTTCGGGCATCTCTCGGCATCATCGCCGCAGAGATGCCTTTTTCTCTTTCCGATTACCATGCATCACAGCATCCCGCTGCATCCGGTGAGCTTTCGCCCGGAAATCATCGCCACCTTGCTTTTCATCATTCGCAACGGTCGCATTCTCCTCATTCACAAAAAACGCGGCATCGGAGCAGGAAAAATAAACGGGCCGGGCGGGAAGTTCGAAGCGGGAGAAACCGCCCTTCAATGTGCATTGCGCGAATTGAAGGAAGAACTGGGCATCCAAGCAATTGATGCCGTTGAACGGGGCGTGCTGAACTTTTCTTTCCGTTGCGGCACAACACCCGAAACACGTTGCCACGTCTTTACCGCGCACGACTATATCGGCGAACCGATCGAAACAGCCGAAGCCGTACCCCTTTGGTTTTCATTGGATGCGCTGCCATTCGAGCTCATGTGGGCAGACGATCCGCTGTGGTTCCCGCACATGCTGGCAGGAGAAAACTTCGAGGGATTTTTCCTTTTTGAAGGAGAGCGCATCATCACACATGAAATACGCGTTATTCCCCACGCGTCACCGTGCCGCCGTCTCGTTGCGAAGAATTTCTGCTTGCGCCCCCGCAAAAATCTGACAGAATAAGCGCATGTCCTTCCCTCAAAACACCATTGCGCTGATTTTCGATTACGATCAAACACTCAGCCCGCACTGCATGCAGGAAGACACCATTTTCCCGGAATACGGCATCCAAGCGGAACCGTTCTGGAGAAAATGCAACGAACGCGGCGCACAAGAAGGGTGGGACGGTGAGTTGAGTTATTTGAAAGAGATACTCGACACACTCAGCCTCGACAACGTCAGCAATGCACATCTGAGAGAGCTGGGGGCGCGCCTGCAATTTTTCCCCGGCATCCCGGAGTTCTTTGAAGAGTTTCCGCAAAAAGCCCTTTCCGAACAACACCGCCTCAACGGCATCCGCATTGAGTTTTATATCGTTTCTTCCGGGCTGAAAGCATTGATTGACGGCTCGGCAATCAGCCCTTACATGCGAGCCGTTTTCGGTTGCGAGTTCAGCGAAAGAAACGGGCATATCGATTTCCCAAAACGCGTCATCTCGCACACGACAAAAACGCAATACCTCTTCCGCATCAACAAGGGATTGCTTGATTACACCGAAGACGTCAACGACCACATGCCCGAAGAAATGCGCCCCATTCCCTTTTCACACATGATCTATATCGGGGACGGACCTACGGATGTACCGTGCTTTACCGTGATGCGCACACACGGCGGTCATACTGTTGCGGTATACAATGCAAACGATGAAACGGGAGCCAGCTTCCGCAAGTGTTTCAACTTAAAATCAGCAGTCAACCGCGTTGATTTTTTTGCACCTGCCGATTACCGCGCCGGTAGCCATCTTTTTCGCATCTTGGCAGAAACGGTACGCACCATCGCCGATGATATTCTTGCCTCCGGAAGACGGCAAACGGACAACACACGCCACGCCGCACCGAAAATGCGCTAAGACCGCACGTTGGTCGGCAATTCGTCAATCTCAATGCCAAACACGGCACCCAAACTTTCCGCATCGAAGCTCGCTTCTTCGCTTTGGATGCAATCCGTCAACAACAAATCTTCCGGATGTATGCCGCGCAATTGAAACAATAAAGACGGATCGGCGTCCACCAAAACCCCAACGGCATAAACGGCGGCGGCTTCATGGGGACACGGCTCTCCCCAATCAGGGCAGGTGCATCCCATGTGCCACTCCTCGGGAGACGGCAAAATCCCACCCTCCGCACGGCACAAAAGCCGTAACAAATCCTCGTCCAGTTTTCCTTCCAGCAATGCCGTCAGCGATGAAATGCGCCGACTGCATGCATAGCACAACTCTTCCAACGCCTCATCCCGCAAAGGGGCTATATCGACCGTGACATCATAGACGTACTCGCCCATCACCTTGGCATCGATATGCCCACCGGAAACGGAAAGATCCAACACGCACGAATGCCTCAGCAATGATCTCCCCGGGGCAAGAGCCATTCCCCCCGCCTCACAGAGAGCCAGTTGTTTCATCCACGCGCTTCCCCAAAAATGCGATGCCAGATTACGGGAATCGGCAACGACGGGATGCAGGTCTTCTCCCTCCTCTCGAAGCTCATTCAAGCGGGCAAATGCCCGCTTTTTGAGTTCGGCATACGTCATGCGGCGTGTTAATCCTCCAGACTTGTCAGTTCTTCCATCAGCGCATTGCCTACATTGCGCATGCTTTCATCTTCGAGATTTTCAGCCTTTTTCAACGTCTTTTTCAGAGAATTGACAGCCGATGCGCTGATCTTGCGCCCCTTCTCTTTATTCTTTTTCAAAACGTTGATTTTCTTTTGAATATCTGCCATTTTTTTCAATACGGGATTTTGCTGAAACTCCTGATAGCGTTCATCGAAATCATTGACGGAAGGTACCGCCTTTTTCAGGATGGCAATTTCCTTCATGGCCTTCAGGGGGTTCTCATCGCACAGATTGCCGATGCGCGTCTTTTCGTTTTCCAGCCATGAATCATAGGCGGCGCAAATCTTGACGGCTTCTTCATCGTCCGTCTTTGTGCGAAGAGAAGTGATTTTTCCTTCGATGTTGTTGCCGTTCGCGACCAACGTTTTGGCCAAGCTCTTGTATTTCTTCAACTCCACATCTGCTAAGATGGGCGTACCGTCAACAACATTTTTCAATTCCTTTTCTACCAGAGAATACAGGGTACTCGGATGACCTTCTGCCACAATTTTCCCGTTCGCACCGATCAAAACACTGTGCGGGATACCGCCCGGACACGGTGCTTGCGGAAGATTCAAAAACTGATACACGGGGAATGTTATTCCTTCCTTTTCCAAATATTCTTTCACTTGCGGAGTAAGCCCTTGGACATGATTTCCCAGCACGGTAAACCCTTTTGAGGCGTACTTCTTTTGCATTTCCTGCAAATGCGGCATGGCTGCACGGCATGGGGGGCAATTGATCCCCCAATATTCAAAAAAGATCACTTTCCCCTTCAAATCATCGGCGGTCAATTTAGGCCCGTAAATATGCTTGGAAGCCTCAAGCCCACTAATGACCGCTTTGTCCCCAACGGCCGCCTGAGCCGTTGAAATACAGATGCTCAAGGCACCCAAACACAAAGCCGCGCAAGCCGAACTGAATATCTTTTTCATGAGAATTGATGGTAAAAACGGATCGGTCTTCACGAACGCAAACCATTTGCGCCCCGATGGCGAAAACCGTGTTTCTATTGTGTAAAAAAGCGGGGCAGAAGTCAAGCATGCTTTCCGATACGGCAAACAAATCAGCCCCTCCGTCAATGCATGCAAAAGAACGCCCGTTTATCTTCATTGCGTGAAAATCGGTTAGGGCGGCACTCGCGACTTGCATTCCGAAGAAAAAACAAGTACTCTTCATTCCGAGCTTACCTTTTGATCCACAACTTTGGAAGGGCAAGAGCGGTGTTTATCATGAAAAACGTCCACTTTTTAGGAATCTGCGGCACAGCCATGGGAGCGACAGCATCTGCCATGGCGCGGAAAGGATATCGCGTCACCGGATCCGATGCCCACGTTTACCCCCCCATGTCGACTTTCTTGGAAAGCGAGGGTATTACCGTTTGCGAAGGGTATTCTCCGGATCACATTCCCGCCGATGCAGACATCATCGTGATCGGCAACGCCATCAGTCGCGGGAACCCCGAAGCCGAAGCCGTGCTGGACCACCGCTTGCGCTACATTTCCCTTCCCGAAGCCCTGAAAGAATTTTTCCTGTGGGGAAAGCACAACTACGTTGTCACCGGCACACACGGCAAAACGACCACTACCTCCATGCTCGCATGGCTGATGACCGCAACCGGCTTAGATCCCGGTTACATGATAGGCGGCATTGCCCGCAACCTCGGGCGCGGGGGCAACTTTACCGATTCGGATTTCTTTGTGCTGGAAGGGGATGAATACGACACAGCTTTCTTCGACAAACGCTCCAAATTTCTCCACTATCTGCCGGAAGTAGCCATCATCAACAATATCGAATTCGACCATGCGGACATCTACAATTCGGTTGAAGAAATCGAGCTGAGCTTTCGCCGCTTGGTTCACATTGTGCCGCGAAACGGTCTCGTACTGGTCAATGCCGATGATCCGCGCTGTATCCGCGTGACGGAAAACGCCCCCTGCCCCGTCCGTTCCGTGGGCTTCGGCAAACAAGCCGATGTACGCATCCTCGATGCGGAATACCGCCCAAACGGATGTTCGTGGACGCTTGACGGGGTACGCTACGATTTGCCCATGATCGGGGAATTCAACATACGCAATGCCTCGATGGCGGCAACAGCAGCTCGCTTTGCGGGGATTTCGCCCGAATGCATCGCCCGCGCCTTCACCCGTTTTGAAGGCGTTGCCCGCAGACAGGAAGTACGCGGCGTTGTGCGTGGCATTTCCGTGGTGGACGATTTTGCCCATCACCCAACAGCTATTCAAAAATCCGTGGCGGGCATTCGTCAAAAGTTTCCCCAAGCCCGCATCTGGGCGGTCTTCGAACCCCGCTCCAACACCACGCGCCGCAACATTTTCCAACATGAATTGGCGGAGGCACTTGCCACCGCCGATATGCCCGTCATTGCCTCGGTAGAAAACCCCGGCAAAGTAGATGCCGAACACCGCCTCGATGTCGATCTTCTCGTGAACGAAGCTGCCCGATGCGGCAAAACCGTCTTTCACGGCAATTCCGTTGACGACATTGTGCGCCATATCGCCACGCATGCCGTTGAAGGCGATGTCATTCTCGTGATGAGCAACGGCGGCTTTGGCGGCATCCATGAAAAACTCCTTGCCGCCCTCAGAGGATAACCGTTTCGGACTTCATGCTTGGCATCCTGCCGAATTGTGCCATAATGTTCTCATTCAACATCTCCCTGCCATGATTCGAAAACTCATCCCCGTCGCGGCATTTTGTTTGCTGTCGGCATTTAACACCGTTCCACTTATGTCTCAAGAACATTCAAAAACACCTCAATTGCTCGCGGGTGACTATGCGTCTGCCGTTTGTGCACCCGGCGTCATCACCATGGCGAACTCCCGCGTCTCGCTGGATATTGAAACAGCCAACGGACGGCTCTCCGGTCTCGTCTTTCACGATCACATCAACGGTCGTACCTATCGTCTGGGGCGCGATGCCTTCACGATCTCCTTGGCAGAAGGCGAAAAAGAAGACGGCTCGGCAGACGGTCTCGGCACGCCTGCCCCATATCGTTTGCATGCCGGTGACCTCACCGCCGGCGAACCCATCATTGAATCACTGGCGGCAAATCCGCAAGCGCGGCGGCTCATCGACCGCCGACACGGTGTACGCGTTACCATCCCCTTTGCTTGGGACAACGATGGTCTTTCCGTCACATGGTGGGCTGAATTGCGAGACGGTCAACCCTATGTGCGCATCGGGCTTCGTCTTTGTGGAGAACAGCACCCCCTGCCCCTGCGCGAGGTGCGTCTGCTCGACTTCAAAGCACCCAACGTCATCGTGCAAGGCAGCGTAAAAGGATCGCCCGTCACAGCAGCGGAGGGACGTCTCTTCGCCGGCGTGGAAAGCCCGCTTTCCGTCAACAAAAACGAAGAGGGGCGTCTGGTTGCATCTCACCTGTACAAGCTGGACATCCCGGCACACAGTCCGCTTTCCGTCTCTGCCGTCTTGGGCGCGAGCGATCCGACACAACTGCGCCGTACCTTCCAACTTGCATACATCAACGAAGAACGCGCCAGACCCTACGCCGCATTTCTCAACTACAACACATGGTATGACATCGGCTATTTCTCGCGCTACAATGAAAAAGACGCCCTCGATGTCGTCAAAAAATACGGCGAAGAGCTGGTCAAAAAGCGCGGAGCCGTCATTGATTCTTTCTTGATGGACGATGGCTGGGACGACACGGAAACCCTTTGGCAATTCCACAAAGGGCTTCCCGAAGAATTCCGCAACGTTCGCCGCGAAGCCGAATCATTCGGCGCGGGACCGGGTGTCTGGCTCTCCCCATGGGGCGGGTATGGTCAACCCAAAGAAAACCGCTTAAAAGCCGCCGCCGGGCGTTTTGAAACAAACGAAAAAGGGTTTTCTCTGGCAGGTCCCAAATACTACGAACATTTCAAGGACATGTGCCTGCACATGATTCGGAAAAACGGCATCAATCACTTCAAACTCGACGGCACATCCGGTGAAGAACGCCCCATGCCGGGCAGCCGCTTTGCCAGCGACTTTGACGCCATCATTCACCTGCTGAAAGAATTGCGCGAAGAACGCAGCGATCTTTTCATCAACCTCACCACGGGAACGTGGGCATCACCCTTCTGGTTTGGTATTGCCGATTCCGTCTGGCGCGGCGGATGGGATCACGAATTCCTCGGCGAAGGCACGAACCGCAACAAATGGATCACCCTGCGCGATTCGCGCATATACATTTACAATGTGGAAATTGCACCGCTCTTTCCCATCAATTCGCTGATGACGCACGGTGTTATCTACACTCCGCTGGCACGCGGGCTCAACACTTCGGACGGCGAAGACTTGAGCAATGAAATCTGGTCCGGCTTCGGATGCGGCACACAAATGCAAGAAATCTATGTCCGCCCGAGCGTCCTCACCCCCTCGGAATGGGACACCTTGGCTGCCGCCGCCAAATGGTCACGAGCCAACAGCGAAACCCTTGTCGATACCCACTGGGTGGGTGGCAACCCCGTCGATATGGAAGTATACGGCTGGGCATCATGGTCGCCCAAGAAAGGCATCCTCACCCTGCGCAACCCCTCATCTCGAGCCAAAACATGGCGTTTCGATCCCAACGCTGTCTTCGAACTTCCTGCGGGTGCGCCGACCAAATACAGTCTCACCTCGCCCAACGGCAAGAAACTGCCTGTGGAAGAAATTGAAACGGGACGCCCCGTCACGCTCGAGTTGCAACCCTTCGAAGTGATCGTTATCGAGGCCTTGCCGACAGAATAAGGGCAGGGAAAAACCACCTTCGGGCGCACGTCACAACGGCGTGCGCCTTTTTTTGCCGGGCTGTATCAACTTCCTGCTTTTCAGCACCTGCCCGATGCGGTAGTATAGAGAAATACATGATTGCACGCCTATATTCAGCAGCAGTGTGGGGGATAGACGGGGTCGAAGTCGATGTCGAAGTCGATGCGCGTCCCGGTGAGGAAATGCGGCGTTTCATCGTCGGTTTACCCGACACGGCGGTTCGCGAAAGTTTGCAACGCGTCGAATCGGCATTGGCAAACAGCGGCTTCCATGGTGTGCAAGGCACAACGGTTGTCAATTTGGCACCGGCAGATCTCAAAAAACAAGGTCCGGGCTTTGATTTGCCCATCGCCTTGGGATGCATCCTCACCGCCTGTGCCTTGGCGCGTGAAAAAAACAAATCGATGCCGCCACTGACGGCAGATCCCTCGGCATGGTGCATCATCGGCGAATTGGGGCTGAACGGCGAAGTACGCTCGGTGCGGGGCATCCTGCCCTTAGCTCTCGAGGCACGAAAACGGGGGCGCAAAAGACTGATGATACCTTGCGCCAACGCTGAAGAAGCCGCCGCCGCCGAAGGGGTAGAGGTCTACCCCGTCAGCTCGTTGCGCGAAGCTTGGCAATTGTTGCAATCCCCCGAAGGAAGGCTTCCTTTTCAATGCACCAAAAGCCCCATCACCGAAGAATACTCTGTCGATTTCAGCGAGATCAAAGGGCAACCCTTTGCCCGTCGTGCCATGGAAATTGCCGCTGCAGGGTTTCACAATCTTCTGATGAGCGGAAGTCCCGGCTCGGGCAAATCGATGCTGGCGTGTCGCTTACCCACTATTTTACCACCGCTGACCTTGGAGGAATCACTCGAAGTCAGCAAAATTCATTCCATTTGCGGGCTTTTGCCCCATGGGGCGGGCTTGTTGCGCCAACGTCCGTTCCGTGCTCCGCACCACACTATTTCCGATGCGGGCTTGATGGGAGGCGGCTCTCAAATATCACCGGGCGAAGTTTCGCTGGCGCATCGCGGTGTGTTGTTTTTGGACGAATTGCCCGAATTTCGCCGCCAGACGCTGGAAACCCTACGCCAGCCCCTCGAATCGGGCGAGGTTTCCATTGCCCGCGCCTCGGGCAGCATGACGCTACCGTGCCGTTTCATGCTCGCCGCCGCCATGAACCCCTGCCCTTGCGGGTATCAGGGGGATCCCCGCCATACCTGTACCTGCCCTCCGGCAGCAGTAACACGCTACCGCCGCAAAATATCGGGACCTTTGCTGGATCGCTTCGATCTGCTGTTTGAAGTCCCCGCCGTCCCGCCGAAAGCTCTGCTCGGAAGCGAAGCGGGCGAAAGCTCAGCTGCGATCCGCGAGCGCGTATTGGCAGCTCGCGACAGGCAAAATTACCGTTACAGGAACGAGGTCTTTTCCTGCAATGCCCACCTCAACGGGAAGGCATTGCGCCAATATTGCCCGCTGGATTCCCGCATGAGTACACTGTTACTCAACGCTGTCGAATCTCTCTCTCTCTCGGCACGAGCATTTGACCGCATTCTCAAAGTGGCACTCACCATTGCCGATTTGGCAGGGCATAACCGCCCCACGGAAAACGACCTGTACGAAGCCATCCAATTCCGCAGTTTCGAAGTTCACTTGCGTCTTTGACAGTTTAGACTTTTCATCCCTTTGAGAAACAGTACAATCGAAGGCATGAGCGCACCTGCTCCGCAACCGTCCGACAAACCGCGCTGGTTTCCGTTCTGGGGATTAACCCTGATCCAGTCTCAAAACGCATTCAATGAAAAGGGAGTACAATTTCTTCTCATCCCGCTGGGCGTATGGCTGACAGAACAAAATGCGGGCATGGGCGATCTGAAATACCCCCTCAGTGCACTCATCGTTCTGCCGTTCATCCTCTTTTCTCCTCTGGCAGGTTGGTTTTCGGATCGCTACTGCAAAACGCGCATCATTCAAGCTATGGCGGCGGTGCAAATACTCGTTCTCGGCGGCATGTCACTGTGCCTGTGGCATGAAAACCTGCAAGGCGCACTGGCATGGTTTTGCCTTTTTTGCATTCAGGCAACGTTTTTCAGCCCTTCTAAAAAGGGATTAGTCAAAGACATGATAGGCGGTCAACGCTTGGGCTTTGCCAGCGGGATTTTGGAAATGACCGCGCTTCTGGCACTGCTTGCCGGACAGATCGGCGTTTTCACTTGGTTTCATCACCTGAGAGAATGCGGGCACGATGGATGGACGGCGGCAGCAATGCCCTGCACGATCTTCTTTTTATGCACCCTACCCGTGACCGCGCTTTCTCTCTTTCTTCCTAAATACAAGGCGTTAAGCACCGAAGCGTTTTCATTGAAGCTGTTTTATTCTCACTTTGCCCAGTTGAAACTGTTGTGGGAAAACAAAATTCTGCGCATATCGGAAATCGGCATCGGCTACTTTTGGTTCATCGGCGGCACGGTCTTGCTCATGGTCTTACAACTGGCGGAAATGCACTCGCAGGGAGACACCGCCTTTGCATGGGAAAGTGCCGTACTGATGATGTGCCTCAGTGGCGGTTCCGTGCTGGGCGGTATCACCGCTTCCATACTCTGCACGCACGGCATTCGCCTGTGGATCGCTGCAGCGGGTGGCATCGGCATGACGCTGGGTTGCACGGCTCTTGCCCTTGCGACTTACGGAACTCCCTTCTTTTTCTTCAGTTTGACATTCACGGGATTCACCGCTTCTGCCTTTCTGGTTCCTCTCAACGCCAAATTGCAAGACAGCGCGGAAAACGCCCGCCGAGGGGACGTCATCGCGGCGGGGAACTTGGCAGATTGTCTGCTGGGGCTGTTTGCCGTCGGCTTCCAATGGGGCATGGCACAATGCCTCTCACCCCACGCGCAATTCATCGTGATGGCTGTGCTGAGCGGCATCACCGTGTATTATGTCATGCGGCGCATGCCGCAACGGGCGTAACGCTTCTCACACAAACGCAAAACACATCTGAACCGTATCGCTTTCTTCACGTTTTGCCCTTGCGGCATCCCCCCTTTTTCTGATAGAATCCACGCATGCGCATTGCTCCGCTTCTTTGTCTGTTTCTGTTACTGACAGGCTGTTCTGTATCGCAGCGCATCGAACGGGCAGAAAAAGAAGTGGCCAATGTCTACGAAAACCTGCCCGATTGGGAGCAATTACCCATCAAACGCATCACTTGGGATCAGGCGATCGCCATCGCCAAAGAGAAAAATATCGAGCTGCAGAAAGCCAGAAGCACCGTCAAACAAGCCAAGCGATCCGTGCGCAGTATTTACACGGACATGATTCCGGGCGTCAACCTCTATGCCTCGATGACGCGAGCCATTCGCGATCTCTCCTACGCCCCGAAATCCGATGATATCAGTTACAACATCAACATCCTTTTCAACCTTCCGTCTCTCTCTCAACTGCCCTATCGCGTCTATTCGGCACAAGCGGAACTGTTTGCCACGGAAAAAGCCTGCGAATTGAAAGAACGTGAGATCATTTCCAAAATCTGGCAGCATGTGCGCTTGGCAGAGCTGGACAAAAAATTGCATGATCTGGATCTGGCGTCATTCAACGAGGAAGAACGCAAAACGGAAGGTGCATTGAAAGAAATTGAGTTCCGCAACAATACCATCGACCAATGGAGCAAACTGGCGACCCTGATGGGGTCTCAAGATGCCCGCTGGGAGATCATTCCCGAATCTCTCCCCAAACTCGACCGCGCCCGCTATGAGAAAGAAGCCGTTCACCTTTCGCCGGCGGTTACCATGCAATATGCCATTCAGCTTGAAGCGGCTCGCATGAAAAAATACCAAATTATCATGAACTACCTGCCACAAATCAACATGAACCTTTACAGCCCGTCCCTCTTCTCCTCCACGGGCGGCACCTACGGCGGTACGTTTCTCAACAGCTCCGACATGAAGCTGAACACCAACGCTTCTCTTTCCCTCGACACCAAACTGACCTATTGGGATCAATTCCGCACCCAGCAGGAAGCCTACGAATACACCAAAGCGGAACTGCGTTCCAAGCTGATGGATCGTCGCATCCAAGTGGGCAAAGTTCTCAAAAGTTGTCGCGATTACGAAGAATGGAAAAGCTGGATGCAAAAACGCATCGCTTTCGAATCTTCGCGCCCCATCTCCACTGTCGAACAAATGCTGGAAAAACGCCGCAATAATATCCGTATGGAGCGCGAAATCCTTAATCAGGAAAAACGAAAAATCGAAGGCGAAGCCGCCCTGATGCTCGAATACGGCATATTTAGCCTTTAACCAACGGGTATCCGATTGGTCTGTCCCCCCTTATAAAAGGGAGCAGTGTACATTTTCATTATCGCACACATACCGTTGCAACATAAACCGATTCTCGCGCCTTCCGATGGCTTGCCAATAATTTTGCAGAATGAAAAAGGCAGTAACTCTCAAACGTGATATTTGAATATTTTCATTTTATAAATATAAACAGTAATTTGATTGTACCCAGAAAACATGCATTGCACCATGCCCGCCCGTGAATGCTATTTTGATGTATTCTTTCACATTGAATATTAACGAAAAACGAAATGCTTTGTATATCAACGTTTTTCATAATCATATTATATTCACAATTTTATTCCATAAAATATTTGACACGGCATTCGAGAATTGGTATATATCGGAACATAACAAACGCATGTTCCCTACGTTGCATAAGCACGGGAAGTGTTTGTGAATCAACTCTACGCATAACAATATTATGAAAAACGCAATTATTGCGATGTCTCTCATGGCGGGTGCCGTTGCCTTTGCGGCTCCCGGTGTTCCTCCCGTTCCTGCCCCCGGTCCGCACGGTCCCGGCATGCATAAACCTTGCCAGCCCGGTCCCGGCGCACGTCCCGGTGTTCCCGGTCCGCAAGGTCCCGGCGCACGTCCCGGCATTCCCGGTCCGCGCCATTAATATAAGGCTTGCAGAAAATTCACGGGAATAGGGGAATTTTTCGAACTTTTTCACCCTTCACGCCACCAAGGGCAATTTTCCGCACCGTTTGCGCTAAACTGCCTTTTTAGGAAACAGCGGAGGATGAATCGAGGATCGAAAGTGAAACTCTTCTTTGTTCATTCTCCCTGTACACACAAAATGAGGGCGTCTCTGCCCCGCAGTACGGTCAGTTTGATAAAATGTTTCCCCCTTTTCCCGTTTGGCGGTGGTTATGGAGTGATGTGTATGTAATCAACGCTTGAAACGGCATTTTTCTTCCCTTCCTTTTGATGATGGATAGGGAAGAAAAATACCCGTTAAAGTCTCCTCTTTTCCCAAAACGCACGGGATACACAGCATTCTTCCCCCATAGAACACGACTGCATGCCACCATGTCGCAGCACCCTCTCTGACGTTGTGTTCACGTTGGCATTCCATTTACTCTCCTCTCTCTCAATATGAAAACTCTCAAATCTCTCTCTTGTGCCGCAAGCGTTCTCTTTCTTCTCTCCTCTTGCAATACAATGTCGAGTATTGCCAGTCAAATTTTCGAACCGACAGAATCCGTCTACGCCACAGTAGAGCACGCCTCTGCCCCGAAATATTACGCCGAATCATCCATCGGAAAGGGCAAGGGGAAAATAACATCCGAGGCACACTATGAACAAAACTATAACATCCGCACAGATGACGGCAGACGCCTTCGCGGATCGCAAACTTACGGCATTTACGATACCGGAAAGCAGTTGTACACCGGTGCGCGCGGTCAGGCAACCATCGGCTTGAAAACAGGCAGGTTGAAGGACTTTGAAGTAAGCTATTGATTTCTTCCGAAAAACGGCTGGACGGAAGCGTACTTCCTCAAGGCACACACCCGTCTCTCTTCTCTCTGATTTCAAAACAATAATCAATTAATGATCATGATCAAATTAACAAAAATCCTGACCGCGTTTGCATTCTTTGCCTGTGCGGCAGGTTCTCTCACTCTCGTCTCTTCCTGCGCAACCATATCGGAAATACTAGGCAGAATTTTCGAGCCGACAGAATCCGTCTATGCCACGGTAGAACATGCTTCTGCCCCGAAATATAACAAAGCGACATATTCCGAGGATGGGAAACTGAGCCGCGATGCCTACTATACTCAAAACTTCAATATCAAAACCGATGACGGCAGACGGCTTCGCGGCAGCCACAAATATGATGCATACAATTCCTCTCAGCAATTGTACACGGGAGCCCGCGGGCAAGCAAAAATTGGATTGAAAACGGGCGAATTAAAAGACTTTGAAGTAAGCTACTGATTTATGGCACGACGGCAGCGGAAGCGCACTATCGCACGGAGACCGTACTTAGTCCATCCGTCAGATCAGTACAGACGCCTCTACTATGAGAATAAAGTATTTCTACATCAATTTAGATCGGGCCACAGACCGCCGCGCATCGGCTGAGCAACAAGCCGAACAATTCGGCATTCATTTGGAACGAATCGAAGCCGTGAAAGGCAGCGACCTGACCGCAGAGGATCTCAAAAAATACGATAGCCGGCGCGGGGAAAAATATTACACAAGCGAGCTGACGCCCAATGAATGCGCCTGTACGGAAAGCCACCTCAAAGCATTGTGCGCTTTTTTGGAAAGCGGAGCAGATTACGGACTGATTTTGGAAGACGATTTCGAGCTTTCCCCGGATTTTAACGAAGGCATTGCATGGCTGACAGAACAGACGAGCGGTTGGGAGTTGTGCAAATTGTGGACGACATATGGCAAAACGTACCCCCTGCACCACCCTACCGAAGAAAAGTTCAGCTTGGTTCTCCCGAGGAAAAAATGCGTAGCTTTGGCTTACATGTATACCGTCAACGGCGCAAAGCGCATACTGGAAAGCTTTAAAACATATTGGTTGCCTTTTGATTCTCAGCTGGCGTGGTATTATACCATGCACAACATCCCGATGTGTGCCGTTTTCCCATCCATAGTCACCGTCAGCTCATTGGGACAGTTTTCTACCATCGGCAACGGGGATGCGACAACAGACGAACGGAAAAAATACATCAAGCAACGTTCCTTCCCCGTTTATTTGAGACATCGTTTTTTCGTTATGCGGTACGCATGGAAACGCTTTTTCCAAATCCGAAAAATGAGAAAGAGAATTTCTCTCTACTGATAAATTTCAACATACACAGAATATGAAAAAAACAGACATACGCACTTTCACAATGGCTCTGCTCTCTCTAGCGGCGGTTTCATGTTCGCCCATTGTGGCAGAATATACCTACGAAGGGAAGGTTTACGGCACGGGAAGAGGCACAAGCGCACGTACCCTGATTCTGAAAGAATACAAGGACGGTAAAATTTCCGGACAACTCCGCACGCGCGGCTCAGCCGATGTATATTCCTGCGGGTCTGTCGGGGGAACGGTTCAGGGGAACTCGCTCACCTTGTACCGCTCGAATCTGGGAAGCAACTATCTGGCGGCATCAATGGCATCCGGCAGTGCAATCGCCACCTACACCGGCAAGCTCAGCAACAGAAAACGATCTCTGAACGGGAGTTGGCGATCTTCCAACCGGCTCAAACGCGGGAGTTTCCGTTTTTACATGACACACTTCAACGGGAAACCAATCAGACGCCCCATTACCACCGGGTCTGGTCCCGAGGAACCTGATGGTGGTATCCTCATCGAAGAGGCAACACCCGAAGTAGCTCCGCCGGATGATGTAGGGATGGAAATCTAACGCGCTGTTTTCGTTGCATGATGCCCGTTTCGTCACACTGTCAAACGAAATAACACCGGGTGCGGTCTCAAGAAACCGCGACCGATCCACGCTTTTTTAATATAGGTTATTATACACCATGGAATCTTCCTCTCATGATTTGCCGTCTGTTAATGATGCACCCCTTCCGCCTCCGCCGGCGGATCTTCCCGTACCGCCTGTTGACGATGCACCGCTTCCGCCCTCGCCGGCGGATCTTCCCGTACCGCCTGTTGACGATGCACCCCTTCCGCCTCCGCCGGCGGATCTTCCCGTACCGCCTGTTGACGATGCACCGCTTCCGCCCTCGCCGGCGGATCTTCCCGTACCGCCTGTTGACGATGCACCCCTTCCGCCTCCGCCGGCGGATCTTCCCGTACCGCCTGTTGACGATGTACCGCTTCCGCCTCCGCCGGCAGATCTTCCCGTACCGCCTGTTGACGATGCACCCCTTCCGCCTCCGCCGGCGGATCTTCCCGTACCGCCTGTTGACGATGTACCGCTTCCGCCTCCGCCGGCAGATCTTCCCGTACCGCCTGTTGACGATGCACCCCTTCCGCCTCCGCCGGCAAAGATCGTCCAAAAGGAACAACCCAAATGGCTTTTACCCGCAGCGGGCGTTCTTTTAGTGGCAGGTTGCGGCGTAAGTGCTTTCTTGCATTTCCAAACGGAATCCTTCCGCGAGAACGCCGCAGAACAAGAAAAGCGGGCAACGCTCTTGCAAAAAGACATCGACACGTTGACCGAAAATCTTGTCCAAGAAGAAAAGAAGGAAGCTCTCTCTGCGGAAGAAAAAGCCAAACAACTCATCGTGATTCAAGGAGATAACGACCGCCTCCAAGAACTTTCTCTGTCCGTTCAAAAGGAAAACGCAAAGCTTCGCCAACAACACGCCACTCTTACAAAAACCCCGGAAAGCATCAAAGCAGACATCGAACAAAAAACAAAAGCAATCATTGACTTGGCTCACAGCAACACACCACCGTCGGGACCGGTAGATTGCACTACCATACAGCCCGTTGCCCCTCTCTTTCCGCCATGCGAAGAAACGGACAAGATGTTGCGCGAAAAGGTTATCTCCTACATGAAAGCGCGTAAAAGCGGCAATATCGACACCATTACCGAGTATTGCGCCTCTTCCTGTTACCACATGGGGAGCAATGGGAAAGAGCTCGGGCATACCGAATATGTGAGCAAGCTCAAATCCGAGTGGCAAAAATACCCCAACCGCAGTTACCGTCTGTTGAAGGTAGCCTATTCGGAAGCTGCCATAGAGATCGTCTATTGGTACAGCTATACGGGCAAGAAAGGTGTTACCGCACGCGGTTACGCCAAAGAAAGATGGGATTACAATTCCGGTGAAAAGAAAGTTCTTTATTGGCAGGAAACCCATTCCGATAAGAAAGAACCGCCCATATCGGGTGGGCTTCGCCTCATCAATCTGAAATAACGCGAACCGTCAACATTACATTCACCATGAAAATCTTCATTTTTATTGTCGCTTTGGCTCTCTCCGGCGGAATACCGATGTGGTTCTTCAATACCTATCGGGAAAACCAAGAAAATTGCCTCCGAGCCGCACAAAAAACAACGGATCTGACGGCAAAAAAAACTGCACTGGAAGAGAAAATTAAACAAATCTCGAACAGCACCGATGACAACACATCGTTGATCACAGAAGCAAAAAAACAAGCAGAGCTTAAAACACGCATCGCCACGCTGAAAACAGAAAACGAAGCTTTGGAAAACGATATGAAAAAAATTCGTCAAAACCTGAACCGGCTACAGCAAGAACAAGCCGATATCAATGCTCTGTACAATGCCGTAAAAAATCGTTCCGCGCGAAAGAAATCCATACAATAAACACCTTCACACACAATCATCCATCGCATCTTAACAAAAAAGAAATAATCCCATTATGAATACGACAGATCCATTCTATTACTACGTGGACGCCAACAGGAAAACGACAGGTCCCGTCACCGAAGAGGAACTGCGCCGTCTGTTGGCTCAAGGCACACTGACCGCATCTTCCAACGTTCTCCGAAAAGGAGAAAACCAATGGAAGCACCCGAGCGACTTTTTGACGTCCGAACCTACCCCCACGCCCGTTCAGGAACGTGCGGCTTACTATTATGCGGATGCCAACAGGCAAACAACGGGCCCCGTCACCGAAGAGGAACTGCGCCGTCTGCTGGCTCAAGGCATTCTGACCGCATCTTCCAACGTCATCCGAAAGGGTGAAAACAGCTGGATGCGCCTGTCACAGGCATTAAACATCGAAGACACCCTCTACACTCCGCCATCCCCACCCATCAAATCGATCTCTGAGGAGGTCGACAGGAAAAATCTGAACATCAAATCGGTGGAACAACATCTTGATGGGATCAATTCTTCCATCGACAGCTTGCTGTACCGCATTTTCGGATTCGAGAAATTGATACCCCACTTTAATAAGTGGGTAAACATAACCGTCCATATGACCGGCGTCTTGACGGTTCTTTTGTGTGTACTGGCAACCTTTGCTGCCAGAACCGTCATCTGCACTCCTAAACCAAGGATTACTATATTCATGACTCCGGAGCAAATCGAAGCCGCTGAAAAAGCGGCGGAAGAAAGCAGTAAAATGAGCGGAGGCGAGTTTATTATTCTCTTGATATGCGGACTTCTGACAGGTATTCTTCTTCAATATATTGCCGGTTTGTTTTCCAAGGCGAATCTAAGTTATTTCTATGAACGCAAACCAACGCTGTCTTCCATGCTGTGGCCACGCTTCAATGTGATTCTTTTGTGTCTGGTTTTACTGTTCGAAGTGTATAGCTTTTTCAAACTTCCGGGCTCTCTCAGTGCCGTGATTGCCGTAACGGGAATCCTGACTGTGATGTATTTTATCTGGTTGCACCTGAATAGCGATAAACTTTTTCTGTATATCTCCGGCAAAAATGAAGCATCCGGGACGCGTGACCTAATCGGCTATATGACGTACAGTCTTCGTTACTTGCTGATTGCCGCGCAAACGCTCACACCATTGTGGTTGTTGATTCTCAACGGAGTTTGCGCATACGTTATCTTCTCAGACAAATCTGTGAGTATGTTCTTCGATTTTGTCATGGACTTCAATCTCTCCTTTGAAGATTTCTTGCTTCTCTTGGCAATCATCCTGCCGCCCATTGCGATTCATTTGGGCTATATCGCATTCTCCCTAGTCCCTGAAGTGATTCTTGCCATTCTGCACAACAGAAAAAGCATCCGTTCCCGACAAGAATCTGTCGAATAAAACTACAATTCTTTTATGGCACATATAATATCTTGATGATGATTGGGGGGGGGGGGAATCACCGAAGGATTCCTCTAGTTCCCGCCATCGTCCTGTTGTTTACTTGGATACTGGCACCTCTGTTGCTGATCGACAGAGGTGCCAATGTTGCCGAAGCCTTGCCCTTAAGCAACAAATCCACCTACGGGAACAAATTTGCCTGTTTCCTTGCCGGTACAGTGTTGCTCATATTGTTCTCCATCATATGCTGCATTCTGCATCTTGTCTTCAGCCCGCCGGGCATCATCTTCGCGGTACTCATGGGAGCGGTTCTGGGTATGAGCTTCATCGCCACCCTGTACAAACAATTGGTTCTTTCAAAAGATCAGGAAGTCTAAGTGTTTTGCGCAGAGGAAACCCATTGTGAGGTGGATCTCTCCGAGCAAAAGGAGATGGAATTCTCCATGATATTCTGTCTCTATTACTCTTCTGCAATCCGCGTATGACATTTCGTCTATCTTCTCGCCCCTTGTCTTATACGAAACGGAAAAAGGCGGGACGAACAAGGGTATCATCCGTTCGACAGACGGGGAAAAGGGGCGAAAAAATGGGAAAAGCATCCGGCGGAAACAATGTTCCTATTAAAATATTCTTTTTGAAATTGTTTCTCCCATTCGGCAACATCCCGCCTCTCCGCACTGATCGCACGATGTATTCTCGCGTTGCTTTTCATTCCTGCACGGTACGCGAAAGCGGAAGACTTGTTCTCAGCACCCTATATCTGCGACCTGTTGCAGGATCAGTCTCTCACATCCGCAAAATATATCGGAACTTTCCTGCTGATGCTGATTTATCTGTACCGTTTTGATTACAAATTCGCACAAGTGGAATGAACTATACCGATCGGTCTTACGCTCTCTTGGCTGTCTGCGCTTCATTTCAGAAACTCATATTTTTTCTTCAGTGACATGCGTTGCTCGTTTGACGTACCGCTTTTGTCATGTTGTTCTGTTTTGCATATGACCGCCTCAAGTACGAACAGCACGGCATTATTACCGCGCATTGCTCTCTGTTGTTCATGGCGTTGATAGGCATTGCGGGAATTTCGCTTGAAGACACGATGCACTGAATATCCCCACAATCTTGAAAAACCTACTTGACACGCTATCCTTCAACATTTAATATCATCCCATGAAAACCCTGCCTTTATCCGGTATTTTATTCGGCGTTCTTTGCACCGCCGTTTCTTTCGCCGCCGAAATCGAAGCCCCGAAATCTCTCCAAGGGGCGATCATCCGCTTCCAAAATGAACTTTTCTATCCAGGTGACATTTCCATTGAGCAATACGAAACCAAGGGCAATACCGCACATGTGCGCCTCTGGCTCGGGCAATCAGACACGAGCTACTACTACAACTATGAATACAACATTACCGGGACGAAAGAAGCGGAGGCTTGTGATAAAAAAGCCAAACCGGCCGTAATCACATTCACGGAAAAAAACGGGCGTATTCTTTCGGGAAAACTTTCAGGCTTTCTTTCTCAATCCTACGATTATAAAGGGAGAACTACAGTTGAATCTTATGATTTGGAAAATGAGCATGTCGAGGTTATTCTTCCGAAAGACGGCGAACCGACAATGCATGCAACCGAGGGACCTCAAGAATTACCTTCGGGTACGGTAATCCAAATCAAGACAGATCAGCGCACTATAACCGGTGAACAAGAAAAACAAATTGCGTCTTACCCTTTCTTTTACGCCCCGGGTAAAGGCAAGACAGCCTCCCGTCTGAGCTTGTTCTTTTTCCCGAATGTGAACAACAAAAATACGTTCTATACTGTTTCTGTTTCGGATTCCGATCCCGTCAACGGCATATGCGTCATCCAAGGCAAACTTCAAATGCCACCCCTTTCAATGCCGATGCCGTACATCTATTTCACGGAGAAAGTATCCGATAAAATCTACAAAGGTACGTTTTCCGGCTACCTGCACGGCTACACGTTCGGAAAAAACTCCAAAGGTCTTCCGATATGGAAACATCAGTTTTGCGAAAAGCTGACCAATGTCACCATTGTCCTGCCCTGACGGCAGAATCCTTTTGATACCGTGCCAAAAATGATCGGCGATGCCGTAATCCGCTTTCGCGGACAGCACGAGCCCACCTCTTATGCGGAAAACATTTTTTCGCGCTGTTTATTTTCCTACAAACAGAAAACCAAGCATTTATCCATTCACGCACTGCAAAAGGAATCTCCATGACATCCTCCTTCATTGATGCTATATAAAAGAATGTCTAAAATGTCCCCCATGCGTCAGGTTCTGATGATGGTTGCACTGTCCGGATTGTGCAGTGCGGAAATATGTTACGGCGAAACTGCGGCGGTCTCTTTGCCCGAACAAGCGCAATCTTCCTCACACCCGAAAACGGGTGCATCTGCTCGGACAACACACGGCTTCCCTCCTTATGAAGGGGGCATCCATCCCGCAACAATTATCCCGAAAGACGGCGAAAAGAAATACGGCTTTCGCATAGTCGTGGAAAACGATGTTTTTTTCGGGCATGACAAAGACTATTCGAACGGTACACGCCTCGAATATACGCAACGGCTTGAAAACGGAGATTATTACGGCATCTCCCTGTCGCAATTGATTTTTACGCCGCGCACACACACAGACGGAGCCGTGGAAGGCGAACACCCCTATGCCGGCTGGCTGACAGCGGGTGGCGGATATGTGTTTGTGGGGGAAAGCCATTCAACAGCTCTTGAATTTCAACTGGGGACAACAGGCAAGCCCTCTATCGCCAAAGATTGCCAGTGGTTCATTCACGAAGTCGAACACTTGCAACAGTGGGACGGCTGGCAGGATCAAATGCCTTCTGAAGTAACCCTGCAACTTTCCGTGCGCCATGACGTGCGCCTTGATGCGCTGGAGTACTGTTCCGCAAGCGGTTTCCAAACAGACGGCTTGGCATACGGCAGACTGGAAGGTGGAACGGTTTACGTGACAGGGGGCGCAGGGGTGCTGTATCGCTTTGGGTACAACTTACCGCCAAGCATGAATGATTTTACCATTAACGGAGCAAATTATGGCATCAGCCCGTTCTCGGGACGCACCTACAATACCGCAAGCAACAGTTATTACGGCGTGGCGGGGGTATTTGCCAAATACGTGGTGCGCGACATGTTCTTGGACGGCACGGCTTTTCATCATTTCGATACGCACGTTGAGAAAGAACCGTGGGTTGTCGATATTTATTTGGGTATCGGCATCCGCGCGGATGATGTAGACTACTTCTTCGGAGCAGTTTACCGCTCGCCTCAATTCAAAACGCAAACGGGCTACACGCTCTTCGGCAATCTGCAAGTCAAATGGAATTTCTAAAACGGACGGCGTAAAAAACCGACTGTTACTTTTTCCGTTTTCGTTTGCCCGGGAAACCGCCATGGGCAGCACGGCGAAATGTGCGCCGTGAATTGAGGAGCGATTTCATGCGGGTGAACGGCAATACCGCCAAATGCCCCAACCATGCCAACCCGCCACAACAATGCGGACGTACCCGCTTTTCCTTAGGAGAACCGGTTGTGGCAACACCGCCGATGTCCGAATAGGAAGGTCCTTGCACAACCCACTGCGGAATGAGACCGTACACAGGAATGCCCGCCTGCATCGTAATATATTCCCGATACCATGTATCAATGGCACGATATCGGGCAAGCCACGCCCACACGTTTTCCGACGTCGGCAACAGAGGGAGCAACTTACCGATGCTTTCTCCGTGCAACACGTATGCATGCGTTGCCAGCACCCCCGGCAATTGCCAAATCTCTGCCCCGTTTTCACTGATGAGCCGTCTTCCCGTCAACGGCATTTTGTGAAATCCCAAATAAAAGATCCCACGCCGAAAACAATTTTCGTCAAAAAAACGTCCTAACATCTCTTCCGCTTCGGGCGCAGAGCGAAAAACAACATCGTCCTCAAAAACAGCAAAGTAACCGTCTCCGTTGTCGCGAGCCGTTTCGAGAATCTTCCGATGCGACAACACACAACCTGCCGCCCCACCCCATGATGATGAGCGTTCGCCCGTGCGTTCGGAAAACCATGGCAACTCTCCGTACCCTGCAAGCTCCCGCCCCCGTACACCAGAAATTCGGTGCAATTTTTCATGCGGAATGATCCCTTTGCTTGATTTTAAAAAGTTTTCCCAGCGATCGGTACTCGTGTCGAGATTAATCACGTACACAGAATCGATATGATCCCAAAATTTATTCATGGAGAGAGAGATTAAAGGTAATACGAAAAGCCGCCTCCGCATAGTATTGCAGAGGAGAAAACTTCGAGTTCCCGAAGCTTGCTTCCGTAAGAGTCTACAGTATTCCGAATGCTGTGTCAAGATGCGTGGTTATAAAATATTAAAAATTATTTAGTTACAAATCCATAATGCATTCCGGACGAAGTTGTGTGTTTTTTCTATATCATTGATAAAGAATCGATTTATATCAAAATTTCACCTACAGCATTCGGAATGCTGTATTGCTCGGCAAAAACGAATCGCCCCATCAAAAATTCGGAGAAATTGGAACAGGCGCAATAAAAATCAAAAAAAATACTTGCCAATCACCCATTCCTTGGCTAAACTCTTCCCGCCTTGACGTACATGCTCGGGTGGCGGAATTGGTAGACGCGCTAGACTAAGGATCTAGTGGAGCGATCCGTAGGGGTTCGAGTCCCCTCTCGAGTACCACTGAAAATATAATGCAAAGGTTTGGTATTTTTCGTATTGCCTTATGAGTGAAAAGAACTCTCCTGTTGTTCGCTATTATTACATCAATTTGGAACGGGCGAGGGATCGTCGCGAATCGGCAGAACGCCAAGCCTCGCGATTCGGCATTAACTTGGAGCGCATCGCCGCCATCCAGGGGAGCGATTTGGATATGAACCGCTTGGAAGGGTTCTCCCCGAAATTGAGAAAGCGGGAGTTTGCATCCGATCTGACTCCCAACGAACACGCTTGTATCCAAAGCCATTTGAAAGCCTTGCGCACATTTGTGGAGAGCGGAGCGGATTACGGGGTTATTTTGGAAGACGATTTTCTGTTACAAGAAGATTTCAATGAAGGCATTGCATGGCTGACGCAAGAGACCTCCGGCTGGGAAGCATTGAAGCTTTTCACGGAAGACAACAGCAAGCTCTATCCGCTGATCGAGCATCCGCAGGGATGCCGCCGTCAACTGATCTTCCCCAAAAAATTGCCGTGGGTTGCCGTGGGTAACATTTATACGCAAAAGGGTGCACAGGAAGTTTTGAAAGGATTCCACAAATACTGGATGGGCTATGACGTGCAACTGGGCTGGATCTGGCTGATGCGCCACATTCCCGTTTGCGGGGTCACGCCCAGCTTGGTGCTGACGGCAGATCCGAACAACGAAAATTCGACCATCGATGCCGAAGCACCCCGCATGGAAGAATTTGCCCGTGAACGGAAAGAGCGGACATGGGGCGTTGTCTTGCGCCATCGATTGAACGTGTGGCGCATGTCATGGGGCAAAAAACGCATGATTCGCCTGATGAAAAAGCGTTTAACCATTCGCCCCCCCGAACAGTAACACCCTCAGGGAATGCACCGCCGCTACCCGCAAAATATCCTTTTTCTTTACGACAAAACGATTGTGCCATGCAGAAATTTATTCTTGCGCACTTGACGGAAAACAGCTAAGATAACCTCAACAGACAGTTCTTCGTATGAAATTCGCCCTTGCCAAACAAGTTTTCCTCGATGGATTAAACCAAGTTGTCAACATTGTGGCTTCGCGCCCCGCCATGCCGATTCTTTCGAATCTGTTGCTTGAGGCAGACGAAACCGGGCTGAAAATGGTCGCTACCAATATGGATATGACCATCGTATCCAAGGTTCCCGCCAACACGGATCGCCCCGGTTCCATCACTCTCCCCGCAAAGAAATTGCAAAGCATCATTCGTGAATTGCAAGACGGTGAGGTGCAGGTGGAAGTCAACAAGACGGTGGCCACCATCAAGTGCAACCGCGCTCAATTTAAACTGAACGGTTTGTCCACGGACGATTTCCCCTCGTTGCCCGTATTCAAAGAAACGCGCGAATTCAAAGTGCCGCAAAGCATGCTCTCACGCGGTTTCCGCAGTACGGAATACGCCATGTCGCTGGACAGCTCTCGCAATGTGCTGAACGGCATATACACCTGTTTCCAAGACGGCAAACTGACACTGGTTGCCACAGACGGACGTCGCCTCGCCCTGTACGAAGATGAGCTGGAGTTCCCCGAATCGCAACAAATCAACGTCATTCTGCCCTGCAAAGCCGTTACGGAAATTCATCGTTTGCTGGGTGATGAAGGTGATGTCCGCGTATCGATTACGAACACACAGGCGGCTTTCGAATTCGGCGATACATTGCTGGTCACCAAGTTGACGGACGGTAATTATCCCAATTACCGCCAAGTGATTCCATCGCGCTACAGCGAACGCATTGAATTGCCGACCGATGAATTTCTGGAAATTGTACGCCGCGTTTCGTTGCTCTCATCGGAAAAGACGAATACGGTGCGCTTCCAATTCTCCGAAGGCAAATTGACCGTGCTTTCCTCTACAACGGAAATCGGCGAAGCACAGGAAGAAATGCCGCTGGACTACAACGGGCGTGATCTCGCCATTACCTTCAATGCGGATTTCATCATCGCCCCGCTGAAAGCCGTCAACGAAGATACGATTACGTTTGACCTGATCGATCAATCCAGCCCGGGCGTCATGCGCGTGGCAGACAAATTCCTCTACGTCCTGATGCCGATGCACAGCTGACGGGAAAGATGCGCTATATCCTCTTTCAATCGATTCGCCGATTCCTGCAATCGGCGAATTTTTTTATCCCTTTGCAAAGTGCCGGTATTCCGAACGGCTTGCTTTGCCGACAAATCCGTTTTTGAGCGTGCGGTAGGGTTTTACGGGATCAGACGGCGTGATTCTTTGACACGCCCCCATCCGCCTTCCAACACATAGACAGGAGCAGTAATAATCCCCATATCACGCAACGACTGCGCTACTTTTTCAGGCTCGGAATGTTCATTGCCGCCAAATACGACAATACATTCATTACGGGAAGCGGCATCAAGCAGGCGTTCCAATGCAGCGTTGAGCAATTCTTCAAAATCTGCCCCGTTGCGAAGCGGAAACATACGCCCCGGCGTCAGGGTAATATGCCCGCGCTCGTATGAGCTTTGATCCCGGGCATCCAGCCATATAATGCGATCCCCCCATTGCTCAAATGCTGTTTCAAGGCAAATGCGTCCTTCAGGAAGATTCTGTTGGCGACACGGCGGCAAACGGTATGGCTCGAAAAACACAGAATCGGCATACCAAATCCCTAATGCCGCCAGCAAAACAAAAAAGCCGACCGCAACAAACTGTCCGAACGTATCTCTCATGCCGAAGTCGGGTGAATGCTCAAAAAGACGGGGATGCGGGCATAGCGCGGGTCTTTACTGTCCGTTTCGATCAACAAGCGGTTGATCAGCTTTTTGCCCGTGCTTTTCGGCGTCACTGTCACGGTGTACTTTTTCCCGGGGGTGACGGTGGCAGGTTCATATTCAAAATCACTGCCGACAAGGCTGACGCGCTTAAGGGTAAACGGACACCCCGCCGCCAATGTCAGCGTAATAATTCTGGTCTCTGCAGTACCGTTCTGTTTCCAAGACAGGGCTTTGGGCGTTACGGTGACGGGTTCTTTCACCGCCACGCGAACAATGATTTTATGCTCTGTCCCGTCTGAAGTAAAAACGGAAACATCTTTGCTGACCGTTCCGACAAATGTTTTTGTATCCACCTTCAAGAGGATGCGCCCGGATTGACCCGGCATCACCGTATTTCCTCTTTCCGAGCGGGCTTCCGTACATTCGCAATGGGGTTTGATGCGTTTGATGGTCACGGGGGATCTGCCGGTGTTGGTGAAGGGAAAGGCAACATCCAACAAGGTTTGGCTCGGCTCAATTTCACGGGACACGGTGCGGCTCTTAAACTCCAGCCCCGCGCGGGCGGTAAAACAGCAGAGCATCAACGCCGTCAGGAAAATAGGGGAAACAACAGACATGGGTTATGACGAGACATCCTTCTTTTTCTTGGATAAATCCGTGACGATTCCTGCGGCAAAAAAGATAGCCGCCGCCACGCATATGCACGAATCGGCAACGTTAAAGGCAGGCCAATGGTAACCTTCCGTCCACGTCTGCGTTGTAATCCAAGGAAATGAAAAGTCGAGGAAATCCACCACATAACCGTTCATGAGGCGTTCCCAAAACGAAAGCCCTTCGCCTCCCGGCAAGAAAAACCCCTGTACAAGACGATCGGTCAGGTTGCCCAAAATGCCCGCCGTAATAAATGCCCACGCAACCCGCAACATGCGCGTTTCGAAAAATCCACGGCGATAAAGCCACCAAAGGCCAAGCAACGCCACTACGGGAACAACCAAAAAGACGTATCTTGCCCATGCCGTCCCGTTACCCATGCCAAACGCCACACCCGTATTGTGTACGCGCAACAGGTCAAACCGCAACAGCCCCCATGCTTCGGAAATAACGGGGATACGACCGAGGGCGATCACAGAACCGTCAGGAAAGGCAATGGGAGGGCGAAAATACGAAACTACCCACCACTTCGTCCCCTGATCAAGCAAATAAAGGGCAACAATCAACACGATCAGTCCCCATGAAACCGCCTGCCGTTTTCCGGCGGCAGGACGGGGAGAACATGACGGTTCATCACACGGCTTCTCGCAAGCTGTCATGGCGTCAATTCAAGCGTTAAGAACTTGTACGCAACGGGCGCAAAGACCGTCCTGCGCTTCCGGTTCGTAACGGCGGCAACGCGGACACATGGTGTACGGAGAACACGATGCTTCTGCTGCCAACGTTTCTCCGAAAGAAACCTTAAGGTCGGCAAGAATGAAGAACTCTGTGGCAAAAGCCCGATCATTCAGCAAAGTAAGCACATCCGGGTTTTCATCACGCGGCACCGTGAGGCAAACAGCGGCTTCGTTGTTCTTGGCAAATGCCTTTGCCTGTACCTGCGCTTCGATCGCCACCTGAATCGCAGACTTGATAACTTGCAGGCGTTCGAAGAGTGCCGTTGCTTCCTGCGAATTGAATTCCGGAGAAACTTCGGGAAAATCCTGTTCATGCACACTGCCTTCGTACCCTGCGTGTTCCCATGCTTCTTCCGTTGTGTATGCCAAGATGGGGGCCAGCAAGAGGCACAGCGAACGGAAGATACTGTACATCGCCGTTTGCGTAGCGCGACGGCGCAGGGAATTGCGATCATCACAGTAAAGCCTGTCTTTTGTAATGTCGATGTAGAGAGCCGAAAGGTCATTGGCGCAAAACTGGTTGATCAGCGTAAACACGCGGCGAAAATCATATGCTGCGTAGGCGGCGCGAGCCTCGCCGATAACGGTATTGAGGCGTTCCATGATCCAGCGATCCAACAAAGGCATACGATCGGCGGAAACCGCATGGACGGTCGGATCAAAATCACCGATGTTCGCCAGCAAAATACGCAGGGTATTGCGTAAACGGCGGTAGGGTTCCGTCACCTGCTTAAAGAGCTCTTCTCCGAAGGGGACTTCATTCTGCCAGTCCACAGAAGAAACCCAAAGGCGCACAATATCCGCACCGTATTTTTCATAGAAATACTTGGCATTTGTCGGTTTTTGGTAAGTACCCTGTGCGCTCTTCGACAATTTTGTACGGTCTTGGTTCACCACAAAGCCGTGCGTCATCACCGTCTTGTACGGGGCGCATCCGCGCCATGCAGCCGAGAGAATCAACGAGCTTTGGAACCAGCCTCGGTGTTGGTCTGTGGCTTCCAGATAAAGATCGGCAGGTGCGGGGAGTTCCGGCAAAGAATCCATTACAGCGGCATGAGAGCTGCCGGAATCGATCCAGACGTCGAGTGTATCTTTGCCCTTGCGCCATGTCAGCGGCAAATCGAGCATGCGGCAAAGCTCTTCATCGCTCGTTTCAAACCAGACGTTCGATCCTTTCTTTTCCACAAGATCGGCAATCTTGCGCACCAAGTCGGCATCCAACACCGCCTTGCTTTCTTCATCGAAAAAGACGGGCAAGGGAACCCCCCATGTGCGCTGGCGGGAAATGCACCAGTCCGGGCGAGCCTCCACCGTGCCGTAAATGCGGTTGCGCCCCCATGAGGGCAACCATTTTGTCTTGTCGATTTCGGCAAGGGCGATCGGGCGTAATTTTTCCATAGAAATGAAGAACTGCTCCACGGCACGGAAGATAATCGGCGTTTTGGAACGCCAGCAATGCGGGTATTGGTGGGTGTAATCTTCACGTCCGAGCAAAAACCCGCCCTCTTCCAACATAGTGATCACGGCTTCGTTGCTTTCAAAAACGTGTTTGCCGACCAAGGACGGCACGCCCACTTCTTCGGTATACTTCCCGTCATCGTCCACAGGGGAAAGCACGGGCAAGCCGTATTGTTTGCCGACAACGTAGTCATCCGCCCCGTGTCCCGGAGCGATGTGAACGGCACCCGATCCAGTGTCCGTTGTCACAAAGTTTGCCGTAACAATCAGCGATTCGCGATCAAGGAAGGGATGGCGGGCTGTCCGCTTTTCAAGAGCTTGCCCGCAGAAAGAATGCAACGTTTCAGCCAATGCCCAACCGGTTTTTTCCGTAAAGGTTGCCACAAGATCCTTAAGCATGATGAAGCGGCGCGTCTCGCCATCCTTCACAAACGCACCAAGGATGTATTCCATGCGGGGATGCACGGCAATCGCCACGTTGGCGGGCAATGTCCACGGCGTGGTCGTCCAAATCACCACGGAAGCTTCCGTCCCTTCAAACGCATCTGTCAAGGGGAAGGCAACAAAGATCGCCGCGCTCGTGTCCTCTTGGTATTCCACTTCCGCTTCGGCAAGCGCGGTATGGGCGGCATACGACCATTGCACGGGCTTGCGACTTTGGTAAACCGCCCCCTGTTCTACCAAGCGGGCAAAGACGCGCAAAACCGTTGCCTCATATGCGGGGTTCATGGTGAGGTAGGGGTGTTCCCAATCGGCAAATACGCCTAAACGGCGGAAAGAGTTACGTTGAATATCAATGTATCCACGAGCAAATTCGGCACAGCGGCGACGAATTTCGGCGGGGTCGAGGTCGCGATCTTGTTGCACAACCTTGTATTCGATGGGCAACCCGTGGCAATCCCAACCGGGAACGTAGGGGGTGGCATAGCCCGCCATGGTTTTGCTCTTCAGTACCAAATCTTTCAGCACCTTGTTGAGCGCGGTTCCCATATGCACGTCCCCATTGGCAAAGGGCGGTCCGTCATGCAACAGGAAAAAAGGTGCATTTTGTTCTTTGCGACGACGCTGAATTCGCTCATAGAGATGCTCTTCTTCCCATTGTTGCAGGCGAATCGGTTCTTTTTTTGTCAAATCGCCCCGCATCGGGAAGGTGGTTTCCGGCAGAAAAATCGTCTCTTTGTAGCTCCGTTCAGGCGTGCTCATGCGCGCGAGGGTATCATACAGAACCCGTGAAGTCAAATGCGAAGAACAATCTCCGCTGCACGGACAATGCACATTTGTCGCGCGACCGCCGCACACATCCCCCGCAAGCGGCTTCTTCTTGACGGAGAAAGCCGATGCGCGTATGATCCTGCCGTCATACGCATATGGAAACAGCGGATCTTTGGCTTCAGGAAGCCGGCTCGTTTTTGTGGGGGTATATCCTCTTGTTTTGCCTGTTGGGAACGCATCTGTATTTAACGGTCATTTTACACGTCCCGCAACGGCATTTATGGACCGGTCTCAAGCTGTATTTCAAAAAGAGCAAAGATAAAAACGGTGAAATTTCCCATTTCAGCTCGCTCATGGTTTCTCTGGCAGCCAACATCGGCACGGGCAACATCATCGGTGTGGCGGGTGCCGTCGGGTTGGGCGGTCCCGGAGCAGTTTTCTGGTGCTGGCTCACCGGGGTGTTGGGTATGTCTACCCGATACGCAGAGGCTCTTCTTGCCATACGCTACCGCGTCCGCGATGAAAAAGGCAATATCGTGGGCGGACCGATGTATGCCTTGTCACGCGGTCTCAAAGCCCCGCGTCTGGGTGCCGTCTTTGCGGTGTTGACAGCCGTTGCGGCATTCGGCATCGGCAACATGACGCAGGGTAATTCCGCCGCCGAGCGCATTTATGAAACATTCGGTTGCCCGACGTGGGCAACGGGTACCGTTCTGACGGTGTTTGTGGGGCTGGTTTTGCTGGGCGGTCTCAAACGCATTGCCGGCATCTGCTCTACCCTCGTACCCGCCATGGCGGTCATGTACATTGTCGGCTGCGCCTACATCCTCTGCGTCCAGTCGGAATACATTCTTCCTGCCATTCAAACAATCATGGATCAAGCCTTTACTACACAGGGCATGAGCGGTGGCTTTTTCGGCTCTGCCATGCTGATCGCCATGCGGGCAGGTGTGTCGCGCGGGCTTTTTTCCAACGAAGCGGGCATGGGGTCTTCGCCCATCGTCTCCGCACCGGCGCGGACGCCCAACCCCGTACAGCAAGCCTTGGTGGCATCCACGGGACCCTTCTGGGATACCGTCATCATTTGCTCGCTGACGGGCATGGTCATCGTCACGAGCATTTTGGCACACCCCGACATCTCCTCCGCAGACGGCGAACGGCTGACCTTGCTTGCGTTCGGAAAAATTGAAGGGATCGGAGCTCCCCTTCTGACGGTCAGCCTGCTGAGCTTCGTCGTTTCCACTATTCTCGGATGGTCGTATTTTGGAGAACGCGCCTTGCAATACCTTGGCGGCGAACGGCTGATCTTTCCCTACCGCATCCTGTGGGTCATTGCCGTATTCATCGGTTGCACCACAAAATCATCCATCGTATGGAACTTTGCGGACTGTGCCAACGCCCTCATGGCATTGCCCAATCTGATCTGCCTGATCGGGTTGAGTGGTGTTCTTCTCACGGAAACACGCCGCTATCTGTGGGAAAACCGCCTCAATGAAATAGACACCCGAGAAATCCCCTCTGTCAACCGTAAAAATTGATCATCCTTTCACCAAAAAACCGTCAAATTTTCGAAATTTCAAGCGAGTCATAAAAATTTGGCTTTACAATGCGCGGATAATCACTATACTCATTCCCCCAACGCAAATCTTCAACAGCATCGAATCATCATGAAAGTACTTTCCTCACTCGCCTCCATGAAGCGCCGTCACGCAGATTGTCAAATCGTGAAGCGCAAGGGTACATTGTATGTCATTTGCAAGAGCAACCCGAAATTCAAAGCCCGCCAAGGTGCTACTGCCGGTACTCGCCTGAGCAAAAAAGGCGTGAAGTAAACCGCACAGCGCAGTTTTCTTTAAGAGACCGGAGTCTGCACCCCGGTCTCTTTTCGTTTTTTCTTTGGAAGAGACCGCTCTGTTTTTCTCGCCTTGATCGCGTCTGCAAAAGCGGCGCAGCGGGCAACACTTTCTGCCGACATGTCAACCGCATCGCGCACTACAGCCATAGCTCTCCTCGCGGCAATATGCCCGTTGGGGTCTCCTGTCTCGGCGCAAGATTTCGGCGACATGTGGAACGGTATTTTCGGCGAAAACGCACAAAGCCAAAATAATGACAAAGAGCGGCTCGCCCAACTGAAGGCGAAAGCCCTGGAAGGCGTCCCCACGGCACAATACGATCTGGCATGCCACTATCTCGTCTCTCACGACATGAACACGGCGGCATTCTGGTATCAGGAAGCCGCGCGACAAGGACACGCCGAAGCGCAGTTCAACATCGGCTGTTGTTATGAATACGGGCGGGGGGTCAAACAAAACATCCTGCGGGCGGCATACTGGTATCAAAAAGCCGCCGCGCAAGGGAATGCCAAAGCCCAATACAATATGGGCGTTTTCTTTTCCGGCGTCCGCTCCGGAAAGCGCAAACCCGCAGAAGCTGCACACATGTTTCGCCTTGCCGCCGAACAAGGCATAGCCGCTGCCCAAAACAATTTGGGGCGTTGTTTCGAAACGGGGGAAGGCGTTGATAAAAACCTCGAAGAAGCGGCACGTTGGTATCAAAAAGCCGCAGAACAAAACTTCATTGATGCCCAATTCAACATAGGCGTTTGTTACGATCTGGGCAAAGGGATTGCGCAAGACAAAGCCAAAGCCTTCTTCTGGTACAAAAAAGCCGCAGAACAGGGATACGCCCCGGCCCAATTCAACGTGGGTAATTATTACAAACAGGGGATTGCGGTTGAAAAAAATTTGCAGGAAGCCGCCCGTTATTTTTACCAAGCGGCGGGGCAAGGCATGGCACAGGCTCAGTTCAACCTCGCCATCTGCTACAAAAAAGGAATCGGCGTAGACCAAAGCCTCTCCCAAGCCGTCAACTGGTTTCGCCTTGCCGCCGCACAGGGGCTGGCACACGCACAATACGAGCTGGCAGTTTGCTATGCGCGGGGTGAAGGTGTCATGCAAGACCCCGAACAAGCCGCCGTTCTGTACGAGCAAGCGGCAAAACAAGGACACGAAGGCGCACGCCACGCGCTGGAACTCTTTAGGAAATAACCCTCATCCCCTCCCATGCCGAATCCGAAAACCTCCCGTTGCAACGTCTCGACACAGTTTCTTCCTCTCGGCAATTTCCTCACCGAAGGCGGTGCGCTCATCCCCAACGTGCAAGTGGCGTATGAATGCTACGGCACGCTGAACGCCGATGCGTCCAACGCCATCCTCCTCTTTCATGCGTTGACAGGCAGCCAACACGCCCACGGGATGAACCGTGCCGTTCCCGGCACCGGTACACTGTGGCAGGAGGAAAACCACGAAGGCTGGTGGGATAGCATGATCGGCGCGGGCAAACCGCTGGATACCGATCGCTACTTCATCGTATGTATCAATCTTTTGGGAAGCTGTTACGGCACAACGGGACCCTGTTCTCTGCATGCGGACGGACAACCGTGGAACGCCCGCTTCCCACTCGTCACAGCGGGCGACCAAGCACGCTTGCAGGCACAAACCCTTACCGCACTGGGCATCGAACGCGCCACGCTGGTCGGTCCATCGGTCGGCGGGCTAGTCGCACTGGCATTTGCTGCCCTCTTCCCGGAACGCACTAAAGGCGTTGTTTCCATCGGCTCCGGGTGGTGTCCGCTCATCGAGCATCAATTATCCGTCTTTGAACAAATCGTAGCGATAGAGCTTGACCCGCTCTACTGCGGCGGTTTTTACTCGGCAGACGCTCCACCCGCACGCGGGCTTGCGCTGGCCCGCATCATCGGGCATAAAGCCTTTGTCTGGCAGAAGGGATTGGAATCCCGCGCCCGTGCGGCATGCGGAGACCGTTGCGGCATGCTTTCATGGTACCAGCCCACCCGCAACACCCAAAGCTACATGTTGCACCAAGGCACAAAATTTGCCCGCCGATTTGATGCCAACGCCTACATCCGCATCTCGGACATGTGGATCAACTTTGACCTCTTGCGCATCGCGCATGCGGAAAGCTTTGCCAAAGCCCTCTCCGGTTGCCGCTGCAACAACACACCCTTCCTCATCTTCGGCATCGACACCGATGCCTGCTTCCCCATCGAAGCCCAACGCGAATTGGTCTCACAACTGGAGAATGCAGGCATCCGTGTACACATGGAAACAGTTCACTCCCTCAAGGGGCATGATTCCTTCCTCCTTGAGCCGGAACTCTACGCCCGCGCCCTTGCGGAATTCCTTACCCGTTGCGGTGGCTGAACACTCACCAGCTCCACACATTTTGCAGCTGGAAGACGAGAGCCGTACTCTTCCCCCGCCCGTGTATGGGATTCCGAATCAACTGCACATCGGGTTGCAACGTCATCGTGGGCGTCACCTGCATCACATAGGAGAGCTCTACCCCGTATTCGTTGCTTCGCGTATAGGGGCGTTCGCTTTGCGCGGGTTTTACCCAAAGGAAACCGAGGGCAATTTGCTCATTATTGCTTGCCCCCTTCCCGCAAAACGGCGATTGGAACACAAGACCCGTTGTCACCGCGCTGCGCACCCCGTTAAACGCAGCGGCATCCTGATCCATCAGCCCCAAACGCCCAAACCAGCCCACCTTGGAACTGCGTCCCAGCTGTTGCTGGAAATTAATCGCTCCGCCGTTCCCCGTTTTTGAACCTGCCGTCGTCAGGCAATATTGCAAGCGCAACACACCCGGTCCCATTCCCGCCACATCTTCGGAAATGAACCCCATTTCCGCCAAATGCGTCCAAGCCCGCGCATTGATGTAGCGAAAAGGATTACTGTTGAGCGGTGTATTATTCCCGCTTCCCGCATACATGAGATAAAACGAATCGCAAGGTTGCCACGCCGTCTGGTAGCCCCAGTTTGCCCACGGAAGCGGCAGAGCGGGATTGTTGTTCATGCCCCCGTTGATCAAATTGTTAAAACCGGAATTGGAATAGGCATTCTGGTCAATGTAATTCGACGTATCGATCTGCCCCGCCATAATCACCCACTTCCCTTCAAAAAGGCTCAGCCCCAAGCTCACATTGGCAAGGAAGGGTCCCCCGCTCCGCGCCGAACCCTGCGGATTTTCTAACGAGCCGAGACTCTCCTCCGCACCGGCCTTGCGCTGGTTATAGTCCATCCCCGCTCCCCAATTAAACTCCACCGCCAGAAAAATCCCGCTTGAACCGCGATCAAAATTGACGAGAAACCAATTCGCCAGCAAATTGACATTGTATGCATTGAAACTGTGTTGTGTCCCACGAAGCACATTCCCCGCAATCCCTGTGTAATTGTAACCGTGTTTCAACGAATACTGCAAGCCGACCCGTGAAAGCTCCGTCTTGACCGTCTGCGCACTCCTCGAAAGGGCATCATCACCTATCAGAGAATCCGGCTCGATACACGTATTGCCGAAAACGTACATTCCGTCCAAATACGGCATCATCTTGGGAGGAGCAGAGGGAAACCACTCTATCGCACAGCCTCTTTCCTCTGCCTCCTTACGTCCCTGCGAACGCACGGCATGGGGCGTAGGCACCCCCTTGACACGGCTCATCTGTTGCCGTGTGGCGGGCAAGCCCTTGCGCAGGGCGGGGCTGACCCGCGATTCGGGCAGCCGCGCCGGCTCCCACCCCTGCCGCGTATCCCAATACGGCGAAAGGGCATCTTGAGCATTCAACAGAGAAGCGGAACATACGGAAAGCAACGCCGCCCGTAACCGATATGTGCGGAAAAATGAATTCATGGGTCGAGAGACGAACGGTTTGGTTCGTCTCTCATGGGAAGCACCCGTCTGCCCAAACGTTCGAAAACAATTAGAGACTTTCCAACGCGTCCATGCAAAGCTGCGACCACGTTTCAAGCCTTTCGTATTCGGCGCGAAGCTCTTCCGGAGCATAAAAACGCAAATCCGCCAACGCCGTCTCATTCGAAACCGCATCTTCCGTATCCAGCTCGAACAAATGCACCACGCCCAAATGCACGGAACCTACCGCATTGCTGTCATCATTGATCATCGCAGCCAGCCTCTGCCGCGCCGTTCCGCTGAAGGAAATCTCCTCGCGAATCTCGCGTTCCACACCCGCCATATACGTTGCCACATTGTCGGCAAGCCCGTCCACCGGGTTGATATGCCCGCCGATTCCCAGCGAAATCTTGGCATGCAGGCGGGCTTCACCCCCGCTCTTTCCGCGCGTATACGCCAATATGCGCCCGTTGTGGCGGAAGATGCCATAGGCGATCAGCTGTTTGAATGACGGGTCTTCCTCTGCCGCATCGCGATCCATATACCGCGCCACGCCCGGTTTCAAAAATGCCTGCAAATACAGCTCGGGATTCAGCGTCACCCCTTGAAATGCCCCTACCGCGTCAAAATCTGCCCGCGGGACTACCAACACCTGTTCGCCTTTATGCGCCATGCCTCTATTAGGCTCTCTCTGCCGCGCTGTGTCAAGCTCCATGTGCAGAACGCATCATCTGCCCGTACCTTTTTCCGTAGATAAAAAATCCCGACTTGAAAACAAGTCGGGACGACCTTCGAAGGGTCAGTATGAAAGTCACATGCATGGACAAAATGCTCTTCCAACAATTGCCTTAAGGCGTCCTCCATGCATGCTGGTTTTGAAGTGGCATCATCGTACACGAAACCCGCCCTCACGGCAAGAATAAAAATGACTGATTCCGCAAATTTTAAACTTGTTTTCATAACATATCGAAATATACTGGCATCAATCAGTTACATTCCATCAACTCACCAATCCCGCATATGCAATATCCTTTAAATCCCGATAAAAATCTTTCCAATCTTGAAAAATGGCGGCAAGACCCCTTCTTCGCTTCCAATACCGTTGTGTTGGGCATCGACATCGGCGTGGAAGGCATCGGTATTGCCGTGCGAAAAGGCGCGGAATTGCTCTACTGCAAATCGCTCATCATGGAATTACCCCAAGCGGCGGCATTAAAAAAACGCCGTCAATTCCGCGCGTCACGTCACGCCAGAAAAAATCGGCATACCCGCATGTACCGCCTGAGCAAGCTCTTCGAAAAGCACGGCTTGCCGTGGGTTTCTAATGAAATCATGTCGAAAAGCGATCCGTTTGTTTTGCGGTATAGGGCAATCAATGGGAAGCTAGCTTCCAAAGAAGCTCTTTCTATATGTATTCGATCGATTGTTGCTCATCGTGGTTATGATTTCTATGCCATGGTCGAACAGGGAGAAACCAACGATGCGGGCGAGTTCCCATGGGGTGAATCCGACAGTCTCTCTGATGCCACAGCATGGATTAAAGCCAACTATATCGATGAAAATCAGGCAAAATACCTGAAAGACCTTGCCGGGATGCTCACATACAACAAAAAGGAATTGGATGAACAACAGATAAACGAATTCCGCGATTTGATTGATGCTAGGGTGAAAGCATTCGTGCTTGAAAATATCGAAGCTCATTTGAAAAATTACGTTAAAAATAACATCAACGATCGCAAAGCCCGCAATGCCAATTTCCCTCGTTCGCACGTCAAAGAGCATTTGACAAAGATTCTGGAACGCCATCGCGAGTTCATCGAAAATTACGATGATTTTGTAAAGATTCTTTTTTTGCCCTGCGATACGAAAGAACACAAGAACAAGGCGATCTTCCATTTCAACCGCAAAACACCGCACGAAGCCTACTTGCTCTACGAAAAGAAGGTCAAGTCTTGCCCATGGTGTACGGAATTGGGGCTTTCTCCCGAAAAATGCGGCAAGCAAAACGATCAAGAGATCATTTTGTGGAATCTTCTCGATTTTGTTTCCGTCCGCACCTTTGAGTTCAGTTTCAAAGAAAATAAAAAAACAATCGTCAAGCGAGGCAAACTTCCTGAAGCCATGGTGTGCGCCCTCATCGACGGTGTGCGGAAGGGTGGCTTAAAGTGGAATGAAATCAAAAAAATGGCAGAAGAAAAGGGATCGAAGTTCGCACCCGGAGAATGGAATAAATCCCAATTGGAACAGCTGAAAGACATTTGCTCCCCGCCCGCCTTCAGGAAAAACAAACGCGCCAACATCAGTACTAAAGCGGCAAAAGCCTTGTTTGAGATGTTTACGGAGAATGAACAAACCTTTGCCCCCGATGCCGTGGAAGCTTTCAAAAAAGGATGGGATTTATACAAGAAAAGGCAACAAATTCAATCCGTGGAAGTTTCTTATCCTCAAGTCCGCACCCTGTTAGGAACCCTCGTCCAAAAGGGAAAAAAGAAAAACCAATTTGCCACGACGGGCTTCCTGCAAAGGCTTTTTGAAACGGAATTGAAGGACAAACTGGATGGGAAAACCGTACCGGATTACTGCATCATCGAATGCATCAAGAACCCCGCTCGTTCGTCAAAAGAAAAGAAAGAAATTCAAGATGAACAAGATAAAAACAGAGAGCGCGCCGAAAAATTTTGGAAGCAATACAAGGGAAATCCGAAAGAACTGACCAACAGCGAACGCCTGCGAATCACCCTGTTCGACCAACAGGGCGGGACGAAGGATACACCCGCCGTTTGTCCCTTCACCGGGCAGTCGCTGGGGAACGATCCCTTTGCCCCAAATCTTGAACTGGCGCACCTCTTCCCTGATTCGCGCGGCGGGCTGTATATGCGCGACAATTTGGTACTGACCACGCGCAACGTGAATGCCGCCATGGACAACCGAACGCCGTATGAAGCGGCACAGGCAAATCTGCCCGGCTGGCTCTCTTGGGAAGGAATGGAGAAATTAGCGAAATCATTCAAATGGGGAAGATCCAAATGCGAAATCTTTTTCAGGAAGGAGCCCACCTTCCCCGATTTCAACAACCTGACGTTTACGGCGCAGCTGGCACGCGAACTGCGCAACATGGCGGCACGCTGGATGGGTATTTCCGAAGATGCGGAAAAATTGCGCCAACGTATCGGCAACCCGCACGGCGTCTACACCGCCGCCGCTCGCAAGAGCCTGACGGGATCTTGGTATGAAGCCAAAGATCGCCAAACGCACACGCATCACCGCGTAGATGCCGCTGTATTGTCATGCCTACCGCCGACATGGTTGAACGGCGCGCAATACGGCGGGGTCTTCCGAAACGTGAAAAAAACGAATGATGAGGGGATAGAATACAGACAATTTGAATGCTGTTTGCAAGAAGGCAATGATTTCTTACCCATCCTCTCTGAGTTGAAAAACGAAAGCCTTACCGAGCCGCCCGTAATCAAGCTGCGTAGCAACAGTAAATACAAACCCCTGGGAGACAGCACATTCTGGAGCTATTCTTTCGGTAAGCCCTGCCTTCAAAAAGTCCCTTTCTCCCTCGAACAGAAAACAAAAAATGGAAAGACAAAAAATTAAGTGCCTTCGAAATATGGGAGTTTCTGAAATTGATGGGGATTAACGGTATAGATAAGAAAACGGGCAAGAATCGTGATCTGATTCCATCGGAAAAAGAGATTCGGAACTGGCTCAATTCTCAAACTTCAGCCACGAAAGATGATGCAACATTGGAGCAAAAGACGTCTCAAGAAAAAACTCTTTGTTTGAAAAACGGTGTACCGGTCAAACACCTCGTTAAAAAAGACGCCAAAGGCAACTTGGACAATTCGCCACTCAAATGGAGCGGCATTATTTCGAAGAACGGTAAGTTTGATCAGCTCCGCAGTCTGGATTCTGCCAACGACCGCCTTGAAATTTGGCTGGGCTGGAATCCCAAAAAGAAACAATGGGAATACCAGAAACGCATCATCCCCACGCGAGCGGCTCTTCTCGGCATCAAACGTATGGGCATCCCATGGCGTGGGCGGAACAACGCCCCCGAATACCTGATTCAACTGTTAGATGCAAAAAAAGCGAAAGACCTGAAAACTCTCGTCTGTGGCACTCTGTTCCCGCATTCCAAGAAAGTGGCTACCTTCCGAAAGGGTGATGTGTTTTGGATGGAGTTTACCGTCACCGCCAATCAGGATACAAACGCCAAAAAGACCGTTGAATGTTGGATGGAAGTATCCGCTCTGATGAGCAATGGACAAGTTGAGTTTAAGCCATTAACCACTAAAGAAAAAAATCTAATCCCAACCAAGTCTAAGGCGGAAGACTTGGCATCCCTGAAGGGCTTACCCAAATCCTCTGAACAAGAGCAACTGAAAAAGATCTATGAGCTCCTCAAACTGCTTTCCGCCAAAGATCGCCTCGAAATTTGGCTGGGTCGGAATCCCAAAGAGAAACAATGGGAATACCAGAAACGCCTCGTCCCCACCAAACAGTGCCTCCTCGTCATCAAACGCATGGGCATTCCGTGGCACGGGCGGGACAACGCCCCGGACTATTTGATTCAGCTGTTGGTTGCCAACAAGGCGAAAAATCTCAAAACCTTCGTCTGCGGAACGCTGGTCCCGCATTCCAAGAAGGTGGCGACCTTCCGCAAGGGCGATATATTTAGGATGAAAATTAACATAAAAAATCAGAATACCAAAGCCAAAAAGACCGTTGAACATCAGATGGAAGTATCCGCCCTAAAGAGTAATGGTGAAGTTGCGTTTAAAGCATTAACCACTAAAGACACTAAAAAGAAAATAAAAACAAAGGAAGCCAATCCAAATAATTTAGCCGTCTTGAAAGGTTTCCCTGATGCCGCCAAACAAGAGCAACTGGAAAAGATCTATGAAAACCCGCCCGCATGATTCATCACCTCATTCTGACGGGCGAAGATTCCGATTTCAGCGTGCAGGACGGCATGCTGAGCAACGGGCAAGAAAAAATTGCCCTGCTGACGCTTGGCTCGGTGCAGTGTCTGGCATCACGAGCGCGGTGGAGCCAGCAGGCATTGTGCGCCATGGCGCAACAATGCCCCGTCGTCATGGCGCGGTGGAATGCAAAGACGGGAAAGTGGGAAACCTCCGGCATTCTGCCGCGTTGCCGCTACGTCAACCCCGCCGCCACCTTCCACCTGTGCAATCTGTCTCTCAAAACGAGCACCAAATACGCCTCGGCATTGATCTTTACCAAGGTGGAAAACCAGCACACGCTCATCCGCTCGCTGAACCCTGCCCTGGCACCCCTGCCCCGCCTGGCGTCCAATTCGTACAACCGCATCCTGCGCCTCGAAGCCAAATGGGCGCGTTTCTTTTGGGCAATGTATTTTGAGGTGGCATCGCAAGACCTCTTCGCCCGCGAACACCGCCAAGCGAAAGCTCCGCTGAACGTTGCGTTGAATTATGGCTACGCCTTCCTCTACCACGCCTTGGAATGGCAATGCGTTGCCTCGGGCATCGAGCCGGGTATCGGCATCATTCACCGCCTGCGCCGCAGCCGCCCCAGCCTTGCCTGCGACCTCATCGAACCCTTCCGTTGCTGTGTAGAGCTGACCGTCATGCGCAACCTCGACGAAATGCACGACAAAAAGCTGATGGCGGGCAGATTTGGCGAAATGATGGAAAGCTTTTGGAACTATGCCGGCAAACGCTTTCGCCTGCGCACCATCATCCGCCTGACAACGGAATCCTTCGTCCGCGCCCTGACCACGGGAAAATCAGATTCCTTCAACCCCTTTTCTCTCCATGCTCGTGATGCTTGCCTATGACGTCCCCGAGACGAAGCACCAAACCCTCCTGCGCAAGGAGTTCGAATCCCTCGGCGGTGTGCGTGTGCAATACAGCCTGTACCTCTTCGAAGGGGAAGACCACGAAATAGACCGCATTGTGCGCTACATGCGCCGCGTGGCATTGCAGATACCCGCAGGCGACATCCGCCTCATCCCCATCGACAAATCCGTATGGGAACAGCAAATCGTCCTTTTGGGAGAGCGGGATGCCAACAAAAAACGCTTCTTTTCGGAATGCGTCCTGTTCTGGTAAGGGGTAAAATGCCCCCGAAAATGCACCAAATTTCCCGATTCATGAAAGGAAAGGGTTCATCTTACACACTGTATTTCAGCGAATAAGATGAACCCTTATACCATAATGACCCTGTGGGGTCAACTTCAAAACTTGCTATGACGAAGCCCTCGGAGAACTTCTGATATACCATAATGACCCTGTGGGGTCAACTTCAAAACTGAATGCCGGCGTGTGTGTGTGTGTGTGTGGGGGGGGGGGGGGGGGGGGGGAAAACCACTGACCTTGTTTTTAGGATTGAAAAAAAAAACCCGGAATTGAAAAGGGGTGAAGGGTTTTATAAAAAAACCCAGTAAATTTTT
>CAYQNL010000016.1:0-51483 GCA_964418985.1 uncultured Akkermansia sp. | reverse complement strand
CGCGGCTACTATCTCACACTAGTCTTTCATTCTTACCTTGTCAAGCTCCTTTTTTACCAATTTTTACCCCTTCCCGAATAAGCTCCCCCATTACGCGGAAAATCACAGAAAAATCCGTTTCTAATGAGTAATTGGGAATTAAAGTTGGCTGAAGCTAAAGAGAATTTTTCTCACCCTGTTTAAGTTATTTTTCCTTTTTTGCTCGGTCGAAAAAATTGGTGTTGCCTCTGGTACTTGACAGAATGATTTTGCCCATCTATGCTGTGCGCGTGAATATTCGCCCGCTGATTTCTGCCGATGAAATTGCCTCAGCCCTTCCACAAATTGCTCGCCGTATTGATGAAAGTTTTCCCGGGAAAGACAATGTGTGCGTCCTCGTTTTGATGGATGGAGCCATGTGGTTCGCTTGCGATTTGTTGCGTCTTCTTCCCACGCGTTTTGTTGTCTGTCCGATCAAGGTATCCAGCTACGGCAAAGGACGCGTCTCTTCCGGGCATTTGTCATGGCTCAGCCCCTTGCCCAACGTGCGCGACAAACAGGTATTGATATTGGACGATGTATTCGATTCCGGGCTGACGCTGGATGCCGTATCCAATGAATTGAAACAAGCGGGGGCAAGGCGGATCCTTTGCGCCGTTGCCATTGAAAAAGACATACCCCGCACTGTTTCATTCCGCCCAGATTTTTCCCTTTTCCGATTGGGAAACGGCTTTTTGGTCGGCTACGGGATGGATTGCGCCGAAGAATACCGCAATTTGCCCTTCATCGGCTTGATTGAGGGATAACCCCTTTCCCATCTTCTCAAAAAAACAAGGCGCACCCAACAGATGCGCCTCGCAATGCGGTTTCTCCGTTTTCCTTCAGTGAAACCTCTTCTTTCGATTTTTATTTTTCGATTGCCGGTCGTCCTTCCAAAACAATGACGTCCAATGGATTCATCGTAATATTGATGGGCGAATCCACATCAACGGGCGCAGAAGTCAGCACCTTCAAATCGGTTTGGTCGCTGTGAGAGTTTTTGAAAACGATCTTTCCTTTTACAGTCGGCGGCACGTCCAACACAACACGTAACGTAGTGGAAAGCGTCTTGGGAGAGGCAGAGGAATTGCGCAAAGCGAGCGTACATTTCTTTTTGTTCCATGCCGCCCAGCCGTAAATATCACCGTCTTTGCCGTTCCACGGATTCCCGCCCACCCAATGGACATCATCCAGAACATCGCGATTTCTGCGCACCCAACGGATATTGGCAGCCAGCTCATCCCAAAGCATACCGTCCTTTTGATTGAGCAAATCTTGATCGGCATATATTTCCTGCAAAGCCGAACCGCACCCGAACGCCGCGCGAATTTCCTTTTTGCAATTCTCTGGATCTTTGCTCATGACTTGCGGAGGTCCGTTCTTGGTAATGATTGTGCCGTGCGTCATGAGAGAATTGATGGGAAAAAGTGGCGCACCGGTCACGAATACTTCGTAAACCAAACGGTCGCGGTATGTAATCCACTTGTCGCGGGCATCGCCCGCCGTACCACATTGCCCGAAATCGTTTTCCTGCCGCCAAATCGAATCGGCATAATGAAACCAAAACGGGCTTGCCCACGTTCCTACGGTAGTATTGATGAAGAGAGAAGATTTTTCGGTTCTCAATTCACTCAACACGCGGATAATCCCCTCAGCGTCTTCTTCGTTGCCCGGTCCGTTAGCATGAAACTTGGTAGAAATGCCGTCAAACTTGAAATAGCGCATGTCATAATCTTTGATCATCTGCTTGCATCTTCCCACAAATGCTTGAAAGTAATCTTCATTTGAAAGCTTGAAGTTATCGATTTTGTTATCGGGATGTTTGGCATTCCAATTATTGAGTCGTTGCCGTTTGGAAAAGCCATAGCCTCCCACGGGACCCAGCCACGCGCCCAAGCCCGCCGATTGTTTGTTTGCCAGCTTATTCAAGACGGCAAATCCTTGCGGGAAACCGACATGAAAATCCCACAGGCTGTTGAATTCATCCCACCCGTCATCGATCACAAAGGCATCGATGTTCGTTTTACGCTTGGTGAAAAGCTCCCGATTCCACGTATTCAGCAGATCAACCCACATCTTTTCATTGGTTCTCTGGTGCGGATCTTTATGATCGTGCAAGCGAATGCCGATTTCGTACCAATCATTGTAATGCACAAACGGACGATAATAGCTTGCCCGTTCGCGTTCACTGTAATAAAGGAACGAGCGGCGTTGCTGTTGCGGCGCAAAGAAACCGATCACCGATGAAACGGTCCATCCTTTCTTCTCTTTCGGGGTCAACGTTGCATTGCGACGCCATACGCCACGCACCACGTTATCGGGCGAAGAGGATACGGCTTCCTCGTCATCATTCTTGCTCAAGGGCAGAGAAAAAGCAATTGTCCCCGAACTCGTAATCGGCTCTTCGCGACACGAAACCCAATAGCGCATCATGTACTTACCTTTTTCAGGTACTGGCACCGTATACACATTGTTTTCCGATGTATCGCCGGTACGGCCGGAATGCACATCTTCGCTGACAACTTTACCGTCCGCATCCAGCAACTGTACACCAACTATATTAAGCTTGTGGTTGCCCTTCGCATAGGTAAACGTCAGTTTACATTCGCCCGCCGTTTTAAAAAAAACAGGACCTTCTGCCGTTCTCAAATTTTTCAGGACGGGACCGTTTTTGGCTGAGTACATATCGCCGTATTTTTGGATGAATGATTGGGGTAAATTAAATACCGCACCAAAACCACCCGGTGTCCACGCAAGGGGTGTCCACCCGCTCTCCTCTACCCCACCTTGTTCACCCGCCGACATCAAGCTCATTGGCGTTTCCAACCCGCAAAAGATCAAGTCATTCACCGCTACTTTACCATGCGTAGTATTGCCCGAAAGAGTCAATTCGCCGTGGGGCATCAAATCATACCTCAACGCCTCAAGCGATTTGAACGCAGTTTCCTGCTTGGCTGTCACCGTAATCTGTTGCCGCAAATACGGAGAACCGTCACGCAAAATCGCATGCCACGTCACGTTCAGTTTCCCGTCAGGCGTGGCAAACGAAGCCGTCAAGGCCTTGCCCGGATATTGTTTTGCCAAACGGAGGCTGTCCGGCACGGCTTTCAATTTAACAGCTTTCAGCGGCTTGATCACCTTCATGTCAGACGCTTTCCATTTTGTGCCATCTGCCAAATTCAGCACAAACAAATCGGTACCTCCTTGCACCACCGAAGTCCCGTCTGCCATTTTCAACCCGCCGAAAGTCACCTTTGCGCCATCCGTCTTAAAATCGGCGGTAAACGTTTTGTTTTTTAAGGTCCCACCCTGTGGCGTCACAACGGCAGTTGCCTTTCCGGGATCTTTGCCCGGATATTCCGTCAACGCCCACAGCGGCTGTGTTGTCATGCCCCCCCATACCGCAACCATAAGGTACAAACTTTTCATCACAAAGCCAGTTTATTTATTTCCTCTTTTCTTGTAAATAAAAAACGAAAAACATGTTGTGTGCGCATTGAAAACATACGATGCATACTGCATTTCAAATGCAGTATGCTTTATTTTTGTTTTTATTGTTTATTATAAATATGTTGCGGTTCTTGTTCTGGTAGCATCGAATATCTTGCTTCTTGGTCGAAATTTTATAATGTTCTTTAATTAATCACAAAAATATAATTGACTACTGCATTTGAAATACTGTATGCTTCCTCTTGGAAGGTATCCTTTCTCACATCTTCCGTTATACAACCATGAAAAAGACATTATTCATAGCAATCTCCCTTCTATGCGGATCCGTCGCCACAGCATTCGGAGAAACGGTTATCCTTAACATTACAAACGACACAACGTCTTCCTATACTTCGACCTCTCAGATCATCAGCTTGGGAGACAAAGAAAACGGTAGCACACCGGGGGCTATTAAAAGTGCTTCCTTCTCGTTAAACGGAGCAACCGTCACGGCGACTTTTGAAACTGGTTACGGAGTTGCTCGCAACTATCTCTCTTCTGCAGACGAATGGACAAACGGTCTGCCGAACGGCATTACCGATCATTTTGGATTAACGGAGAGCGACACGTCCACAATCACAAGAAGCGGTGTAATTACAACAGGGTCAAATAGCGATTACCCGGGAAAAATCACACTCACTTTAAGCGGGCTCTCTGCCGGAAGCTATGATCTTTCGGGCTTATCGGCATTGGTAAACGGAAACAGTTCCATTACGTCATGGCATCTGTCCCTCAATTCGATCTCCGTTACTGATGCAACTGTTGCTTCCTACTCGTATGATGCCACGACAGGAAGTTGGACAAACACAGGAACACAAACTTCATTTTTAGGCTCAGAGAATGGCTCAGCAAGCGCACAATACGTTTCCTTCAATAACATCAACGTGACAGAAGAGAACAGCACGCTTGTATTGCATATTGACGGGAATATCACGCCGGGGACACAGAAAGGCTTTCAATTCGCGGCTATCACATCCACAACCGTACCGGAACCTTCCACAGCCGTACTGAGTCTCTTGGCTCTGGGTGCGCTCTCCTTGCGCCACCGCCGCAGCTGATATTTTTGATATTTTAGTAACAACTAAAAAAGCCTCTTTGCATAGCGGAGAGGCTTTTTTATAACATTTCAAAACGGAAGGCTTTTTCCAGAGCACGTCGCTCCTCTCTTCCTTACTCCGAGGATAGTATTTTGCAATCAGCTCTTGGCAATTCTTGTAACTTTCGGTTGTCAATCTTGCCTCAATGCCAGAATGCTCAGGTTTCGTATGTAACGGTATCGCCATATTACCGTAGATAGGAAAAAGATAATACGATTCGTTTTGAGGAATATAACTGTCTATTCCCCAAAAGCTCACCTCTTTCAGAGGTAATACATCCTCCCAATCAAAACAAACATCTGTTTCTCCCGCTTGTCTCAACACCCTAAAGAAATCCAGCAGCAAAGTCGAACCGTTTCTCAGAATATTAAGAAAACTTTGATTATTGGCAATTTTTACGCCATCGCGAAAGGGAAAAGTTTCGCTAATCTTTGCCAATGCCTCTTGTTTTCTTTCTTCGACATCCTGCTATGAACCGAGACTTACATAATGCGACTCGGCAGACAACTCTCCTGTCAAAAATGCCGTTTTAATCTTTTCAATGGATATATTTTCAGAAATGAGACATGGAGTGTTTGCAGCTTCTGTGAAGTAACACTTTCATTTTCGACTCGCTCTATATTATTTAGAACTTTCAACCTGCATACAATATTTCAAACGCAGGATTCGCTATAATCATTAACAATAAATTATTTATATAAAATTTAACACATTTTCACATATTGGAGTTTATAGAACAGATCCTCCCAATCAATTCTGTATAAATAGATAACAAATATATAATTGACTACTGCATTTGAAATACTGTATGCTGAATGTCCGTCCTTTATATCGCAAAACATGGGCTATTACGGTTTTGCAAAAATTGGAAACGACAACATTAGATCCATCATGTCCTCCACCCTCGCAAAAGAAGAAACTTTGGGAATGGTCTCTGTCTCCTCTGCAAATGATTTGAAATTATCTCACGAAGAAACCATTCATTTAACAAAAAACAGAATTGTCGCTGTCGATATTGTGCGTCTGCTAGCAGCATTTATTGTCATGATTATACATCTGCTTCCCTTCTATTGTGATGGATTATATGGGAATGACGGACATCATGTATACAAAACAATTATTGAAAGCATAGCTCATTTTTACCCCGTACCAAGCAGTCTCTTTTTTGTCCTTGCTGGTTACTTTGCCTGCCGGAACATCACATGGAAAAAAGCCCTCAAAAATGCATGGTGGAGTTTGATTCCGCTAGTCTTGTGGTGCGGAATAACTCTCGTTGGTGGTAACCTTCTTAACACATCTTTCGCTCAAGCAGATACATCTTCGTGGTTAAATGTGTTAGGGGTTAATCAATTTTTCATAGACTCATGGATACTAAATCCGGAAGGAAAATCAGCCCCTGTAGATTTTCCATTATGGTTCATGCGCGATCTGATTTTCCTTTTCTTGCTTTCCCCCATTCTACATCGCTGGGCAAAATACCTTTTTCCGGCAATGCTACTCTTATCCCTTGCGCCGACAACTCGTATTTTGTTTAACCATAACCCATATATCACCTGTTCTTTGTATTCTATCTTCTTTTTCATGGGTGGTTGCTTTCTACGTCATCTCAGTAAAGAGAGCCAAACAAAAGCATTACAATTTTGTAACATTTGGATCATTCTCGGATATTTTCTTCTTCGTTTACTTATCTGGAAGGGGTACATTACCTTTGCTCCGATAGCATATCTTGACATGCTTGGCAGTGACTTAACACCTCCTATACCCGTGCTGATTTCTGTTTGGATCCTCTACCAAATTGCCCGTTGGCTTGAATTGCACGTACGTTTTTCAAAGGATTTCGCCTTAAAGTATGCCCCAGTCACATTCCTAACCTTTGCCGCACACGTGTTGATATATAGAGCTTTGGAAAAACTCCTTCCTAAAGGAGATTCTATCATCCCTATGCTCCTACCCTTCGCTTGCTTTATCTTATTGAGTGTTTTTTTCTTTGCAATGAAGCGATGGTGTCGCCCGCTTCTGCATCCGGTGGCTCATTATGTCTTACGTCCGGACGATCTGAAGCCTAAACAGAACAAATAAAAATCCATCCACTGTTTTTCAAATAAGTCATTGCCTTTTTTCATAATTGCAACGACTTTATTCACGCGTTATGAATAGCTCCCAAACAGGCAGTCAAAGACAGGAAAAGATTTGGTATAGAAGGGAAACCTCCTAACCATCTATTTATAAAACGGGGTTAGTGTTGCTCTCGTTGTCAATTAGATTCCTACCGTTGCTATAACGCTATAAGACAAGTAGAGTTGTCTACAACATTGACAAGAGTGCAAATACACCGCAACCATCGTTGATTTAATGAATCGATCAGTCTATGAAGTCATTGAATGGAAGTGCCTACGATTTCCTCAACTTACAAAACTATAGGCTTCGAACGATCACGAAATACTATCACAAAAATATTTTTGTACGACAGTCAAACTTGAAGTCAGTTCCATTACACCGTCTACCTGAAACAACGGGAACTCCCATACTTTCTTCTCTTTTCTGTACAGCACCTTAATTCGGATTTTATCAACGCCTTTTTCCTGAGGTATATTCGACAGAAAAATAATACCGAAATCGTTTCCCCCATACGTCACCAAAGCCATGTTCGCAATATACTTTTCTCCGCGCTTCGCCTCATATCTCATTCGGTAAATCCCATTCGGACAAAAACTCAAATCGCTGTAACAAACAACCGTTTTGGCATCGTAGATCATACCGTTGCTACCCAAATTGACAAGAATTAAATTCCCAACATGGCGATACGCTCCTTCAGCCAAATCTTCGTACGATGACAGAGGTATATCCCTGATCACAGACAAGACCTTCTCTGGCGCATACCCATATGAAGAGTTCATTCCGTAATATGCAGATAAGGCACAGTTGTGTCGGCTTGATCTGTTCAACCCAAGCGAGAGTCCCTTGGCATACCACCTGTCTTGCATTCCATGATATCCGACAAAAGAATCTTTCGATTTGCACATTCTGTGGATAAGGTTTAAATTGTTTCGCGTTTCATCCGAAATTTCTGCGGCGGCATACGCTATTGTTCCCGCACATGAAACCGCGCACAAAACATAAAATCCCGTTCGAAGCGCGTGCGGGATCGTTTTCTCTTTCTGCAACAGAACGAAAAGCACCGCCATAAAAGACCATAAAAAACAACCAAACAACGATCGTCCATTGATTTCTCCCGAATAAACTACGGCAATCACCGAAATCAAAGCAGATATCGGTAGCCCGAATGAAACAAAATTTCTTTTATCTCTTGTCCCGAACAGGTACGCAATGAAAAGCAAAAACAAAAGCAGTGGCGTCACCAGAACATTCGGGTATCGTAACACTTCTCGTCCCCCTACTGCAAAATGCATCAGCACACCGACAAGACCATCCCCGCCTCCGCTACTATCCATTCTACCCCTTGTCCCAGGAGAAAGGATATTAGCCGCCAGCCCCAAGGCGAAACACAAAAGCAAACACCAATGCGCAAACGTCATTTTTTCACGGTTCATCAACGCATAAAGAAACATCCCGCCAAACAGACCGATAGACAAAGCTTCATTGGAATTCCCAGCAGCCAAACCCAATGGCAAAATTAGCCACAGGTATCCTTCTTTTAAGGGTTTTACCCATAAATAAATGAACAACAGACAAAGAAGCGCACTTCCTTGATAATTTACGCCTCCTGCCATCCAAAAAAATGTATGAGCAGGTTTAGGCATCAAGAGCCAATACAAACCCGCTACGACAAGGAAAAACGGGAAGCGTTTATTTTTCTCTCGAACAAGCAACAGGACAATCAACCATGCATTCGCAAAAAAACAAAGTGTGGCAGCAACGTCCCACACTGTTTTTGTCGGCAATGTCAATATTCCCTGAAAAATCGTGTGAACAACAATCCGACCGTTAACATAACAATAATGATTCATTTGCGAATCAAAAATATCTCGCAGAGAACCTACCCGCTGAGAAAAGGTATAATTTCCTCGTTCCGTCGCATCAAATACAAAACTGTAGATATAATCATCTCCCTGCATCAGCGTAATATGATGCAAGAAGAATATACTTCCCGCAAAAACAGCAAAGATCACCCAACACCACAGATAAAACGGCACATTCCAAAACCTTGATTCTCTCGGAGATACGGCTGACATGAGGAAAGCATACTGTATTACCAATGCAGTATGCTTTATAAAGTCTAACTATAAATGAATTGCATTTTATTTTTAAGTATTTCTCAAATATAAATCATAAACTCATGTTTCTGCATGTTATTGCTAATTAGTTTTTTATAAGAAATAGCTTGCATACTGCATTGGTAATGCAGTATGCATAAGAGCTTACCAGGCGCAGTTATATTCGAGTGGAGATTCGTTGTAAGCTCGTATCGAGCTATCGCAAGAAATACAACACAGCCTTGCTTGATTCACCGGCGGTGGAATCAAAAGTTTGGAGTGGCAGTACCGATAATAACGGGAGTTCGACCCCTTCCCCTCAAAAAAAACCGCGATTGCCTTTCCGGCAATCGCGGTTTAAAGCGTTATAAAACTTCATCAGTTGTTCACACGCCCTAAGTACGAACCGTCTTCTGTTTTGACGGAGATACGTTCACCAGGCTTAATGAACAAAGGCACCTGAACCACCAAACCGGTTGTCATTGTGGCAGGTTTGTAAACGTTGTTAGCACTGTCGCCTTTCACGCCATCAGCAGCCTCTTCCACCGTCATCGTAATAGATGCAGGTAATTCAATGGAGCAAACCACTCCGTCTGTAAAGAGCAAGATGTATGTATTACCTTCCATGAGGTAATCCTTCACAGGATCAACTATATCTTCCGTGGCAATCACGTCTTCATATGTTTCCGGCTCAAGGAAGTGATACCCCATCCCATCAACATAGCTGAATTCATACTCTTCACGGGCGAGATTAACCCCTTCGAGAGATTCGTTAGAAGTAAGGCGCAGATTGTAGACCTTTTTGGTAGCAATACTGCGAATGCTCATCTGAACGTATGATGCCATACGCGGAGGGCATTTATGTTCCATGCTCACTACAATACAAGTATCGCCATTGTAATTTACCGCATGGCCTTTGCGAAGATTGATCACGGGGACTTTTGCCATAACGCGCGAAAGAGTAGCAAAGAGACGGCGTCCCGTCAAGACTTAAGGAAAATTTGCATCGTTCATCCCCATACTAAACGCACCATATAACCGGCTGAGCCACCTAAAAGCACGTGAAAATCGCCTCTAGGCGTCGTAAAACAGAAAATTTCTCCGTACCACCAATAAACAACGCAACGTTTCCTTCTGCTTACTTACCCTCCCCATCGATTGATTCAGAAGGCAGCCCAAAAAAGCCATGAGAATCAAGCAGCAGCAATTATTCAGCCTCCAAAAGGCAGAATGCACGGAGAATAACAATAAAAAGCGCATCCTATGCTTGCAGAAAATTATTCACACAAAAGGGCTACACCAAACGGTGTAGCCCTTTCAAGGAAGTGAATCTTCAACAAAATGCCGACTTACAGCACTTCGGGGGCGAGGGACACAATCTTCATGAAACCTTTTTCACGAAGCTCACGGGCAACCGGTCCGAAAATACGTGTACCGCGCGGGTTATTATCTTTGTCAATCACAACCACAGCATTCGAGTCAAAACGGAGAACCGAACCGTCATCTCGACGGATGGGGGCAGCAGTGCGAACCACAACGGCTTTCACTACTTCACCCTTCTTGACAGCAGCAGTGGGGATGGATTCACGAACGTGGCAGGTAACGATATCACCGATATGAGCTTGGCGTGTAGCCTTGCCGATGATGGTAATGATCTTAGCCGTGCGTGCGCCGGTGTTGTCGGCAACGTTCACGAGAGATTCCATTTGCAACATGGTAGAGAGATCCTTTCTATTGTTTAGTGTTCGAGAACTTCCACCAGTTCCCAACGCTTCAGGCGGGAAAGCGGGCGGGTTTCCACGATGCGAACTTTGTCACCAAGCTTGGCAACACCGTTTTCATCGTGAGCGTAGAATTTTTTGCTCTTCTTGATGATCTTCTTAAATTTGGGATGGGGGACGCGAGCCACGTATTCCACAACGATGGTTTTTTCCATCTTAGTGGAGGTCACGACACCCACGCGGGTCTTACGAAGACCTTGAGGCTTTTCAGCTGTTTTTTCTTCACTCATGGGAATGCTTACGGAATTAGGGATTATTCGGCGATGATTTCGCCCTGAACGGTCAACGCACAAGCAAGCTCCTTGCGGACAATCTTGATGCGCTGGTTGTTTTCGAGCTGACCTGTAGCCTGTTGCACGCGAAGATTGAAATATTCTTCACGAAGGTTGTGAATATGCGCGGCGAGTTCCTTGGGAGCCATACCGCGAAAATCTTTGGCTTTTTTCTGAGGCATAATCGTATGATTCTTTCTATGGATTAGACCGAGGCGGATACGCCCTGGCGATAGACGAAACGAGTGCGAACGGCCAACTTATTCGAGGCAAGACGAAGAGCTTCGCGAGCCTGAGATTCGGGGACACCGCCCACTTCAAAGAGTACGTTCCCGGGGCGAACAACTGCCACCCAACCTTCCACCGCACCTTTACCTTTACCCATACGGGTATCCGGAGGACGCTTGGTGAAAGACTTCTGCGGGAAAACGCGGATAAATACGTTTCCTTTACGGCGGAGGTAACGGTTGATCGCGATACGGCAAGCTTCAATTTGGTTATTAGTCACCCAACCGCGACCAAGAGCCTGAAGGGCGAATTCACCGAAGGCTACATAATCGCCACTGGTGGCGTTGCCGGAACGACTGCCGCGATGCATCTTGCGATGCTTGACGCGTTTTGGCATTAAAGGCATATTCTTATTCTCCTATTTTTCGAAGTTAATAAATCAGGCATCACGGCGGGGTTCGCGTTCACGGCGAGGACCACGATTGCCACGGTTCTGGCGACCGGAAGGAGCGGCGCCCGTTTCAGGTTTCTTATTGACCCAGCACTTAATACCGATCACTCCGTACAGGGTACGGGCTTCGGCAAAGCCGTAATCAATCGGCACACGCAAAGTTTGAAGCGGCACCTTGCCTTCACGATACCATTCGGCACGGGCAATATCGGCACCGCCCAAACGCCCTGCGCAACGGATACGGATACCTTCCGCGCCAAAGTCCATCGCAACTTGCACGGAACGCTTCATGGCGCGACGGAAAGAAACACGGCGTTCAAGCTGAGTTGCCACGTTTTCCGCAATCAATTGAGCATCGAGCTCGGGTTGACGGATTTCAACAATATCAATCTTCACCTGCGAATTGGAACCGCAGATTTTCTTGAGGTGTTCCGTCATCTTTTCGATGAGTTCGCCCTTGCGACCGATAACAAGACCGGGACGAGCCGTATGGACGGTGATGCGCACGCTGTTCCATGCGCGTTCAATCGTGATGTTAGAGACAGCTGCCGTCTTAAGGCTCTCTTTGATGTACTTGCGCATCTTGAGATCCTCGTGAAGCTTGGCAGAGTAGTCCTTGCCAGTGGCATACCACTTGGAACGCCAGTCTTTATTGACGGCAAGGCGGAAGCCGATCGGATTTACTTTTTGACCCATATTGATAGATTCTTGAGAGTGATACGTCTGTTAGGCTTCCTTAGAAGCAAGGATGACGGTGATGTGCGAGGTGCGCTTGCGAATCATATTGGCAGATCCGCGAGCGCGGGGCATCGTGCGACGCTGTGTAGGTCCTTCATCGACCATGACAGACTTGAGCACGAGATCATCAGCGGAAAGTTCATTGTTGTTTTCCGCGTTGGCCACAGCGGCCTTCAGAGTTTTATTGAGGAGGTATGCGCCCTTTTTCGGCGTATAGCGCAGAATATCCGTTGCGTTGGAAACGCTCAGACCCTGCACGGCACGAGCAACGTCACGCATCTTCTTCGCAGAGATGCGAGCGTACTTGTAAACTGCTTTCACTTCCATGATATTAAGTTCGATGTTGAAGGTTTATTCGTTTGTTTTGAGAGAGGCGCGGTCGCCCGGCGCCACAGAAAGCGACGGATTCAGGCGCTTGCGCACCAGAACTCCCGTCACGTCCTTGCGGACGTCCGTCACGATGGCATCGGCTATTGCCTGATCACCTCGGGAGATAAGAACGGGCATACCAACCCGCATGCCGGCTTCACGACCGGCGTTGAGTACGATCAAGCCCGATTCGGAATCTATGCTCAACACAACGGATTGTTCCGTTGTGCCATCAAGCTCCCGTACCGGTTGATTACGAAACCCAAGTGCCACGTCAAGTTCGCGCAACGAAGCTTCCACATTGGCGCGGGCAACGGCATCTTCTGCCAATGCTTGGCGCATGTATGCCATGACCGAGCCGGAAAGGCGCACAGACGCTTGCTTCAGCGCATCAAGCTCAGCATTGACTGCTTCCAGCTCACGCATGGTCTCGACAATGCGTTGTTCGCGATCGCCCAAGACGGAACCGCCGAGGGCTTCAAGGCGAGAACGAATGTCGCGCAAGCGTTCTTCTGCGCGTTCAGCATCGTGGCGCGCTTGCACATACGAAGCCTTGAGAGTGGTATTTTGCCGTTCCAGACGAGCGATTTTGCTCTCCAGCTCAGCTCGCCCCGCATCTTCCCGAGCAGTCGCCTGCGATGCGCAACTCGCCGCAAAGGCGAATGTTGCACCGAGTGTTTGACTGATAGGGGAAAACGACATGACGAGCTGAATATTAACGGAACTGTTTATTTCTTACCGATACCGCCGTGCGCCTTGAAGATGCGCGTCGGAGCGAATTCACCCAGCTTGTGACCAACCATATTTTCCGTAACGTACACCGTGGCAAAAGATTTACCGCTGTGTACAAGGAATGTCAGCCCCACAAAATCGGGGGTGATCAACGAAGCGCGGCTCCATGTCTTGATGGGCTTGCGATCGCCGGACTCATTCTGGGCATCAATCTTAGCCAAAAGCTTCTGGCTGACGAAAGGTCCTTTTTTGAGAGAACGTCCCATATTGTATTATCGATTAAAGGTGATTATAATTATTTGGATTTGCGACGTTGAACGATAAAGACATCGCTCGGCTTGCGCAGACGGCGAGTCTTCTGACCCTTCACGTGACCCCACGGAGACTTCAAGTGCTGGCGACCACCGCCGGACTTCGACTTACCTTCACCACCGCCGTTGGGGTGGTCGACAGGGTTCATCGTCATCCCTCGAACAGTCGGGCGAATCCCCATCCAGCGAGTGCGTCCCGCCTTGCCGGAGGATTCGTTCATGTGTTGCGTATTGCCCACTTGACCGATGGTGCAGAAGCAATTGACATCAAACTTGCGAATCTCGCCAGAGGGCATGCGGACAAGCGCGTAAGCACCGTCACGGTTCGAAAGAACCGCTTGCTGACCGGCAGCGCGAGCCACTTTACCGCCCGTACCGGGGCGAACTTCAATATTGTGGATCGCTGTACCCAAGGGGACATTCTTCAACGGCATGGCATTGCCCACTTTCGGCGCAACGGTCAGACCGCTTTCCACTGTTTGTCCCACGGTCAATCCTACGGGAGCAAGGATGTATGCTTTTTCACCATCAGTGTATTGGATGAGAGCAATGCGGCAGGTGCGGTTCGGATCGTATTCTACTGCAAGTACCGTTGCGGGCACGTCATGCTTAGCGCGCAAGAAGTCGACCATGCGGTAATGACGCTTGTGACCCCCACCGATATGACGCGTTGTGATGCGACCGTTGTTATTGCGACCGCCCGTCTTGCGCAGAGGTCGAAGCAGGCTCTTTTCAGGCTTGCTCTTGGTGATCTCGTCGAACGAAGGAAGAACCTTGTAGCGATTCGACGGGGTGGTTGGCTTAAATGACTTAAGAGACATGATAAATGATTCTGCTGGTGTTCAACATTAGACGAGGTCAAGCGACTCACCTTCGGCAAGACGCACATACGCCTTCTTCCAGTGCGGAGCACGTCCCGCATCGGCGCGACGCTTACGGCGTTCTTTGCCATCGTAATTAGCTGTGCGTACCGAGGCGACTTTTTTATCGAAAGCCAGCTCAATAGCTTGCTTAATTTCGATCTTATTGGCTTTGCGATCTACTTCAAAGACAATTTCACCGGTTTTTTCATGCAACACGGTGGCCTTTTCGCTGATGCGCACCTTCTTGATTGTTTGGTAGATATCTTTCATAGTCTTAGGCCGTGCGAGCGGCAAGTCTGCTCAAGGAGGATTCTACGAGAACAACCGCATTTGCATGGAGAAGTTGTTCCACATTTACTTCATCCGCCGTAATGAGCAGGACTTCCTGCACGTTGCGGGCGGCACGATACGTCATTTCATCAAAACTCTTGGCAACAATCAGCACCTTCTTTTCAGATGTGATGTCAGCCACAGCAGCCTTAAAGCTCTTCGTCTTGCCGTCTTCCACGCTGAAAGAGGGAACAGTGACAACTTTGCCGCCAGAGATGATGTCACCCAACACGCGGCGCAATGCCAAACGGCGGGTCGATTTGTTGACTTTCTTCGAAAAATCGCGGGGACGCGGACCGAAAACGACACCGCCACCCACGAAGATGGGAGATTGATGGTCACCGTGACGGGCATTACCTGTACCCTTCTGGCGATACATTTTCTTATTGCTACCGGCAACTTCTGCTCTCGTCTTCGTGCAAGCAGAACCCGTGCGTCGATTGGCCTGATAGGCAATCACGAGATCGTGAACGGCCTGAGACCCTTTATCGCTACCTACCGTCACGATGTTGGCAGCGGCAGCTTCTTCCAATGTAAAAGATTTTACGGACATGGATACTTATTCCTGGTTCGATGTTATTTACCCTGTTTCTTTTTGGCGGGACGAACGACAACGTACGAACCGCGAGCACCGGGAACCGGACCGGATACGAGAATTACGTTATCATCCGGACGAACCTGCACAACGCGCAGATTTTGCACAGTGCGGCGAGCGTCACCCATGTGACCGGGCATTTTCTGCCCCTTCCATACGCGACTCGGCGTGGCGCATGCGCCTACAGAACCTGTACGGCGGTGCATCATGGAACCGTGAGCTGCGGGAGAGCCATGGAAATTGTGACGGCGCATCGCACCTTGGAAACCTTTACCCTTCGAGGTACCGACTACGTCCACCCATGCGCCTTCTTCAAAAAGAGAAGCACCGGGATGCGTTGCACCTTCGGCAGGTAATTCATCGGCCTCCACGCGGAATTCTTTGAGAACCTTCGCGGGTTCGACACCGAGCTTTTTGAAATGACCTGCAACGGGACGGCTGAGACGGGTTTCTTTCTGTGCATCAAAAGCAACCTGAACGGCATTGTAACCGTCCGTATCGGTCGTTTTGATTTGAGCATATGTATTGCCGGTTACGTCAATGACGGTCACAGGAACCATGGCACCGGTTTCCTGATTGAAAACGCGGGTCATACCGACCTTTTTACCGATTAATCCTAAAGACATATTCTTTTATCAGTATGGTTTGAGTTCCTGAGACTAGATTTTGATGGTGATATCCACCCCTGCCGGAAGATTGAGCTTTTTAAGCTCGTCAACCGTATGGGAAGTCGGTTCGATGATATCGAGAAGACGCTTATGCGTACGGATCTCGAATTGTTCGGCAGACTTCTTATTCACATGCACCGAGCGGTTCACAGAGAACTTCTCAATACGAGTAGGCAAAGGAATCGGACCGGACACTTTGGCTCCGGTGCGCTTGGCCGTTTCAACGATCTCCTGAGCGGAGCGGTCGATGGCACGGGAATCAAACGCGCAGAGACGAATGCGGATTTTTGGACTTTGCATGAACTTGCGGTATGTTGCTGTTTAGATTAATTATGGGGTGGCTTATTTACCTCCGCGTTCTTTGACAATTTCGTCAACGATATTTTGAGGCACCTGCTCAAAATAGGAGGGTTCCATCGAGTAGGATGCACGACCGCTGGAAAGCGTGCGCACAACTGTTGAGTATCCGAACATTTCGGAAAGGGGAACATTTGCTTTCAAGATACAATCCGAAGCTTTGTTTTCCATATTGCTGATCTGACCGCGACGGCGATTCAAGTCACCCATGACGTCCCCCTGATAATCAACAGGCGTCGTCACTTCCACAGCCATAATCGGTTCAAGCATGATGGGCTTGGCTTTCTTGAAAGCATCTTTCATGGCGAAAATAGCCGCCATCTTGAAAGCGTTTTCGTTGGAGTCAACTTCGTGATAAGAACCGTCTACCACGTCCACATGCACGTCAACAACCGGATAACCGGCAATCACGCCCGTGGTCATAGCTTCATTGAGACCGGCGTACACTGCATTCATGTATTCCTTCGGAATCGCGCCGCCCACAATCTTGTTCTCAATCGTCAGTCCCTTGCCGCGCTCGTTGGGCTTCACGTCAATGATGACGTGACCGTACTGACCGCGACCGCCGGATTGCTTCACCAGCTTCCCTTCGCCATGAGCGGGGGCAGTGATGGTTTCGCGATAGGCAATCTGGGGTTTACCGACCGTTGCTTCAACTTTGAATTCGCGCATGATTCGGTCAATGATGATATCGAGGTGAAGTTCACCCATACCGGAGATAATCGTTTGTCCGGTTTCTTCATCAGTCTTCACGCGGAAGGTGGGGTCTTCTTCGGAGAGACGACCCAGTGCATTGGACATTTTTTCCTGGTCACCTTTGGTCTTGGGCTCTACAGCCATCGAGATCACGGGTTCGGGGAAAGTCGGCGGTTCAAGCGTGTAATCATTATCATCACAGGTGAGAGTATCGCCTGTGGTAACATTGCGCAACCCGACAATGGCGGCAATGTCGCCGGAATATACGGCATCTACGTCCGTTTGTTCGTTGGCTTGAATCTGGAGAAGACGTCCCACACGTTCCGTTTTGCGCGTGCGGGGATTGTAAATGGTGCTACCCTTTCTGATTACGCCGGAATAGACGCGAATGAAAATCAGCTTACCCACAAACTTGTCGGCCCAAAGCTTGAATGCCAAAGCCACCGGTTTACCTTCATCGGAAGCGGTGATATCTTCGCTCAATTCAGGATCGAGCGTACTGATGGCATGTGCCGGCTTCGTTTCCGTCGGAGCGGGAAGATAATCGACAACAGCATCAAGCAAAGCTTGCACACCCTTGTTTTTGAATGCAGAGCCACCGGCAACCGGGATAAACTTGTTAGCAATCGTAGCACGACGGATTGCCTGTTTCAGCTCAAGAGCTGAAATAGGCTCTTCCATCAGGAATTTTTCGGCAAGTTCATCGTCCACATCGGCAACGCGGGAAATCAGCTCATGAAGCTGTTCTTCTGCCTGTGTTTTCAATTCGGCGGGAATCTCCGTCACTTCGTAGGTTGAACCGAGCTTGTCCGAATCAGAGTAAATGATCGCTTTCTGGTTCACCACATCGATCTGTCCGGAAAGGGTATCTTCCGAACCAATGGGGATAAGAATCGGAGCGGCATTAGCGTGCAACTTGTTCAGGATGTCATCCATCACGCTGAAGAAGTTTGCACCTGTGCGGTCCATCTTATTCACAAAGCAAATACGGGGCACACTGTATTTGCTGGCCTGGCGCCAAACTGTTTCAGTCTGGGGTTGAACACCTGCCACACCGCAAAATACCACGATAGCGCCGTCAAGCACACGCAACGAACGTTCCACTTCAGCAGTGAAATCCACGTGCCCCGGAGTATCGATAACGTTGATCTGGAAATTATCCTTTTCGAACAACTTGACCGTACCTTCATTCGGCAATTGTTTCCAGTTCGTGGTCACAGCAGCCGAAGTAATGGTGATACCACGTTCCTGTTCCTGTTCCATCCAGTCGGTTGTCGCAGAACCATCGTGCGTTTCACCGATCTTGTGGATCATGCCGGTGTAGAAAAGAATACGTTCGGAAAGCGTCGTTTTGCCAGCGTCAATGTGCGCGGAAATACCGATATTGCGGTAACGTTCAAGCGGAGCTTTTCGGTTCGGATTGCTTACGCTAGTTGCCATATATCAAATATTGGTTTATTGATTTTCGTCAAAAGGTGATCACCAGCGGAAGTGCGCGAAAGCACGGTTTGCCTGTGCCATCTTATGCACATCATCGCGCTTGCGAACGGCCGCACCCTGATTGGCGGCAGCTTCTTTGATTTCGTTAGCCAAAGCCTTGAACATCGGGATACCCTTGCGGTTGCGGGCGTATCCGATAATCCAGCGCATAGCCAGTGCTTCCGAACGATCGGGAGCCACTTCAAGCGGCACTTGGTACGTTGCACCGCCTACGCGACGGCTTTTAACTTCCACGCGCGGCTTGGCGTTTTCAATGGCACGGGTAAGGATTTCCAGCGGTCCGATTGTGTCGGTTCCTTCATTGGCAAGGTCGATAGCCTTGTACACAATACGTTCGGCAAGAGAACGCTTGCCATCGAGCATTACCTTCCCGATAAATTTACCGACAAGGACGGAATCGTAACGAGAGTCACGACGTTCAATCTTCTTATAGACGCGTTTGCGACGAGCCATGATAGTTAATTGGTATAGATGTTATTTGGCAGCCTTGGGACGCTTGGCACCATATTTCGAACGACCTTGACGGCGTTTATCGACACCGAGGCAATCGAGAGCCCCGCGAACAATGTGATAACGAACACCGGGCAAGTCTTTCACACGACCGCCGCGCACAAGCACGATGGAGTGTTCCTGAAGATTATGCCCTTCACCGCCGATGTAAGCGATTACTTCTTCACCGTTGGTGAGACGCACTTTGGCCACTTTACGAAGAGCCGAGTTCGGCTTCTTGGGCGTGCGAGTCATTACCTGAAGGCAGACGCCACGACGCTGAGGACAGCTATGGAGCGCACGTGACTTGGATTTTTCTTCCGGAGTAATGCGTCCCTTGCGGACGAGTTGATTGATGGTCGGCATGTTTCCTGCTATTTGTTTGTTTGCCGGGGACCACCTGAAACAAAGCGACTTCCTCCATTCGGAAGTCTGCCTTTTCTCCGGAGGCACACCCGATAAAAATCGTTATTATACGCCTGTTCGGCAACGATATGGGACAGCCAGTATAATGATTTTCCCCGACATAGCAAGCCTTTTCTTCCGATTTTTTCTTTTTTTCATCCGAAAGTCGGAATGGCAGAAAAAAATCAAAGAATTTTCACAAACAGGGAACCGAGGAATAAATCAAAGACACCATACTCCATTGTGCGATGCAGCTCGGCGTACGGAATCAATCAAATCAGACGGCGAAACACCGCTTTCCCGCAACAGTGCAACCGAACGCGCCCCGTCACGCTTTGCCAAACGTCGTCCCTGTTCATCGCACAACAGCCTGTGATGTCGCCACACGGGGACAGGCAATTGCAACAGAGATTGCAAGAGACGGTGCAGATGCGTTGCTTCAAACAGATCTTCACCCCGCGTCACATGGGTCACCCCCTGTGTGGCATCATCGATCACAACGGCGAGGTGATAGCCCGCCGGACAATCCTTACGGGCGAGGACAGCATCTCCCACCTCCGAAGGAACACAGCACTGAACGCCACGCAACAGGTCTTCCCATTCAAGAATTCCCGTACAATCATGCGCACGCCGGCAATCAAGTCGCCAGCAATGAGATTCCCCCCGCGCAATGCGTTCGGCACGTTCGTCTTCACTCAGGTATCGACATGTTCCCGGATAGCGGAATCCGGGCAATCCGTGCGGAGCACGCCCCACCTCGTCAATCTGCTCTCGGATTTCCCGCCGCGTACAAAAACACGGGTAAATCAACCCCATTTCCTTCAAGCGGGCGCATGCGCACGCATATATATCAATCCGTTCGCTCTGCACAAAGGGGATTCCGTCAAACGAAAGTCCCAGCCACGCCAGATCTTCTTCCGCACGAACGCGATGTTCCCATCGGCATCGAGATACGTCAATATCTTCCCACCGCAAGCGGCAACTACCACCTGCCTCATGCGCCAACGCCAAAGCTTCAAGCGCGGCATAAACATGCCCCACATGCAACGCCCCACTCGGGCTGGGAGCAAATCGGGTTACAACGGCAGACGAGGCAGGCATACGTTTATTCCTGCTAATTCTTTTTTTCTGCCGACACGATCCCCCGGCAACAGCGATCAACAGGTGCCTCAAAACGCACCAGCAAGGTATAGGCATCGAGATTCGTACGCATTTGGGTGAGGCGTATACGCCATGCTCCTCCTTCGTTTTTTTCGCCTGTAACGACCGGTTTTTCTCCTTCATACAACTCAACGGAACGGATTACCGGCAAATCGTTACCTTTCAGCTTCACCTCGTATTCACCCTCATGCATAAAGCAATCTGTCACATCGATTCGGAAAGAATCTTTTCCTTCGGCAACAGACCATGCGTATCCGCCTTCCGCTTCGGCATTCGAAACTCCACCGAGAAGGTCGCCGTACTTTTTGACAAACTTCTTCACGGCGGCAATTGATGTGACCCTCGTTTTTTCGGCATATGTTTTGCCGTTTCGGGCAAATGCCAGTTCGGCGGCAGAACATTCTCTCATGAATCCTTCCTGTGCCGCGCCCGCATCAGCTTGCCCGGTCATTACCTTTCTTTGCCAAGAAAAGAAGCACTTCCAGCGGGGACGATAAAAATCACGAATCAGCCCCGCCCACTGACGGTTCGAATAATCATTCAAATTCCATGTTTGAATTTCTCCGCACCATGTGGTGATCAACGTCTTTGCAAGAACAGCCTCATGTTCTTTATTTTTGCCTTTCGCCCGTGCGCGGGCCTGACCCACCCACGTTCCGAGGCGAAATTGCGGTTGCGTGGCAAGCATGACATCCAAATCTGTCATCATATCCAAAAAACGCGCTGTCATTTTGTCGTATTCTTCCGCATTACGGGCGTCAAACGATACGCGTATCTTTTGCAAATAGTCATAAAACGCATCGGCCGCCGCCTGTCGGGTTACATCGACCAGATCATACAAGAACCCCTTACTCCCCGCCAACGCAGGTTTTTCTTCCAACGCTCGCAAATAGGAACGCACTGCTTTCAGCGACACGGACGTATCGTAATAACGCCTTGGCGAAGACCATGTAGAAGCTTTGGCAACGTCCCACGATGGTCGGGCGCATAGAATAGTTTCCAAACCGCCTTCCTGCTCTCCGGGCGGGGAATATATGCTGTGAGCCAACAAACCGAGCGCATTCCGCAATGAGGCAAGATCATATCCGTAACGCCGTTTCGCCAAAATCCGAAGCTGTTCTTCGAGATCCCATTCTTCATCCGTGGCAAGTCGCGAAAAGAAAAAGTCAAAATAAATGGGGTTGCTTTCCGTTCCTTCAGAATTTAATCCCAGTCCCACCATGCCTCGGCTCTTTTCCGCTTCCAAGCTTTTGCCGAGGCGACACATCATCGGCAAACCGCCATAAAGTCCCGTTTTCCCGCCAAAGTTGGACAATTCGCACCACAACCACGGGATGCCACGAAAATCGCGAAAACCGCTGTCTCCCGTATTCATGTTTTTTACAAGGCGTAAAATGAGGGATCGGTCAGGATTGAGAGCTTCGAGAAAGGCATCCGAGGGGTTCGCATGCCAACTTTGAAGCACCCACACCGAATTCGGTGAAGCTTCCTGCATGGCTCGCTGTACAGAGCGTACCGCCGCTTTTTCATCGATTCCGGTCTTATTGCCTCCCTCATGGAAAAGATCTCCGGCAAAATATTTTGCCTTGAATCCGTATACTTTTTGCAGACAATCATACCACAAAGCAGCCGTCCGTCGGAAACCGCCGCAATTCGGATCAAGCACAGACGGGCGTGTTCCGTACACCCAATTTCCCTGTGGCAAAATATGAAAATCCTTCTGCTGTTCGGCTTTGTAATCGTGCGGCAAAAAACCAACGTAACCTTGCAACACGGGCGTCATTCCCAACTCATGCGCACGGGCGGCAATTTTTTTACCCAGCTTAGCTTCCCCCTCAATGCGTTCGCGCGTTACCGGTCCGCCCATACCTTGAATATTGCCCATGTGCCACCACGCCGCATATGCGGGGTGGGCAATAAATCTTTCCGTTTGCGCCCGATCTGCGCCCAACCCTTCCAAGAACAATGCCCACGTCTTTTCCAGTCCCGCCGTCACCAAAACATGCGATATCCCCTGCATCGCCAAAAAATCAAGTTCGCGTTCCCATTCTTTCCACCCGCGGAATGCGGCAGTGTAAGAAAGAGCGCAATAATTATATGCAAAGCGGATCGGCCACGGACTCGGAGCAATTTTCACAGGAGTTTTCGGCACGGGCAAAATATCGGGTAAACGGTTACCGTTCCACGACAAATGACCACCAGAACGTTTCAAATACTGTCCGTAACCGTAAATCATGCGAGCGACATCGGGCGCGGTAATCAGAATCCCGTTACCGTCGTTTGCCGCCGAAACCGTAATTTCTTCACCATTCCCTTTGCAAAAGCTGACCTGTTTTGCCAATTTGGGCGCGGTGCGCATCACAAGAGAACGCGCAGCATCAACGGCTTGAGCATCTTTCGCCTCGGAAAAACCGTACAAACTCATCACTGCAACAATCAAAATCAATATAATATATCTGTATAGCCTCATATTTCAGTACCTATGACTTTTTTATTGTAAGAGAAAGACCTGACTTCCTGCAACCTCAAAGTATGCCCTCAAGCGAAATTGAACCGACCCATCCCCCAATAAATTTGCCTTGCCTCAATCTAAACATAAGGGTAATCTGATGCAGCTATGGGCAGCACATTCGGTGAAATTTTCAAAATCAGCACGTGGGGCGAATCTCACGGAGCAGGCGTAGGCGTTGTTATTGACGGCTGTCCTTCCCGCATTCCGCTCACGCAAGAAATCATTCAACAGGCTCTCGACCGTCGCCGTCCCGGGCAAAGCGACATCGTTACTCCGCGCAAAGAAGAAGACCGAGCAGAGATCCTTTCCGGCGTTCTCAACGGGCTGACCCTTGGCACACCCATTGCCGTCAGCGTTCGCAATAAAGACCATCGTTCCGATGCCTACGATGAAATGCAACATACCTATCGCCCATCGCATGCGGACTATTGCTATGATGCCAAATACGGCATTCGCGCGTGGGCGGGGGGCGGACGAGCCAGTGCGCGCGAAACAATCGGACGGGTGGCGGGCGGAGCCGTTGCCCGCGCCGTCGTGCAAGCTCTCTTCCCCGAAACGGACGTGCTGGCTTGGGTTTCAAGTATTCACGGAATTACAGCCACCTGTAATCCTGATCAAATCACCCGCGAAGATATAGAAAGCACCCCCGTTCGCACGGGCAATGCCAATGTTGCTTCAAAAATGATTGCAGCTATCCGCGAAGCTCGCGACCAAGGCGACTCTCTGGGCGGATGCATTACCTGCGTTGTCCGCAACTGTCCGATCGGCTTGGGTGACCCGGTCTTTGACAAATTGGAAGCCACGTTCGCACATGCTATGATGAGTATCCCGGCATGCCGAGGCTTTGAAGTAGGCTCAGGTTTCGGCGCGGCAAACATGAAGGGTAGCGAACACAATGATGCTTATTGCATTCGGGACGGACGCGTTCACACCGTAACCAACCGTTCGGGGGGTATCCAAGGCGGCATTTCCAACGGAGAACCCATCCTGATTCGCCTCGCCTTCAAACCGACAGCCACGCTCATGCTTCCGCAACACACCGTCAACGATCGAGGAAAAGAAACAGCTTTGAAAGGCAAGGGGCGACACGACCCCTGCGTCTTGCCGCGCGCCGTACCCATCGTCGAAGCCATGGCATGGCTCACACTCTGCGATCATCTTCTGAAACAGCAAACCGTTCGTTGCGTTCCGACTGATCGTTGACATGGACACATCTACTGCAGTCTACCTCGTTTTGGGAGCTCTCACGGTTGCCTTCTTGGTCTTTACCCTATTGAAGGGCGTTATCAAAATGATTCTCTTTGCCGCTGCCGTCATCGGCGGGGTGCTGACATGGCTTGTACTGGAACGCAATGGATTCAGCTATCTGGCATTTTTGACGGATTCTCCTCAACCGTGGATGGTCGAAGCCGTGGCGTGGACGGGAGGCATCCTCGTTTTCGCCGTTTTTCTGCACGGTTTTTCATGGTTTTGCAGTGTTTTTTCGTTTGGGCGTAAAATGGGTACAGGCGGCACCAAAGGAATTCTCACTACGGTTCTCATGGTCTTCGTCCTCATCTGGGTAGGCAATATGAGTATCGGATATATGGGCGATGTGGGCAGTGTGCGCTATTACCATCTGTTGGCGCAAAAACACATCGGCATCATTGATGAAGAACCTTCCCAACCGCTTTTCACTAAATTGCGTAACGCACTCGCCCAGCAACAATCCACCGCATGGCTCTCTTGCATCAATCCCATGCAAGACGATACTCTCGCCTATCTCGCCGGCATTGTTGCATACGGTTGTTCTCTGGACGAAGCGCACCTCAGACAATACTATGAACAACAAGTCGCGCCGCGCCTCTCCATCCCTCAACCGGGGCGTCTTCTCGAACTCTTTCGCGATCCCTCTTTGCGTCTTTTGGTAGAACAAGGCAAATACGTCACCCTGCTCGAGAACGAACGTTTAAAAACATTCCTCCAATATAAAGATACCGAACGTATCATTCATTCATACCTCAACCCCTCGCCAAAGAATACGACAGGTTTCACGACTTCTCCCCGTCCATGACCCTCTCTCTTGAAGAAAAACGCCGTCTCATTCGCCATTGTTCCCTTTACGGTATTATTGATCTGAATTACGTATCGGCGAACGATGCGGCAGGCAAAACTTGCGCACTCCTCGCAGGCGGCGTCCGCGTCATTCAATTGAGAGCCAAAAACACGCCGATGGCTCAAGTGACAAATCTTGCCCGTGCCTTGCAGAAAATCTGTCACGATCGCGGTGCCATTTTTGTCCTGAACGATTACATCGACCTCGCCGCTGAACTCCGCACCGATGCGCTACACATAGGGCAAGATGCAGGATTATTGGAAGACATCCGTCCCCGCCTTCCCGAACAAACTATCATCGGGCGTTCCACTCACAATTGGCTTCAGGCTCTTGTTGCCGTAGCCGAAGGGGCGGACTACATCGGCTTCGGTCCGCTGTTTCCCACACAAACAAAACCGGGGCGTAAACCCATTGGTCTTGACGACATCGCCACCGTCCGTTCCATGTTGCCCGATTTTCCCGTTTTTTGCATCGGCGGCATCAATCCGTCTACCCTGCCCCGCATTCTTGAAGCAGGGGGTGATCACATTGTTGTCGTTTCTTGGTTGCTGACGCATGCAGACCCAACTGCTGCCGCCCACTCTCTGATATCGGCTCTCCCTATAACTTCGCCCGATGATCGGAATGAAAATAAATCACAAAAAACAAAAGATTGGTCTTGACTCTGTCTTTCTATTCGCTATAATTCGCCTGCCTTCATTGGAAGCGATTCAATCGCGGGATGGAGCAGCCCGGTAGCTCGTCAGGCTCATAACCTGAAGGTCGCAGGTTCAAATCCTGCTCCCGTAACCATTTCAAGCACAAAAAAAAGAGGAAGTTCATACTTCCTCTTTTTTTGTCTCTCGAAGAAAAAACAAAATAAATTCGCAACCAAAGCAATTCTTTGGTGTTTCCCTTAATGTGAACGCAAAAACAAAACAGATTCCCGACGAAGATGCCACGTTGGACGAGCTGTTGCGCCACGCTCGCACATACCATGCTCCAATCGATTTTGCAGACACCGTCATGCAAGCAATCCGCGAAGAGGCTTCCGCGTTGCGTCCGATTGCCCGCCCGAGGCGTCCTTGGTATTTCATTTTAAAAACACCGACCGTGGCTGCATCTCTTACACTGTGTTGCACTGTTGCAGCCCTGATGGGTTACGGTATCAAATCCGGCGAAATGATTTCCATCGATGACTCCGTCTTGGTTGAAGCGGCTTTCACCGATTTGGGCGATATTGACACCATCGAAGCTGTTTGCGGCATTGTGGCAGGCGGTGCCGATGCGCTGGCTCAGGACGACCTTTCTTTCCTCACCGACTAGGCTTCGGCTTCTATCAGGGGCAATACCTATTTTATGGGTCAGAGGAAACCCCTATGTGTCCGCATTCCGTCATAATTCGGAGGCGAGCTTCGCTTCATTTTGCTGTCAATAGTGACTGAATTCGTTGACAAATCAGTTCTCTTTAACGGAGAAGAACGTTTCTTCCCAAAGAAAAATCAAACATCCATTCCCCCTCTTTCATCATCCAAAAGCCCCGATTTTTCAAGGTAATAATCATACCCGCCCGCATACGGTGTCACAGTTCCGCTGTTAATATGCAAAGTCTTTTCGGCAAGCAAGCGAATAAAATGCACATCGTGCGAAATAAACACCAGCGTTCCCTCATACCGCTTCAACGCTTGTCCCAGTGCCTCCACGGAAAGAAGATCAAGGTGCGTGGTCGGCTCGTCCATCAACAAGAGATTGGGCGGATCCACCAAAAATTTCACCAGACTGAGCCGAGATTTTTCCCCACCGGAAAGGATCTCAACCCGTTTATGAATATCCGTTCTGCGGAATAGAAACGATCCCAAAAGCGCACGCGCCTCTTCTTCGCGCAATTCGGGATCTGCCTTCATAATTTCTTCCAGAACAGTTAAATGAGGCGTTAAATTTTCAGAGCGCATTTGAGAAAAATATCCGATGCGCGTCGTTGTCCCGGGAATACGTTTGCCTCCGCAGATTGGAACCGTCCCCGCCAAGATTTTCAACAGCGTTGATTTCCCTGCCCCGTTCGGACCAACAAGGACGGTGCGATCACCTCGCTCAATCAGTAAATCCAGCCCGTTATAAATGCGACGGTCACCGTATGCTTGGCAAACTTTTTCCAGCTCCATCACCTTTTGCATACTGCGCGGAGGTTGCGGAAAGTTAAAACGGAAAACTTTGCGGGTCGCTTTCGGCTTCGGTATAAGCTTCATCTTCTCCAGCTGTTTCACGCGACTTTGTACCAGCGATGCCTTCGAAGCAACGGAACGGAAGCGATCTACAAAAGCTTCGATGTGTGCAATTTCCCGCTGTTGCTTTCGATAAGCCGCCAGTTGCTGTTCATATCGTAAATCTTTCTGTTCCAAAAACGAAGAATAATTACCCGTATAGCGCACCAGCTCCGATTCATCAATATCGTAGACCGTCTCGGTCAGCTCATCCATAAAATCACGGTCATGCGAAATCATCAAAATCGCGCCGGGATAATTTTTCAAATACTTACGCAACCACAGCAATGAAAGCAAATCCAAGTGATTGGTCGGTTCGTCGAGCATCAGCAAATCAGGCTCTGCCACCAGAAGTTGCGCCAGATGCGCACGCATTACCCAGCCTCCCGACATCTCCCGAGCTGGTCGATAGAAATCCTCATCACGAAACGCCAGCCCGTGCAATATGCGTTTGGCTTTGGGTTCAAGCTGGTAGCCGTTCAAAGAGCTGAACAAATCGATCGCATCGGCATACTCCTGCGATCCCGTATCGCCTTTTTCTTCGCATACGGCAATCGTGCGAACAGCCTGTCCCATCTCGGGAGTTATGCTCATGGCAATCTCCAATATGCTCTTATCCGATGGGTCTCCCGCTTCTTGCGGCAGATATCCCGCAACAGCATACTCATCCAAATTAATTTCCCCTTCATCGGGTGTATCCTGCTTCAATATCATACGGAAAAGCGTAGATTTCCCGGCTCCGTTCGGTCCGACCAACGCCACGCGTTCTCCCCAATTGACCGTCATTTCCGTTTCCCGGAAGAGCGTTTTCCCGCTGTGTGCTTTAGTCAATTTTTTAATAGTGAGCATATGTGAAGATGATACTATGAATATTGACCCATGGCAAGAATTACCCGTTTTATGGAGAGGAAACGAATATCAGGGAGGTGGCAGAAGATTATTTTTTTGACAGGCAGTTTTCAATAGCTCATAATGCATGCATGCAGCGTTTTGTTTCTATTATGTGTTTTGCTTTCGCGTCGGGCTGTTTAGTGCAAGCGCAATCGGCGGAAAGGCATCCGCTGTACGAACCTGTTTTCCCAGCCGCCGCACCCATGGTCGCAGATGAGGGCAATTTATTGGCAAGGGCAAGGGTGATCGCATCCGGGCATTACGGCGAGGACAGACCCGAGCTGGCTGTGGACGGGCAGACGAAAGACGGTAAGAAGTATTGGGGTTGCGAAAATCTTCCTGTCTGGCTTCAGGCAGACATGGGGAAGCTTCGTTCGATTTCCTCTCTGCATGTGTGGACCTATTGGCAAGACAGGCGCGTCTACAAATACAAAATAGAATGTTCGGCGGATGGGAAGACATGGGAAACGGCTGTTGACCAATCTTCCAACAGCATTGCTGCTACGGCAGAGGGTGTTCTTTTCAAGTTCGAACCGATCAAAGCTCGCTACGTCAAAATTACTTTTCTGGATAACAGTGCGGGCAAGAAGGCGGGGGGGCATTTGGTCGAAATCAAGGCTTACGGTTCCGATGCAATGCAACAATTGCAAGCCACCGCCATCAAGGATTACAGGCGCGTATCGCGCCATATTGTTCCTGATGCGAGCATGCGCCAAGATGCTATGCGTTTGTCCGGGTGGCGGGGGGAACGCACCGGGGGACAGATCGCTGTTTGGTCTCGCCAAGCCTTGCCGCAGCTGTCCGCCGAATGCAAAGGTTTAAAAAATGCGGCGGGAAATGTAATTCCCGTTCAAATTTCTATGGTGCGATACACCGGAAGCGACAACAAGCCGATTGCGGACGTCATCGGTAAAGAGAGTTCCTGCGATCTGCCGGTCGGCTGTATACGCCCACTTTGGGCTGAAGTGAACATCCCTGCCTCTGCCAAGCCCGGACTTTACAAAGGCGAAGCGGTCATTTCATCTGAAACCGGAGATGTAGTTCGCATCCCGATCATTCTGGAGGCAGAGCCGGAAATCTTGCCAAAGCCGTCGCAATGGAAAGTGCATTTGGATCTGTGGCAACATCCGCAGTCCGTGGCACGTCACCATGATGTGGAAGCGTGGTCACCGGAACATTTCGCCCTAATGAAACCTCTCATGAAGCGACTGGCAGAAGCCGGGCAAAAAGTAATCACTTGTTCCCTAATCGATGAAGCGTGGAATGGGCAGACCTACGATTGGTTTCCGTCTATGATCGAATGGATTCGCGGAAAAGACGGCGTCATGCGTTGGGATTACACCAACTTTGACAAATGGGTTTCTTTTATGATCGACGAAGTGGGCATCAAAGAACAAATCTCTTGTTATACGATGATTCCATGGTCAATGAAAATCCGCTATCTGGACGAAGCAACGGGGAAATACCGCTACACGGCTCTCAAGCCTCAAGACCCCTCTTACGAGACCGTTTGGGGACCTTTCCTGACAGATTTTCGCAAACATGTGAAACGGAAAGGATGGCTGCATAAGACGTGCATCGGCTTGGATGAACGCCCCGATGCCATGGTGAAAGCCGCCAAGAGGGTACTTGACAAATATGCTCCGGAGTTCAAAATCGTCTCTGCCGTGGATCGTCCCACAGCGATGACACAGGACGTTTACGACATTTCACCCGCCCTTACCCATGCGGAAACAGTAACAGGCGATCTGTTGGCACAACGTAAAAAGGAGGGGAAAAAGACAACATTTTACGTCTGCGTCAACCCCAAGAAGCCGAATACGTTTACGGCATCCCCCTTGGCGGAAGCAGAGTGGTTGCCTCTTTTTGCCGCAGCCAACAAACTGGACGGTTTTTTACGCTGGGCATACAATTCATGGAACCGTAATCCGCTGGAAAAAACGGATTTCGGCAATTGGCCGGCGGGAGATTGTTTTTTGGTATACCCGGGAAACCTCAGCTCATTACGCTTCGAAAAACTGCGCGACGGGCTGGAAGAGTTTGAAAAGGTGAACATCCTGCGTTCTCACGCCTCCCAAAGTGCGAAAGCAAAAGTCGCCGTTGAGCGCATGGATGATGAATTGGCAAAGATTTTCACCGTGAAAAGAAGCCGTGGCAATACCCATGAAGAAGACGTTTGCCGTGCGCGAAAAATCATTCGTGAAACAGCCCAAGCAATTCGTTAATTGATATTCAAAGGACTCCACGGTTTGAAAAGCAAATCGAAGAATCGCGTCCTCATCATATCAAAGAAAAGAAGATTCGTGATTCCAACCTGAGGCGAAACCTGTGCGGTTTCATGAGAGCTTGCGCATCGCGTCAAGGCAAAGGCGTCCGCTTTCCGTAAACAGTGGATGAGCCTTCTTTTCCCCACCCCTACCGGCAAATAAAAAATGCGCCACTCTGCATATGAGAGTGGCGCATTTTGAAATTTCTAACTTTTGCTTAAGCGGAACGTTCCGTCGTGGCAGGAGCTTCCGGCTGTTGCAACTGGGGAAGATCGATGATTTCGATGATTGCCATGGGGGCAGAATCCGTCATACGTTGACCCAGCTTGACAATGCGGGTGTAACCGCCCTGACGATCTTTCACCGCTTCGGCGATTTCGCCAAAGAGGCGTTTCACGCTCTTCTGCTGAGGAAGAGCAGCCGCTACCTGACGGCGGGCATGAAGATCGCCGCGTTTGCCGAGGGTGATCAGTTTTTCGATGTAGGGACGAAGGGCCTTGGCCTTGGCAAGGGTCGTTGTGATGCGACCACTATTGATCAAGCTGCATGCCTGATTGGCAAGGAGGGATTTGCGATGCGAGGCCTTACGCTGAAGCTTGGCCTTTTTAACTCCGTGTCTCATGTATGTATTTTATTAATGTGTTAATGTTAAAATCAGTCTTCTTCGTAACCGTCGATGTTGCTAGAAATGAGAGCCTGAATGTCGGCGGATTGTATGGCGTCCTGATCACCGCGCGTCTTCGAAGCGGGAGCGGGAGCGGCAAGAAGTTTCGGGTCGAACTGCATCCCGAGGGAAAGACCGTGCTGCACGAGCTTGTCTTTGATTTCGTTGAGGGATTTCTTCCCGAAGTTGCGATATTTGAGCATTTCGCTTTCCGTCTTCATCGCCAATTGACCCACTGTGGTGATATTGGCATTGTTCAGACAGTTGGCTGCACGAACCGAAAGCTCAATTTCGTTGACGCTCATGTTAAGCAACTTGCGAAGCTGTGCTGAATTGGCGTCTTGCGTGTCGGACGTAGCTTGATCGAACGCCACACGACGAGAATCACTTTCTACAAACACGTCCAAATGATGGCGAAGAATCGCAGCAGCCTGAAGCATGGCATCATCGGGAGATATGCGACCGTCCGTCCACACGTCCAAGATCAGCTTATCAAATTCGGTCATTTGACCGACACGTGCGTTTTCCACAGCATATTTCACGCGAGTGACGGGCGAGAAAATAGAATCGATCGGAATGATGCCAATCGGGCATTCCTTGCCTTTGTTTTCTTCTCCCGTATGGAAACCGCGACCCACGTTCACTTCAAAATCACAGTCGAGGATGGTGTTTTGGTCAAGGGTACAGATGATCTGATCCTTGTTGACCACCTTGTACATGGTGTCTTCCTGAATATCGGCAGCAGTGACAACACCTTGCTTCGTGACATGCAACGAAAGTGTTCGCGTATCTTTGCCATGGTGCAAGAACTTGACTTTTTTCAGATTCAGAATGATTTCCGTCACATCTTCCACAACACCGGGAAGAGAGGTAAATTCATGCTGTGCGCCCCCGATGCGGACGGAGGTAATGGCGGCACCTTCCAGCGAGCTCAAGAGGACACGGCGAAGGGAGTTGCCCAAAGTATGACCGAATCCCGTTTCGATCGGTTCGGCGATAAATGTCATATGGTTGGGGTCGGCAGGATCCTGCACCCGTTCCAAATGATTCGGAATTTCGAAATGAGCCAATTGAATGACTTCCGGCTTTTCTGTAATTTCTTCGGACATAGTGAAGCGATGATCGGGTTCCCCTCCGGGCGAGTCTGTCTCTTTCCGTCATGAAAGAACCGGAGGACCTACGATCGGTTTTGAAGAACTCGCGTGAGGGGGAAAATACACGTCTTTCCCCTGTTTGCCAACACTTTTTTTGCAAAAATGTCAAAAAATATCGGGAAATCGCCTTTTTTCGGACTTTTCCCCGACATTTTTGTTTCGAGACGGCATTGGGGAATCAGCCCAATTTTTCTTTCCAAAAACCAAGACGGCGGCGCGTGTTTTCAAAACCCGGCGCACCGGGATTAGTACGCATGGCAAAGGCACGGTTGAGATCGAAAACCATATGGACGTCATCGCCGAACTTCGGTGAAATTGCCCGATATTGTTCAAGCGTCAGACGATTGAGGGGCGTTTTCGTGCTGACGGCAAGAGCCACCGCATGCCCCACCAGCTCATGCGCAGCACGGAACGGAACACCGCGCTTGACGAGGTAGTCCGCCAAATCCGTTGCCAACAGCATAGAATCTTCCACTGCCGTACGCGTCCGCTCTGTATCGATCTTCATGGCGGCGATCATTTCCGCGTTCACGCGCAACGCAAGGCTGACCGTATCGAGAGAATCGAAAAGCGGTTCTTTGTCTTCCTGCAAATCGCGGTTGTACGTCAACGGCAACCCCTTGACCGCCACCATAACAGCATGGAGATTGCCGTACAGCCGTCCCGTTTTGCCGCGCGTCAATTCACACACATCCGGGTTCTTTTTTTGAGGCATCAGCGATGATCCCGTCGTGTGGGCATCTGAAAGGACGGCAAATCCGAACTCCGTAGAATTCCACAGCACCAAATCTTCGCTCAGACGCGACAAATGCGCCCCAATGAGAGCCAAGCAGAAGAGAAGCTCCATCACGTAATCGCGATCGGAAATGGCATCCATCGAATTTTCCGTGATCCCATCAAAACCCAATTCTTCGGCAATCGCGCGACGATCAAGGCAAATCGTTGATCCCGCAATCGCGCCCGAACCCAAGGGAGAAACATTTAGACGGCGGCGGCAATCTCCCAAGCGGGAAGCATCGCGATCAAACATTTCCACGTATGCCAAAAAGTGATGAGCAACCGTCACGGGCTGAGCGCGTTGCAAATGCGTGTACCCGGGAATCATCACGTCAGCGTATTCTGTGGCTTTCCCGACAAGGGCGCGTTGCAAGGCGCGAAGCTCTCCCAGCGTTTTGTCGATTTCCGCACGGCAGTAGAGGCGCGTATCCGTTGCTACCTGATCATTGCGTGAGCGAGCAGTATGCAACTTTGCGCCGGCGGCACCGATGCGGCGGGTCAACTCGCTTTCGATGTTCATGTGAACATCTTCCAAATCGCGATTCCACGGGAAATTCCCTTTTTCGATATCCAGCAAAATATCCGAGAGCCCCTTACTGATCGCGTCAAACTCATCCTGAGTGAGCAACCCTGCGTTGAGTTGCGCCCGTGCATGGGCAATCGATCCGGCAATGTCATGCCGATACAAACGCCAATCATACGAAATCGACTCTCCGTATTGCTGTACTAAATCAGCCGTTGCCTGAGTAAATCTGCCTTTCCACATAGCTGAGCCACAGAATGACACGTTCACCGTTGCTCGGCAAGAAAAAACTGAGAGACACACTGCGTGCTTGTCTTCACCTGTAGGAAAGGGTACCCTTGCAGATCATGACAAATACATGCTTATTCTCCGTTTTGGCTTCGGTTTGCCTACTCAACCCGGCTTTTGCCCAAGATGACAAAGCTACGACTTCTCCCGAAAAAAACCGAGAAACGAACAATTTAGCTATGGAATCCGCTGTCCTCGAAAACGAATTTCTCACCCTGACCATACAAAAGGCAGGACGTCGGGTTGCCAACGTCATCCTGACAGACAAAATCAACGGGCTGACATACGAACTCGGCTCTTCCCTGTTCTCTCTTTTGAAGGAAGAATACGATGAGGACACCGAAAAACCGACAGGCAAAACCAGCATCATTTCCTCATCAGACCTCAACGCAGGAGCTTTACAAACCGAAAAAATCACCGCTAACCCGCAAGGGCGGCGTTTGGCAGACCGCGTGGGTGGCACCAAAGTAACCCTCCCCTTTTCCATCACCGGAACAGGACTTCATGCCGTCTGGAGCGCAGAAGTGAGGGAAGGTCACCCCTATGCCCGTATCTGTCTGACCCTCACGCCCGAACACGGCGATTATCCCATCCGTGAAATTACATTGCTGAATTTTGCTGCCCAAAATGCCCGCACGGAAGGGACAGTTAAAGGTGCGCCCGTCGTTGCATCGGACAACCGCCTCTTTGTCGGGGTGGAACACCCCTTAGGCGTCAATGAAGCCAAAGACGGGAAAATCATCGCCAAAATGGTGCGCAAAACCAATCTGCCGCGCCGCGCCGCCTCTGAGCTTTCTGCTGTGGTGGGTGTCAGCAGTCCCACGCAATTGCGTCGCACATTCCAGCTGAATTACCTCAACGAAGAACGCGCCCGCCCCTACGGCGCATTCCTCAACTACAACACATGGTACGATAGCTTCTTTGACCGCTACGATGAAAAACAAGTGCTCGACATCGTCAATGCCTACGGCAAAGAGCTGGTCAAAAAACGCGGCGTCACGATCGATTCTTTTCTATTCGACGACGGCTGGGACAACACTGAAACGCTGTGGCAATTCAACAGCGGCATGCCCAATGAATTCCGAAACGTGCGCAAAGCGGCGGAATCCTTCGGAGCTTCGCCCGGCGTGTGGTTCTCACCGTGGGGCGGGTACGGACAGCCGCGCGATGCTCGTCTCAAAGCGGCAAACGGGCAATACGAAACGAACGAAAGCGGCTTTGCTCTCGCTGGTCCAAAATATTACAAGCTATTCAAAGACATGTGCCTGCACATGATCCGCGACAACGGCGTCAACCACTTCAAGCTGGACGGGACCTCGGGAGTGGAAACCCTCATCCCCGGTAGCCGCTTTGCCAGCGACTTTGAAGCCATCATCAACCTCATCGATGAGTTGCGCCACGAGCGACCGGACCTCTACGTCAACCTCACAACAGGCACGTGGGCATCGCCTTTCTGGTTTGGCATAGCCGATTCCATCTGGCGCGGCGGCTGGGATCACGAATTCATGGGTGAAGGCACACAACGCAACCAATGGATCACCTTCCGCGATGCGATGATATACACCAACAACGTGGCTGTTTCGCCACTCTTCCCCATCAATTCCCTGATGACTCACGGCGTCATCTACACTAAAAAGGCGCGGGGACTTCAAAGCGTAGAAGGGAACGACCTGATAAACGAAATTTGGTCCGGCTTCGGCTCGGGTACCCAGATGCAGGAAATATACATTTCTCCCTCGTTGCTCACCCAAGACCAATGGGACACGCTTGCTACCGCTGCCAAATGGGCGCGTTCCAACAACGCCACACTGGTCGATACGCATTGGATCGGCGGTGACCCCGCCCGCCTCGATGTTTACGGCTGGGCGGCTTGGTCTCCCGAAAAGGGTATCATCACTCTGCGTAACCCCTCATCGCAATCCCAAACTTTCAGCTTCGACCCGGCGGCTGTATTCGAGCTTCCCGTCGGCGCACCCGTTTCTTACACACTCAGCTCGCCCAAGGGAGACACCCTGCCGGCAAAAGAGATCCAAGCGGGAAAATCGGTTACCGTCCGTCTGAAACCTTTCCAAGTGCTTATTTTTGAAGCGCACCCTTCAAAATAAAAGAAGGTCAATACGCTTCATCCTCTTTCAACGGGAGATTGCCTCAATGCGCAATCTCCCGTTTTTTCTCATCGGCATTTTCTGTAACGCCGCCTGCGCTTTCAGCTTGACGCGAGTGTCCGTTTTGCATAGACTGTCAGGGTATGATTTTCTCGCCTCTCACAAGGCTTTTTCGTTTTCGCGGAAAAAAGGGATTTGCGCTGATCGCCACGCTGACGCTGATGCTGTTGCTGTCTCTGATATGCGTTGCCGTTCTGGCTCTCGCCGCATCGCAAAGCCGCACGGCATCGTCGGCGATGTTAGCGGCAGAAGCCCGCTCGCAAGCCCTACTTGGTCTTGACGCAGCGTTAAGCGAATTGCAACTCGCCCTTGGTCCTGACCAGCGCGTTTCTGCCGCATCGGGCATTGTGGGTGCACGAAACGCCAACATTTTAGGCGTATGGGACAGCTGGGATGCCACATTGACCGCCAAGAGCAAAACACACGGCGGAGGGATCGAATCCACCTACACGCAGGGCAGAGAAAAAATGTTTCGCCGCTGGCTGATCTCAGCCCGCAACGAATCCGACGTAACCGGATTAAACAACGTCACAACGCTGGGATCGCGCCAGCCCGGCAAGCGCATCTGCCTTGTGGGTGAAGGCACACTCGGTCGCAGCATCTCTTCTCAACAATACGTGTATGCCGATCTGATTCCGACCCCGGTTTCGGGCAAAAACACAGGCAATTTCGCTTGGTGGATTAGTGGCGAAAACCAGAAAGCCAAGATTAACATCGACCAGCCCGAAGAGACCGAAGATATCATGGAAGCCCAGCATCGCGCATGGGATGTTCCCCGTCCTATCACCGATCATATTCGAGGGCTGGGAAACCTGCCTTCCGATACGGAAAGCCGCATGAAATTCCTTTCCACGGGAACTATCCCGCTTGGGCGGCGCAATTCTTCAGACGCGGGACGTCCCTATTTCTATGACGTCACCACAGCATCGTACAGCTTACCCATCAACGTGCGCACCGGGCGTTTCAAACAAGATATCAACCTCTTGCTCAACAAGGAAAACCTGAAAGGGACGGAGTTTGCCCGTTTACCTCAAAGCGACTGCGGTATTTTTACCGAAGAAACTCTCCCTAAGGGCACCGAAGAAAACATGCCTATCGGATCATGGCAAATCATGCATGCGTGGTATCACGTATGGCCGGGCGGTGGCAGCTCATCGGTTCAGGAAGAATCTTCCGTCAGCCTGATCGGCAATCCAGAAAACGCGTATACACGTCTCAGCGGTAGCATTGTCTCCGGGGGAAGCGGTCAATCGTTCTTTGACAACAAAACCGATTTGGAAGAAGGCGGAAAAACGGCAGGGTATCCCCGAACCCCCGTCATCCTCGCCTATTACAGCACCTTCGGCTTATTCGTCGAACAGAGAAGCGAAGCAACCGAAACGGAAGAAGCGAAATACAAATTGGGCATGTCTTTCGCGCCCATGTTCCTGTGGTGGAATCCGTACAACGTCCCCATGAAAGTCAAGGGGGACATGCTCTATTCCCAAAGCGTCCCGTACAAAACAACATGGCTTCAAACATACTGCGTCCTTTACAACGGCGGAGAAGATGATCCAAATGGCTGGGGCTGGACCACCTACGCATTCCAGCAGGGGACCTCGCACACTACCTTGGGGCAAGACTACGGCAACTACTTCCGCGAATCGCTCAACAATAACACCGGTGACATCGAATTTGCTCCGGGCGAAATTCTCTTCTTTTCGCCGGCAAAACCCCGCACCACAGACGATTACTCAAAAGCCGCCAACAATCCTTGGACGATCGGTTACCATCCGGAAACCGTTGCGGGCTACAAAGCGCACTTTTACGACAACAAGCCCGAATCCAAAGTCAGCGCAGGCGTGTACAAAGTGAAAGTCAGAATGGGCATCTCGGCAGAAGGCGGAAGCTACAGGACAGACGGCTACCACTTCATGCCCGGAGACACCCCTGGTTGTCTTGCAGCCATTACCCTACTCGATGGCTACGGCAACATGTCGACTACTGCCAACGTCGAAAACACGGCTATCGGAAAGAAATGGCAATCTCCCCAGCGTTTCCTGATGAATTGGTACAACCCCTGCTCCCCCCCCTCAAACACCATCTTCATTGAAGAAGACGCCGTCTGGCAGGCAGATTCCACCCAGATGAGTCTTGATGTACCGTACTTTGTGGGAGCAATCGGTATTGCGCCCAAAACAGCGGCAACGGAGCTGGATCAATTCATGTTTCCCGGAAAAAATTTCCGCACGAAATCGTGGCAACATTCTTCCCCGGCGTTCTGGGGGAGCGTCCTTTATTTGCCCGATGACCAAATGCGTCGCTACCACCCCTATCAACTTTCCCTGTTACCCGTGGGAACCGGCATGAACATGTGTCCTCTCGATTCAACAGGCAAAAACGGACGCAACGGCTATTTGGGTATCGGCAGCGCATACGGTGGTGAAGAAGTGAGCTTTGCCTCCGTTCTCGAACTGCCTATTCACCCGCCCTTCGGGCTTGCCGGCTTTGCCGGTATGCGCATTACGCCCGGATGGTTTGACACTGGGACAAACTCGCTCGGGATACTGCGCCGGCAGCAATACCAATCCGGCGTACAAGGGGTGGGCATCGGCAATTCATTCGCCGATCCCTGCATCCCCGCCAATGCTGTCTACCAGAAAAACAGCACCGGTATCCCGGCAAATTCGGGCGGCGCATCGAACATTTTCGACAATTTCTACGATCACGCTTTCCTGATCAACGATGCCCTGTGGGATCGTTTCTTCTGCTCATCTGTTTCCGATATGCCGAAGAGCGTAAGCGGCAACGAAGTAAAGAAAGCGGAAGATACGCTCAAAGAATTTTTGGAAGGCGAAAAATCTCTGCCCATTTCGCGCTACAAACTTTCCGATTCTTCCATCAGCTCTGATGAAATATTGAAGAAGACGCTCTCCGATGACGGATGGAAATACATCGCCCGCTATCTCACAATCGATGGTGGCTTTAACATCAACTCTACGTCCGTTGACGCATGGCAAGCAGTTTTGCAGGGTTTGCAAAATCGTCCGCTCGTTGGGCGCGATGGGAAAAAACTGGCGCGTATCGGCACAGAATCGGCAAGCGATTCCGCATCCAGCGTCTTCTTTTCACGATTCGGCACATCCACCACGACATCCAGCATCGACAGCAACGGCGGGTATACCCCCATCACCGGGGGCAATTTCCGCTCTGATTCCGATGCCGCCGCATGGAGCGAAGTACGCGAGCTTTCTCCCTCGCAAATTCGAAGCCTCGCCAAAGCGATTGTCGACGTAGTAAAACGGCGCGGACCTTTCTTGAACATGGCAGATTTCATCAATCGCCGCTTGGATGCTTCGGACGAAAAATCAAGCCTCACGGGCGCGTTGCAGGAAGCCATCGACGCCACGACCATCAACAGCTCTATCTTTAACATTAACACGGACGGAACGCCTGAAGGTCATCTTTACCAATTTGCCAAAGCAGATGAAGGCTCCGTCCACACCGCCGCCCCGGGGTATCTGATCCAATCGGACGTCCTTTCTTCCCTCGGCAATATTTTGACGGTCCGCGATGACACCTTCCTCATCCGCAGTTACGGTAGTGTACGTAACAAGAAAGGCGTTGTCCTTTCGCAAGCATGGTGCGAAGCAACCGTGCAACGCTGTGCCGAATATGTGGACGCTTCGAACGATCCCACAGACTCCGCCGATGAATTACCCGGCGAAGCCAGATCCGGGAACAAGCTGTCCCCCACCAACAAGACATTTGGGCGGCGCTTCAAAGTGGTCTCTTTCCGCTGGCTGAGTGCCGCCGACGTGTAATCAGCAGTCCGAGCAATCACTTTATCAAAACAAAAACGCTCTCTTCAACCGAAGTGAGCGTTTTTGTTCAAGCGATTTTCCCTGCAAACTCATCCGCTCACGCATAGGCTTCCCACCTCAATTGCAACAAAGCACGCACGGAAGATTCTGCCGAAATGCGATGGTAGGTATATTCGCCCCGATGTTTCCATTCCCCGATCACCCCAATGTCGGGGAACGTTTCTTTGAGAAACGAAATTTCCATACCGCACAAGCGATGCGTGGCAACCCATTCAGACGGGAGCGAATTCAACGCCCAGATCAAATAGACGGCATTGTTGATATGTCCGTTGAAATCAACTTGACTTCTCTCGGAAACAAAAGAACGCGCCCCGTCATACAAAGCCTCCGCTTCCATTTTCGCCGTCGGCGGGAAGAGCGGCATTATGCTTTCCCCTGCGAAAAACGGCAACTTTTTCTTCAGGGGGACGGGACGCCGTCGCGCCGCATCGATCAGCACCCAGCGACAGGATGCCCGCACCAATTCTCCCCCACCGACTTCATGCATCGTAAAATCGCGCACGGCAATAAGCGGCGTTTCGAATGCCGTCCACGTCGCCGTATCCACCGTTTCACCCCAACAGGGGAATCGCCGTACCGAAACCGACAGGCGATATTCCACCCACGCCAGCGATTCCTCCTCGCAAAACCTCCTTCCGAACCCCAATTGTTCGGCATGATCTTCTGCCGAATCCATAATCCAAGAAAGCAATGAATCCGGGCGTTGCAAATTATCCGCGCCGCATTCGAAACTGCGTACCCGTTCCTTTCGTTGAAACACATCCATTGGCAAAACGATAGCTTTTCCGCTCACCCTTGTCAAGCGACCTCTTATCCGCTTTTTCGGCACGGTGCCCAAAAGTCAAAAAACACATTTTTTCACGCTTGTCATCGGGCGAGAGCCATGTTAAAATGGGTGCACCATGAAATTAACTGGTACAACTCACAAGCAAGCATCAGAGTGGGTGGAAAAAATCGCCCAACTTTGCAAGCCCGAATCCATCCATTGGTGTGATGGATCGGACGAAGAAAATCAAGCTCTCTGCGACCTCATGGTCGAAAAGGGCATGTTCATCAAGCTTAATCCGGAAAAACGCCCGGGTTGCTATCTGGCCCGTTCCACCCCTTCAGACGTTGCTCGTGTGGAAGACCGCACCTTTATCTGCTCTGAAAAAGAAGAAGATGCCGGTCCTACCAATCACTGGAAAGATCCGAAGGAAATGAAGGAAATCCTTCACAAGTACCTCGACGGTGCTATGAAAGGCCGTACGATGTACGTCATCCCCTTCTGCATGGGACCGATTGATTCTCCCCTTGCTAAGATCGGTATCGAAATTACTGACTCTCCCTACGTGGTGGTCAACATGCGCATCATGGCTCACATGGGTGCCCACGTTCTCAAGCGTCTCGAAGACGAAGTGAACGGCGGTGGCAATCCCAAGCGCGACGGGTACGGCACATTCGTTCCCTGCCTTCACAGTTGCGGCGCACCCCTTGAACCCGGTCAGGAAGACACCTCTTGGCCGAGCAACGAAGAAAAATACATCTGCCACTTCCCAGAAACACAGGAAATCATCTCCGTGGGTTCCGGTTACGGCGGCAATGCCCTTCTCGGCAAGAAATGTTTGGCATTGCGTATCGCTTCTACCATCGCTCGCAAGAACAACTGGATGGCAGAACACATGCTCCTTCTCGGCGTTCAAGCCCCCGACGGCACGAAGGCTTATGTAGGTGGCGCATTCCCGTCTGCCTGCGGCAAGACAAATCTTGCCATGATCGTGCCCCCCGCCGCTTACCGTGAAAAGGGGTGGAAGACCTCTATCGTGGGTGACGATATCGCATGGATCTGGCCACACGAAGACGGCACCTTCCACGCTATCAACCCCGAAAACGGCTACTTTGGCGTCGCTCCCGGCACGTCTTACAAGACGAACCCCATCGCCATGGACACAATCAAGAAGAACGTCATCTTCACCAACGTGGGACTTACCGATGACGGCGATGTGTGGTGGGAAGGCATGGACGGCGAACCGCCGGCACACGCTATCGACTGGCAGGGTAACGACTGGACGCCCGACTGCGGACGCAAGTGCGCTCACCCGAATTCACGCTTCACCGCCCCTGCGGCACAATGTCCGACGATTGACCCCGAATGGCAAAATCCGGAAGGCGTTCGCCTTTCCGCGATCCTCTTCGGCGGTCGCCGCGCCACAACAATGCCGCTCGTGTTCCAATCCCGCGATTGGTCCCACGGCGTATACGTTGGTGCCACCATGGGTTCCGAAATGACAGCAGCAGCCTTCGGTAACATCGGGCAAGTACGTCGCGACCCGATGGCAATGCTTCCGTTCATCGGTTATCACGTGGGCGATTACTGGCAGCACTGGCTCGACATGGGCAAGACGGTTGCCAATCCTCCGTTAATCTTCAACGTGAACTGGTTCCGCAAAGACCAAGACGGTCATTTCATGTGGCCCGGTTACGGTGACAACATGCGCGTTCTCGACTGGGTACTTCGCCGCACGAAAGGACAAGCCGAAGGTCAGAAGACTCTCCTCGGCGTTTCCCCGACCTATGCCGAACTCGACAAGACGGGGCTCGACTACAGCGAAGAACAGTTCAACGCCAACATGAAGCTCAACGCCAGCGAATGGCAACATGAACTGGAAAGCCAGACCGAACTCTTCGACAAAGTCGGCAAGAAATTGCCCGCTGAGCTCGAAGCACAGCGTCAAAATCTGATCAAGGCATTCCAAGCCTAAGCGAAAACAGAAATGTTTCAATCGGGGATCTGCCGGAAGGCAGATCCCTTTTTTGACATTCAAAACATGCCGCAAAAATAGAACGCAAAGTAAAGTGATTTTTCTTGTCACAGGGCATACACCCATGTATGATGATGCCACACCGATTTTTCTCATGAACTTGGCTGAATTGTCTCAAAAAACACTCGATGAAATCCTGACATCGCTGGGATTTCCCCATGAGATCGCTGTTGAGGAAGACGAAAAGGGCGTTCTCTGCTTAAACATTCTTTCCGAAGACGCCCGCTTCATTATCGGTGAAGAAGGCGATCGCCTCGATGACCTGCAATATCTTGTCAATCGCATGGTACAATTTGCCGATGCCGAAGCTCCTCGTGTCAAAGTCGATTGCGACCACTATCGTGAACGCACCGAAGCCCGCCTGATCCAAAAAGCGCAATCATTGGCAGAAAAAGCACTCGCTTCGGGACGCCCGTTTCGCATGCAACCCCTGAATGCCTATCATCGCCGTTTGGTACACAACGCCATTGCGGAAATAGACGGCGTTACAACGGAATCCGAAGAGGGGGATCGTCGCTTTAAGCGCATCACCATTCGCCCGCTTTAATCTTCCTCGGTGCGCCATGCTCCGCCTCCTCTGTTTGTTGTGCTGTCTGTGGGGTACAATCTTTGTGGCGTATGCGGACGAATTCCTCGCTTATGTGGGGGACGGGAAGCCTTCTCGCGATTTCCTGAAACGCTTACCGAAATTGCGGGAAGATCCCCGCTTTAGGGGAATTGAATGGAAAATCCTTCACGAATACGGCGAAAATGCCGAAGAGGAACGCATTTTTGCCGAATCTGCCATTCGAGACGGCGTTCACTATCTGCCGACAATCATCCTGAGCGATGAACTCGGTCCCTACGCAAAAGTCGTAGGAGCCGTCTCTACCCAACAAGGCAAGAGTTTCGAAGAGCGTTTATTGTTGGCGATGGCACAGAAAAGCGAGAATCGCAGCCGATGGGAAAAAAGACGCAAAGACGGATTGCGCGATGCCCGTCTCTACAGCCTTCTCAGCCGCATTTCCACTGTCGACACAACGCAAAAAACAGCTCTCGGGAACATGATCGATGAAACGCTGGCATACATTTCTTCCGAAGATGCCCATACGGAGCTGAAACAAACTCTGCTTTTGCATGCGGTCTATCCCATGCAAATGCATTTGTACGCCCTGGAATACAATGGCGGACATACACCCGAAAGCGAACAGCTCTTTCTGAAAGCCATTGACTTTTTGGAAAAAGCTCGGGACATAGACCCAAAAAACACCCAAGGCAGAAAAGCGCACAAAATGCGCGAAGAATTGCGCACAGCCCGGCTTCGCGCCGCCAAGCTCGATTGAAGCCCCTCCTGCCACAACTATCATTTCAGCCGATTCATACTGAATCTCTTCGCAAATCCCTCCGAAAAACAGCTCCGCTCTGCAGGCTTTTACTCAGCCAAAAAGGCTCAAAATCCCGTATCCATCGCAAGAATATGCTTGCCAAGGCTCTGTTCGACATGTTATAAAACTGCCGAATTATCATGAAGATTCAACCTAAGATTACACCTGTGCTCGACCCCGGTTTCGTACCGGCCGTTCTTTGGAATAAGGCCTTCGAAGCTCAAGCGGCCGAAGATCCCCGAGCCCACCAAGTGGACATCGCCCTGACCCGCGAAGACGGCACCTGCTTCCGCTGGTCCGGCAAGCTCCTTCCTCAAGAGGGAGACAACATCGCGCTCAACAACCGCTATGTGGAGCGTATCGTCAAGTTTCTTCTTTGGCAAAAGGGTGGCAATATCATCCTCGTTGCCGGGGACGATGCCGTTGCCGACATGCTTGCCGCCACCTACTGCAAAGGTGGGGCGCGTGAGTTTGACTGGGACTTTATCGGCAAAAAAATCTACGGCGCACCGATCACGGTAAAGAAAGTTGCCTTGAGCGACCTTCCCTCCGAATACTCCGGTTCTATGACACTGGGGCGCAATCTGGATGGCTACCGTATCGGATTTGACCTGGGCGGTTCGGATCGTAAATGCGCTGCCGTTGTCAACGGTGAAGTGGTTTATTCGGAAGAAGTCGTTTGGAATCCCTACTTCCAGAGCGATCCTCAATATCACTTTGACGGCATTCAAGACTCTCTGGAACGTGCCGCTGCACACCTTCCCCGGGTTGACGCCATCGGCGGTTCTTCTGCAGGGGTAATCATCAACAGCGAAGTTCGCACATCATCCCTCTTCCGTGGCGTCAGCCAAGAAGACATCGAAGCGCGTCTCGGTAAAGTTTTCCGCATTCTTCAAAAAGAAAAGTGGAACGGTATTCCCTTTGAAGTGGTCAATGACGGTGAAGTAACAGCCCTTGCCGGTGCGATGAGCATGAATGACAATGCCGTTCTCGGCGTTGCCATGGGAACCTCCGAAGCAGCAGGCTACGTTGACCCTGAAGGTCACATTAAGCCTTGGCTCAACGAATTGGCATTTGCTCCCGTCGATTACTCAGAGGAAGGCGGCGTGGACGAATGGTCCAAAGACATGGGCGTGGGTGCCATGTATTTCTCGCAACAGGCGGTGGCTCGCCTTGCCCCCCGCGCCGGGTTCAGTTTTGGCGACATGCCCTTCCCCGAACAGCTTAAGAAGGTACAAGCAGCCATGGCAGAGGGCGATGAACGCGCCCGCAAGATCTATGAAACGATCGGCGTACACTTTGGTTATGCCATCGCTCATTACGCCTCTTTCTACGACATCCGCAACCTCCTCTTCTTGGGTCGCGTGGCTTCGGGAACGGGCGGTCAGCTCATCATCGACAAAGCCGAAGAAGTACTTCGCGAAGAGTTCCCTGAGCTGAAGGTTACCCTGCGTGTACCGGACGAACAAATGAAACGTCACGGTCAAGCAGTTGCGGCTGCTTCTTTGCCCTCACTGCACTGATCCGTTGTCCTAACCGAACACGGGGACTGCCTCCCGCCTGCGGTCGAGGCAGTCCCTTTTTGATTTATCGCCCATGGTTCTCTGCCCGCATTGCCAATCCGAAATATCTGACACGAGATTAGAGCTTTTCGCACTGGTTGCCTGTCCGAATTGCTCTCAGGAGTTTCGCGTCAACACACAATTGGGCGTTTACAAACTGACCGAGCTGATCGGCATCGGCGGAATGAGCTTGGTGTATCGAGCTCAGGACACAGTGCTGGGACGCGAAGTCGCCCTCAAGGTACTCAACAGCGAATACCGCAACAACCCACAGCGCGTCAGCCGCTTTGAGAAAGAATGTTCCCTTATGGCAAAGGTGCGCCATTCCCATGTGGCTCGCGTATACACAGCAGGACGCAATGAAGGATACGGATATATCGCCATGGAATTGATCAACGGTTCCAACGTGGAAAGCGATATAGCCAACACCGGTGCATTCTCTCCAGTAGAAGCACTTCGTCTGATTCGGCAAGTGGCAGAAGGCTTGCAAGCAGCCCATAAAGCGGGCTTGTTGCACCGCGACATGAAACCGGCGAACATCCTGCTTAATCAGGCAAGAGATGCCAAAGTTGTCGATTTCGGTCTCTCCCTGCTCCGCAGCGAAAGCGACTCGGAAGATCAAATTTGGGCAACCCCGTACTATGTATCTCCGGAAACACTTCGGCGCGAAGCGGAAGACGAACGGTCTGACATCTACGCCCTCGGCATGACGTTGCGCCATATGCTCATGGGCATCCCACCGTTCAGCCGCGAGATTACTTCGATCCGTGCGCTTTTAACGTTGAAAAAGAAACTCGAACCGCTTCACAGCGTCATGCCGACACTGCCGATTGCTCTTTGCGAGCTGACAGACTACATGACGGCTTTTGCCAAACGGAAACGTCCCTCTTCATACGAAGCACTCCTCATCGAAGCAGATGAGACCCGCATCGCCATGGAAAAGGAGCTTACCGAAGGCGTCCCCCATTTTACGCCTCGGCAAAAAATGCGAAGATTTCTTCGGAAATGGAAGATGCCCGTCCTCTTGCTCATCGGTGGCGGCGCGATTTTTCTTTCTGTATACAAATCGGATTCCCCCTCTTCCCGTTCCCTTTCTTCTGACATTCGGGGAGAAAGTTTTGCCACATCGTCTCCCGGAGAAAACACCGCCTTGCAACGAGCGGAAAAAGCTCTTGCCGTTGCACGTTTCGATGTAGCCGCCGACAATTTTTCTAATATGGCGGAAACTTCCATGGGAGCCGTCCGCTCATGGGGTGCGCTTCAAACATACAATTGTTTCCTGCTCTCTCGCCGTCCCGATGAAGCCCGAATGCTCATCAAACGAGAAGCCTCTTCCTTTCGATTCCTGCAACCAACCAATTCCCTCGGCTCGGAAACCATATTAATCGTTGATGCGTTTTTCAAACAGTTGGCGAACAACAAGCAGGGGAAACTGACGATCCCGACAACAGAAAACAATGAATTGGCAGCATCGCTCGAGCTGGCAGCCGCTCTTTTTCAACTGCAACAAGGGCATCCCGAATGGGCGAGTCCGCATATACAGCAAGCAACACGCCTTTTTCAAAAGCTCTCGAAATCCGCATACGCCGGATACATGTCCGCATTGCATCCCGTTTTAATCTCGTTGCCCCGCAAAAAAACTGTTTCTCAGACAAAGAAAAGCCAAACGCTCAATACGGCAAAAAACTCCGCTTCCAACGTGGCGGCATTCAACGATGCCATTTCACTCGGCTTCTACACCAAGGCTAAATCGCTGGCAAACAAAGAAGGGCAAACGGCTTTGTCCGAAATGTGTTCTACTGCCGATCATTTTTGCAAAATCATCGAACAATCTTTGACACCGCAACGTATCGTCACGTTGCCCGCAACCATTGATACAATCCACGGACAAACCATCCCAAGCGACAAAATCAAGATCGAAGCCGGGTATCTTGCCATGGGCGAACTGCCAATCCGCGTCACCCTGCTCTCTCCAAAATCGTTGGCAGACCTCTATACGGCTTTAGCCCCCGAACGCACTCGCCAAGCGCAGGAAATGCAAGCCGTTCTTCTATTTCTCACCGGGAAAACGGATTCCGCAAAAAATCTGGCTGAACGCCTAATGCGCGAAGACGCCGGAAACACTTCACCCTTCAATCTGCTGTGGTTGCAATGGCAAGAGAGGCTGAAAGACGAAGCGAAAAAATCGCATTTGCCTTAAGGTAGCATATTTGTTAGAATGATCCGGCGCATGCGCGGTTGGCTGATCAAGCGACTTTTGTTAATTCCGTTTACCCTGTTGGGTGTAACATTTATTGTGTTTTGCATTACAAAATTTGTTCCGGGCGGACCGGTGGAACAAATGTTGCAACAGCAAGCCATAAGCGCACTCTCGGGCGAGAAAGCATCTTCCGCAACGGCTACCGAGACAGATGAAAGTGACATCGAACGGCTCGAAGAAATGTTCAACCTGCAAGAACCCCTGCTGACAGGTTATTTGCAATGGCTGGGGCTACTGCCAAAAAAGACTCTTATTTCCAAAGCAGAGCTGGAATCAGACGGCACAGCCGCTATCACACTGGCAGGAGAAGGAGCCGTCCTTCGCGTCAGAAGAGACGGGGACACGGTGATCCCCATCTCCTATTCTGCAGGCGAACTCCACGATTTTTTGTCGCAGGGATGGCATCTTCGCCTCGAAACGCCCCGTGCCCGCGCCGAACGCTGGGCAAGGCGCAAACACATTCGCGATGAAAAAGCAATCGCTGAACGTGCTACAAGCCTTTCTTGTCGCAAAGCACGGGCTGTAGCATTCAAACGCGAGTTCTGCGGTCTCGCGCAGGGCGAGTTGGGCAATTCGTACAAATACAACGAACCCGTTCGCGATATGATGGCACAGCGACTGCCCGTCTCTCTCTATTTCGGGATTTCGGGTTCAGTCATCGCCTACGTCATCAGCATTCCTTTGGGTTTGCTTAAAGCCGTGTACCATAAGAGCCGATTCGATACAATGACGTCCACCGTAATATTCATTGGCTATGCCGTCCCGGGCTTTGCACTGGGTGCCGCCTTGGTTGTTTTTTTGGGGGCGCGGCTGGAATGGTTCCCACTCTGCGGTCTCATCTCATCGGATTTCGATCAATTGAGTCTTTCCGGGAAAATCCTTGATGTGGCACACCATACCGTTCTACCCCTCTTCTGCTATGTGATTTCTTCTTTTGCCGTCATCACCATGATGATGAAAAACAATGCCGTTGAAAACCTGTCGGCAGATTATATGCGTACAGCCATTGCCAAAGGTGCGGGCTTTCGTCAAGCAGTGATTCGCCATGCCTTTCGCAACTCGATCATTCCCGTGATCAGCGGCATGGGTGGTATCTTGGCATCGGTTGTGGCTGGGTCTGTTCTGATTGAACGCGTGTTCGATATTCAAGGCTTCGGATTATTAAGTTACCAAGCATTGATGGACAAAGACTACTCCCTTATGATGGGAATTTTGCTTTTTTCGTCTGTTCTGCTCATGGTGGGGAATCTGATCGCCGATATTCTGGTTGCCGCCGTTGATCCCCGCATTCAGTTTAAGTGATATGTTTCGTCTTTTTGCCTCACTTCTGCTTATCGGTTTCCTGCTTTCGGGCGTGGGAGAGCTTTGCGGTTTGCGTCTTCCGCTGTTGCATATCCCGTTTTCGTTGGCAAGAACTTCAGGCATTTTTCAAATCGGGCATTTTCTGTGGTTCGGATGGCTATGCGTGACAGGTGGCTTCTTTTTCTCCGTATGGTTGCTGACGTTGCCAAAAGAACGCAGGCGATTTTCCCCCGTCACGCAACGGCGTTTTCAACGCTTTCGTTCCATTCGGCGCGGATGGTACTCCTTTTTGCTGATCTTGATATTTTGTGCAACGGCACTCATGGATCAATGTCTCGTGGGTCAGCGGGCTCTTTTGGTTGAAATGGACGGGCGGCTGTACTTTCCTGCTTTCACGCGAGCCGTCATTCCCGGCGGGGTATTCGGACTGAAGGGCAATGCGGCGCAAGCCGAAGCTGATTACCGTCTGCTTTACGCCAGCCAAGGAGAAGCGGGGAGGCCCTCTCTCGTCATCATGCCTCCCGTTCCCTACGATCCGATCGGCGATGCCGTCCCATTCCCAACGGAACAGCTTGTTCAAAAAGATGGCATTCTGTACTGCGGGAATCACCCTTTCAACGGTCAGGCATCTCGACTTTACAGCGAAAACGGAGCCGATCAGCATGTTCGTCTGCGCTTTCGCAAGGGCTTGCCCGACGGAATCGTCCAAGGTTGGGATCGCCTTCGCAACGAAGTCTATTCGGCCCAATACAGCGGTGGCAAACTTGTGACTGAACGATTTGTCGGAAATGGCTCGGTAAAAGATTTCCTTTCCCAAACGCCAGAAACTTATTACCTGATCCACTATCACCCGTCACCCCCGCTTGCGGGCGGCCATTTGTTGGGCACCAATTCGCAGGGTGTCGACATTTTGGCGAATTTGTTCGGCGGTTTGCAAATCAACCTGCAAGCAGTACTGATCTTTCTGCCGATTGTCTACGGCATTGGCTTGAGCATTGGCATGACAATGGGTTACTTCGGCGGGCGATTTGATCTTTTTGTCCAGCGTTGCATTGAAATATTGGCGCAGATTCCCTTTCTGTTCGTCGTTATGATTTTGTCGGATCTCGTCCCGGCTGAGTTCAAAGGAATTTCCTTTACAGCGGGGTTGCTTGCCCTCTTTGGCTGGACAGGCATATCATACATTCTGCGTACTTCGACCATGAAAGAAAAAGCAGGAGACTACACGGCAGCCGCCCGCATCATGGGCGCATCGACGCCGCGCATTCTGCTGTCGCACATCTTGCCCAATCAGTTGGCTGTCATCATCACCTTGGTTCCTTTCAGCGTGGCATCGATCATCCTTTCATTAACCTCGCTGGATTACCTCGGTTTTGGTCTTCCGGATACCTGTCCCGGATGGGGACGCCTGATCAATGACGGACTTTCCAACCTCTCATCACCGTGGATTGTCTCATCGGGCTTCATCGCACTGGTTACGACGCTTTTGCTTGTCACCTTCACGGGAGAAGCCGTTCGCGAAGCCTTTGATCCCAAAAAATTTACATTTTACAAATAAAGTTGCTTTCTTCGCCGTTTTGCCGCAAAATAAAATCGGACACAGCGGGATCTGTTTTTTCAAAATAATAAAGCCCAAAGTCATCTTGGTCTCCAATACCCGGCAGGATGTTTTTTTGGGAGGGGGGCAGTAATGCGTCCCTCCCTACACTGCTGTCTCAGAGTTAACAGCTTTGCTGTTTCTTTAAGCATTGCGCTGTTTTTCTGTATACTCCAAGGGTTAATCCTCTCTTGAAGCAGGATGAATCTTTCTTTTCCTCTCATCATGAATTTCATGTAGTAATTATGGTTCTTTTAATTTTGAGGCAACCATTACATCCACCCAACGAAACCGGCGATACCCCGTTGGGTCCGATTTTTGAGGCAATGCATAGAGAAGGGTAAAAAAAGGAGCTTGACAAGGTAAGAATGAAAGACTAGTGTGAGGCAGTAGC
>CAYQNL010000015.1:0-56658 GCA_964418985.1 uncultured Akkermansia sp. | reverse complement strand
AAGTCACCGTCAACGGGACGGTGAGCAACTACTTGAGATACATCTATCGTGGCTATCTGCAAATCGCGGCGATTGATGCGATAAGCGGAGTGTTCCGCTGGTTCTTATTCTGGGATCCGACCCAACCGACAGCCACGCGCCCGCTCGCCATCCGCAAAGACAGCACATGGTACGCCTACGGCTGGGACTTGACGAAGAACGTCACAGAAGTTTTTGGCAAAGCGGGCTACCTGCGCACCGCCTACACCTACACACCCTACGGAGAAACCACCGCCACCGGCGACGTCACCCAGCCATTCACATGGAGCAGCGAATACGCCGATGAAGAACTTGCCCTGATCTCCTACAACTACCGCCACTACAACCCCCACCGACGGTTGATGGATCAACCGCGACCCTATTACCGAACAAGGTGGCATAAACTTATATGCGTTTGTGAGGGGTAATTCAGTGCTAAAACAGATATTGTAGGTAAAGTATAATCCAACGTAACATTATTTTGTTTAACAGAAGGCTCACTCCATCAGAATTAAGTCACCAAACAGATTTTCGGCAAAAAGAGAAACAAACAACTCATTAGATGCTTTGTCGCATTTTAAATCCAACGTTGGTGGTAAAGTGCCAGCAGGGGAGCAACTTATCAAAACTATTAAAGCGCCCCCGGGATACCGTATGAGTAAAAAGACAACAGAAAGAAATCCAGAAGAAAAAATAAATCCCTATATTCTAAAGATCTGTGTAACAATAACGAAGGTCAATGGGAAAACTCCGGAGGAAGAATTTCTTTTTACACATGGAATAAGGCTGTAGGTAATGTGTCTTTTTATGTTGAACCTTACGTGGTGTATTGGACCGCATTAAAAATTTGCAATAAATCTAGTACGATTATATGACAAGAAAAATAATTTATACGGGGCATAGATATATATCTTTTGAAGATAATTATGTATTTGATGAGCAAGAAAAAGAATACAATATTTTACAGATGAGATCCCTAGTTGGATCGCCCAAGGCGGTATCCCTTATCCCATATACGGATCTTTCGAAGACAGAATTCAAGGAAATTTTGATGTAATATGCTTTTGTGGCGATTTACAGTGATATTTATAAAAAATGTACGCGTTTTGCGCTGTTTTCGTTAGTAGGAATCGTCCTGTTCATTTTTTGGTATAACATATTGTTTCTTTGTAATTATTCGCGTAATTGCAAAAGATTTACGGGCATAGATGTATCGCAATTTAATGCCAAGCCGTTGTACGGCATCAGTGATTTTATCAGTATCAATGAAATATACAGATATTCCATAAGCGAGGATAATTTTAATCAATTGTTGCATCAACTTACCCAATCGAAAGGGGGATGGGCTTCCCATACTTCCCCGTCGTTTTTTCTCCCGGAATATACGATATATTTGCAAAAGAAGGTTTGAAAATGTACGGTCACATCAATATATCCAACAGAAAAACAATATGGATTATTTACTTGTACCAGTTCCGAACATTGTATATGAGAGTTGAGAGATACTGATTTTTACGAATTGGTACACTCGCTGATGATACCACTCATTTCAACGATTAGACCACAAAGTTTGTGTTGTCTCAAAGGAAAACCGCAAGTCTTTTTTCAAAGACTTGCGGTTTGATAAATGGTAGCAGGGAGGTGATTTGAACACCCGACCAAAGGCTTATGAGTCCTCTGCTCTACCACTGAGCTACCCTGCCATTGAGGTACTCACCCGTTGCCTTGCTAAGCAAGGGCGGGGAGCGCGGGAGGAATATACCAATGCAAAACCTGTCTGTCGAGCCTTTTCTGAAAATATCCGAAAATTTATGAGTTCTTATGCCGAAATATATTAATGTAAGATGTTATATCTGTGAATTTTTGCATCGTTTGATTCGGGAAAGAAGAAAAACGAGCAAGGCGATGCCCAAAAGAGTGCCGATAATCGGCGTAAACGGAACGAGGGAACTGTTTTGTTTTTTCACCAGAACATCTTTGATGCCTGCGACGGAAGGGACACCGTCAAGGTAAAAGCCGATTTTTTCGAATGAGTACGCGTGGAGGCAGAGGATAGATAAAATCTTTGGTTATGTTGCCGTTGCTGACAGTCCCCGAGAGTGTGTTTTGAGATAATTTCAAGCGATAGGTCAGATTTTCTCCGACAGGCACTCCCTGTATGGTCATGACGTTATCGGGCAGAGCTTTCGTGGCGAACTGAAACGAGGCGAACGTGGTTGAGGCATCACGGTTCATCGTGCCGATGGAAATGAAATTGTTGCTTGCGTAGGAGTTGGCTTTAATGACGTATGTTTCTTTGTCGAAAAGTACGATTTTTTTATCCAAAGAGTTTTGTTTCCAGCTCCAATTGACAGTTAGCCCCTTTTTGTTTAAAAGGAAGGACGGTTTGTTTTATCCTTGGTATTGGTGATCCGTCCAATCGGGGTATAACAAAGTTGAGGCAGTTCGTAGCGTAAAATCTTGGCGAAGCAGGACGGTATCTGAGGAAACAGCACCGATACAGCAGAAAAAATAACGAGAGTTTTTTCATGTTTCGAGAGAAGGAGAGATTTCAGGATTCTTAATCGACGTTTCAAAGAAGAATCTTATACAGAATTTGGGGCGGGAAGTCAATTTCGGATAGAGAGCACCGGAATATAATGACCGGGTATAAAAAAAGAGAAGACGGGGGAGCGAACGGGAAGCGGATGTGCCGTGAGCGTATTTCGGGCTTGAAACAAGAAGACAATGATGGTAGATTTGGTCACCCGCCGTAAGAGCGGAGTGTAAATCATTTGCCGTCATGCTCGACTTTATACGCAGGAATTCATTTATTGTTATTGTTGCCATTGTAGCTGTAGCCGCAGGGCTGATTGTTTCGGACTACGCAGGGAAGAGTGACCGTTTCGGCGGGAACTATGTGGTGAAGGTGGGGGATAAGGGCTATGATCGTATCGATGTGGACAGTATTGGATCCAACGCGATGCATTTCATTCAAAGGTTGAGTCAATTGACTTTGCAAAAGTACCAAGCACCGTTTGATGCCGATGGTGACGGAACGCTCAGCGAAAGTGAACGGGCAACGTTTACGACCGTTTCGGGCGCCAATCCCGAGGTCGCTGCGAACTTAGGGTATTTTGAGAATGTCCTTTGGTCGTGGTCATTGGGTAGCTCTCGCGATGCCGAGACCAATATTACCGCCATGCGCGCCCTCATTCGTGAAGAAGGGAAAGCGTTGGGCATTATTCCCGGGAAAGAAGAAGTGGATGCGTTTATCCAATCAATGCCCGCTTTCGTTAAGACAGACGGAAGTTTTGACAATGAAGCTTACAAAACGATGTGCAACTATCGGAAGGGGCAAGCGAACCGTGAAGCCGAACGAGCTTTCCGCGAAGTGGTCGAAGATTTGATGATTTGGCAGGGCTTGCAAGCATTTTTTACCAGCGATATGGCATCGTATGCGCCGATGGAAAACAAGCTGATCAACATGGAAGCGCAGGAAATGATGTTGCGTACCGCTTGGTTGCCGAAAGAAAAATTCGTTCCTGCCGGCGATCCCGGTGAAGAGGAAATCAAAGCTTTCTGGGAACAACAGAAGAGCAATTACAAAAGCACGGAAAAGCGTATTGTGACGCTGTACACATTTAAGGCTTTGCCGAATTCAGACGGTTCTCAACCCACGGAAGAAGAATTGATGGCGGCTGCGGATAATTACATGCAGAAGATTTCCGTTACCAATGCGCGGGGGATGGATGCCATGCTCGAACCTGCTTCGAAGGATGAAGAATTTGCCCATTTTACCTATACGAAAGAGACTTTCCCGCTTGCCGATGAAGATAAATTGACCGCCCCCCTGCAAGGAAAGGTGGATACGGGGAGCAATTATGTGACGCTCGGCACGATTGCCTTCGAGGTTTCCAAGGCTCCCACCGTGGAAGCATATGAAAAAGCCCTTGCCGATGGCTCATTGGATGCAACGGTGACGCTGGAACAGTTGCGAGGCTTTTATCCGCTGGAAGGTGGTGCATTGGCGTTGATCCGCGTGGAAGCCATACAATCGCCCGTTGAGTTGCCATACGAAGAAGCCCGTGCGGCGGCACTGGTTGACCTGCGGGAAAAAATGACGACCGATGCTTTGCAGAAAGCCGCCGAAGAATTGCGCGAACGTATGGAAAAGGAAGCTGTCGAAGGTGACCTCGACAAGGCGTTTGCCTCTGCGGAAAGTGCTGGCGCGGAGGTGGCGACATACGGTCCGGTGGCGTTGATGTCGGAAGATACCTTGCCGGAAGGGCTTCAGGTCGGCATGCTGGCGACGGTCAAAACGGGGGGGATATCACCGCTCATGCCAACGGAAAAAGGGATTCGCCTTGCGGCAGTTGTCTCTCGTACCGTGGTGGACAGTCCGGAAATTGCTGCGTACAAAACAATGCGGGTGCTTCCCGTACGCAATTACCGTTTGCAACGCAAGATGATGATCGATTGGCTGGAAAATGCTTATCGCCGTTACGGTGTGCAATTCGGTCCCGATGCACGGTTGAACGAGAGTAATTAATTTTGAAGCAAAATCAATATGAAAAAACAATTCGGCGCGTTGCCCGTGCAAGCGCGCCGAATTGTTTTTTCATGAGCCGATTGAAAAGATGAACAACACACTGCCGAGCCAGACAAAATACATTATAGGTAATGAAGCTTGCGAGCGATTTAGCTTCTACGGAATGCGCAGTATTTTGACGCTGTACATGATACGCATGCTGGGGCTGACGGAAGAGAACTCAATTTCCGTGATGCACGGCTTTGTCGCTCTCAACTACATCATGCCATTGCTGGGGGCGTGGGTTGCCGACCGCTGGTTGGGGCGGTATCGCACGATTTTGTTTGTTTCGCTGTTTTACTGTTTGGGACATGGGGTGCTTGCAACAGCCGATCTTTTCCAAACGACAGAGGCTCAACGCATCATTCTTTACATCGGACTTGTCATCATCGCAATCGGTTCCGGCGGGATTAAGCCGTGTGTATCGGCTTTCGTGGGCGACCAAATGGTCGGACGTGGCGAAGCCGCCATGACGAGGGCATATTCCGCTTTTTATTGGTCGATCAACTTGGGATCGTTTTTCTCATTTCTCATCATTCCGCCTGTAAGCCGCGCTTGGGGGTACGGATGGGCGTTTGGTATACCGGGTTTGGCGATGGGGATAGCTACTTTTATTTTTTGGTTGGGACGCAATAAGTATCGGCGGGTATCCCCGAGCGAACACATCGAAGGGGACGGGATTTTGCCGATTTTCCTGTCTGTCTTGCGGCGAGGGAAAGAGAAAACGAAAAAACTCTACGCCGCTCATGACTATACGCGGGCAAAAAACATGGCAAAGGTGCTAATAGTTTTTGCGATGATCATTCCTTTTTGGTCGTTGTTTGATCAGATGTCATCTTCTTGGGTGGTGCAGGGCGACAGCATGCGCCCGTTGATCCTTCCTTTCGAGTGGTTGCCCGATGAAATGAGGCGTATCGGCGCGGAAGAATTTCAAGCGGCGAATCCGGTTTTTGTGATGATTTTCGTGCCTCTCCTGACATGGTGCGTGTACCCGCATATCGGGAAATGGAGCCGTCCGCTCATGCGTATGTCGATCGGCATCATCTTGGCTGCTGTGGCATACGGGGCGGTCGCATGGTTGCAGGCATGCATCGAAAGCGGAAAATCATTGAGCATTGCGTGGCAATTGATCCCTTGTTGTATGGTAACGATTGCCGAGGTGTTGGTCAGCGCAACGGGGTTGGAATATGCGTTTACCCGTGCTTCCGCTTCGTTGAAGAGCGTGACGACGGGCTTTTGGAATTTGACGGTTGCTTTGGGCAATGTGCTGATTGTTGTGTTGACAAAGCTCATGCCGGGAGATTCCGTCTCTGCAGAACGCTTTCTTGTGTACGGTGGCATGATGTTGGCTGTCGGCATCGTGTTCGTGATTGTGACAACCCGCTTTGAACGGGTGGACGCGGCATCGTGCTGAATACCGTTCATTTCGCACGGATGAATGTCGGCAGATAGGGGAGGACTGATTTTTGTTATTCTCCTTGAGTGAATTGTTGCTTCGAATACCGTTTTTTGTTATACTTGTCTGCGATATTCGAAAATATGAAAGTATTAAGATGAAAATAATGTTAAAAAAATTATTGCAGGGAACATCGCTGAAAGTGGAAGATGCCGTGCGGTTGGTTTTGGAGGCGATCGAGGGAGCGGGCGGTAAAATGCAGGGAGCGTCGCGGACAGATATGATGGAAAAACTTCGGAACGTAATTCAATTGGGCATAGATGCCGTGCGCCGTTCGGAATATACCGTTTCTTTTCACCAAGCTGCATGGGAAAGCATAGAAGCTCGTGCCTGTCGTCGTAATAGTACATTGCAGGATTTGCGCTATTTTGTCAGAAAATTTGAAACGATAGATGGTTGGAAAGACAAGCCGCTTCGGTTGATCACCGTGCGCGATTGTCGGGATCTCCTCCAAAAGCTGTTTTCACATACGCCCAGCGGATTCAGGAAAGGACGCGCCATTCTGCACAGCATATTCGCCTATGGATACAAGCAGGAGTGGTGCAACGGAAATCCAGTGGATTTGATCGATGTACCCAACGTTGTCGAAAAAGAAATTGTACCGTTGAGCGATGATGAAATCCAACGCCTGTATCAAACCGTACAATTGCCGGAATACAAAGAAATGGAGTTTTCGTTGTATTTGATGCTCTGTTGCGGGTTGCGCCCAACGGAAGTTCAGAGGCTGAGACCCGAAGATATCGATTGGGAAGCCGGTTGTGTCATTATTCGCCCGTCTGTCAGCAAAACCGGTGGCGGTCGCACGGTTCCTTTAAGAAAATTGAGACGGTTGAAATCAAAAAAACTGATCATACCGCGCGACTGGGAGCGCAGATGGAAGGCTCTTCGAAAAGCAGCAGGATTTACAGAGTGGACGCCGGATGTTTGTCGGCACACATTTGCCACGTGGCATGCGTCCCGTTACAGGAATCTTCCTCAATTGCAATTGGAAATGGGACATCGGGATTGCGAACTGTTGCGCTCCCGCTATGTGAACGGAGCTTATGTGGGGCGTCAATTCGCAACTCCGCCCGATGAGGAAAAACGCACAAAAGGAAAGGTTGTTTTTCGCATGCCGAAAAAGCGAAGACAACGAGCGCGTCCGCTCAACATGATTTTTCCCGGACAACAGTGTGCTGTTTAAAGGTTGATCAAAAACGGCTTTTTTGACATTGCAACCAATTCAATGCCGCGTTTCGATCGGGCAAGTGACCTTCCAATTGTTCTTCGTATGCTTCTGTCAGAAGTGTACCGAAATGAGGTCCCGGCGTGATTCCGATGGCAATGAGGTCGCGCCCGCTGAGGAGGGGGCGGGGATTCTCGTTGCCTGATTGGGCGATTTGTTTGCTCAACTCCACGGCATAGTTATAAGAAGAAAGATCGCCGTTCGAAGCAAGACAATCCGCACGGTGGAGCTCCAGCGCATCGGTGCAGTACGGGTGGCTCAGTTTGATTTTTTGCCGTCCGAGGCTCATGTTGCGCAGTTGATGCCACATCATGTGTTCTGCGATCAGGTGTTGTACTTTCTCAATTAAAGAGTTAGGCTGGCGCAGACGCCGTAGAAGGTTTTCTGCCATGTCTGCGCTTTCACGTTCGTGTCCGAAAAAATGAATGCGCCCGTCTTTTGCTCCAACACGGCGGGTGCGAGGCTTGGCGATGTCGTGAAGGAGCGTTGCCCACACAAGGGCAAGATCCGATCCCGCAGGAAGCTTCGAAAGAGCAAGTCTTGTGTGCGTCCAAACGTCACCTTCGGGGTGATAGTCGGACGGTTGCGTGCAACCTTTCAGATCCTCAAGTTCCGGAAGGATGATTTTTAACATGCCGCTTTGATCCAACAGATCCAGTGCGCGCACACGGTGCGGGGAAAGCCACATGCGATCCAGCTCTGCATGGATGCGTTCCGATGCCACATGTTGAACTCTTTCGGCTTCAGTGAGGATTGAAGACCACGTTCGGTGTTCAATTTCAAGTGATAGTGTGGATGAAAAACGAATGGCGCGAAGCAATCGCAGAGCATCTTCCCGAAATCGGACAACGGGGTCGCCGATGGCTCGCAGTAAGCCGTTTTCCCAGTCATCAATCCCACCTACATAATCAAGAATTTCACCGGTGGTGGGATCAAGCATGAGACCGTTAACAGTAAAGTCTCTTCGATGGGCGTCTTCTTGCTCGTTGGAGAAATAAACGGAATTGGGACGGCGGCTGTCCGTGTAATTCCCGTCTGTGCGAAAGGTGGCTACTTCAAATGCCATTTTGTGCCACAGCACCAAAACGACACCAAAGCAGATTCCTACCGGGCGAGAGTGGGGGAAGAGGCGCATCACATCTTCCGGTCGAGCGGAAGTGACAATGTCGAAATCTTTCGGTATTTTGCCGGCGAGGCGATCGCGCACGCACCCTCCGACAAAAAGCGTTCGGTAGCCGTTTAGGATGAGTCGATTTGCAACTTCGAGCGCGGCGTGGGGTATGCCCGCAATCAGTTTCACGAGTAGAGTTTCTTTAAAAAGTAAAGTCCGGTGTAGACGCGCGGATCAACAACCTTTCCCTCTTCCCTTTGGATGTCCAGCCATGCATCGGCTTCTTGCAAGGGGACTTCGTGAACCGTGATGTCTTCTGTGTCTACGCCACCACCTTTGCCGATGCGGTGCAAACCTTTGGCAAGGAAAAAACTGACGGATTCTGATGTCAGCCCCGGAGATGAAGGTCCGTTGAAAAGGAAGGTGAAAGAATCGGCGGCATAGCCGGCTTCTTCCAATAATTCGCGCTGTGCCGCGCATTCCTCACTTTCTTTTTGTTCGTCACCGCAGAGACCAGCAGGGGCGCAAATGCAGGGTTTCCTGATGGGAAGACGGAATTCTTCCACAAGAATCATTTTTTGATCGGACGTGAGTGCAAAAATCATGACAGCCCCCATATCGTGGGGACGAGTGGCATATTCCCATCGTCCATCGGCTTTCCTGATTTCAAGGAATCGACCTTGCCAAAGTACTTCTTCGTCTGAGCTGTTCATCGGTGCTTTGTTTTTTAGAAAACAAGGCAGGGGGGATTCTGCCATGAGCTGAATCCCCCCCCTGCGATTTTGTTGAGAAAATAGGGAATCAGTCTCCTGTGTATTCGGTGACTTCCTTTTGGTAAAGATCCAAAATGCGCTTCGTGACGGGACCGGCAACGCCTGTGTTGATCTTTTGCCCATCAAGGGAAGAAACGGCGATCACTTCGGCGGCGGTTCCGGTAAGGAAGCATTCATCGGCACTCAGGATGTCAAAGCGGTTCATGACGCGTTCTTGGCAGGGGATACCGGCGGCATGGCAAATATCAAGTACAGCGTGGCGGGTAATGCCGTCAAGTGCGCCTTCCGTGACAGGGGGGGTGCAGACAACACCGTCTTTCACAATGAAAATATTATCGCCCGTGCATTCCGCGACGTTCCCCTGTGCGTTGAGAATGAGAGCCTCCCCGGCGCCTTGACGCAACGCGTCTATTTTAGCGAGAATGTTGTTGAGATAATTGAGGGATTTGACCTGAGGTGTCAAAGCTGCCGGTGCATTGCGACGCACGGCACTGGTGATGAGGGAAAGCCCATTTTCGTAACATTCTTTCGGATACAAGGCAACCTGCTGGGCGATGACGAACATGCAGGGATGAGGGCAGGAAAGAGGACTGAGACCAAGCCCGCCTTCGCCGCGCGTGATCACCAGACGAATGTAGCCGTCTTTCAACCCCGTGGCTGCCACGGTGTCGCGGCATGCCTGTGCTACTTCTTCGAGCGTATAGGGGATTTCAAGGTAGATGTATTTTGCCGAATTGAAAAAGCGAACCAAGTGTTCTTTCAGACGAAAGATTTTTCCTTCGTAAAAGCGAATCCCTTCAAAACAACCGTCACCGTACAAAACACTGTGATCAAAAACGGAAACTTTTGCTTCTTCTCTATCGACTAATTTGCCGTCAAACCATATTTTCATAAAATGCTCCTTGATGTGTGGATGCCCGAAAGTATACAACCCGAATATAAAATAAAAAGAAAAAAATGTGTCTCTGGTTTCGAAACGGAAAATGAGGGTGATCCTTTCTTGACAGGTCAGCGATTTTTTCATAGATTTTCTCTATGGATTCAAAGGCAATTCTGGCATGCACGGCGGTGCTGTGTAGTGGTGTAATAGGGTATTTTGCGTATCCCCCAATCTTTGGTTTGGCAGAGAATCCTGTCGCGCCCAAGGTCCCCAAAAACGTAGCCGTTGTGCCTAAGGAAGAACCCGAGCCGACCCCGACACCAATTCCCGAACCGACCCCGGAACCGATTCCCGAGCCGACCCCGGAACCTTCGATTGCGGAAACACCCGAAGAAGAACCGGAAGAGGAAGAAGAAACGGAAGAAATTGCCGAAGTGGAAGCAGAGAACGATTTCGAACTCTCGTCATTGACGCGCACTCCCGAAGAATTGAAAGCCCTGCAAGAGATGATTACGGTAATGTCTCAGAAGCCCGATATGGCATATATGGGGCACGAAAACGCTTCCGCATGGAAGAGACCGGACAATGCCAAAAAACGCCTTGCGGGAAGAATTGTTGGCGCATTGAAGAAAAAGGGAGACAAAAACACCATGAAGGCAGATCGCGACGTTATGCTCTTTTTGGCGGGGAAGGACGGTTTGAAAAATCGCTTGGCGTTGGCACAGTGGGCTGTGTTGGATAAGGCAGATGCTACCGCGTTGATTTCGCTGTGCCAAAACGCAAAGTTTCGCAACTTTTTGGGCAAGTTTATCAATGATTTGCAGTGGATTGAAAGTTTCGTGTATTCCGGTGCATGCCAGAAGCCCGAAAAAGCTCTTGAGATTTTGTCTGCTTTGGCAGAACACGATCCTGAAATCCTGAAGGCTGGAAAAGCTTCCCGCGCATCGTCTGCCAAGGCAAAGAATGAGCCGATGCGGGAAGGATTGCCTCAGATGAAACGCCGCATCGCCACGGCGATTGCCGCCGAATACGGGCGAAACGGGTGGACGTTTGCAAATGAAGAGGAAGCTGCAAAATATCAGAATATGTTGCCTCCGAAAACGGATCTGAAAGATCGTTTTTCTTTGGCAAAATTGCGCTATGATTATTTCGTATCGAGCTGGCGAAAAGGTCTGTTGAATCCGACATTTGACGAGCTGGACGATTGGGATATGCGCATTGTGTGCGGATGGAAAGATAAGAACAGGCACGGCGGTGTCGTGACGTTGGCATGGCAGCGTGACAATGCCGCATTGCCCGAAAGCGAAGCGTACAATGCGGCATGCCAAGTGCCTTACCGATTGATCAATTTTTTTGGTGACAGCATCCATTCGAGCGATTATTACAAACCGTTTGATGCGTACTATGACGGCAATTACAACAAAGAAGTACGCGATGTCGGGTCTGTTTGCGGCGGTAATGCGCATTTCGGGGCATCTTCGTGCATAGCGCAAGGTATCCCCGCCATGACGATGGGCGAACCCGGTCACTGCGCGTACTCTGTGCGCGTGAACGGGAAATGGAAACGTAACTTTTCTGTTTCTCCCAAGCACAGCATGCATTGGCAAATTTGGGGCGAGTATTCCTTTTCCTTTTTGGATCTGACGCAAGAATTTTATTCGGACGGTTACCGCTCGCGCCTTTCTCAGCAAGTCGCCATGATTGCCGCTGCGTTGGCTCAAAACAAAAATCCCAAAAATTCCGTCAGAGTATACGAATTGGCAACGGACATTCAACCCTTGAATTACCCGGCGTGGAGTGCCTTTTTTGCCAGCCTGAAAGAATTGCAACCAAACGACAAACAAAAGTGGATGCAAGTCAACGAGGCCTTTTGCAAGGGTATGGGTAGCAAGCATCCCGAAGTGTGCATGATCGTTCTCAAAAAAGAGGTGTACCCCACGCTGATGGGGTTGCTGAAATCCCGTGACGATAAGCTCAAAGCCTGCGAAGATTTTTTAGGCAATATGAACGAAACGGAAGACGAACCCAAGTGGGGCTTGGAACAGTTGTTACAATCGCAGTTGGCATTGTTCGGTACGGGGGGGGGGACAACGGTAACGGCGTCCGCGTTGGGGTCGACGAGCATCGGCGGTGACAGCAAAGAAGAAAGCTTTGCGGGGTTGCCCACCGGCGTTTCAGAAAGCGATGCTCGCGCTTATTTTAAAGTGTTGACAAAATGCTTGATGAGCAAACCTGCATTTGCGGCAGAGGCTCTCAGTTGGGGATCTGAGGTGGCAGGGCAGGTAAGTCAAAGCGCACAGCGTGAATTCACTAAAATGGCGTTGGAAAGCCAAGGTGCATCAGACGGCAATAATGAAAAATTGCTTGCGACGGCGTTGGTCGGAGCGGAAAACAACAAAGATATTACGACATTCCAATCGATCGCGCAGAAGTTTAAGAAGAAAGACGCCTCTCTGCCGAGTTTTGAACCATACCCCGGGGAAGTGCTTTCATCGGGCGGGTTAATCCGGTTTAGCTCGTTGAACGAACGCTATGACGATCCATCGGAACACCCGGGCGTGATTGAAAAGACGGGTGGGCGTTTCCATACGAACGATACAGGAGAAAGCGAATGGGCTGAAGTGGTGATGCGGCGTCCCGGTGAAGTGACTGGCATTGTCATTGTCCCCAACGGCAATGAACAGCGGTTGCATGATTGGCGCATCGAAACATCGATGGACGGAAGCACGTGGACGCCGTTTAAGGATTTGCCCGATAAGCCTAGCAGTGTCATTCGAATCGATGGTAAGAATACTCAATGCCAATGTATTCGCGTCTATCGCAAAGGGAAGGGGTTCTTCAATCTGAAGGCGATTCTCGTTTATGGTCACAGAAATGCGTAATGATTCATCTTTTCCGAATATGAGAACAAAATTGCTCATCGCGCTGGGGGTTGCCATGATATTTTGTATCGCAAAGGGTGCGGTAACGGCAACCAATTATGACGAGGCGCTGAAAAATGCCAAATCGGACGGTGTGCTTGTCTATTGCTACGGTCCCGATTGGAACAGGCGCAGTGTGATCATGCTGGAGGATTTTTGGAAAAATCCTCAAATCGAAAAAGCTTGCGGAGATGCCGTGATGGTTGCCGTTCCCTATTATCAACGCCCCACGGACGAACAGCAGATCGAGGCCAATAAAATCAGCGGTTCGTTCCAACGACGCAAAGTCAATAATCAGTTTCGCAGTTTCCCTGCTGTGTGCATGGTTGGCAAAGACGGGAGGGTCTATGCGCAATTGTGCGGTACGGATGCTCTGGGCTCGGAAAAAGACAACTATCGGCGTGGGTATGAAAACATACGCCACCATCTGGAGCTTTATCGCAAGCAAACTGAATTGTTGGCACAGGCGGAAAAGGCTGAAGGATTGGAGAAAGCCCGCCTCATCGGGGAAGCCAGTACGCTGGGGATTTATCCGCCCGACCGAGCGGCGGCTCAAATTAAGGCTCTCGATCCCCAAGATACGCTGGGATATGTCAAAACGCTGGATTATGATCCCTATTCATTCAATATGGAAGCTAATGCTTTCGGCGGTTGCAAACAAGAAGCCGAAAAGGCGTTGTCTGCCGAAAAAACGGAGAAACGCCTTCAGGAAATTTTGCAAAACAAGACCCTGACACCGATTCAAAAGCAGGAAAGCTATGCCGTTTACATCGGGCGTCTTCGCAAAGACGGCAATGGAGCGGATCGCAACACGTTGTCCAAGTATATCAAAGCGATGGGGACAATAGATCCGAACTCCACATACGGGAAAATTGTGCCACATTTGCTCGAATTGTGGTGCAACGTTCCGGATAGGGCGCAAAAAGGCAAGACGAGCAGAGCCGATAAAGCGAAAGAACGTGCTGCTGCCCGTGCGGAACGCAAAGAACGTAAAGAACGGCGGCGGCGTAAATAAAAAAGTGAAATGCGCTTTCCCACGATATACTGTGGTATGGCTGAGAATACTTTGCTCTTGATTTTTTGCACTGTGTAAACTAGCATTGCCTCATGTGTTTTCTCAGGTATTCGATTGCCATGGCGGTTGCTGTGGCATTAGTGGCCTGCCAGTCATTTCAAAGCTCTTCGTATTCTTCGATATACAAATCGACAGGAAGGGTTGGTGGGACAGGGGCGAGCGGCGTCATACCGACAGCCGTACCCGTACCCGATAATCCTGTGTCGACATCTTCGCTTCCCGCTAATTCTCCTGTGCGCCCGTTGGCTCGTCCGATAAAGCCTGCGCCCAAACCGGAATGCGCCGCCGTGTGCGTGATGGATGCTTTGACCGGGAGGGTGTTGTATGAATATAACGGCAATGTGCGCCGACAGGTGGCAAGTACGCAGAAAGTGCTTTCCGCTCTGGTGATTCTTGAAGCGGGTAACCTGCAAAAAATGGTTACGATCACAAAAGAGGATACGAACGCCGCACCGATCAAATTGGGCTTTAAGGTCGGGCAGAAATATCGCAAAGAGGATTTGTTGCATGCGCTGATGGTTCGCAGTTTCAATGATGTGGCTCTGGCATTGGCTCGTGATACGGCCGGTTCTGTGCCTCGCTTTGTTGCGATGATGAATGCCAAAGCCCGTCGATTGGGGATGAGAAATTCTCATTTTATCAACCCGAACGGCTTACCCGCGCCTCAATATTCCACTGCGGTTGATTTGGCGCGTTGCACTTGGTTTGCCTACAGGAATCCCACGTTGCGCGGCATGGTGAGGGATGCGCAATACGATTTCAAATTGTCCGATGGGAGGGTTCGCACGTTGAGCAATACCAATAAATTGCTGTCCCGTTATTCGTGGGTAACCGGTTTTAAAACGGGGTATACCAATGCGGCGGGGAAATGCCTGATTTCTACGGGCGGGTACAACGGTCGGCATGTAATTGTCGTCGTTCTCGGCAGTACGAGTAGCCGCGTGTGGAATGAATCTGCCAAATATTTAAAATGGGCCTTGGGCCTTGCATAAATTGACGATGACAAAGTGGGCTTCACAGAAAGAGTATACGGATATCCGCTACGAAACAACGGATGACGGCGCAATTGCCAAAATTACCATTAACCGTCCCGAAGTCAGAAATGCCTTCCGTCCGTTGACCGTGCATGAATTGCTGGATGCATTTCATTTGGCTCATGAAGATCCGAAGGTTGGGGTGATTATCCTAACAGGGGAAGGTCCTCAGGCTTTTTGTTCGGGTGGCGATCAAAAAATTCGTGGCGATGCGGGATATGTGGGTTCAGACGGCATCCCGCGCCTGAATATTCTGGATGTTCAAAAGAAGATTCGCCAGTTGCCTAAACCGGTGATTGCCATGGTGGCGGGATACGCTGTGGGCGGCGGGCATGTCTTGCACATGGTTTGCGATTTGACTATTGCGGCAGACAATGCGCAATTCGGGCAGACTGGTCCCAAAGTTGGCTCGTTTGACGGTGGCTTGGGCTGTTCGTACATGGCTCGCCTCATCGGACAGAAAAAAGCACGTGAAATATGGTATTTGTGCCGTATGTACAATGCGCAGCAGGCTCTTGACATGGGACTTGTCAACACGGTTGTTCCGTTGGATCGCCTTGAAGAAGAAACTTTGCAATGGTGCCGCGAAATTTTACAACGTAGCCCGATGGCGTTGCGTTGCATCAAATCGGCATTTAACGCCGATTGCGATGGGCAAATGGGATTGCTTGATTTAGCTGGCAATGCCACGTTGTTGTATTATATGAGCGAAGAGGCTCAGGAAGGAAGGAACGCTTTTGTGGAAAAACGAGATCCGGATTTCTCGAAGTTTCCGCGACTCCCTTAATTGGTTGATAAATCCTGTGTCGGTAGATAATCACAGAAGACGTAAACGCAAGAAGAAGGAAGACCTTGAGCTTTGGGGGGCTCTCTACGGTGATGACTCTTCCGCCGAAACTACCTTGCCGCACCGGGATGAAGAGGATACGGCGATTGATTTGCCCGTGCGGAAACGTCGGTTCAACGTGTGGAAGTTTGCCGCATCGCTGATGATGTTTTGCGTGCTTGCCTTTATTGGCTTTATGGTAGCGTTGACGTGGATTCCGCAAGACCTTTCTGACGTTCAGGGCTACGATAGCCATGGGAGCGTTACGGATTTGCCAGCTGTTTTCCGCCGTGCCGCCGCCAACGGGGAAGAAGCGGTGTTTACCGAAGCGGAAATCAACCGTTATCTTCAAGATACGTTGAAATTGTCACAAGACGGCGTATTTAATTTGATTGCCCGCCCATACGGTGTTGCCGTTCGAATTCATAATGGATATGTTGAATTGATTATGGATCGGCTGATCGGCTCTCAATTCCATCAAACGATTTCCGTATACCTTACATTCCGCGAAGTTCGCACGGATGAAGGCGTTAAAATTGAGGTGGAATATCGCGGCGGCGACAATATTCTGGGCTCTATGCCTCGCGGTGGCAGAATAGGCTTGGTTTCTGTCCCTGAAAGGTATATACTTATCCTACATCCGGCTGTCGAAGGGATAAAAAGAACGTATGTCGGCTTATTCTCCGAAATAGCAGCAGCTGGCTATCTTCCCCGTTTTGTCAAAGATGAAAACGGGGGTGACAATTGCTTAATTCTTCAGCCTTCCGCATGATCGTTAATTTTTAAATCACAAATACCACATATGTCCAAATCATTGATCACTCTCGCTCTCGTTTCGGCTTTTTGTCTTGAGTCTTGCGTATGGCAATATTTCATGCGTGACGAATATTCCGGTACTGCCCCGCAGGTTATAGCCGACAACAACGGGAAACCGGTCTCTCAAAATTGGCTTGCTGTACCGGAAGATGCGTTGCCCGCTTCTCATTCCGAGCAGCAGGGGGAGATCAGCTATGCGTCCGACGGTATCCCTTACGGCTTCCGTTCCGAGTATCGGAATATTGTGATATCTCCCTATGCTCCTTTCCGTTATCTGAACTATTCGGGAGTTTCGGCAGGGTCTAAGGTATGGGATCCGTACAGCCGTAAGCCGTTCTACATCCCGATGTCGTATACGATCAACTAAGTCGCAGGGTGGCACCATTGCGCCGGACACTTTATCTTGCGGTGGTTAACGCGTTCAATCATCTGTTTCAGAGAATCGCATACTGGGGCTATCTGGTCTTCCGGGGGGCTTTGAAGTGTCTGCCCATCAAGTTTTGGTGCTGTGTGGGTCGGGGGATAGGATGGCTTGTTTGGATGTGTGCCGGGTCGCGACGGCGTATCGTTGCAAGGAACTTTCGCATTATTTTGGGCGGAAAATTGAGGCAACCGGAGCTGGCTCCGCTTGTGAGAGAAAATATTGTTCGTACCTGCATGAATTTTATGGCCGCCGCCAAAATGGGGGTTCTTACGGAAAAAGAGCTTGATGAAGCTGTGCGAATTATCGGCGGTGAGGTTTATGAAAATGCGGGCATAGACGGTAATACGGGTATTGCCTGTATTCCGCATGCGGGGAACTGGGAAATCCTTTCCCGCATTCGTACTCATTTTCCGAAAGTAAAGAGGTACGGAGCTATGTATCGTCGTATGAGCAATCCTCTGTTGGAAAAACTCGTATACAGCATGCGCACGAAGTACGGTTGCGAGATGTTCAGCAAAGAAGACGGCTTGCGAGCCGTGTTAAAATTGGCGAAAGAAGGTGGTCTCGTCGGTGTGTTGAGCGATCAGTTTACCCATGAGGGTATTTATTTGCCTTATTTTGGCAAAGTGACTGGGACGACGCCCCTCCCCGCATTGATTTACAAAAAATGCAAGGGAAAATTGTTCAGCATTTACACGCGCAATACCTCGTTGGGACATTGGGATTCCGTGATGAACAGGACGATTGATATCCCGGACGGAATTGACAATATATACGAGGTGACACTGAAAGTGAATGAAGCTCTCGAGGATCGGCAGAGGGAAGATGTGTTGGACGGTTTTTGGATGCACCATCGCTGGAAGCCAACGCAGATATTTGCGCCAACGCAACCTGAAGAAGTGACGGCAATATTGCAAAGAGAAAGCAAACGTTTGCAACCGTTCCGGATCATTGTGTCCATGCCCGAAGTGTTCGACGAGGCGTTGATGTTGGTACCGTTTGTGCGGGCGTTGAAGGCTGTGCGCACGGATATTCAAATTACAGCGGTATGTCCCGGAGAACAGACGGATTTTTGGCAGAAACAGAAAGAAGTGACGTATACGGTGACGACTGATTCACCCGAACGGACGCTTGCAGTTCAGTTGGAATCCGATGAGATATATAATGACGGTCCGTTTGATTACGTTTTCCTGTTTGACCGGAGCGAGATAACATATCGTAGTTACAAACGGTTAATGCCGATATATTTCAGTACGTTTGAGGATCATCCCCATGCGCACGACCGTTGCATCAAATCGAAATGCCCGCGTTATCGGAAAGGTGAACCGCGTCATCGCTTGGAAAGTTATCTCGATGTTTTGAGACGGCACGGCATAGCGGTTGATCAACCCGCCTTTTATGCTCCGTCTGCATCGGTTTCCGAACGAAGCGAAAATGCCCTCTTCTACGCGCCGTTTTCCACGTTGGGTTCTGCGGACGAGTGGGCGCAAGATTCGTGGAGGGAATTGCTGTCTCTGCTAAAAGACAAACCGATGCCGAAGCTGATTGCTCTTCCTCAGGATCGCAAACGTGCGGAAGAATGGGCACAAATGCTCGGTACGGGATACGAATGTGCCGCCCCTGCGGATTTTGACAGGGTGTTGAAAGAAGGCGATACGCTCATTGCTGTCGATGGGCTGATTCCCGGTTTAGCGGCTCATTGGGGTACACGGTGCATTGTGCTGATGGGGAGCCGGCTTCCGGTTTGTTATCGTCCCTTGGGCGGGCAACACGCAATGCTCAATTCTCATCGTCCGTGCCATCCCTGCTATCGGAAGGATTGCGATCGGGAGGTGCCCTGCGTTCGGGAAATAACACCGGCTCAAGTGGCGGCGTATGTTTAAGAAAGCCGTACAGGAACAGTCACCCGTTGCATGGCGAAAATTGCTTTCGGCGTGGATGGCAGAAGCTTTCCTGTTCATCCCGTTCCTGTTGTCGAAACTATGGATCGATGCGCCATTTCCCGCTCCCTGTGTACTGGGGGCAGTGAGCTGCCTTATCGTCATGCCTATGTTTCAGAAAAATCGCGTTTGGCGCGATTCGTTGGAAAGAGTGTTTTCTTTGTATGTAAACCTGTTGGCGTGGTGTCTTTTGTGCCTGCTCGTACAGCCTTTTGCCACTTCCTTGTGGGAAAACGGGATATACCCGGCCATTGCCGGAGCTTTGTATATGGATTTTTTGCCGTTGTTGATGGTGGCTCTTGCCGTTTATCGTATGGCAGAATTGTGGGTGATGCGAAAAACGCCGGTGTTTTTTTGACGAACCCGCCGTGTTGAGGCGCGATTGAATCAATACCGTTTGCGTAAACGCGCGGGCAAAATTTTCATCTGTTCTCTGTATTTTGCAACGGTTCTCCTGGCTACGGTGATGCCTTGTTGCGTCAGCAGTGTTTCCAGTTTGGCATCGCTGAGCGGTTTGTTCGGATCTTCCGCATTGATGAGCTTTTTGATTTGGAGCTGAACGGCGGCGGCGGCAAGTGCCGAGGCGTCTTCTCCATCGGCGGATTCCGCCTGTACGCCCGATTGGAAAAAATATCTCAGCTCGAACAAACCGTAATTACAAAGCAAATACTTGCCGTTGACGGCGCGAGAAACGGTTGAGGGATGGATTCCGATTTTTGAGGCAATTTCATCCATAGTGAGAGGGACGAGAGCTTCCGTACTGTGCAGAAAAAATTCCTTTTGTTTCGCCACGATAGCTTGCCCGATATTCAGAATCGTGTCTTGTCTGGCTGTGATGGCGCGAATCAGTTCACGTCCTTCTCGAAAGCACTTGGAAAGGTAGCCGTGCAATTCTTTGTTGTCTGCACGGGTTGCCAGCATTTCTTTGTACGCGGGGTTCATGGTAAGCGTTGGCAATACCGATTCTGCCAAAAGCGTGTGAATTGCGCCGTGCTGATCTACCTCCACAATGAGATCCGGTGCAACGGGCGGTTCTTCCCGCAGGAATCCCGCCCCCGGGTTGGGATTTAACCGTGCAATGCGCAAAGCTGCTGCTTGCACAGATTCTGCACTGACGCCCAATGCTTTGGCTGCTGAATCGTAGCGGTGCTGTACCATGTCATCCCAGCGGTAGCGCAGTAATTCGGCGGCCAGACCGTTGCCTTCATCCAGTTGTTCCAACTGGATGAGCAGAGAATCCCTCAAATCCCGTGCACCCACTCCGGGAGGATCCAGCTCACGCAACGTGGCGAGGGCTCGTTTGAGTAGGACCGGTGCGATACCCTTCCGTTCGGCAACTTTTTCCGGTGCTTCTTCGAAAAATCCCCGATGATCCAGCTCTTCCGTCAGTAAAAGCAAGGCTTGTTCCGTATCGGGTTCGAGAGCCGATTGCATTACTTGTTCGCGGAGATGTTCGGCAAGGGTAGGTAGTGCATGCAAAGATTCGAAGGCGAAATCACGCCGTGTCGTCTGTTCGGGATCGCTTTCCGCAAAGTCTTCCCATGACTCTTCATCGCTTTGGATCTCTCGGGGGGAAAGCTCCTCTAGCACAGGATTGCTTTCCATCGCTTCGCGGATCAACTGGGAAAGCTCGAGAGTATTGGCTTGGAGCGTACGCATAAAGAGTTGCATGGAAGTGGTGGCTACCATGCCTTGTTTCATTTCTTGCGAGACCCCCGCGCGATCCATGTCGCGCATTGTAGCAGAGTGGGGAATCTTCGACAAGAGCGATTCGGGACAGTTTGTTACAGAATATCAATATTTCGAACGGGCAGTATATACTTTCCAATGTGTATTTTCCGCGTTATAATCGGCAAGAACTCCCCTGTAAAGATGATATGTCGTGCCGTGTTGCGCTTTTGCGCCTCTTCCCGTATGCTTGCCGTGGCGAGAACCGTGAATTTGCTTGACGAAAAGAGGGTTCTCGTATACGCTCCGCGCATTCTTCATGTCTACTGAACTGATCCGCAATTTTTCGATTATCGCCCACATTGATCATGGGAAGACAACGCTTTCCGATCGCCTTTTGGAGTATACCAATACTATAAGTGATCGCGAAAAGCAGGATCAGTTGCTCGATGCCATGGATTTGGAACGCGAGAAGGGCATTACCATCAAATCTCACCCCGTGACGATGCATTACAAAGCACGTGACGGAAAAACCTACGAATTGAATTTGCTGGATACGCCCGGTCATGTGGATTTTTCTTACGAGGTGTCCCGCTCTTTGGCTGCCTGTGAGGGTGCCATACTCATCGTTGATGCGGCGCAAGGTGTAGAGGCTCAGACGCTTGCCAATATGCACCTCGCCATGGATCAAAATTTGACGATTGTCCCCGTTATTAACAAAATCGATCTTCCCGGTTCTAACTTGCCCAAGGTCTATCGCCAATTGGAAGATATTGTCTGTATCCCGCGCGAAGAAGCAATTCAGGCTTCTGCCAAGATGGGGATCGGTATCGAGGAGATTCTCGAAGCCATCGTGCAGCGTGTCCCCGCTCCATCGGAAAGCGAAGACGGTTTGTTAAGAGCATTAGTGTTCGATTCCGTCTATGATTCGTATCGTGGAGTTGTCTCTTATGTGCGTCTTGTTTCGGGCGAGGTGAAAAGAGGGATGAAGGTGCGTCTTTTTGCCACAGACGAGACGTATGAGGTCAAAGAAGTGGGCGTGTTTACACCGAAGATGCAGAGTACGGAGGTTTTGAGGACGGGAGATGTGGGTTACATCATCGCCAATATGAAATCGGCATCGGACGTTAAGATTGGTGATACGTATACCGACAGTGTGCGCCCGTGTCCCGAGCCGTTGCCCGGCTTTAAAGAAATTCGCCCCATGGTGTTTTCGGGGATTTATCCTGTCGACTCATCGGATTTTGAGGCGTTGAAGGCCGCCATGGCAAAATTACAGATCAACGATGCCGCATTTACTTTTTCGGCGGAATCATCCGTTGCGCTCGGGTTTGGCTTCCGTTGCGGCTTCTTAGGTCTCTTGCACATGGAAATTATTCAAGAACGCTTGCGGCGTGAGTTCAATATGGACGTCATTTCGACGTATCCGTCTGTGATTTATGAAGTGACGAAGACCGATGGCACCGAACTGTTGGTGGATAATCCCGGTGAGTTGCCCGAGCCTCAGGAAATCAAGGAAATACGCGAGCCGATGGTGCGCATATTCATCATGGTGCCGGGTGAATATATCGGCGATGTGATGCAACTGGTGTTGGAAAAGCGTGGCTCGGTAGACCACACGGAAACTATAGACGATACGCGGGTGATGATCACGTGCATCGTGCCGCTGGCAGAAATTTTGGTGGATTTCAACGATAAGCTGAAATCAATGACGCGCGGTTACGGCTCAATGGATTACGAGCATTACGGCTATCAGGCGGCGTCTCTCATCAAAATGGACATGATGATTGCCGGGGAACCTGTTGACGCTTTTTCGATGATCGTGCATCGCGATAAGGCAGAAAGCCGTGGACGTGAATTGGCGATAAAATTGAAAGGAGTGATTCCCAAACAACTGTTTACCGTTGCCATTCAAGCTTGCATCGGCGGTAAAATCATTGCTCGAGAAAGTATATCGCCCATGCGGAAGAATGTGACTGCCAAATGTTATGGCGGCGATGTGACTCGTAAGCGCAAACTGCTTGAAAAGCAGAAAGAAGGGAAAAAACGCATGAAGGCGATCGGTCGCGTGAATATCCCGCAGGAGGCATTCATTCAGGTGCTGAAATCGGGAGATTGATTCCCATCCGTTTTACTCAAAACTTTTCCCTGCGTATCGCTTTTTCAAGGTACAGTTTTTATGAAAAAAAGACCGCTTCGCGCTGTGTGCGAAAGCGGTCTTATGTTGAAAAATAAGCAAAAGCCCGACGATTACGCCTCCATGCTCTTTAGCTCTTCGGCGGCGGCTTGCAGACTCGGGACGTCTTCGATGGAAATGACTTTGGCTTCTTTATTGATACGTGCCATCATACCCGCGAGAGTTTTGCCCGGACCGAGTTCGATGAAAAGGCGTTCCCCTTTGTCAACAAGGTCTTTCATGGAGGCAGACCAGCGGACGGAACCGCAAACCTGTGCACCGAGAACGCGACGCACGTCTTCGGCGTTTGTCACAGGGCGGGCTTCAAAGTTGCAGTATACGGGAACGTTCGAGAGGTGTATGTTGAGGGAGGCAAGCTCCGGAAGGAGTTTTTCTTGCGCACTTTGCATGAGGCGAGAATGATACGCCCCTGCCACTTTCAGCTTTTTCGCCAGTTTGAACCCTGCATCCTTGGCTGCAGCAACAGCTTTGTCAATGCCTTCTTCCGTACCGGAAAGGACGGTTTGACCCGGGCAGTTGTAGTTGGCCACGTCAACCCCGCATTCGGAGGCAAGAGCGGCAGCGGCATCGTCCGAACCGCCGATCATGGCCGCCATAGAGCCTTTTGTGGCATTACATGCTTCTTCCATCAACGCACCGCGTTTTTGGACGAGGCGCAGACCGTCTTCAAAATCAAAATTGCCAACAGAGGCATGTGCGGCAAACTCACCCAGTGACAAGCCGGCAGCGGCGGTCGGTTCCACTGCAACGAGCGATTGCAACACCTTTAAGCAAGCAAGCCCGTGCAGATAAAGAGCCGGCTGGCAGTAGCACGTACGCGTCAGTTCTTCATCGGGACCTTCAAACATGATTTTTGAAAGCGAAAAACCGAGAGCAGCATCCGCCTGTTCGATCAAGGCGCGGGCTTCGGGATATTGATCGTAGAGATCGCGCCCCATGCCGACTTTCTGGGCGCCCTGTCCGGGGAATAAAAGAACAGCTTTCATATTGCGGAAATGATTTTACTATATCTGCCGATATTCATCAAGAGTAAACGGACTGCTCCGCCCCGAGATTGGAACGGGCATCGGTCTCAAACTGTCAAAGCTTGTTGTCTAGCCCGTTGTACATGGGTGATCTTCCGCACGAGCAGGCAAAGGAATATTTGTTGAATAATGGTGGTCAGAAAGATAGCTTTGCCGCATTCGAAAGTTTGGTAAAACAGCGAGGGGAATTGGGCTATCCCTTCAAGCCATTGGGTGGGCGCATATCCGGTGGGCGTCTCAAATGTATATATTTGGTAGGACAGGACAAGATTACTCAGCCACCAGAGCAGGACGAGCAATGAAAAACGTTTCGGCTTTTGAGCCGATGGACAAAGACTGATGCAATAGATGCGTTGCATGGTGAGGTAGGGCGCAACGAGATTGTACAACGGGATGAAAAAGGACCATACAAACGCACCCGGTTTGACAAAGGGTGTGCAAGATGATGTGATTGTTTCGTTTTTGCTCGCAATGATGTTGGCGTTTTGGGCTATTCTGTAACACCAATTCATCAGGATAAAGAACGTTCCGATAAAAAGGGATATGTAGGGTTCCTGAATGTAATCCAAATTAGCAGACGATGTAAAATAGATGACGGAAAACAGAATGGTGAAAGTGGCGAAAACCGTCACTGCCGTCGGGAATCCTGTCAGCGGGTGAAATGTCGGCGTAGCACATTCGCATTTGTCGCAGGGACATGAGTGTGCGCTCGTGTCTTGGCTTGTTTCCGAATCTGTCGGTTGGAGAGAAACGGATATTTCGGAAAGTGGGAACCACTCTGTACCATCGGTGGGGCGGGCATACCATTCGCCTTTGAGTTCGCCGCGAAGCAACAGGTCTTTCAGGTGTTCTTCAGTGTAAGGACCCTGTTCGCAATAATTTTTACTGATATAATAATCCATGCTTTTCGGGATTATAGAAGTTGAAAACAGAATGTCAAACCGAATGATGCGACAAATGATGGTTCAAACAGTGGCGTTTACATGAAAGAATAAGCGTCAATGTCAAGTGTTGCCGTGACGCCGTCACCGAGCCGTGCCGATGTCAACTCCTTTCTGAGAAAATCTGCCATTTTGCGTGCAGAAGTTGCCCTGACGGTACATTGGTGGCGAAATTGTCCGTATGCTTTGGGCATGGGTGCAGGGGCGGGATCCGAGATGGTCATGCCGTTTGGTAAAATGCCGATGAGGTGTTTGTGGAGTGTTGCCAGACAAAAAGCAGCCAGTTCGTCTTTTTCTGAACGCACGGTAAGCAGGGCGAAATGATAGTATGGGGGGAGCATCAATTCGCGGCGCAACGCCAATTCTTGTTCGGCAAAGCCGTCCGTATCGTGCCGCCTGGAAAACTGAATGGCAGCGGCGTGCGGTGTGAATGTTTGTATGATGACTTCGCCGGCAATATCACCACGCCCGGCGCGTCCAGCCACTTGCGTGAGCAACTGAAAAGTACGTTCGGCAGCACGGGGATCCGGTGCGCAGAGACCTATGTCCGCGTTGATGACGCCCACCAGCGTGACGCCGGGGAAATCCAGTCCCTTGGCAATCATTTGCGTCCCCAGCAAAATATCGATTTTTCGGGCGCGAAATTCCGCTAAAATGTCGCGCACCGCGTTTTTGCGGCGTGCGACATCGGCATCGATTCGGCGCAATTGTGCCGAAGGAAACGCTTTGTGAAGAATTGTTTCGACCTTTTGTGTGCCGAATCCTTGCAACAATATGTTTTTCGAATGGCATTCCGGACAGTCTTTCGGCACGAGGGCGCGAAAGCCGCATAAATGACAGATGAGCATATCTTCCGTCAGATGATATGTCATTGGCAGGGCGCAGTACGGACATGTGACGGTATGCCCGCAATCGGGACATTGGAGAGAACGGGAAAATCCGCGCCGATTGAGCAGTAAAATGCTTTGTTCTTTCTTTTCCAATCGGCGTTCAATTGCCATGCGAAGCCGTTCGGAGAGGATGCCGGCGAAGCGTTTGTCCTGCGGTTCTGTACGCATGTCAAGAATGCGCGTGAGAGGAAGTCTCTGACCGTCTGCTCTGTTGTCGAGACGAAGCAGTTTGTATTTGCCTCGTTTGGCATTGAAAATGGATTCGAGGGAAGGCGTGGCAGACCCGAGAATGACAACGGCGTTTTCAAGCTTGGCACGCAATACGGCAAGATCACGCCCTTGGTAACGGGGCGAATTTTCTTGTTTGTATGAGCCATCGTGTTCTTCGTCAACGATGATGAGAGAAAGGTTTCTGACCGGCGCAAAGACTGCAGAACGCGGACCGATGGCAATGCGGGCTTTACCCGACCGCAGAGCATGCCATTCGTCAAACCGTTCTCCGTCCGAAAGCGAGCTGTGCAGTACGGCAACTGATCCGGGCAGAGAAGCAAAACGAGAGCGAAACCGTTGCATGGTTTGCGGAGTCAACGAAATTTCCGGTACAAGGATGAGTGCTCCGCCTCCTTTTTCCACAACGCGGGACACGGCTTGCAGATAAACTTCTGTCTTTCCGGATCCCGTAACGCCTTGTAGCAGAATGGGCGATTTTTTTTGGACGCAGAGTTCTTTCTCGATTGCTTCGAGGGCCGATGCCTGTTCCGAATTGAGTGTCAGAGGTTGGGATTGCAAAAACTCTTCGCCCGATCCGGGATCGCGATGCTCCGCTTCTTCCGAAATTCGTATAAATCCGCGCTTTTCAAGTGTTCTGCAAGAAGGTAATGCCGCTGATCCGCCCAATTCAGTGAGGGGGATGCGCTTTGTTTCTTTCAAATCTTTCAGGATGGATGCCTGTCTGGGGGCTTTGACGGTGATCGCGTTGAATTCTTCGAGCGTTGGGGGGCGCAACAGCTCGATTACTTTGTGCGTTTTTTCCGAATGGCGTTCTTGCCGCACGGATTCAGGAACGAGACAACGAACCATTTGTTCCAATGGAACGGCATAGTAGCTGGAAGCCCATTGCGCTAATTTCATTAGCGGTGGGGAGATGATCGGTGCTGCATCAATTAGGCGAATTAGGTTTTTTATGCCGTGGACCTGTTCCGGTTCGGCAGAAGAAACGGCGATGACCGTTCCTGTGGTGCGTCGCCCGCGTAGCGGGATTTCTACGCGACATCCTTCGCAGACGCGTTGCATTCCTGCGGGGACTGTGTAATCAAGCAACAATTCGGACGGTCCGTCTACGAGAATTTTCGCGATGGTCGGCAAAGGTTCTGACGGGAAAAGAAATGTATTCACAGGAGCAAGATCATCATGCCCCGGCGGGCAGGGTCAGCAAAAAGGTTGAGCCTTCGGAGGAAGTGCCTTCCAAGCAAAGCTCACCGCCGATGGAACGGGCAAGGTCTCTCGACAATGCCAACCCCAATCCGATGCCGGGCATTTTCCCGCTTTCGGAATCGGCAGAGCGATTGAATGGTTTGAACAGACGCTGAGTTACATCGGGAGAAATGCCCGTCCCCTTATCCCGTACACGTATGCGAATCTCTTTGTGATCCGATTGTACGGTAAACTGCACTTCGGGGGATGTGCCACGTCCGTATTTGATGGCGTTGTCCGTCAGGTTGGTCAAGATGCGTTCCAAACTCATTAAATCGGTTCGCAGTTGCAACAAACGACACTGTGGCGCAATGCGGATGACTACTTTGAAGCCTTCGGCTTCCAGTTTTTCTTTTTGGTTGTCAAAGAGACGGATGAAGAGTGGTTCACATGTTTCGACATCTTGTCTGCCACGCACTTTCCCCCGCGTGAGCCGAGAGTACGAAAGGACGTTTTCCACAAGGTGAGCAAGGCGTAAGCTTTCTTGGTACAAAAGGGTATAGTATTCATCTTTTTTGTCCTCGGGCACCATGCCCCGAGCCAACATTTCCGTGCGCAGGGTAAATGTTGTCAACGGGGTGCGCAGTTCATGCGTGACAGCCGAAACGAAGCTGCTGCGTTTCTTTTCCAATCTCCCGTAGAGTACGAGCAATCCCAGAATCATGGCAATAGCCACAACGGCAATAACCCATGCACTCATCACTGCGCCGAAAAGGGCGTCTTTGCGAGCTGAGGTGTCGGGCAACAAAACCTGATCGCCGGGGTCGAGAACGAGCGGGAGCGGCAACAGCGTAGCGATTTCCCCATGACGAGGGGGACGAAGGGTGGGCGCAAGCAAACCCTTTTCGACCGGCTGTAGCAGGTACGATGAAAGATCTTTCGGGTCAATTAAAACACCTTCGGCAATACCACCGTGATTGGTGGGAATTTGCCGCATATAGATGATTTTCCCGTCCCATCCCCACGCGAAAAAGGGCGTGGGTTCTCCTGTCATTTTAATGGGGGTAGACGGGTCTGCATCGACAATGGGGACAATGTCAAACACCGGCATGAGATTCGCCTTTTTTTGACGCTGTTCGACCGGTACGTTGGGATCAAGCAGGGGCGCGGCGGGCGATGCCGCTTTGCGCTTGATGTTGTACAGCAAAGAGGGGGCGTTTCCCAAGGCTCGGCGCGTTTCTTCTTCTTCCATCGGGACAAGAAGTTCGTAAGGCGTCAGCAGGAAATGCCCCATTTTGGGGAGTGTTGCATTGACAGGAGAAACGGCGTATTGCGTGGAGTTCAGATCGGGAATGTGGTCGTATGCTTGCCTGATGTCTTTCAGCAGAGTATCGACTTTTTGGCAAACGCGAGGCAGAGAAATCTGCATCAAGCGTCCAATTTGGCTTGATTGATCAACGCGGATCAGTTGGTCTTCGATATGGGCGGCGTATCGGCTCAGCCAGATCATGGCGATGAGAGCCGTCAGGATGATGCCTCCGATCAGAGCTGCAAGTTTGATTTTCATGACGATAATTGCGAGTTTCGACGATAACCTTTGCCGCGAATGTTTTCGAATTGTTGTGCCGATACGGATTTTGCGCCGAGCTTTTCTTTGAGACGGGTGAGCGTTACGGCAACGATGCGCGTTTCCGAGGCGCGGGAAGTTCTCCCCCAGATACGCACCAAAAGTTCATCTTGCGAGATAACGCGATCCGGGTGCCGCAGGAAGTATAAGAAAAGCTCGCATTCCTTTTCTGTCAATTGCGCGGTGCGCCCGTCTCGAAAGATCAGCGTACGGGTTTGAGTATCCAGTTCGCCATCGGGGAAGCGGGTTTCCGACGGGTGTTTGGGACGTTCCGGCGAACGCCTCAGAACGGCTTGAATACGGGCGAGAAGCTCCCCTATGCTGAATGGTTTGACGATATAGTCGTCCGCGCCCAATTTCAACCCTTTGATGCGATCTGTTTCTTCCCCTCGAGAGGAAAGAATCACAGTCGGAATGCCGGGGCATTCTTTAGACAGTGTCGAAAGAACTTGAAAGCCGTTGACTTTCGGTAAATTTAAATCCAGCAAAAGCAGGTCGACCTCTTTTGTCAGCATGACTTCCAACGCCCGATAGCCGTCTTCGACTTCGATGGTGTCGTATTCGTCCATGGTCAGAGCATCGACAAGAGCCCGCCTGATTGATGCATCATCTTCGGCTATGAGAATTGTGCGCCCCTTCATCTCCGCAAGAATAGCATAGGTTTTGTTGCCTTCCAAGGCGGAATGTTCCCTTTTTCAGTTGTTTGACGAATGCGTTTTTTTGAATTCGTTGAGATGAAGGGGAAATATTTTTTTCGATACGGGAGATTTTTCTTGTCAAAAGTCGTAAAGAGCGTATTATCGGCTCACCATGACCCGTAAGGCTGGTATAAACAAGACGCGTAAGGCTGTTGCCAAGCGATTCAAGGTTACCGGTACGGGGAAGGTTCTGCGCCGCAAGCAAGGCAAGCGGCATATCCTCCAGAAGAAATCGAGCAAGCGCAAGCGTCACTTGGGCAAGCCCGCTCTGGTTGATGAGACCCAAGTTTGGGCCGTAAAGCAGAATCTGCCCTTTGCCTGAACCTTTTCGGATCAATCGGCATTCAGTATGAATCCCGCCCGCAGAACGGGCGGCCTTTTCTCAGCCTTCTCCCCCATTGGCGGGAGATCTGAACAGGCGAGACTGTGAAGAGGTGAGGAAGAACAGCTTGTTCAATCGAATAGATATATACTATGGCACGTGCTACTAATGGGCCGGCTTCACGCCACCGTCGTAAACGCATTCTGCTTCGCGCTAAGGGCTTCCGCGGATTCCGCAGTAAGCTTTTCCGCTATGCCAAGGATGCTGTGTACAAAGCATGGCAGTATGAATACCGCGACCGCAAGAGAAGGAAGGGTCAATTCCGCCGTCTCTGGATTGCTCGTATTTCGTCTGCCGTTCGCGATCGCGGGTTGACATACTCGCGCTTCTTGGAAGGTCTCAAGGCTGCCGACATTGAAATCGACCGTAAGGTTCTTTCGGATCTTGCTGTTCAAGATGCCGCCGCTTTTGATGCCATCTTCGCCGCCGCCAAAAAGGCGATCGAAGCCAAAGAAGGTGCTGTTTTGAAGGCTTGAACCGATTCAATTAACAGAAAATCCAACAAAAAGGGAATCGCTCATATGGCGGTTCCCTTTTCTTTTTTTCGATTTTCTGCCAAAGGGAGATTCCTGAAAAATAGCGGATGTTTCCGTTCGGATTATGCCGCCGATTGATTTGCGCGGATCAAGATGCTGCGTGGGATCGTTCCGTTGCGGTTGTGCTAGATGGCGATTTTTGCGCCTCTTCAGTATTCTCTGCTTTTTCGGCAGAGAGGTTAGGTTGCTTGGGGGCGGGGAGCAGAAGGTCTTCCCATTCGCAGTATTGTGCCGAAAGTGTTATCCCCCCGATTTCTTCCAGCAATTCGCGGCATTTGCTGTTCAGCTTGGCATAGTCGATCGGTCCTTTTTCAGCCTCTGCCGTGTTGGGGAAAATCAAATAACTGACGCTCAAGTCTGAAACGGGACGACTGTAGATGCCGGACTTGGGGTTGACGGCTTTTGCCATGCGGAGGGATGCTTCACCCGCTTTATAACGGGGTCCCGCATCGCCCACGATGGCAGGGAAAATTCTGTTGCCTGCAATGATGACAGCATAATCGCCGAAGCGCGGCGAGAATGGTTGAGATGAAACGTTGAGCATGCCTAAGGGGATGACGATAAAGGGGTCGTATTCTGCGATGAGAAAACTGTTCGTTTTCAATTCGGTGACAACCCTTTTGGCGTGATCGATACGATCGTTAAAGCTTCTTTTTTTGTCGGGCGTTGCTTTTTTTTGCGCTTCTTTAAGGTTTGCCAGACGCGTTTCCCATGTCGAGAGCAAGGGGTTGGGCGTTTTTGTCCGTTTTTTCCATCGGTACGATGTGGAGTGTTGATAATTATCGCTTTTTACAATTTTATCCGGCATTTTGGCAAGGCGGTCGCCGTCCGATCCGTCCGAGATCACGTCCATGTCCGCTTGCATCCAAAGCAATTTCCGTCCCGAATTCGGTGCCGTAATTTCCAAAATGGTGTCGGTGTCATAAAAATTGTGTCGGTCGAGCAGGCGGGTCAACGAAGCCGCGTTTTTTCGTATCTGATTTTGTTTGGCAAGGTACAGTGCGTTGTAAAATGGGGATATTTCGGCATTTTTCATTAATGCTTCATAGGCCGAAAGTGTTTTTGGCAACAGGGGATTAAAGGAAGATAATTCATCGCCTTTTGCTGCATTCGGAAGGACGATGTCGAGAGAAAGCGATGCTACAAAACTACACTTGTTTTTGCGCTCGGCTGCGGCTGTCGTCCCCGGGATGAAGTTGACCTTGGTTACCAGATTTAACCCTCTGCCGAGAGAGGAAAAGTGATCGTAATTGCCCGGATTAACCCGTGTTGGTAAAACGGGGGGGAAAGGAGGAAGGATAACCGCGGGAAGACCCATCGGCTCTTTGGGCTGCCAACGGGTGACGCTGTCCGAACGGATTGTACCGGATCTCCTTGGGGGAAAGGTAGGAACAGTTTTCGAAGGCGAGGATTGAGCGAGCTTCTCTTGGCTGTCAGGGGCATCGTCCACCTCGACAACGGGAGGAAGAGGTTCGGCAAGTTTTTCCCCTCTGATGGTGCGTACCAGTTCGGCAGGATACGGCGTGAGTAATGAAGATGCGGCAATCAGTGCGGCAATGCCGATGACAAAGCGGAATGTGGGACGTAGACGCGGTTTCACGGTGCTATCGGGCGGATGGTTCATCAAGAGATTCAATGCGGCGCGGGCGCTTCGCCAGAATGAGACGCAATATCGGAAGGGGAATCAGGCGAATTAGCATGGAGGCACACCGAATTTTGAAAGAGGGGTAGACGCGAGCCTTGTTGCAACGAAGCCCGCGCAGAGCATCGCGCACGACGTGTTCGATCGTGGTGTCAAAAAGATTGCGGCACGGGGTCATGTTACCTGTAAATCCTTCTCTCCGAGCAGTTGCTCCGAATTCAGTATGGACGGGACCGGGACAAACTGTTGTTACCGGAACGCCGTGTTCTTTGAGTTCAAGTCTCAAGGCTTCAGAAAATGAAGCTACATATGCCTTAGAGGCGGCGTAAACGGCAAAGTCCGGGATCGGAAGATCCGCCGCGAGGGATGCCATGTTGATGATGCCACCGCCTTTCTTCGTGATTACAGGTAACAGCGCATGGGTCAGTTCGGTTACGGCAGTTATGTTGACTGTCAACATGGATGAGGTGCGTTGGTTGGAAGAGTGCAGGAAATCGCCATAGTCCCCCAGCCCTGCATTGTTGATTAAAAGCGTATCGGTAGGGGGAAGGTTGGTCAGGCGGCTTTTCAATTCTGCCAAAGAAGCGGAATCCGATAAATCACAGGGCATGATCAATACCCTCAAATTCGGATGCAGACGTTGAAGTTCGTCGGCAAGAGCATGCAAGCGTTCCGTACGTCGGGCCGTGAGAACAATCTCATCGACATACGGTGCCGTGCAACGGGAAAACTCTGCTCCGAACCCCGAAGATGCACCTGTGATAATAGCCCTGCCAAAATGCATGTCCTTCTTATGCCATATCGAACCGTTTATTGCAAGATTTCAATGTGTACATGGGGGAATGACGGTTTTTCTTTGTCAAGGTGCGACAAGGGGGCGATGTCCGTAACATTTGGTGCTTGCTTGTTTCAGTATGGACGATTATCCTACCCTGACGCAAATCAAAAATGAAACAAAAAGACGGTAAGGCATGGTTTGATGTAGATGAACTGAAGCAACTGTTGTGGCTGGCATTGCCTCTTCTTGCTGCTAACTGGGCCCAAGTGGGCATGGGCGTGGTTGATACGATCGTAGCAGGACGTGCGGGTACGGTTGATATGGCAGGTGCGGCATTGGGGTGTTCCCTGACGGTTCCAGTGTTGTTTGCGGGGGCGGGGTTGCTTTCGATTTTGGGACCAATCATTTCGAGGTTGCGCGGAGAAGGTCGCGAGGGAAGAATTGGTTCGCTCTTGCGAAACGGGTTGTATTGTTCTTTGGTTCTTTCAGTGGGTGCATTACTAGCTTTGGGGTGTGCGCGGTATATTTTCCCGTTGCTGACGGAAGACGAAGCCATGGTGAGTATCGCGTTGGATTACGTAAATGCGGTGATGTGGGGGACGCCCGCCTTCATGGCGTATTGTGTGTTCAAATCCTTGTTTGAAGGTTTTGAATGGACTAACGTGGTAATGATCGTGGGACTGGGCGGATTGTTGTGCAATGTCCCTGCCAATTTTGCTTTTGTGTTTGGTTGGTGGGGGCTACCCGCCATGGGCGGGGCGGGTTGCGGTGCCGCCACCGCATTGATTTATTGGATTCAGTTGATCTTGATGGTCATCTTGTTGTGCTGTTCGCAGAGACTGAGACCGCATTGCAAGCGCATGGCTGTGCCGAAAGCTCCCTCGCGAATCGGAATGGGACGTATTTTTAAATTGGGGTATCCGCTGGGTATTTCCGTGTTGTGCGAGGTTTCCTTTTTTACCGCAGCATCCATGGTGCTGGCTTGTTTCGGTTCGGTTGTTGTCGGGGCGCAACAGATCAGTCTCAATGTGTCGAGTGTCGTTTTTTCATTGCCGTTGTCGTTGGGTATCGCCGTTTCAATTCGGATGGCGTGGCATGCAGGGCGTCGTAACGCGGCGGGCATTGATGCGTTAACGCGGACGGGACTTTGTACAACCGTGGCACTTTCGCTGATCGTGATGGTGCTTATTATTATGTTTCGTTATAATATAATCGATTGCTACACAAAAGATTCGAGTCTTATTGGGATCGCGCAGGGCTTGCTCGTGTTATGTGCCGTGTATCAATGCCCGGACAGCATTCAGTCCTTCATGGGGGGGGTGTTGCGCGGTTTGCACGATACGGAAATGATATCGCGCATTAACATTTTCACCTATTGGTGTGTCGGATTTCCGCTCTGCTGGGTGTTGGTGCGTACCGATTGGTTGGTGCGGGGTATGGGTGCTTCCGGCGCGTGGTTGAGCTTTATCATCGCCTTGGTGTTGACGGCTGTCTTGCTGTCTCTGCGCTTTGTAAAAACACGCCGAATTCTTTTCTCGCAATGGATGGCAGAGACAAAAAACCTCGGTTCTGCGACTGAGCGCAGAACCGAGGTAACACAACGATAACAAAGAAAATTAAAAAGAGCCGTAGAGCGAATACGATGAGAAGCGGACGCTTTCTCTCTGAACGGGGGTATGTAAGGTTTCTTTTTCTTCGGCTTCTTCCCAATCGCAGTTGCCGAATTCGGGCAGTGAGACGCAACTGATGTTATCTTCAAAGCAAGAAGTTGCGTATGAGCTGTTTCGGTGAGCTGCTTTGCCACAACGCAATGAAAGCCCGGCTGACGGGGTAGAGGAAATTTCTTTGAGGACGTAGGTTGTTTGGGCTTCGGGGACAATCGGTTGTTGAGGGGGATCTCCCCCGGGCCAAACGATGACTGCCAGTGCCAGCGCACCGGCGGTTGATGTTGTCCCGTATGTCCACGAACGGCGCGTTCCCAAAAATGTGGCAAGGCGTTCCCAAAGAAGACAATGTGCCGGCTTACAGACGCTTTCTTGCGCCAAGCGCTCCTTGTAATTGTATAGGAAACGCTCTTCGAAGTTTGCTTCGGGGTGCTGTTCGACTTTGAGCAGCGAAAGGAGCTCTTTCAAATTTGTCTCGGGAGGTGTATCGGGCGGCGTCATATCGTTCGCAATGCTCTATCTGATAGGGTAGACGAATTAAAACGGATTTTGTTCAAAAAAAACATCAGTTGATGAAAATTTATGAAAGATTGTTTATTTCATCGGAAAGCAGACCTTGCAGTTGTTTATGAGCATAATGAAGGCGAGAGCGCAATGTCCCTTCCGAAATGTTGAGCAGTTTGGCGATTTCTCCGTAGCTTAACCCTTGAATGTCATATAGGTTGACTACTTCGCGATGTTTGAACGAGAGTGTGTCGAGTGCTCGAATCAGCTTTGCTTTCAGATCTTTGATGTGAGCCAGCCGTTCGGGATCTGCCGTGATAGAGTTGTCAGCAAGACGGGCATCTTTCTCCAGCGCGTCGCCGTGTTCATCGTTGTTGATGCTGTAGCTGTTCTCTCTCTTTTTCTTGCGAAGAAAAGAACGTCCTTCGTTGGCAGCGATGGAATAAAGCCATGTGTAAAAGGCACTGCGTCCGCTAAAATAGCGGAGAGAGTGATACGCTTTGATGAAGGCATCTTGTGCGATGTCATAGGCATCGGATTCGTTACCGGTCATTTGGCAAAGCATGGAATGCAAACGTCTGCTGTGTCTGCGTACCAAGGTGTCGTATGCTTGGGTATCACCGTTGCGGGACAGATCGACCAAGACCGTGTCATCCGCCTCTGCGTAATTTGTGATGGTTTTTTTTGTGTCCATAGTGGGGTAGTTGGGGGTATAATAGTTTGCTGTTTAAAGCGGTAAGGCATAGGAGCGACCGTCGCGACCTTCGTACCAGTTGATGAAAGCATTATTGACCGTCGTGTAGCCGCCCGGTGTGGGGTAATCGCCGGAGAAATACCAGTCTCCGCACGGACCTTCGATGGAATTGTGCAGAGCCTCGATCGTTTGGAAGATTACCTGAATGGGGCAGGGCGGATCATCAGGGGTGACAAGACGCGTAATTTCTTCGGTGATTTCGTCTGTCGTGAAGGGTTCGTAAATCGCTTTGACGCAGTTGACGCGCCGCTTGGGGTCTTCCTCCAGTTGCGCTTTGCATCGGTCGTACACTTCATCGATCAAGGCATTCATGCCCCGCTTGCGCAGCAAGGAAATGGCTGCTTGGAAGGCGATGAACTTGCCCAGTTCCGACATGTCGATGCCGTAGCAATCCGGGTATCGAATTTGCGGCGCAGTGGAAGCGATGACTATTTTGCGCGGTTTGGTACGCCCGAGTACGCGAAGGATGGATGTCTTGAGAGTGGTTCCTCGAACGATGGAATCATCGATGGCGACAAGGACGTCTTGCCCGCTGACCGCTCCGTATGTCAGATCGTATACGAGGGAAACCAGCTGATTACGGTTCTTTTCCTTCGTGATGAAAGTACGCATTTTGATGTCCTTGTGCGCAATTTTTTCGGCTCGCGGCCAGCGGCGAAGGACAGTTTCTTCGATGAGATCATCAGTGATGGTGCCGTTGTGGAAGGCATCCAGCAACAGTTTGTGAACTTTCTGTCTGCGGTAGAGACGCAAACCTTCGAGCAAGCCGTAATAGGCTGTTTCTGCCGTGTTGGGAATGTAAGTGATGGCGGCTTTGTCAAATCCTCCTTCCAGCGAGGCGACCACTTGTTCAGTGAGAGCCGCCCCCAAGGCTTTCCGTTCCCGATAGACGATGGGATCGTTCCCGCGCGAAAAATAGATCTTTTCAAACGAGCAGGGAGCTGGTTCCAAGACGTCCGTGTAGGTGTCGAGTCGAACCGTGCCGTCATTTTTCACGCAAAGAATGTGTCCCGGTGGCAATTCGTGAATATCTTCGCTTTCTTTCTCCAAGACGCTCATCAACGGAACGCGTTCAGAGGCAATAGCGATGTATTCGTCGGTGCGGATGTAGTGGCAGGGGCGAATGCCGTGCGGATCGCGCATGCAGAAAAAGTCCCCGCAACCGACTGCTCCGAGGATGGTAAAACCACCGTCCCATCCCCTTGTGGCTTTGCGTACAATGTCAACAATGTCGAGGCGGGCGGCAATGATCTTGGGAATATCCGGTCCGGGGACGCCGGCATCGCGTAATTCGCGATAGATATCCGTGTGGGCTTCGTCAAGGTAAAAGCCGATTTCTTCCAGTACGGTTTGTGTGTCGGTGTCAAACACCGGGTGCTGACCGCGTTCTATCAGTCTGCGGTTCAGCTCTGACGCATTGGTCATGTTAAAGTTGCCCAAAAGCATCAGAGAGCGCGTTGCCCAGTTGGTGCGGCGCAAATAGGGCTGGCAAGAGCCTTCGCCAAACCCGCCCGATGTGCCGTATCGCAGATGCCCCATCAGAATTTCGCCGCCGAAGTTGCACTTGTTCTTGAAAAGCTCGCTGTCGGTGGCGTATTGAGCCTTCTTTTCGAAAAGTTTGCGAATTTTCTTTTGCTGAGAGCTGAAAATCGCGTTGAGGGCGTCTTTCGAGGCATCTCTTTGGCGGAAGAGATACGGCTCACCCAAGGGCATGTTGAGCTTTACACAGCCTATCCCGGCTCCATCCTGTCCGCGATTGTGCTGTTTCTCCATTAGAATGAAGAGTTTATTCAATGCCCACACGGGAGACCCGTACTTTTCCTCAAAATAGGAAAGGGGTTTGAGCAGACGAATGGCGGCAACCCCGCATTCGTGGTGAAGAGGATCGCTCATAGCAAAGTGTGCAAGATTATTTCGTGGTCACGCGGATGCCTGCGCCCTTGCGGAGTGTGCCGATAACCGTGCCGCCGGGTCCCGCCGTTTGGGCGCGTTCTGCGTCTTCGGGCTTGACGATTGTGACCCAGCCGATCCCCATGTTGAAGGTGTGGAAGCGGTCTTCTTCGTCAACGTGTGTCAAGACTTTTTGAGCGGCTTCGTTTTCCCATTCGGGGATGACCAGATCTGCCCCGAAATTGCCGAGGAATCGTTCCAAGTTTTCGGGGAGACCGCCACCCGTGATGTGGGCGTAGGCTTTGGGGACGATTCCCATTGATCGCATGCTGTAGACCACGTCGTGATAGAGGCGCGTTGGGGCAAGGATGCCACGTAGCTCTTCATCGCTCAGCAAACCGGGGTGTTCCGCCAAGACGCGGCGAACAAGGCTCCACCCGTTGGCGTGAAAACCATCGGACGGATAGCCGATGAAGATGTCGCCTTCAGCGACTGTCGTAGGGTCAATCAAGAGTTTCTTTTCGGCGCAGCCGATGCAAAAACCGGACATTTCAACGATTTCTTCGGGGACAACGCCGGGCATTTCCGCTGTTTCGCCACCTGCCAAAATGCAGTTGCAACTACGCAGATAATCGCACATCCCCGCAACGAGGCGCGTAATGCGCGGGCGTTCTTTTTCCAAGTTGGAAATGCCCAGATAGTCAAGGAAAAGGAGGGGGTCGCCGCCGGTGGTCAAGATGTCGTTGACGTTCATTGCCACAAGGTCTTTCCCTGCCGTTTCGAGCATGTCCAGATCAAACAAGATTTCTGATTTGGTGCCAACCCCGTCGCACCCCGTGACGATGACGGGTTCGTCGTAAGAACTCAAATCGTATGCTGCGGCAAAGAGCCCGAAGGCCTGATGCAGTTTGCGGTTTTGTTGGGTTCTCTTCACGTGGGCACTGATATCCGATACGAAAGCTTGAGCTTCTTTCGTATCCACCCCCGACTGTTTGTAAGTCAATTTACCGGACATGAATGGAAAGCGTGGAATACAGACACAGTATACCACTCAATCTTCTGTGTGGCGAGCCAAAAAACGCAAGGTTTCATTTCGGAATGTTTTCGTTCGCTCGGTGGTGTGGCGGCGGTGGATTAGCCGATGAGAAGATTGCGGATTTCCATGCTTTTTTGCATCAGACAGAGTCGTTGCTCATCGGGCAGGGCGGGGTCTGCCATGCGGGCTTTGAGGGTGTCCAGCTGTTGCTGAAGCGTGGCTCTTGCTATGTTGTCGCAAGCTTCCTGAACGTAGTGTTCCGGGTCGTCCAGTTCATAGAGAATCGGCTTGATTTCATGCAACCCACACGCTTGTTCCGGGGGGAGCGAATCGAGGAATTTCTGCCATGCTTTTTCGTCTCCCGGGGGGGGCATGGCTTCCATCAGTCTTTGAAGAACAATACCCCCCGAAAGCGTTTGGATGGCAGATTGTAATTCTTCGATGCGATCGATGATCAATCTTTGGCATTCTGCGTTGCAGGTAAAAAGTCGGCAGATGACCAAAACAGAGCGGTGAACGGAGATGGGAACCACGTTTTCCTCGCGGGCTGTGGCGGTGGGCAGAGGCTCGTTCTCGGAAGAGAAGGTCTGTTCTGGCGTTTCCGTGCGGTGTGGTACTTCCTGCTTTTTTCTCTGAACGGCTTGGGCGGTGGCTTGTCGCATTTCTTCCAGCCCTTTGTTCAAACGGCTGGCGAGGTCTGCCACGGCAACATCCCGCTGGTTGGGGTCTTTGATCTCGGCTGCCAAATCGATCAATTTGGGGATCATGGCAGCTCTCGCATTCAGGTCATCTGCGGCGAGGAGGCGTTCCTGCTCTGTGCGCACTTCCAAATAGGGACGGGCATTTTCCACGCGCTCGCGCAATGCTCCCGCTCCCTGTGTGCGGATGAGTGAATCGGGGTCTTCGCCCGTTGGCAAAACGGCTTGGAATACCTGCATGCCTACCGTCGCCAGCTTGCGGTAGGCTTTTTCGCTGGCTTTGATCCCGGCATTGTCGCCGTCAAAGCACAGCACCGTGCGCGTAGCGTATTTTTTCAACAAACGTGCATGTTCGTCGGTAAAGGCTGTTCCTAATGCCGCAACGGCAAAGCGTAGATCTGCTTTTTCATGGCAGGCGATGACGTCCAGTTGCCCTTCGCAGAGCAGGGCTGTGTAATTGGCGGCAGAGATGGCGCGCGTGGCTTTGTGCAATCCGAAGAGAATCTCGCCTTTGCGGAAGGCGGGTGTTTCTGCCGTGTTAACGTATTTACGAGGGTCTTGAGCGGAGCGGATGATGCGCCCGGAAAAACCAACGGTTTCCCCCCTCAGGTTGACAATGGGGAACATCAGGCGATCGCGAAATACGGCATATTCGCGCCCCGTTGCCGAGGTTGCCGTCAAAAACGCTTCCTGCAATGCTTGCGAAGAAATGTTGTGTGTGGCGGCTTCTTTGCGGAAAAGCGAAGCATCATCGGGTGCCCAACCGAGATTCCAGCTTTTGACAGTTTCGATGCCGAAATCTCGGGATTTCAGATAAGCGCGTACATGATCTGCGGCGGGAGAGGTGCGCAACATGCGGTTGAACCAAGCGGCGGCAACGCGGTTTGTTTCCAAGATTCGCTCGCGTTGTTTGCGGATTTTTTGAAGCTCGGGGCTTTCCTGTTCTTCCACTACCACGACACCCGCTATATCTGCCAGCTTTCGCAGGGCTGTGGGGTAATCGATGTTTTCAAACATCATGACGAACTTTACGACGTCACCCCCTTCGCCACATCCGAAGCATTTGAAGCTTTGGCGGGTCGGGTTGACGCTGAAAGAAGGCGTCTTCTCGGGGTGGAACGGGCAACACGCCTTCCATGCCGAACCCGCTCTCCGAAGCGGCACATAGCGATTGATGACTTCCACAATGTCGGAAGCATCTTTGATTCTGCGTATGCTCTCTTCGGTTATTCTCCCCATGAATACAAGGCGAGTTTATGCGTACCTCACCGCTTCATCAAGAAAAAACGGTCGCCCGATGCTCGGGCGACCGTCCTGCCAAAAATCGGAAAGCGACATCAAATGTCGAAATCATCACTGTCATCCGTTTCGCCCATGGCATCATCCGTCGCACCATCGGAGCTGTCATCCTCTGCTGTTTCGCTATCGCTGCCCTCCGTTGTTTCTTCATCTGCGGAGGGTGTTGCGTTGTCTTCAGCTTTCTTGGTCGGTGTCGTAATTGCCTTCGGTTCGGTGACAACAACCGGTTTGGAGAGGGTCTTCAGCCCTTTCGCCGTGCGATAGCTGACGCGAAACTCGTCATAGGGTTCCAACGATGCCATAATGGCTTCGTTCAACGCGGCTTTGTTGCGCGAGGCGCAGACGTAAAGTTTATAGTTGCCCACGGTGGGCAGGGTACGGGCGTCTTTCCCTGCCGGCGCCAACACGCCGGTCAGATTGCCGCGCCCGTCCGTGCAGAGTGCCCAGCACATCGTGCGGGATTTGTTCTTCTTACACGTAGGTGATGACGGAGATTCGATCGGTGCGTTCTTGGAGATTTCCACGAAATACTGCGGACGGGCATAGGAATACGTGCGTGCTTCGGATTCTTTCAGCCATTGCACGAGGGCACGATGCGTCCGTTCGGGCAACGCACCGCATGCGGAGAATTCGCGTGCTTTCGGAGCTAATTGGTCGTTAAAGCTGTAAACTTGGTTGTATTGAGCTTCTTCCAGCGTTCTCGCCATTGCTTTGGGAGACCGCGCCGATGTGCAGGAATCCAAAGAGACCACGGCTACGGCAAGGCCGCAGACCATTGCGAAGGTTTTTCGGAAAGAGAAAATTTTCTTCATGGACGTATTCGGTACTGCCCATTCTATACATTCTTCCTGCCTCACCTCAAGCAAAAATTAACAGAGAGCGCATTTTTTTGAGTTCTCGCGTTGATTTGATTTGCGATTTTGCAAAATTGCGGGGGCTGAGGGCATAGGAACTCGCTTTTCGCTTGCCTCGTGGCCATGCCGTGCATACACTCTTATCTGTCCGATGCTTGCAAGGGCAATCGGGTGTCGGGAGAGGAAGAACGAACCATGCAAAATCATACGGGTATGAACAGACGGGAAGCCTTGAAACAAATTGGCACATGCGGTGCGGTTGCGTTGGCTTCCGTGGGTGTTGCTCCGTTGGTATCGTGCGCTCGCCGCAAGGAAGCCAAGAGGCTGATTTTATATTTCACGGCAACGGGGAATTGTTTGTACGCAGCACGCCGCTTGGCGGACGAAGAGACAGTGCTGTTGAGTATCCCGCAGATGGTGCGTCGCGGGCAATATGAGTTTGAAGCGGACGAGATTGGAATCGTATACCCGATTTATATGCACATGCCGCCCAACATGGTGCGTCGATTCATTCAACGCGCCCGACTGAAAGCCACATACAAATTTGCCGTGCTGACGTATGGGATGCGTCATCTGAATGCCGTGTCCATTTGGGATGAAATCACGCGCAAAGTCGGCATGCCCTTTGATTACATTGCCACCTTGCTGATGGTGGACAATTGGTTGCCCAATTTCGACATGGACGAGCAGAAGCGGCTCGATAAGAACATCCCGGAAAATCTGGCGCGTATTGCAGATGACGTGGCGCGGCACAAAATGTGGCACGAATCTGTCACGCAAGAGGAATGCCACCTGCACGATGAAGCAATGCAACGGTTTTGCCTTGATCCCGAAGTCGGTTTTTTGGAACGGAGCGAACGTTGTTTCGTGGTTACGGACGCCTGTATTGGGTGTGGTGCATGCGTATCCGTGTGTCCGCGAGGCAATTACAGCCTGCGCGGGGACATGGCTTCGATGCGGGGAGATTGTGATCTGTGTTTTGCCTGTATTCAAAATTGTCCGCAAAAGGCGATCCGTTTTGTCGAAGGATCGGATATCCCGTATTTGAAAAACGGAGAGAAAAACCCCAATGCCCGTTTCCGCAACGCACATGTTACTCTGACGGATATTCGGAGGGCAAACAGACAAAACGGATGAGAAAGGGAAAATACATGCCTCAAATGTTTCGCAGAGTTATCGCCTGTTTTATTTTCGTGGCGATGACGTTTTTGTTCTTCGCATCGGACGATGTCGTGTCGACTGACCTTGCTTGGCTCCCCGAATGGCAGATTGTTCCGGCTGTGTTGAGTTTCAATCTGCTTGTGCTTAGCGTATTGTTTGTTGTGACGCTTCTGTTCGGGCGAGTCTATTGCTCCGTGATTTGCCCTTTGGGGATTTTTCAGGATATCATTTCTCGAATGAGCGGGCTTTTCGGCAAGAAAAAGCGTCGTTTTTCTTATAAAGAGGAAAAGAAGCTTTTGCGTGGGGCGGTGTTTGTTCTATTCTTGGTGCTGATCGTGGCGGGCTTTCACTCGTGGGCGATGCTGATTGATCCGTACAGCGCATACGGTCGCATGGCTGTGAACATCGTTGCGCCGCTTGCCCGCCTTTTCGGCGTGGGCGAAGCATACGAATCGTTGATGCGTGGCATCGCATTGGGTCCGCTTCTTGTGGCGTTGCTGACGCTTGCCGTTGTGACTGTCAGCGCGTGGCGTGGGGGACGGGCGTATTGCAATTCGATCTGCCCGGTGGGAACGTTGCTGAGCTTTTTCGCTCGATTCGCGCTGTTTCGACCAATAATTGATCGCACCAAATGCCGCCGTTGCGGACTTTGTGCCACGCAGTGCAAGGCATCGTGCATCGATGTGAAGAACAGTCGTGTCGGGATGAGCCGCTGTGTCGCATGCATGAATTGCTTGTCTGCCTGTCAGGAAGGTGCATTGACACTGCGCCTCTTTTGGAAGAGGAAAGCTTCACCCGAAGAGAAGACTTCTCGAGAGACGCAAGCTTTGAAAGTGACGAATGCAAGCCGCCGTCGCTTTTTGCGCTCATCCGTGCGGGCATTGGGCGTTTCAGCTGTTCTGTCTCCCGTGTCGGCAGACGCTTTCCAAGAGGAAGCTTGCGAAACGGTGAAGCGGCGTACAGCCGTTGTGCCTGCCGGTGCACAGGGTGTGCGAGAGTTCTTCTCTCGATGCACCGCCTGTCAGCTCTGCGTGGTAAATTGCCCTCAGGGGGTGTTGCGCCCCTCCGATGATTGGCAAACCTTCATGCAACCGACCCTGTCGTATGAACACGGCTTTTGCCCGCCGGAATGCAATGTCTGTTCACAGCTGTGTCCCACAGATGCCATTCAGTCTGTTTCCGAAGAAGGTAAATCTTCCGTTCGCGTTGGGTATGCCGTTTGGGATGCGGAGCGTTGTCTTGTGCTGAGCGAGGGGCGTGTCTGTGGCAATTGTGCCCGACGTTGCCCTTCGGGGGCGATTTACATGAAGCGGATCGATCCGAACGATCCGCATTCCCTGCGTGTCCCGACCGTGAATACCGAACTCTGCACCGGTTGCGGCGCATGCGAGTATTTCTGCCTTGCCGCTCCCTCGCGGGCTATGTACGTGGAGGGGCGGGAAAAGCACGTCTTGGTGGGCGAGGCGACAAAGGACGAAACATTGCCGAAAGTCTGATCGTTCATAGGGGGGGCATACCGCCGGGGGGTATGAAAAAAGGCGGTGCAACCGATGCACCGCCTTTTGGTAAAATGTAATGTGGTTGCCGAAGGTTATCCCTTAATGGTCTTCAGCGTGATGGTCAGCCCTTCTTCCAGCGTGAATTGAGGCTTCCATCCGGTGGCGAGCAATTTGTCGGCACAGGCGCGGGAATGCTTCACGTCTCCGGGGCGTTCGGGCGCGTGGAGTACCTTAGAGGCGGACCCTGCGGCGGCAATAATCTTTTGGGCGAGATCTTCAATTGTAATCTGCCCGCCGTACCCGGCATTGAATACGCCCGTGATTTCGGGGTGTTCAGCCACATAGGTCAATGCTCCCACGATGTCTTTAACGTAGATAAAATCGCGCGTTTGCGTGCCGTCACCGAAGATGGTGATGTCTTCGCCTTTGAGTGCCTTTTCGATAAAGATCGGCACGGCGGCAGCGTAAGCACCCTTCGGGTCTTGGCGCGGACCAAATACGTTAAAGAAGCGCACGGCAGCGGTGTTGAGACGCCCCGTTGTTCGGAACATGTTGAGGTAATATTCCCCGTCCAGTTTGGTGATGGCATAGGGACTTTTCGGTTCGGGATACATGGTTTCCAGTTTCGGCACGGTGGGGTTGTCGCCGTAGATGGCGGCAGAAGATGCCAAAACGAGTTTTTTGACACCGGCTTCTGAAGCCGCTTCCAGCACGTTGAGCAAGCCACGACAGTTGAGGTCGATGGTTTCTTCGATTTTTGCCATCGATTCCGGAACGGAGACGAGGGCTGCCATGTGGAAAATGTAATCCACGTCCTTGACGGCTTCGGTGACGAGGGCTTTGTCCGTGATAGATCCTTCGATGAGGGTGACTTTCAGTCCGTCGAGGTTTTTCTTATAGCCTGTTCGGAAGTTGTCCAGCACGCGGATTTCATCGGCGATGCCTTGGTAATGTTCAGCGATGTGCGAACCAATAAAGCCCGCGCCACCGGTAATGAGGATTTTCATATTGAGATGTGGTGAATGAGTGAAAGAGAATCCGACATGCATGTCGGGTTCTCGGATTGAGGTTAAGCTTTGTCAACCAGTTGTTGCATAGCGGGTAACTGGGCTTCGATCGATTCAACGAGAGCCATTTGCGTGCGGCAACGGTCGAGGTTGTGTTCCGGGCGTTTGATCTTGAAGTATACGTCCCCGGAAAGGTAATCAGTCAGGAAGCGGATGCCGCATTCCATGGTCAACAGCTTGCCTGAGAAGGGTAACAGACTCTTTTCCAGCGGCGTAATGAACGAGCTTGCCGAATCCAGGTACCCTTGGACCAATGCTTCAAACATGTACATGCGGCAGGTTACCAGCGAGGTGTCCTTTTCGTCTTCGGCGGCGGGAGATGTGGCGGTACGCACCATGTCGCCAAAGTCGTAGATGGCAGAACCGGGCATTGTTGTGTCGAGGTCGATCACGCAAATGCCTTCGCCTGTTACGTCGTCCAGCATGACGTTGTTGAGTTTGGTGTCGTTGTGTGTGCAACGCAGGGGTAATTCTCCGCTTGCCAGATAATTTGTCACAATATGGCAATCATCTTCGCGGGAAAGATACCAGTCGATTTCCTTTTGCACATCTTTGACGCGACCGAGCGCATCGGCGGCGATGGCTTCCTTAAGGGCTGCCAGTCGCTTGGTGGTGTTGTGGAAATCCGGGATCGTTTCAAAAAGCGGTTCGCCGGGCAAGTCTGCCGTCAGCTTTTGGAAATTACCGAATGCTTTGGCGGCTTCGATGCATTGTTTGGTCGTTTCGATGGTGTCGTAGGTACGGGCCCGTTCGATGAACGGGTAGACGCGCCAGACGTTGCCTTCTTGATCCTGCGCGTAAGGCTTTCCGTCTTTGGCGGGGATGAGCGTTAACGTGCGGCGTCGCGCTTCAGGACAACCATCGGCAAGCAAACGCCCAAGCGCGTGATCCGTGACGCGCTTCACGTTTTCCATCAGCGGAATGGGCTGTTTGAAGACGTTTTGTGCCAAACGTTGTAAAATGTAGCGCACACGCAAGCCGGCCTGATCTACCCAGATACAGTACGTGTCATTAATGTGACCACTCCCGTAAGAATATCCCTGCACAAAGTCGGCACGAATATCGAAGAGGTTGCTGATTTGCTTGAGATCGTACATGGCTGTTACGCAAGCTTTTCGGGGTAGACTCCCTGATTGATCAGCTCTTGAATGCCGGCGACAACGGCGGGCTTGTCGGAAGGATAGGTCACTCCCAGCCAGCTCGAGGAAGTCTTCAGGACGGTGCAGTCTGCCGTGTTGTTCTTGATTAGCTCGTCAACCACGGTGGGGATGAAGCATTCGCTCTTCACTTCTTTCCCGTGTTGGGCAAGGAAGCGGGTGAAATGGTCTTCTATTTTGCCGATGAACGAGGGGCTGAAAAGCCAGAAGTTCATCGAAACGAGCTCTTCGGGGTTGACGGGTTTACGTTCTCCCGCCAGATTGTCCCCGCGCACCACGCCGTCTTCGTCAGCCTTGATTTTGACGAATTCTTCCACATCGGTGAGAAGCCCGTCAGCGATCGAGCAAATGCCACGGTTGACATCACCGTTTTCGGAAAGGGTGTTTTTCAGGGGATAGCCGATCATGCCGTAATGCGCCTTTTGGGGGGCGTCATGTGCGGTGTTCAGGAACTTGGCTGCCTGTACGAAAGCATCGCTACCGTAAAAGTCGTCTGCGTTGACAACGCCGAACGGTTCGTTGACGATGTGGCGAGCGGCTCTCAAGGCGTGGGCTGTACCCCAAGGTTTTTGTCGACCTTCGGGTACGGAGAATCCTTCGGGCAGGTCATCGAGAGATTGAAAAGCGTAATCCACTTCGATCTTTCCGGCGAAGCGGCTGCCAACCTGTTCTTTGAATGCTTGTTCAAAGTCGCGGCGAATGATGAATACAACCTTGCCAAACCCGGCTCGGATTGCATCGAAAACGGAATAATCGAGAACTACTTCACCGTTCGGACCCATGGGATCGAGTTGTTTCAAACCGCCGTAGCGGCTTCCCATGCCGGCTGCAAGGACCAGAAGTGTAGGTTTCATAATGTGAGAATGAGTATCTACCTTCCGTATACCAAATGCAAGCCTAAACAATGCGAATTTGCGCATATCTTTATTCCTCTGTTTTCGGTGAGGCGGCGACAAGGACGGGCTTCCCGCTCTTATCACTCTGCTCGCGTGATCGGGTGTTTAACCTGTTTTTTCTTTTTGCCCGACAGCAGTTTGTGCCATAGTTTTTGGTCGGCGGCTGCTATTAGGATGACGAGGAAGATCGAGCAGTAATCCGCTTCGTAGGAGATCAACCATCCGTTGGGGTGAATGTGCCGAAAGAGCAGAAAGACGGGGACGTGGAAGAGGTAGATTCCGTAGGTCAGTGTTGCGGCGTATGACAGCTTGCGACACAGCATCGGTGACAGCGTGGTGCATTTCACCTTCGCCAGCGCGGGGATGAGCAGGGCATACAGTAGGGCAACGAGGATGTCGAAGGGTAATGTGTAGTTGATGAAATGAAGATCCTTGTCTTGCAAGAGAACCGTTGATGCGATGTAAAGCATGGCAAACAAGGCAATAATCGTACCGCCCGCCACAACGGGAATCTTCAACCGCATCAGCCCGTAACAGGCCATCCCGAGCATGAATTGCCAGACGCGGCACAGCGGTGAAAAATACAAACCGTTCCCGAACGGTGCTGCCCATGGGATCTGTGCAAATTGAATAACGGTCACGCTGAAAAAGATGAGGAACAGCCCTGCGAAAACGCTCTTTTTCCCCATGGCCTCACCCAACATAGGGACAAGAATCAGGCACAGGATTTCCCCCTGCATGTACCACGTCGGAATGTTGATGATTTCGATCAACCCGTACAGGGAAAATTCTGCGTGCTGCCATGTCTCCCACAGCGAAAGCAAAGAAAGATCGGGCGATGTCGCCGTGCGATAGCCCAACGCGGCAACAGCAAACACGGTCGAGGTCAGCAGGGTGGGCAACAGCCGTCGTGCCTTGTTGCGGTAAAACGCACGGTTGTCGAATCCGCGACGGGAAAGTCCGTACGCACACAGAAATCCGGAAAGTACGAAAAAGCCGATGACGGCAACGGGACCGCAGGATGGACGCGGGTAGACGTAATGGTAAAAGACCACGGCGGCGCATAGCAAAAGTCGCAGAATATCAATTCCGCAGAAGGCGGTATGCGGTGCGGTGCGGAGAGCAGTGTTATTGGTGGTCATGGCGCACAGAACGGAGAGTACTTTATCCGAATGCCCGCCCGTTGTCAACGCAGGGCGTCTTCTCGGCTTGCTTGCAGATGAGATTATGCTAACATATATCACCATGTGGGTGCGCTTGCTTCTCATTTTTTTGTTGGCGGCATTCTTGCCGTTGAAGGCAGAGATAGTCGCAGATGAAACAGAGCTTGATCAGGCTGTCGATTTTGTCGTTTCCAATATGCCGGAAAGGGACAAAAAGATTCTTTCCCCGGAGTGGATCCGTCAGGATGTCCGCCGCGCTCTGGCTGTGCGCGGTCGCTATGTGCAGGGCGAATCCATCCCCGATGAAATCTACAAAGAATACGTTCTCCCCTATGCCGTTCTGAACGAGCACAGGGGCGATTGGCGACCGATTCTGGAAGAAAAATACGGGGCGATCGTTCGTGCTTGTCGCACGGCAGAAGAAGCCGTCTGGCGCATTGTGTCGTGCATGACGGAAGATACGGGTGTCATCTACTCGCGTGACAGGCGGCATCCCGTCATGTCAGCTCTCGAGGCCTTGGAAGAAAAGAAGGTCTCCTGCACGGGGCAAAGCATTTTGGTGGTGTGCGCGTTGCGTTCTGTGGGGATTCCCGCTCGCGCGGTCGGCATCGCTACATGGAATCACATCCGCGGGAATCACACATGGGCCGAGGCTTGGTACAATGGCGGATGGCACATGGTCGAATTCAACGAAAAAGCGGAAAACACTCCTTGGGTCATGGAAAACATCGGCTTGCTCGATCCGCAAAGTCGCTTTCAGCAAATTATTGCCGCCACATGGTCGCCGAGATCGGAACGGTTCATTTTCCCCACTATCCCATGCGGTTTCGGTGCAAGAGCTGTTTATGGCGAAAACGTGACAGCCCGATATGCTGCTTTGGCGCGTCAATGGTATGAAAAGAACGGTTTGTCGCACGATGTGCAGCGGCTTTTCGTAGAGGTTCTTTCCCCGCCCAAAAACAAAAAGCGAGAGCGCGTCCGCGCGTGGGTAGAATTGCATGCTCCGGATGGCACCCTCGCCGATGAGGGGTTTGGCCCCGGTCCGCAGGATGACATGCGGGAATACCTGCGGCTTTCGCTTCCGCGCCTGAAAGGCTACACGTTACGGGTTTATTCTCACCGTGCGGGAGAATTGTTGGCAATCTGTCCGGTAGAACCGAATGACGGAGCTACCCGCCTCATTCGACTGACGTTGGCGGAGGCACCTTCAATCGCCCCTTGACCGTCCGCATGGGCGCAGATATAATCTGCGCATATGGAATCTCCTCTTTATCGTCCCAATTCCGCGCTGATTTTTCAACGAGGAGACGGTAGTATACTCATCTGCGAACGGGCAGGGCAAGCGGGCGCATGGCAATTCCCGCAAGGGGGTGTTGATCCCGGAGAGACGCATCGCGAAGCCGCCGAACGCGAAGGTTTTGAAGAAGTGGGCTTCCGCGCGGATGATTACGACATCGTGTCGGAAAAAGGTCTTTACCGATACGATTATCCCGAGGAAGTTCTGGAGCGCGTGTGCCGCAAGCGCGGTACGCCATACATCGGGCAAGAGCAGGTCTACTACCTGTGTCGCATGCATTCCGATGCGCTTGATCCCGTCTTGGACGGACGGGAATTTTGCGCTTTCCGCTGGATTATGCCTGAAGATTTTGATATTGCATGGTTGCCGCCCTTCAAACGCGCGGTCTACGAACAGGTCCTGAAAGATTTTTTCTCTTTTGAAACGCGGTGAAGCCCATTGCCCACATCCAAAGTCCGTGTCGGGAGAAATTCGGCATTCCTCGCCAAAGCGGATTGACGCCATCGCTCACGGTACGCTTGGTCTTCGAAGAGGAATTTCGCCGTGCGGAAGCTGTGCGCGGTTTGGAGGACTTTTCGCATGTGTGGCTGCTCTGGGGGTTCCATCTCAACGCGGGCAAGGCGTGGCATTCCACGGTGCGCCCGCCACGTTTGGGCGGTAACGAGCGCATCGGGGTGTTTGCCACGCGCTCTCCCTTTCGTCCCAATCCGATCGGGCTGTCTGCCGTTGCGCTGAAAGGCGTGGTGCTGAATGCGCCCGATTCTCCCGTTCTCCTTTTGGAAGGGGCAGATTTGGCAGACGGTACGCCCGTATACGACATCAAACCCTACATCCCCTATGCCGATGCGCATCCCGAGGCACGGGCCGGTTTTGTGGATGAACGCCCTCGCGCCGTCTTGACCGTTTGTTCATCGGCAGGGGTGGTGTGGCCTGCCGTCTGCGATGAAGCATGGCGGCAGACCTTGGATGAGTTGTTGGCGCAAGACCCGCGCCCCGCCTACCAAGACGATCCCGAACGCATTTACCGCCTGACCCTGTTTCCCTGCGAAGTGACCTTTCGCGTGGAAAACGGTGTTGCCCATATTCTTTCCGTTACAGTATGAACGCTTCCTTATCCCCATCTTTCGAACCCCTGATCGGTGCATTTGATGCCAATTTTTCACAGCGCGGCGAAATCGGCGCATCCGTTTCTCTGTGGCTTCGGGGACAAGAGATCTTTTCTCTTCATCGCGGCACGGCCGATGTCAAAACAGGTCTGCCATGGCAACACGATACTCTCATTCCCATTTATTCCGCAACAAAACCTGCGTCTGCAGCTTGCGTTCTGCTGGCTTTGTACCGTCGGGGGATGACGCCCGATGTCGAAATCGGAGAGCTGTGGAAAAACTTCCCCTCGCCCTTCCTCACGGTCGGAGAAGTTCTTTCTCACCAGGGCGGTTTGGCTGCGTTTGTGCGCCCGGCCGATATTTTTGATTTGGAAGATTGCGTTGCCGCTGCGGAAAAATCGCGTTCCGCATGGTTGCCGCCCATGCACGGCTACCATCCGCACACATACGGTCCGATTTTGGATTGGTTGATGGTGTGTCTCTGCGGGGAACGCATTGGCACATTTTGGGAAAGGGAAGTACGTGCGCCCCTCGGGCTGGATTTTTACATCGGATTGCCCGAATCGGAGTTCTACCGCGTGGGGACGCTCTATCCCGGTAAGGTAAATCCCTCTCAATTGCACACCCCCTTTTACGAGCAGTATTTCCGCAAGGGAACGCCGATTTACCGTGCTTTCAACAGCATTACGGGGCTTGGCTCCGTCCATTTGATGAATACACCCCGTGCCCGTACTTCGGCTTCTCCTGCAAGCGGGGGGCTTGCTACGGCGCACGGGTTGGCGCAATTTTATCAAACTTTGCTGGGCTATTGCGGCGGGAGGAACGTATTCCCCGAAGAAGTTCTTGCGTGGCTTTCTTCCCGTCGTGTGCAGGGTAATGATCTCACCCTGCTGGAACAAACGGCGTTTTCCTGTGGGGCGATGTGCGATCCGACCTTGCCGGACGGCTCACCCCTGCGAACCTTGTATGGCCGACACGGTTTCGGCCATACGGGAGCGGGCGGGGCGCACGGTTTTGCGGAATCTGCTACCGGGCTTTCCTTTGCGTATACCATGAATGCCATGGAATTTTCCGTCCTTCCCGGTGTCAAAACTTCATCACTGGTGTCTGCTGCCCTTTCATGCTGAATCCTGTGCCGAGATTGCTTGATTGGCTCTATCCTCGCGTCTGCGTCTGTTGCGGGGAATCTTCCGAAACCGGGCTGTCGTTGTGCAAGACGTGTCTGCAATCCCTTCCACGTTTGGAAAAGCCTCTGTGTCTGCATTGCGGTACGCCGCTGTCGTACACGCCTGATTTGCCTGATGAATGCGAGGTATGCCGTTCTTTCGGGCGAGAGTTCGATTTTGCCCGTTCGGCGTTGCTGGATACCCCCGAAACGCGCGACCTCGTCATCTCTCTCAAATATCGGGGCGCATTGCATTTGGCAAGTCTTTTCGCATATTTGCTGGACGGACTGTGGGAAGATTCCTCCGCTTTGCGCACTCATGAAACGTGGGGACTTGTCCCCGTTCCCATGACCTTTGCGAAGTTGCACCGCAGAGGTTACAACCAAGCAGAAGAAATTGCTCGCGATCTGGCGAAGCGGCGCGGTTTTCCCGTTTTGTCGGCTTTGACGCACCTCCGTAAAGACCACGCCAGCCAAACCTTTTTGGATGCCGTTGCGAGGGCGCACCACGCACGGGAGGTCTACCATGCCTCGCCCCGTGCGGTCGGCGGGCTCATGAATCTCCCGCCGCATCTTTTGGTGATCGATGACGTGTGGACGACAGGAGCGACAGCCCGCGCATGCGCCCTGCGCCTCAAAAAGCTTCCCGGGGTGCAAACCGTCGGGGTGCTGACCGCCTTGCGGGTGATTCAAGCATAGCGACGTTATCTTTAATCTCGCGATGATTTGGGATCGAGCGCATCGCGCAATCCGTCCCCCAGAAAATTGAGCGCGATCAGCGTCAGAAAGAAAAAAAGCGAAGGGAAGAAGAGCAATTCCGGCACGGCTTCCATGCGGTCCGCTCCTTCCTTGATCAGCGTCCCCCACGATGAATTGGGTGCACGTACTCCCAGACCGAGAAAAGATAAGGTAGATTCCAGCAACATTACTCCGGGGACAGCAAGCGTTGTATATACTACTACCGTGCCGATCAGGTTGGGCGCGATCTGCCGAAAAAGGATGTTCCAATGCCCCAGACCCAGCGAACGCGCCGCCACTATGTAATCTTGTTTCTTGATTTCCATGGTTTGGGTACGCACGATGCGGGCGAGTGTCAGCCAGCCCAGCGCACCGATGGCGATGAAAAGAGGTGTCAGGCTGAGGATGGGAGCAACTGCCGCGCGACTCAGTCCCAGCGTATCAACCGCCCATGCAGTCAATCGCGCGGAGGGTTCTTCCAAGCTCATCGAAAAGACGATTACCAGCACAATAAACGGTAGGGCAAACAGCGCGTCCACCGTGCGCATCAGCAAGGCATCGATCTTCCCCCCCACATAGCCCGAAACCAGCCCGTATGCCGTTCCAATTACCAGCGCTACCCCTGTGGCAACCGCCCCTACCAGCAAGGAAATGCGCCCGCCGTACAGCACGCGCGAGAACAAATCGCGACCCAGCTGATCCGTGCCGAAAAAATGTTTCCAAGAGGGCGAAGCGGTGATCATCCCCAGATCCGTTACATTTGGGTTTGGAACAAAAGGGAAGAGCGGCAAAATGAAACAGGCAAACGCCATGAACACGAGAAAGAACAGGGAGAACATGGCCGCCCTGTTGCGTTTCAGACGGTGGCAGGCATCTTGCATTAGAGAATTGCCTCGTGCAGACATGGGAAAATGAGAGGGTTATGATTCGTTGCGAAGTTTGGGGTTGAGGAGAGATTGTACGATGTCCACCGCCATATTGGCGGCTATAATCAGAACGCCGTAGCACAGCACCAAACCTTGGATGAGAAAGTAATCTCGGGTTGTTGTCGCGTTGACGAAATGTAAGCCCATGCCCGGTACCTGAAAACAGGTTTCCACGACAAAGGATCCGGTGATCAGTGCGGCAAAGGCCGGTCCCAAATACGAAACAGCGGGTTGTAAGCCACCCCGCAACGCATGCTTTGCCAAGATGCGCAACGGGCTTGCCCCCTTGGCTTTTGCCGTGCGGATAAAGTCCTGTGATAGGATTTCCAGCATGCCGGCTCGCGTGAGGCGGGCGAGATACGCCGCGTTGATCAGCCCCAGCGTCAGCGCGGGGAGAATGACGCACCCCCAATTGTCCCATCCCGCCACGCTGAGGTACGGCACATGCATACCCAGCGTCAATCCTGCCAGCGGGGCCAGCACAAAAGCGGGAATGCAGATGCCCGCCATGGCGGGTGCCATCAGCAGGGTGTCTTGCCACGTCCCCCGGCGACATGCCGCCAGCATTCCGGTTGGGATGCCGATGCCGATAGCAATCGACATACCGATCATGCCCAGCATCAGCGAAACGGGAAACGATTGAGCAATCAGCTCCGACACTTGGATGCCTTCTCGCACCAGCGAAGGACCGAAATCGCCGTGTAGGAGGATCTCTTTCCAATAGCGCAGGTATTGCAACCATGCGGGATCATTGAGACCGTAGAGGTTTTGCAACTGCTCCGTTACATATTCGGGAAGTTTCCGCTCGCCAAGGAAGGGGTTACCCGGCAACTGCCTGACGAGGAAGAATGTAATCGTTTCCAAAAATAAGATGACGAGAACCCCTTGCCCCAGCCTCTTCAAAATCATCCGAATCATGGCTCTGTCTCCTTTCCGGTACAGGCATCAACGGAAACGGCATCAAGCGGGTGTTGATCGAGAAGCAGAGCCTGCCACCCCGTAATGCGCGGGTCTTTCAAATATGTGCGGTGCGCCCGATACAGCGGGATAATAGGCGTTTCTTCCAATAAAACAGTTTCTGCCTCGGCAAGTTTTTTTAGGCGGGCGGCGTTATTTCCTGCTTTGTGGGCAGTATCAAGCAGACGATCATAACGTTCTGAACACCACCCCGTGTTGTTGCCCCCTTTGCTTTGGAAGAGGTCGACAAACGTAGCGGGGTCTAGGTAATCGCCCGACCAAGACGAAGAAGAAATGTCGTATTGCATGTTTTGCTGGGCCGTTTTGTACGCCGTCCATTCACAGGCGCGAATCTCGATGTGGATGCCGAGCTTCTTATGCCACATCGCTTGGATGGCCTCTGCCGTTACCTTTTGCACCTCGCGTGATGAGGTCATCAGCTCCAGCGCGGGAAACCCTTTCCCGTTTGGGTATCCCGCTTCTGCCAGCAGGCGTCGGGCTTCTGCCGTGCGTGCGGTTTCTTCCAACGGTATAGAGACCATCGGCGTTTCGTATCCCGCTCCGGGTGGTGTAAAGCCATATGCCGCTTCCCCTGCGCCGCGCACCACGTCCCGCACCAGTGCATCGCGATCTACCGCCAGCGACAGGGCGCGCCTCACGCGAACATCGTTCAGTGGCGGGCGCAGGGTGTTGAGGCGGTAAAAGACGGTGCAGTAATATGGGTCTTGGCAATAGGCTTCGGGTGCGCGACGGACTGCCGAATCGATGATTTCCGGCGGCACGTTGTTGGTGATGTGCAGTTTGCCGTCCCAAAACATGCGCGTTTCCGTAAAGCCGTTGACAGTGGGTAAAAAGCGCACCCCCCTGTTTCGTACCTCATCGGCGCGGTAGTATTGAGGGTTGGGGCGCACCTCCAAATAATCGTTATAGCGGTGTTCTGCCGGCACGTATGCCCCGTTGCCGATCCAGTGTGCCGGGCGCGTCCATTCGCTGCGGCGATCCAACATGCCCCCGTGCTTTTCAACGTGTGCGGCGGGTAACGGAAACCACGTGTAATGCAACAGTATCAGCGGCAAATTTGGCATGGGTTCTCTCAATTGCAGGATGATCGTGCGCTCATCCGGTGTTTCTACGCCCACTTCTTCCCAGCTTACGAGACCCTGCCTGTACTCTTGCGCGTGTTTCAACGGGTAGAGCATTTCCGCATACCGCCCGCCAAATTGCGGGTGCAACAGCCGTTTCCATGCATAGACAAAATCGCTTGCCTTCACCGCGCTTCCATCGCTCCAGCAAGCTTCCCGCAGATGAAATACCCAGCGGTCGGCTTCCTCGTTGTGTTCCCATGATGCCGCCATCCCGGGATGCACGCGCGTATCGTCTGCACAATCCCCCCGCACCAGCCCTTCCAGCAAACACCCGATGATCTTCCCGTCTGCCACTGCCGTCGCTTTGTGCGGATCGAGGCTTTGCGGCTCGGCATTGTTCCCCACGATCAAGATTTTCTCCTGCGCCGCTTTCTCCGCAGACGTTGGCGCATCTCCACATCCTGCCAGCGTCAGTGAGATCACACACATCGCACACACCGCCCTGACCATCCCTTTCTTCACGCCCGCCAGTCTACCATGTACACCCCTGCAGAGCAAGTTAATTAGGAATGATGAATCATTAAATTTATCTTGGCTAATGCCAAGGGAGAGGAATCTCAATTTTTCGCTCAAGAGAAAAAGGAGTTATCCCCAAAACAGATTGAAACGCATTGCATGAAAACGACGCTTTCAAATCAAACAGCCCCTTCGAATCAAAGAAAACCCCTCATTATATTTCCTTTTTCGGACAAAATTTGCTTGACACCCTCTCTCTCTTCCCTGTATCGTATAGGAACGGTTCATTCTCTCGGAACCGAAATGTTCGACTTACTTTACCATCATGAAATTGCATTTACCGAAAGTTTTGTTGGCGGC
>CAYQNL010000014.1:0-58963 GCA_964418985.1 uncultured Akkermansia sp. | reverse complement strand
TTTTTTGTTGAGTAGCTGATTTTAGAGTGTCGGATGTGCCGCATGCGCGGCTACTATCTCACACTAGTCTTTCATTCTTACCTTGTCAAGCTCCTTTTTTTACCCTTCTCTATGCATTGCCTCAAAAATCGGACCCAACGGGGTATCGCCGGTTTCGTTGGGTGGATGTAATGGTTGCCTCAAAATTAAAAGAACCATAATTACTACATGAAATTCATGATGAGAGGAAAAGAAAGATTCATCCTGCTTCAAGAGAGGATTAACCCTTGGAGTATACAGAAAAACAGCGCAATGCTTAAAGAAACATCCGAACTGTTAATATTGCGACTAATGATAAGGGAGGGGTCAATTACCCCCCCTGCTAAAGTATTAGACACCAAGATGACTTTAGACATCCTTGTTTCTAAAAACCGGATATTCCGGGGATCAATTTTATTTTGAAGCAATACGCTCTGTCGGATTCTGCGAAGAGGCACTTGCAGGAAACGGAAATTTCAGTATACTGGCGGGGATGAAGCTCTTGTTTGTTGAATACCCGCGTTGCGGGACCTGCCGCAACGCGAAATCGTGGCTTGAATCCCGTAACATCCCCTACGATGCGCGTCACATCGTCGAAATGCCACCTTCGGCAGAAGAGTTGCGCACGTGGATCACTCGCAGCGGTTTGCCCGTCAAACGTTTTTTCAACACAAGCGGTCATTTATACAAATCGCTCGCATTGAAAGACAAATTACCGACATTAAGTGAAGACGAACAAATAACACTTTTGGCGACTGACGGAATGCTCATCAAGCGACCGATATTGGTGAGCAACAGCTTTGTCAGTGTCGGATTCCGCGAAGAAGAATGGGAAAAACATCTCCAATGAAAGCATCAGACATCAAACGAGTTCTTGAAGAGAAAGAGGTAAAGCCGAACCGCTCACTCGGGCAAAATTTTTTAATCGATGAGCAAGCTGCCCGTTGGATTGTCGAACAACTGGAAATCTCTCAATACGACTGCATCGTGGAGGTGGGACCGGGAACGGGCGCACTGACGGAACATGCCGCACCGCTTTGCCGCAAACTGATCCTTGTAGAATTTGATTCCCGCTTGGCTCAATACCAAAAAGAGCGTTGGGCAAATGCCCCGCATGTCGAAGTACACCATGCCGATGGCGCGACGTGGGATCCCCGCCAACTTTTTGCCGAACGCCCCGTCAAATTTCTGGGGAATTTACCGTATTCGGCGGGAGGGGCGATATTGCAAAACTTTCTGTCTCTCCCATCAGCCATATCACGGGCAGTCCTCATGTTGCAAAAAGAATTCATCGATCGCATGACGGCTCACGTCGGTGAGGATGCCTACGGATTACTTTCTCTGCGCATCCAAAAAAACTGGGATATTCGCACCTTACGCACCTTGCCGCCAGAAGTATTTTATCCCCGCCCGAGCATCGATTCGACTATCGCCCTTCTTACGCCACGCGACAAAAGAGGAGAAGCAGCCTACAACGACCGACTGCTCGATGAATTGATGCGCCGAGGATTTTCGCAACGCCGCAAACAGGTATACAAACAGTTGCCCGATTCGCCGAATTGGCAAGAGGTATCGGCATCTCTCGGCATTAAAGCAACTGCGCGAGCCGAAGAAATTTCGCTTTCCCAATGGCTCGGTATTGCTCGCGCCTACGACACGAATCCCCTTGCCGCTCTTCCACAAAAAAACGATGAAATATTTGATGTGGTGAACGCTGATGATCAGGTAGTACGACAAGCCCCACGACAAGAAGTACACGCATGCAATTTAATACATCGTGCCGTCCACATCCTCGTATTCAACAAACATCGCGACTGTTTGTTACAAAAGCGTTCGCATCTAAAAGACAAGCATCCCGGCGTTTGGGATTCTTCTGCTGCGGGTCACGTTGATGCCGGAGAAGATTACGACACAGCCGCCCGTCGCGAGCTGAAAGAAGAACTCGGCATCGTGGCAGATCGCCTCATCCGCATTGCGAAAATCCCCCCGTCCCCCGAAAACGGCATGGAACACGTTGTCCTTTATCTAGCTGCCCACAGCGGGAACGTCTCCTTCCCCGCCTCGGAAATAGAATCGGTCATGCCCTTCTCCTCTGATATCATCGACAAATGGATCAAACGCTGTCCGCAAGATTTCTCTCAATCGTTCTTACAATGCTGGAAATTGGCAGTCCCATTAGTCAAGGGCGAGGGATAAACAAGCAGGCGAAAGATAAAAAATCAACTTCCGATGACAAATTGCTTGACTTGCCGACAGGAAAAATGTATTTTCCTCTCCCGATTCCCGAACGAATCCACAACATATATATTATGCGTTCCATTACAGTCAGAAAAGGAGAACCGATCGATCGCGCACTGAAGCGCTTGAAGAGCAAGCTTGATACAGAGGGTATCCTCGAAGAAATGCGCCGTCGTCGCGCCTTCGAAACACCCGCCGATGAAAAACGCCGTAAGGCTCGTTCCGCTTCAAAGCGCAACAAAGTTAAATGGCGTTTCACGAACAAGGAAGAAATTCCTGCCGAAGCTGTTACACCCACCGATCTTAAGGACTGATTATTTCCTGTTCGGGAACTTTTGAAAAGGCTGCCTTAACCGGCGGCCTTTTTTTGAAAAGAGAATTGCATCCTTTTTTAGAAAATGCCGATATCCGAAGAATTATTTGAGCGCGCCCAAGCCGTCATTCCCGGCGGCGTCAACTCTCCTGTGCGAGCCTTCAACCGCTTGGGCAGAGCACCTTTTTTTGTCGCCTCGGCAAGCGGTGCCCACCTTACAGACGAAGACGGCAAAGAATACATCGACTACGTCGGCACATGGGGACCGACTATCCTCGGGCATGCCCCGCAATGCGTCATCTCTGCCGTACAACAAAGCATCCCACACGGTCTCGGATACGGCATTCCGACACGCGTGGAGGTGGAAATGGCAGAAACCATCACCCAATGGATTCCTTCCGTGGAAAAAGTACGCATGACCAACAGTGGCACGGAAGCAACTATGTCTGCCGTTCGTTTGGCGAGGGGATACACCGGGCGCAAATATATCGTTAAATTCGAGGGATGTTACCACGGACACGTCGATTCATTGCTGGTTTCCGCAGGATCGGGAGCGTTGACGCACGGCGAACCGAACAGCGCGGGCGTACCCACCGAATTCGCTGCGCTGACAATCGCACTTCCATTCAACGACACAGAGGCTGTACGCAAAACATTCCAACAACACGGCAACGACATTGCCGCCGTGATCTTGGAACCCTATCCCGCCAATGCGGGGCTCTATTTTCCTCTACCCGGGTTTCTGGAATTTCTTCGTGAAATCACGCAAAAGCACGGTGCCTTGCTGATATTTGACGAAGTCATGACAGGCTTTCGCCTTGGAAAAGACGGAGTACAGGGACATTACGGAATCACCCCGGATTTGACAACGCTCGGCAAAGTCATCGGTGGCGGCTTGCCCGTAGGGGCATTCGGCGGTCGCGCCGACATTATGAACAGCGTGTCTCCTCTCGGTCCCGTGTACCAAGCCGGCACACTCTCGGGAAACCCCATAGCCATGACAGCCGGGTTGGCACAGCTCCACGAATTGGAGAAAACCAACGCATATGAACGGCTGGAATCGCTTGGTGCACGCCTTGAAGAGGGAATCAAGCGTACCTTGCGGGATGCAAAGAAACCGTTCACCTTCCACAGAGCCGGCTCGATGTTTTGCCTGTTCTTTACCGAAGGAAAAGTACACAACCTCAGCGATGCGGCAAAGGGATCGCTGGAAAGCTTTCGTTCCTTCTTCCTTTCCCTGCTTGACCAAGGGATCTACATTGCGCCATCACCATACGAAACGGGCTTTCTTTCAACCGCGCATACGGAAAGCGATATCGACAGCACGATCGAAGCTGTTGAACGCGCATTGAAAACCATCTAAACACCCCCAATGAGCATTTTTCCTGCATCTTTTTACAGTTTAGGCTTGCAATCTGTGCAGAAAAAGTGCATCCTACGCCACCGCATTATCGAAACGTCCTAAACGGGCTTACAAATTTACACACATATTATGAGAAAGTACGAAGCGTTGATTACCCTGAACATGAAGGGTTCTGCCACTCTGGAAGAGCTTACGGCATCCGTTGCCGAAAAACTGACTGCCGCAGGTGCTAAGATCACCGAAACCCGTAACATGGGTCGTCGCGAATTCGCTTACGAATCCAAGCACACCAAAGCGGGACAATACATGATTTTCGCTTTTGAAGCGGAACCCACCGTCATTCGCACCGCCCGCGAAACGCTCGCCATCGATGACACGGTGCATTATCAATACTATCGCCTTGTCTGATCGGACAGGATCGACACAAACATTTTTGAAGGCACGGTGTTTTTCCGCATCGTGCCTCTCTGTTTTTAAAAAGCAGTTATTGAGCTTGCGCTTTTTACATTTTCATGGAAAAATGACGTGTAGCATGCCCCGCCATCCGATACAGATTCCGGTGCGATATTTCTGCCCGAGAGCGATCAGGAAATCCGATGAGGTGCAAGCGTGGCAAGCCCTGTTTTCCGCAGTGCTTTGTTTAACGGGCGGTTTTATCCTGACGCAGCTTACGCAAAGCAACGGTTCATCTTCATCGGTGATACGAAACGGTAACGTTCCCACCATCTGTTCCATTACCTTCGACACGGAAGGAGAAATAACGGAACACTCCTCGGGACAAAAAATTCTCTCATCTTCTCTCTTCCCAACATACGCAACAGATCCGGCAGAAACGCCTATTCTTTTTCCTAAAGAGAACTTGCCGCAACCGACAGAATTATCACTTTGCGTAAACAATACCGTTCCTCTTCAACAAAGTGATGATCTTTTAACCGACCCAGTTGCAGAAAACATCTTCGACATACCCGAATCAACGTTGCCCCCTTTTGCTGGCAAACGGGGTTCTCCCTCAAAACAATCATTTCCAAAAGCACAATCTGCCCTATCTTCGGCAAAACAAAAGCGAACGGAAATGATCGCCACGCAAGGCACAAACAACGATGTCCACCGCGTCAGCGTCCGCTATCGCGAAGCCCCCAAACCGCCCTACCCCGTTTCCCTGCGCTTGAGGAGATCCGAAGGCAGTGTCCATGTGCGAATATTCGTTAGCGCACATGGCGTTCCCACAGCGGTAGACATCCTGTCAGGCAGCGGTTTTGAGGAAATGGACACCACGGCAGAAACATGGATTATGCGCCACTGGAAATTTTATCCCGAAACGATAAACGGACAAGCAGTTGCCTCCGTTGTTTCAACACATATACATTTCAAAATCAATTAAAACATAACCATGAGCAATTCTCCATCACGAACAGAAATGCCACTCTACGTCATCGGGCACAAAAACCCCGACACGGACGCTATCTGTTCAGCCATCGGAAACGCAGAATTCCTGCGCACGCACGGCTATCCGAACGCCAGAGCCGCCCGTTGCGGCGATCTTTTGCCCCGCACCAACTGGGTATTGGAAAAAGCAGGCGTGGGCATTCCCGAATACATTCCCGATGTAACACCCACAGCGGGCGACATCTGTACGCGAAACGTTATTTCCGTATTGCCCGGCGACACCTTTTTAACGGCGTACAATCTCATGACGCGCCACAACTTCAACTCTATCCCCGTCGTGGATGAAACAGGCAAATTGCACGGAATTTTGCGTTTTCTCGATTTGCTGAACCTCCTCATGCCCTCGAACATGACGGATATGAGCGTGCGAACGGTCGTGGCATGCCTCAGCAACATTGCCAAAACACTTGATGCAACAACAATCACCTCAGCCCCGCTGAGCGAACATGACCACGAAATCATCCTGCTGGTGGGAGCCTCCAGCGAACCGACGATCCGCACGCGTCTTTCCATTTATCAATCCAAGGGGATCGCCGGCAAGTTGCTCGTCATCTGCGGAGACCGCCCCAACGTACAACTCTTCGCCATAGAATCCGGCGTCAGGGCACTCGTCACAACGGCCAACGTGCACCCTTCCGGTGACTTAGTAGAAATAGCCAACGAACGAGGAGTAACCATCCTCTCCACAAAATGGGATACAGCCAGTGTCGGCAAATTGATCCAATGCTCCCGCCGCGTATCGGATGTGGTACAACGGGAATGCGTCACCTTTGATGAAAGCACACCTCTGGGCGTCATTCAATCCACAGCAGCACATAAAAGACAAGATATTTTCCCAGTGGTGGAAAGCCATTCACAAAAAGTAGTAGGGCTTATCTCCAAAACGGATCTCGTCGACCCGCCGCGACTGCGCGTTGCACTGGTAGATCACAATGAGCTGGGACAAGCCGTAAACGGCATCGAAGAAGCCGAAATTGTGGAAGTGATGGATCATCACCGTCTCGGTGCGCAAATTACCTCCCGTGATCCCATTCGTTTTGTAATAGAACCATTGGGATCTACCTCTACGCTGGTTGCCCGTCGCTTTTTCCACCGCGATCTGAAGCCATCACACGGCACAGCCATGTGTTTAGCTGCCGGCATCCTCTCCGACACATTGAACCTCACCTCACCCACGACGACCGAAGCAGACAAGGATATGCTCCGATGGCTCACCAGTCTCACCGGAATCAATCCGGAAGAATTCACCCGCGAATTTTTCTCCGTCGGGTCTGTCTTCGGCTCAGATGCCGATGCCCGCGCCATTGTAAACATGGATCGCAAACGCTTCGAAGAACCCGGCGGCAAGATCAGCCTCTCCCAAGTGGAAGAAGTGGGGCTGTTCGGATTCAAAGGCATGAGAAAACAATTGGAAAACGAGCTGAAGCGCATCGTGAAAGAAGAGGGATGCCGCATTGCCTGTCTGCTAATTACAGATGTTCTCAAACATGACTCGCTTTTACTGACGGCGGGGGACAAAGATGTCATCGCCTCTCTTGAATATGAGCATATTGATGACACGTTATTCACCGCTCCCAACGTCGTTAGCCGCAAAAAGCAACTCTTCCCCGCCATCGCCCGAGCTTTAACCGCTGTTCGCTGACAATACCGCATTGTCCCCACTCTATCGAGACCCCGACCAAGAACCGCCGCGCCCCAATTGGGCAGCGGCGGCAGAGGGACATTGCCCGCCGGAAGAACAAAAAACTCCGCATCGGTCGGAAACACCGTTCCCCATACCCGGGGGAAAATTCCCCATGAGGCAAGTGGCAAACAAACGCAGAAAACGCAGAGAAGCACTCTCTCCGAAAAAGTTGCTTCGCAAACACGAACATACAGTCCTTGATGACTTTGCCTCCCCCCCAAAAAAGGGGATGACGGGTTGGAAAGCCCTTTGGTTTTTCCTAACCTTGCCGTTTCAGATTATTGCCTTGCTGACGCGCAAAGCGCATTGGCTGATTATTTGGCCGTTGCGTCTATTTTTGAGCTTCGCTTTTGTGGGTGTGGTGATCGGCACCGTGTTGATTTTTGTTTTCGGACATCTTGCCGAACGGTACGACATTTCCCAAATCTTGCAAATGCCGGAGCGTACCATCGTACTTGATCGCAAAGGACGGGAAATTGGCACTCTGCACGGAGAAAACCGCCGCAGCATCGACAATTTGAAAACGGATGTTCCCCAGATCTTCATTGATGCGCTTTTGCTCAAAGAAGACAAGCGTTTTTTTGAACACGGAGGCATTGACCCCATCGGTGTGGCCCGTGCCATCCAACAAGTATTTCGCCATAAAAGAGCTACTCAAGGCGCATCGACCCTCACCATGCAACTGGCGAAAACGACATACAGCCATCGAGAACGAAACCTCAAACACAAATTGATCGAAATTGCCTTGGCTCGTCGTATAGAATCCACTTATAGCAAAGAGATTATCCTAAAGGCATACATCAACCGTATTTTCTGGGGACACACATTTCTTGGGTTGAAACAAGCCGCATACGGTTATTTCAACAAAACACCCATAGAGCTGAGCATCGGAGAATGTGCCATGTTAGCAGGCATTATATGCAGTCCCAACGAATATTCGCCGTACCGTCATCCTGAGTATGCCCTCAAGCAGCGCAACCTCGTTCTCGGCTTGTTGCGCGATGCCGGCAAAATCACCTTTGAACAGTACGAACACGAAATCGCCCAACCGCTCGTCACGCACCGCCCCGAACAGCGAGGCGAAGAGAACTACGCCTTAGACCTCATCCGCCGCGAAGTTGATCACGTTCTTGATTTGCTCGACACGGCAGACAGAGAGCTGAAAGAAGAAACAATCTATCGTGGCGGTCTGATCGTCAGAACCACGCTGGATCTCGACCTGCAAGATGCCGTCCTTGCCGCAATCAACACGCGTCTGGAAAAAACGCTCGAATCGCGCAAAAACTATCCGCACCAAACGCGCAAACAATATCAGGCATCTGTTGCCCATCTCAGTCCAAGCGAAGCCGCCAAAATACAACCCCAATACGTCCAAGCGGCAGCCGTGGTCATCGATAATGCAGGCGGGGCGTTGCTTGCCGTCGTGGGTGGACGTGACAGTACAGAATCGCGATACAATCGCGCCATTCAATCCCGTCGCCAAGTCGGTTCGCTTTTCAAACCATTTGTGTATTCTGCCTTTTTTGAAAGTGGCGGAAGTCCGCACACCCCCATATCTGACAATGCCATTCAACCGGGAGAAATCAGCGGTGGGAAAAACTGGCGTCCCCGCAATGCGGACGGACGCTTCACCGGGATTCACCCCGCATCATACGGGTTATTAAAATCCCGCAACACCATGTCGGTACGCGTTGGCAACCGCGCCACAATTAAAGGTGTTGCCAATTTCGCCCGCCTCGCAGGTTTTCAAGACACCATCGGACGTACCCCCGGACCGACCATCTTTCTTGGCACATGGGAAGCCTCGCCCCTTGACATCGCGGGAGCCTATACCATTTTTGCCAACGGAGGTGTGCGTCCCACTCCGTACATCATCGAATCGATCAGCGATCGCGCCCGCAGACCGCTGTATTCAACACGACAAAACTCGCGTCGCGTCTGTTCTCAACGAACAGCCATGGCCACTTCTGCCATTTTGCAGCAAATCACCAAACCCGGTGGCACAGCAGGGCAAACGCAAGCACTCGGTTTCAAAGCCCCATGCGGAGGAAAGACAGGAACGACAAACGGATATACCAATGCGTGGTTCTGTGGCTTTACTTCAAGCCTCACGGCTTCCGTATGGGTCGGATTTGACCGTCAACGCACCATTGTGGACAAAGGATACGGAGCAACGCTCGCACTTCCCATTTGGGTCGACATTATGAAAGCAGCGGCCGGAGAGGGTTACCCGCAAAAAGAGATCAGAACTACGGCATCACGCTATTCCTCCCGAGTACTTCACATATGCCGCGACTCGGGTTCTCTTGCTCACACGGGATGCGAAGTCGCCCACACGGATTACTACGAATCACTTCCCGACATAAAAAGCCCGAAAACTCTGTGCGACAAACACGAACCAATAGCCGAAGAAATTGCGGACGAACCGACGGCACAGGAAGTTGAGCCGAGCAACGCACCCATCAACGCCGAAGAACCCATTGCCGAAGAAGTCCCGGAAAACGATTACATCCCAACCGCACAGGAAGTTCCGGAATAATCTTAAATATCCCGTCGAGGCTTTCTTTTGATTTTCCGGTTATTTGTTCAAAGCAATATGCCATGCCATTCTCTTTTGCTCATAAGAAAACATAGCAGCGGCGGGGCTGGTAGAAGGTAATCGCATAATTTCAAGATTGTCCCTCAACCACAAATCAGAAAAATACTTTTTCAAATATCGATAAGATGCACTCCCATTGCAACAGATCAAAGAAACTGACGGACAAAGCAACAAAAAAGCCTTTATGTCATTGGGATGTTCCCTCTTGATTTGTTGATCAAGACTTCCCTTGCGATAGCCATGGGAGATCACATCCCACAATGCCACACCGCATGATGTCAAACGTTGCAGCCTCTTGTCGTATGGCATTGATGATTCAAACCCAAAAAAATCACCCATTATTTTCCAAAAAGCATTGCGAGGATGGGCATAATATTGACGTTGTCGCAAGGATTCATCGCCCGGCAATGACCCCAACACCAAAATTCGACATCCGCATTTCCATATCGGATCAAAAGAGCATTTCCCAACCAAATCCATACAGGAAAATTTTACAAATTTCCCTCGAAAAGCGCAAGCCAATCCACCATCGGAAATTTCTCTCAAGAAAACACCAACAGACAACACAAACAACGCAAACAACGCACACGAAACGGTTTCGTCGGACGTTCTGATTGCCACGGAGAAAATTTTGTGTTACAGTAAGTCTTCACATGACCACACCTGCACTCAATCCCGAATTGACGGAAATTACAACCCAACTCTGCAATGCTCTTGCTGCCAGCAAGGAAATCATTGCGGCGAAAGCACAAATGGATCTTTTTTTCCACAATCCCGAAGCTACAAAATTATTTCAAGAAGTCAACACATACGGCGAAGAACTTCGCGACAAACATTTGGCAGGGATGCCCCCTTCGGAAAAGGAAATCGCCCGCTTCGACAAATTGCGACAAGCTGTCATCGACAACGAATTTGCCAGAGGATTCTTGGAAGCACGTCAGCAAATCGATGAAATTTTGGCGATGATCAACACATTCCTCGGAATGACCATTGATCTGGGGCGCGCCCCCTCTCCCGAAGAAGTAGCTGAAACCCGCAAACAGGCTGAAGAAGGCTGTAATTGCGGCGGTAAATGCGGTGATGGAGAAGGAGAAGATCATTGTTGCCACGGACACAGTGACGGAGATCACTGCTGCCATGGACACGGTGACGGCAAACATTGCTGTCACGAGCATGACCATTGAAGCATAAAAATTGCCGGCACCAAAAACGTAGGGTAATGAATGCATTGAAGCGATTCTTTTCTATCTTTTCAAAAGCAGGATTTTACCTGTCTTTGCCCGCGTTTTTCGTCATATTCTCCCTGTGTCCTATCGTATGGCACAGGGAGAACGTGTTTCAACAATACGAATTAATTGCTCCGATCGCCGGAGCTTTGTTTTTTATTGCCCTGAGCTTCCTTCGTCTGTTTGGCAAAGAAGGATCGCTTTTCATTTCAGCCAAACAGGCACTCATTCTGCTGGGATGGTGCCTCCTGCTGAACATTGCGGGCAACTGCGGGTTCTGTGAAGCACCGTGGCAGTGGTATATCGCCGTGCTTTGCACAGCTTCTCTGCTGGCTGCCACATGGGGGCTTCTCGGTTCATTCGCCTTAATCCTCTGGATTCCCTTAGCCATCTTGGAAATGGGTCAAATGGGCATGCACTTTTTTTACGGCAGTAAAATCAATGCCCTTGTCATTGCGGAAGCTATGGAAGCCTCACCTGCGGAAATCTCCGTATATGCCGGATGGAAAAACATCGGCATGTTTATCATCGTGGTGCTTTTGTCTGCATTTTGGGCAAGCTGTACGGCGAGATCGCTTCAGGGGATGCAACGAGGGCGTTTGTTGCTTTCGGGATTGCTGGGATTTTTCGTTATGGGATTGCCCCTGCAAACGATGCCCCCCAAAGATCGTTCGCCGATTTATCTTTGGCCGCTCAATGAATGTGTCCGTTTAACGGAAGCCGTCAACGAAGCGTTGCGTGCCAACGAAAAAATTATACAAACGGCTCAAAGCCTTCCTTCCCCGACGCGCGAAAATTTTTCTTCTTCCGTACCCTTGAAAGACAAAGGCATCGTCCTTGTGATTCACATCGGGGAAAGTGTCCGTTCAGACCGATTGGGGATTAACGGATATTCCCGCAATACAACGCCATGGCTTTCCCAAACGCCAACGCTGATCAATTTTCCCAAAACCATTTCAGCCGCCTGCGATACCTGCCAAGCTCAAATATGCATTTTAACTAACGCCCGCAGAGCAACAGATGATACAGATCCGGCCATGGCACCGACAACCGGTTCGGTTCTCTGCCTGTTCGATCAATTGGGCTTTGATGTCTACACCTTCCTTGGAAACGCCGTCTCCGAAAAGCTGAAATACGACCGCATCATCCGCATTCTGGGAAAACCATCCAAAGCCCTGTATCACTCGCCGAAAGATCCGTTCAGTGGCATTAAAGACATTCGGCAAACGCTCGCCCAATCAAAGAGTTCTCAAAATCTCCTTTTCCTCATCAACAATGAAGGAAGCCACACTCCTTTCGATCATTTCGACGAGGAATCTGCCGTATACAAACCTATACAAACCTCATTCGAAAATCCCGCCGGCAATGCCGAAGGGATCAATAACGCATACGACAACACCATCGTCTACCTTGATCGCTACATCCAACAAATCAACAGTTTGCTCAAAGGGAGACCCTTTGTCTACCTTTACATTGGCGATCACGGAGAATTCTTGGGGCAAGGCGGCATTTGGGGCAGAGCCTATTTCGGAGACAACCCCGAAGACTACCACAAGGACATGGGATGCGTTGTCCCCATGTTCTGGCTTTTTTCGCCGGAATTGACCGATCTTCACCCCCATTTTGCTACAGCAAGGACCAACATGCTCAAAAACACACACAAAATTGTGGCACAAGAGCATATCTTCCACACCCTACTCGGGCTTTTCGGAATTCAATCGCCGTATTACATCCGCGACCTAGACCTGACTCAAGAAAACGTTATCCCGTACAGCGGCGCACACCCCGTTGGGCTTGAAGAAATTCCGATGCAACAAACGAAAAAGACGAACTAAAATTCTCTTCATTGCCGCCCAGTCATCACAAAAAGAATGATCGGACAATATCGGCAAAAGAGGCGGTAAATCCCCAATGATACGGCGTAAATAACGGGGACAAGACACCACCACACTTCCGCTCTCCACATGCAATCCGTCAAATCCTCCGCCCCCATCAAAGCCATCAAAACAAACACATGGAAGCAATATACAAAAAAACCTCCTTCCGCCCATTTCGCAACACGTTCGGAAAAGGAGTGATTCAAGCGTTCCAAAAGAACACCCGCGCTGAATAACACCGCCACACACACTGCGGAAAAAGAGCTTATACGAAGAACCGCTCCCCCACAGCTTACCCACATCAAAACAATGGTGGACACGACAACTGCGCCGTGAAAGCTCGCCGGCAAACGATTCCACCACGAGAGACATTTCGGCGCGACATGCGCTAAAACAATACCCAGTACAAAATTACCGAACATGTACGGTGAGGGAAAGCTCATGGAATGATCTGAACGGCACAGGAAGAAACAAAAGATCCCCGCCGCGTATAAAACAAATCGGTACTTTTTCAACAAAAACGCCACCAACGTAAACAACAGCAAATCGCGAATAAACCACATAGGTGTCAACAACGGGCATGCGCCTATCCCCAACACGCGACACAGCCAAAAATCATCCATCGGCGCACCAATAACAAACCAATACAAAAAGCTCCAAAAAACATAGGGAACAAACAGTCGAACGAAACGCCACCCCGTCCACCGAAAGGCATTCTTCCCTTGAATACGCAGTGCAGAAAAAAAGCCCGCTAACATAAAAAATGATGCCAACGCTGCTCCGATCAAGGCACGATTCGGAGGAAAAGCACCGCAAGGAACATGTTGCATGATCACAATCAACAGAGCAAGAAAACGCACCGTTTCCACAAACAAAATGCGTTTTGGGGAATGTGAGCCCTCTTCCATGCCCGACAGTCTATCAAAAGATTCGACTGAAGACAACCTCTGGCTCCTCTCCCCAACTTTGGCAACGAAAATCCGACCTGCCAACCGTCTTGGGAGTATGAACGGCACACGGAATTAACCTTTACTATCTGCTTCAATTTGGTATATTTCCCGCATGGATTTTCTTGTCACAGCCGGACCCACGCGTGAAGCTCTTGACCCGGCTCGCTATCTCACAAACCGTTCATCCGGACGTATGGGCTACGCATTGGCAGGAGCAGGTATTCATAATGGGCATCGTGTCACGCTTATTTCCGGTCCGACCTCGTTGGACGTACCACATGGTGTAGATTTTATTCCCGTAGAATCGGCACAGGAAATGTATGATGCCGTACAGAGTCTGTGTCCCAAAGCAGATGTTGCCATTCTGTGTGCCGCCGTTGCAGACTACCGTCCGGTGCAATACTCTGACCAGAAAATCAAGAAATCGGGCGAAAAGATGATCTTGGAGCTTGAAAAAACACCGGACATCCTCGGTAGCATGCGCGATATATTCGAATACAAAGGTGTTTTAATCGGCTTTGCCGCAGAAACGCAGGAAATAGAAAGCTATGCCAGAGGAAAACTTGAGAGAAAAAAATGCGATCTCATCGTTGCCAATGACGTATCGCGCAGCGACATCGGTTTTGACTCATCCGAAAACGAAGTCCTTCTCGTCTACCCAGAAACGAGTGTCTTGTTGCCTCGCGATACAAAAGAACACATAGCTCTTCACATTATCAACTGTGCGGAATCTTTGTTCTACGATCGGATCATCCAATGAAATCGTTTTTTTTCTGCTTGAACTTACTGACTGCCGCTCTCTGTACGGCGGGACCAGCACAAGAACATGTGAGTATCTCTGTGGGCGGTCTTATCATTACAACGGCACAAATCGATCAAAAACCGATTCGCCTGATTGTCGATACGGGAGCAACCCACACAACGCTTGATCTCCAATTGGTCCACAGTTTATTCCCGAACACTCCCATTCATCCTATAGAGATTAAAGGAACAACCAATGCCAAAGAAGCTCCCAAGATGATGCAAGCTTCCGTTTCACTCTGCGGTCTCTCTGTCCCGGGATCTTCCGTTTTCCTGCTCAATCTCGATGGGTTGCGCCAAATCATGGCAGACGCTATCGGCGGCATCTTGGGGATGGACATCATGCAACGGAAGGCATTCCGTTTTCTGGCGTCCGCGCCACTGTTCGAATTTACCGCAAAGGCAACACCCTCAGCGGAGCACAAACAGTTGACAGGTATAATCGACAAAGCGGGTCGTCTGCATACTGCCATTCGGGCGGGATCTCGGGATATTTCCCTTCTGCTTGACACGGGATCTTCCGTTACAGCCGTTTCTGAAGACCTCTGGGAAGCGGGTGCAGAAAAAACCGTTGATTATGATTCGGCAGACATCAACGGACGCACGCAAGGCAAAGTGAGCTTCGGCGCACCGATGGATATCACCGTTGGCAACGGTCTTATTCTGAAAAATGTGCGACCTCTTCTTTTGCCGAAGGGATCTCCCGGCATACTCGGTCTTGACGCGCTGAAAAATGTTGAGATTCTCTATATTCCGAGCAAATCAGGGGGAAACGAAGGGACATGGTACGGACGTACAATCAATCAACCTATCACAAAATGAACATTTCTCTTCAACGTCTGGGATGGGCGTCCTGCTTTGAAAAAGCGTATCAAGCCTTGAATCACCCGGAGTGGTATCCCGCCCGTATTGCCCGCGAAACGAAAATCAACTACACCTTACTCTCTCCGAACAGGGGAGAACATCTCGCCGTACTATGCGGACGTTTGTGGCACGAAGCCGAGACCGATGCCGCCTTGCCAACCGTGGGGGACTGGGTTGCAGTAGATCCCGGCAACGGCGATGATTTACCCGTTGTGCGGGCTCTTTTGCCCCGTCGCACCTGTTTTTCGCGCAAAGCCCCAGGCAAAAGCACAGCCGAACAAGTCATCGGAGCCAACATCGACCTTGTTGTCGTCATCACGGACGCGCAATCAGATTACAATCCGCGCCGCATCGAACGTTACCTAACGTTGATTCGGCGTAGCGGGGCACGCGCTTTCATACTAGTCAACAAAGCAGATACCTGCCCACCAGATCAAATGAAAGCAGCATGCATCTCTTTGCAACAGCTTCTTCCTGATGGAGAAGTCTGCGCCGTTTGCGCACGCAATGGCTCGGGTTACCCCGAAATTTTAAAACAAATTCCGGAAGGAATGACCGTTGCGGCAGTCGGCTCTTCCGGTGTGGGAAAAACGACATTTGTTAATTCATTGCTCGGAGAAGACGAAAAAGAGACGGGACATGTCAACCGCGTCACCGGCAAAGGACGGCATACTACCGTAGCCCGAGAGCTTGTCATTCTGCCGCAAGGCGGGCTTCTCATTGATAATCCGGGAATGCGTGAGCTGCAAATGTGGACGGATGCCAACACTCTGCGCGAAGAGTTCGCCGATCTGGCAGAATTGGCACTTCAATGCCGATTCGCAGATTGCCAACACAGCAATGATGACGGGTGTGCCGTTCGCGCCGCCGTGGAAAACGGCAGCGTTTCCCGCGAACGCTATGAACACTTTCTCAGCTTGGACGATGAAATTGCCCATCTTGTCGCCCGCGCCGAAAAACGGCGAATGACTCTCGAACGCGTGACAAAACGCCAAAAGAAACACACCTTGCGCAACCGTCAAGACCACCTTGACCACTTGCGGGACTTACACCCAAACCGACATTCTTTGCATGAATAATCTTCACCAATCGCCCCGTCTTACGGCTGCCAACGTGTGGATGCGTTGGCTCAAAGGTGGCTCATTTGCCGAAACCCTCGTCAATGCAGCGGCACGGCACGATGGGCTTTCTTCTGCCGACAGGGCATTGACGCAAGCCATCGTCTACGGCATTCTGCGCAACAGATTGTGGCTGGCACATATCTTAAAAAAATTGCGTCCGCAGGGGCTGGATGCCGATCTGAACGCACTTTGCCTCGTTGGGTTGTGCCAAATCTTCGTCATGGAGTTACCGCCGCATGCTGCCGTCAGCGAAACCGTCAAATTGGTTCCCAATCGTACGCGCGGAGTGGTCAATGCCATTCTTCGTTCGTCATTACGCCAACGTAAAGAAATTGAAACAGAACGCGAAAGTCTCCCGCTTTCAGTCCGCTTTTCCACGCCACAATGGCTGGTGGAACGTTGGACGCAACAATTTGGCACAAATGCCGCGAGACAATTGCTTGCATGGAACAATTCCACCCCGGAGATTCACGCCAGAGCCAATACCTTAAAGCCAACAAACACAGTACCTCAGGGCTTTATTCCCATAAAAAATCTGCCCGGATGGTATCGCGTTGACGGGGCATTCCCGATTGATGCCGTAAGGCAAGGGGAATTTTATCTGGCAGATCCATCTACCAGATACAGCGTTGAAATGCTCGACCCGCTTCCGGGAGAAAAGATACTGGACGCCTGTGCTGCTCCGGGCGGCAAAACAGCAGCCATTCTTTCAAAAACAGCAAACTCTGCCCTCGTCACCGCTACCGACGCCAACGATTATCGAATCCCCATGATCAAAGATAATCTCTCCCGTCTCGGCGCACAAAGTGCGGAAATTGAAGAGTACAATTGGGAGAACCCCTGTCCAGAACACCAACGCGGACAATTTGATGCAGCTCTGCTTGACGTTCCCTGTTCAAACACAGGCGTCATTCAAAGGCGCGTTGACGTGCGTTGGCGTCTTTCGGAATCAGAAATTACACGGCTTGCCTCTGTTCAGCAAACCATTATGAAAAATGCCGCCTGCGCCGTTCGTCCGGGTGGTCGCATGGTTTATTCCACTTGTTCGATCGACAAAGAAGAGAACAGCGACAACGTGAGACGTTTCACCGCAGAACATCCCGAATGGACGCTTGAATGCGAAAAACTTATCCTGCCGCATGAAGAACATGCGGACGGTGCGTACTGCGCCTTGTTGCGACGTTCGATACAACAATAAAAACGTTAAATAAACTTACGGATAATCGCCTTTTTCCTCAAGCGTTCAATCCACTGCCGATAACGCGCCTCGCTTCGCTTGCGACGAACGGAAGCATCCACCTGTTGCTTGATCTTTGACAAGGGCGGCGCGGGGGCAAGGTGTTTTTTTATCACGCGTACAATGGTGAATCCGTACCGTCCGTCAAACACCGGACCAATCACCTTACGTGGTTCGGAGCTGAAGATAATGGCAGCAAACTCCGGTGCCAAGTCTCCCCGTTTCGTTTCCTCCCAACGTCCGCCTTGTTCCGCCATGGCATCTTTTGAATACTGTTTGGCAGCATCGGCAAAAGAGATTTTGCCCGCTCGGATGTCTTTCGCCAACGATTCAGCCAAATTCAATTGGTCATCGGGCGTCTTGGTCACGTCATCAGGGTTCGCGGGAATGTAAATCTTGTCAAACTGCACTCTATCCTGCGTCATATCGCGAAAATCGCTCTTCACCGCTTCATACTCTGCAGCAATTTCATCGGGCGTCGGCGGGACACCACGTTCATAACGCGATGCCCTCATCGCCGAAACGGTTTCTTCTCTCTTCACCATTTCGCGAAATTCGGAAAGAGACATACCTGCCTGCTTTAACCCTTTAAGGAATAAGTCTCTATTACCGTTGTACTGCACCAAGATGCGATTATTGATGGCAGATTCAATGTGTTCGTCAGGAATAGAATACCCCTTTCCTTCAAATTCGCCGAGAACCATTTCCGTTTCGATCAAATCGTCAAGAATCTCGTTTTTGGCTTTTACCAGTTCTGATAAGAACTTCGGACCTTGCCTCGGATACAAAGCAAGCAATTCATGAATAATGGGCGCCAGCCGCATCCGCACCGATGCGGACGTAATCGGGCGACCGTTGACGCTGGCGGCAATTCGGTTGACCACGTTCGCCGTTCCCTTCTTGGGAGAAGTTTTCTTTGATGCATCTTGCGCATGCGCTTGCAAAGCCATACAGGGAAAAAGCAAAAGAACGGCAGGAATGATGTATTTCCTCGGTGTCATCGCCATGATAATACAGAAAAAATTCTGCATTGCAATCGTCTTCTCTGTCTCCGTGTCAGCTACAGACACAATATGACCCACAAAGCCACAACTTCATCAAGCAAATGGGTTAAGCCAAGCAGCCGGGACAATTTCGCACCCAATGTCCGGAGCGGACTTCCACAAAGGGGATTTCGCCTTCCGTCACACAACGCGATGCATCGCCCACAATATTGCGCGGACGAAAGGAACACCCCTGCCATTCTTCCCGAAGATCGGGGGGCAGACCGGGAATAGCCGTCAGGCGTTCCCCTTTCTTGTGAGAAGCAGGAATGGATCGCATCAGCGAACGCGTATAGGCATGCAACGGATTGTTCATCAGCTCTTCCGTCATCGCTGCTTCCACTATGCTTCCCGCATACATCACATGGATGCGGTGTGCATATTCTTTCACCACGCCCAAATCATGGGTAATGAGAATAACAGAAGCACCCAATTCGCGCTGGCGTTCACGCAAAAGATCAAGTACCTGTTTTTGGACGGTAACATCAAGGGCGGTTGTCGGCTCATCGGCAATCACCAATTTTGGGCGCGTCACCAATGCCATGGCTATCATGACACGCTGTCTCATTCCGCCCGAAAACTCGTGGGGATACGCCTTCATCTTTTCGGCGGCGCGGGGAATACCTACGCGATCCAACTCTTCACAGGCCATCTTTCTTGCCTCCCGCAGGCGCATTCCTTTTTGGATAATCAACGGTTCGGCAACCTGATCCCCTATCGTCAAATACGGATTAAGCGACGTCATGGGATCCTGAAAAATAACAGAAATTTCCCCTCCTCTGATTTGTCGCAATTCTTTTTCCCCGGCTTTCAGTAAATCAAGCTCTTCAAACAAAGCCTTGCTTTCGGGAGAGATCTCGCATGGTGGCGATGGCAACAAGCCCAACAAGGATTGGCACATCACCGATTTTCCCGAACCGGATTCCCCCACAATACCCAATGTTTCCCCCGCATGTACGGCAAACGACACGTCACGCACCGCACGGAAAAGACCGCCCCGCGTGTGAAAATTCACACACAAATGTTCTACTTCAAGCAGCGGTTGGGCATCGTCCTTCGGCATACCGGGCATCAATCGTTCCTCACGCGCGAACGGGGAGAGAGCACAACGGGAATGCCGCTTGCCTTAAACCTCGAACGAATGGTGTTTTTGATAAATTGGGCATAATTATCGCTCAAGAGCCTCTTATCGTTGACAAACAAAACGTATTCCGGCACGGGTACAGTCATGTATTTTTCGTTGAGAACGACAGCGGCATAATACAACTTCAAGCGTTTGTGCAATTGGCGATGCAAGGGGGGCGGGTTTCTCTCAAACGCATCCTGCAACAGGCGATTCAGTTGTCCTGTCCCGGGATAAGAAGTAGCCTCGTTGCGCACTTGGGAAATCATGCGGAAAACGTGATCGATGCGCCAGCCTTGGCGAGCAGAAACCTCGACAAACGGCGCGTAATCCAGGAAAAACAGATCTCGGCGCACCATTTCTTCGGCTTCTTCGCGACGTGCTTTGAGAGGTGCACTCGGATAAAACAAATCAAACTTATTTAGGACAATAATACAGGGTTTCCCTTCCTCTGCAATAATACCGCCAATGCGACGATCCTGTGCGGTCACCCCGGCAACAACATCAATCACCAACAGGCATATATCCGAACGACGGATCGCCTTCTCGCTACGCATGGCAGAAAACACTTCGACAGAGGTATCCCGCTTCGAACGCGGGCGCATTCCCGCCGTATCGATCAACATATACCGATCTTCTCCCCGTGTGTACGGAATATCTATGGCATCGCGCGTTGTGCCTGCAATTTCAGAAACAATCGTCCTCGCATCATTCAACATGGCGTTCACCAAAGATGATTTACCCGCATTGGGCTTCCCGACGATAGCAACTTTCAGCGGAATTTCAGCATCAACATGCGATGCATCCTCCTCTCCATCAACGGGATCATCTTTGGCAGCACTCGGCGCACCCATGACGGAGAGCATTCGATCCAAATGGGCGGCAAGAGCATCAAAGCCGCGTCCGTGTGCCGCAGAAACGAAAAACACATCTTTGAACCCAAGTGAAGAAAATTCGCCCACATTCAACTCTTGTTTATCCGTATCTGCCTTATTGAGAAGCAATATAACAGGAATTTCCGCGCGGTGCAATTTACGGGCAATTTCTTCGTCTACCGGTGTCATATGATCTCGACAATCCATCACCAACAAGATGGCATCTGCCGTTTTCATGGCAAGATCAGCCTCCTGCGCCACACGTTCGGCAAAGCCGTCATCAAGCGTTGCGCCGATCCCCCCCGTATCCGTTACCAAACAGGCGTGTTCCGTCATTTGACACGGTGCGCTCAGACGGTCGCGCGTCACACCGGGTTCATCATGTACAATGGCTATACGCCTACCGACCATTTGATTAAAAATGGCAGATTTCCCCACGTTGGGTCTTCCCACAATCGCAATGATCGGCTGAGTTTGCATAGGTTGATTATAGCGGAAATCCGCTCCGCTGGCAAGTTTTAGCAAATTCGCGGTCCGATGTCTTCAACGGAAATGCATTTCACCTCCTGCGCCTTACCTGTTTTTTCCCGAACCGACCTAATAATTTCATCGGCCGTCTCCTCAAGCGACTTCCCTGTCGTATCGATCACCGTATCATACGCTCCGGGATCCCCGAAATCGCATCCGGTAAAGAATCGGCAGTGTCTGCGGCGACGAACATCCATGCGCTTCATTTCTTCCGTCACCCGTTCGGGGGCTATTCCGTAATTTCGTATAATCCTCTCTTTGCGTTCCTCTTCCGAGGCATGAAGGAAAACGCTGTACAAATTCGGACGTCCCTTCAAGATAAAATTGGCGCATCGTCCCACAATGACGCACGAATGCCGAGCCGCCGCATCGCGAATAATTTTGCTTTGTGTCAGAAAAACCGCATCTGCAGGTGGCAATTCATCCGTCGCATAGGCATAATTTTGCGCGTACAATTCGCCAAGAAAGGCATTAGCCAGTTGTTGTTCATTCTTGCGGATGTATTCGAGGGGCAGTCCGCTTTGTGTAGCGGTCATCTCAATCAGCTCATTGTCGTAAAATGACACCCCCAATTTTTGAGCAATGATTTTCCCAACATCGTGCCCACCCGAACCGTATTCCCGATCAATTGAGAAAACAAGCGGAGCATCTGCCGCATATACATTCCGTTTCTTTGCCCCCGATTTTCTGAACGAAAAATTCCACGGCTCTTCCAAACACGGAAAGAGCTTTTCAGCCCAACGGATGATCAAGCCAACCGAAACAGCACAAATAAACGTTCCTTCGCGAATTCCCGTGTAGCGTTCCGCCATAAAAAACAGCACAGACACGCCACCAGCGTCATCACACAATCAACGCTCACTTTCACATTACCGAATGCCCATCCAAATCTTTTGACAAACGCGATTGTCAGTCCCTCACCGGCCAAAACAGCCACATCGGCTTTGAATTCCAAATATACGCCGATAGCTGTAAAAATGCAACTGAGAAGGCACAGAAGCAATGCAGCTAAATAAGTCGGTTGAGGCATATCTGCCACAAGATCCAGCGACATATCCGTAAAATATCCGAACACAAAAGCCACAGGGAGTTGCAAAAGCACATTCAATGGGGTATTTTTCTTCAATAGCAAGATTTGTATCGCAATAAAAACAACGTGCATGGCAATCGTAATATCCCCCATTGTCCACGGACACGCCGCACTCAATACATAAGGAACGCTCGATAAAGGGGATACGCCTATATCGGCTTTTGTCGACAAAGCCACGCCGAACGTCAGAATCCACAAACCGACAAACAAAACCGCATAGCGGCACACGATTTCACATATACGGTCAAATTGATTCCAACGTTCCATCCTAACAAAGGCTACTCCCAATCTCTCTTTCTGTCAATCGCAGTCCTCTCCGTATCGGGGACATCAAAACTAACAAGCGTTTTCCGTATCGCTTTATCACAAACAAGAACGCATTCCTCACTCAAGGCATTCGGTATCCGATCCTCACTTTGCGATTGATTTGAGAGCGGCATTGACATAAACTGAAAAAGTCATGCATCTTTCGCATTGTGTTTGTCTTTTATATTCTTTGGCAGCAATCGCATCGGCCGCGCCCCGTGAGGGAAGGAACCCCGTCGATGACGATATTCCCATCGCTCAGGAAGTGGAAGACGACATTGTGGAAACAGTGCGTCTGGGCGGTGAAAAAGAAAGCGCAAGCGGCACCGGTGAACAGGAAGGCGTCATTTATTCCCCCGAAGCAGATGACCAGACGGGAAGCAATTCATCACGCATCCCTGCCCCGCCGCTGATTCTTCCATCGACAGATCAATCCAAGCCGATTGATTCCTCTGCATTTGACCCCTCCCGCGAAACCTTTTCGACCACACGAAAAAACGCTCGCACCATGTCCATGACGATCCCCGCGCCACCGGGACAAATCACGGATCGCAACGGCATCAGCCTTGCACACTCTGTTGTCGCATACCAACCCTCCATCCGCTTCGGGCAACAGGAAGATGAAAGTGATGCGCATATTCTCTCCTTGGCAAGAAATTGCTTGGACGGTATGCGCCAAGCCGGTATAGAAACGTATGATTTCTCTGACGAACAGTTGCTTTCCCAATACAAAAACCGCCGTTGGCTGACGTTACCCGTTGCTCCCGTTATGAGAGCCAATGACGCCGAAAAAATACGCAAAAAGTTTACACAAATCCCGACTGCGGAATTGCAACCGCTCTATCTGCGAACATATCCCGAAAAAGAAAGCGTTGCGCATATTATCGGGTATCGTGGGGTGCAGAGCAAACTGCCCACCGGTCCCATCAATCACAATGACCCGATTTTCGAGGCTTCCGAAGGCAGATCAGGGTTGGAAAAAGAATTCGATGCGCAACTGACAGGACGCCCGGGAATATGGCGTCTCATGTTCAATGAAGAAGGAGAAAAAATCCTCGATGAGCTTCAGGTGCATCCCAAACCGGGCGGCACCGTTGTCACCACTCTCAATCAAAAATGGCAACGCCACGCTCAAAAAACTCTTTCCAAATTGACACGGCGCGGGGCATTTGTCGTAATCGACTGTCGCACGGGCGAAGTCCTCGTCATGGCATCCAATCCCAGTTTCGATCCGAACATATTCATTCCATACATTACTCAAAAAGATTACGATCTTTTGCGTGAGGATCCCGGTACACCATTAGTATCCCGCGCTTTTGCCGGGGTCTATCCGCCGGCTTCTACATTCAAGCCCGTTACCGTGGCATCGGCGTTGCGGTGTGGCGTTATTCGGGAAGACACACTGATCGATTGCCCGTATATCGTGCGCATCGGCAATCACGACTTTCGTAACCACAGTAAAACGCCTGTCGGCAGTATCAATTGCGTTCAAGCACTTGCCCGCTCAAACAATCCATTCATGTACAAAACATCGGTCAAAATGGGAGCCAATACGCTGATGGATACAGCACGACGCTACGGTTACGGCAAAAAGACCGGTATTCCTCTGCCGGACAAGCCCGGTCTTGCCCCCGATGAATCATGGATGCGTCGCACGTTCGGACGCGGGTTCATGGATGGTGATGCCGCCAACATGGCCATCGGTCAAGGTCCCTTGCTTTCTACGCCTTTGCAAGTGGCTCATGCCATGGCGGGCATTGCCAACGGCACATATTTGCCACGGTTGCAACTGATTCGTCAAATTCTTGACGTCAACGGAAACGTTGTTTATCAATTTTCTCCGGAAATCGAGAGTAACCTGACCGATATGGCAGCTGCAAATGCTGTTGTTCGCAAAGGCATGCGAGCCGTTGTCGATGGCGGGACAGGGCATCGCGCCGCTCTCAGCTACGTCAAAAATTCGGGCAAAACAGGGACAGCCCAATGGGGTAAAGAAACCGAAGAACGCCGACTGGCGTGGTATGCAGGCTTCCTGCCCAGCGACAATCCGCACTTTGCTTATGCCGCTCTTTATGAAGGGCGTCCACATGAACGCATTGCCGGCGGGCATACCGCAGCGGCTATCGTAAAAACCTTCTTTGAAGGCGTCAAAGGTGACGTAAAAAAAATTCTCGAAGAAGACGCATCAACTGCGCAGGAAGTACCTGATGACGAATCTCTTCCTATCCCTACACAGCCCTCATCCGGCGATAACCCATGGGATGACGGACGCAGCAGTTCAACACCGATGAACATACCTGCCATCTACGGTAGTGACAGTACAGATTAAATCATTGCAACTATGAAAGCCCTCACTTGTTTTCTCGTTTTCACCATTTCCCTCTTCACGGGGCATGCCGCTTCAACTGCGCCACAATACCCTGCTGAGGGAGTCAATTATATGAGATTCACGGCAGAACAACCGCCTTTGCTTCCGTTGCCTCAGCAAATCAAATGGGAGAATTCCGTTACTCTGCTTCAAAACATTCGGCTTGATGTTTCTGCCTTCTCGTCCAAAGAACGGGAAGATGCAAGGTTCAAACAATTTCTGAAAGAATGGCATGCCTTTACAAAAGCCCACGAAGTGACACAAGGGGCTGATTTTACTGTTCGCATCGCAAAAGGCATCCCTCATTTGCCGGAAAGTGTGCCTTCGGTTCAACGGGGAGAGGCGTATGAGCTGGCTGTCTCGTCCAAAGAAGCTCTCATTACCGCTGAGGGGATTCGTGGCGCATATTATGCACTACAAACACTTAAACAGTTGATTGTACGCCGCCAAGGAAAAACAACCGTAGCACAATGTCGCATTATTGATTGGCCCGATTTGCAAATTCGCGGTTTTATGAATGACGTAGGGCGCAATTATATGCCTCTCTCCCTCATCAAACAAGAGATCGATGCCATGGCATTACTGAAATACAACGCCTACCATTTCCATTTTTGCGATGATAACGGCTGGCGGCTCGAAAGCAAAATCTATCCCCGCCTCAACGCCCCCGATACAATGAACCGCATGCCGGGCAAATTTTACACGCAAAAAGAATTCCGCGAACTTGTGGAATATTGTCGCGTCCGCAACATTCAGCTCATCCCCGAAATGGATATGCCGGGACACTGTGCCGCATTCAGAAAAGCGATCGGCGTCAAGACTATGAACGACCCGAAGGCAACCGAAGCTCTCGAACGGTTGATCGCCGAACTGGCTTCTCTTGAACCATCCGATCGCATGCCCTACATTCACATAGGAACCGATGAAGCACGAGAAGCTCACGAAAAAGTGGACGAACCAACACTCAAACGTTATTTCTCCGCCGTAGAAAAAGAAGGACGGCAACCGATTCGATGGCAACCGGGACTTTCTCCAAAAGGCTATCACCGTGCGATAGAACACTTGTGGATGGGGCGAGGTGCGCGGCGCGCATGGCCGACAAACAACGGGCGATATATCGATTCGCACGAGACATACATCAACCACCTCGATCCATTTGAAACAGGAATGACCTTTTACTTTCGCCGTCCCTGCCCCTACAAAAACTCCGAAGGGCTTGGCTTTATGCTTTGCTCTTGGCCTGATTTGCCCATTGAAAACCCGCGCAATCAAGTCTTACAAACTCCCGTGTATTCTGCCATGGCGTTCTGTTCCCAATCAATTTGGAACAACCTGCACCCACAAATTGAAGGCGACCCGATGCAAGATCCCTTGTTTGTCTACTTTTCCAACCTCCCGCAGCAGGGAACGGATTTACTGAAAGGATTCTCAGAATGTGAAAATCGGGTCGTTGCCATTCGCGACCGTTTCTTTGTCAACCGCGAGTTCAATTACCTCAGGCAAGCCCACATTCCTTGGAAGCTAATTGGTCCGTTCCCACACGGCGGGCATCCCGAACGTTCCTTTGCGCCCGAACAAATCCTGCGCGGCGATTCCGTGAAAGCCAGCTATACCGAAAACGGCAAAGAATATGCATGGAAGGAAGGGGAATACTCCGGACACACCCTCATTTTCAAACATTATTGCGATTATCCGACATTATTTAACAAAGGGGGCTTCGGTTTCCCCGACAAAAACTCCACCTACTACGCCTTACAATATATTTATTCACCCAAAGATCAAAAAGTACCTTTCTGGATCAGTGGTCAAACATGGGCAACTTCGGATTGGCGCAACGGTCCCGTCAGCGTACAGGGCGAATGGTTTCACGCCAAAACAAAGTTTTGGGTAAACGGGCGGGAAATCGCGCCACCTCAATGGGCAAAACCCGGAAACAACGGTGCCATGGTCGATGAAAACTACCATTTCCGCAAACCCACACAAGTAGCCCTTCGCAAAGGCTGGAATCAAGTATTGGTCAAATGTCCCAACGACAATGCGACACGACGCTGGATGTTCACGTTTGCCCCGGTTAAAATCAACCCAAAAACACCCGGTTGCAACGTCAAAGAGTTCCCGAATTTACGATTCTCCACAAACCCGAAAACAAGCAAATAATAAATCTGTACCGTCGGGACAACATCAAGGGTTGCTCCACAACTTACGCGCCAGTGCATCGGCGGCAGCGGCGGCTTCTGCCCTGCGCTTCGATCTTCCTTTCCCCGAACCTAAAGACATGCCTCTCCACATGACGGTAGAAATAAAAGGATGCGTTTGTTCGGGATTTTCGGGCAACGTCTCATAGACGGGAGCTTCCCCATTAATCGCTTGCAAGACAATTTGCAACTCACCCTTACTGTTTGTATCTTGGGGAGATTCGGCCAAACTACGCAAGCTGTCCCCCAGCAGATGAAGAGAGATACGTCGCGCCGAAGCATAATCGCTGTCCATCATTACAGCCCCGATCAGCGTTTCAAATGTGTTTGCCAGAATGGATTCCGTCTCTCTGCCACCTGTTTTCGCCAAATGATCGGAAAGTTCCAATTCTTCGCCAAATCCGTATTCGCGCGATTTTTGCGCCAGATGGGCGCGGCTTACCACTCGCGCCCGAAATTTCGTCAACTCTCCTTCATCGGCCTGCGGAAACATGATGAACAATTCACGGCTCACAATCAGTTCCAACACGGCGTCCCCCAAATATTCCAAGCGTTCATACGCCAAATTGGTGGATTTTCGGCGGTCGTGGCTGGGATGCGTCAACGCTTTTCGAAGCCAAGAGGGATCATTGAAGCGATACCGCAAAATATTTTCAATGCGTTCCTGATCCATAACTTTATTTGCGATGGAGCAATGAGCCGTACAAAGTAAAACCGGTGCTTTCCGTAATCTGTACCGGGACAATCTTCCCGACAAGCTCGGAATCCCCTTCAAGAATAACCGGTTTGTTTTGAGGCGTTCGCCCGGAAAGTCTCTCGGCATTGCTCTTACTGGGTCCTTCTATGAGAACCTCTTGCACCGACCCGACCAATTGCGCGTTTTTGGCAATCGCAATGGCGTTCACTGTCTGCAACAAATCATGGTTGCGGGCTTCTTTCAGACGAAGGGGAATCTGATCGGGCATCACCGCCGCAGGAGTATCCTTTCGGGGGGAATACTGAAATATAAACGCATTGTCAAACTGAATACGCTCAACAGCTCGCTTCGTTTCAAGATAATCTTCGTCTGTCTCACCGGGAAACCCCACGATGATGTCGGTCGTAATGGCAAGGTCGGGACGCGCCACCCGCAATTCTTCGCACAGGCGTAAATATTTTTCATTACGATAGGGACGCCGCATCATTTTCAAAATGCGGTCACTGCCGCTCTGCATTGGAAAGTGAATATGGCTGCAAAGTTTGGGCAAATAGCTATAGGCTTCCACTAAATCTTTCCCGAACCCGATGGGATGTGGTGAGGTAAACCTCAAACGCGCCAAACCGTCAATTTCGCTCAAGTCTTCCAGCAATCGGACAAAGGCGGTCTTCCCCTGTACCTTCGGTTCTGTTTTACCGTAAAGGTTGACAATTTGCCCCAGAAGAGTAATTTCGCGAACGCCGTTGTCAACCAATCGGCTCACTTCTTCAATAATTTCGGATGCCGGACGGCTTCGTTCCACACCACGCGTCGAAGGAACAATGCAATACGAACATTTCATTTCGCAACCCTGCATAATGGAAACATAGGCAGACGAGCGTACATCTTTCGGCAAATGATCCCGTATGGCATTTTGAGAATCCGGCTCCTCGTTCGTTTCACTGCGGTGTGCGCCTTTTTTTGCGGTACTATTCCCCTCATTCAATCGTTTTTTCAGCAATTCGTCAGCCAATTCAAAAACCCGATGGTATTTCTGCGTACCGATCACCAAATCCAAGCGCGGAAGCTCGCGAAAAAGCCCATCACCCCGACTTTGCGCCATGCACCCCATAATACCGTAGACAACGTGTTGGGGTGCATCTTTCCGCGCCGTCAAAAGCCCCATCTTTCCAATGGCTTTCAATTCTGCTTTTTCGCGAACCGAACAGGTGTTCATCAAGACGACATCCGCCTCTTCTTCACAGTGCGCCAATGAATACCCACTGCTGACAAACATATACGCCACCTGTTCGGAGTCGCGTTCGTTCATCTGACAACCATACGTTTTGATGTATACACTCGGCATCGGAAAAGTCAAAACAGTACGGTAAAATGCTTATTCTTGCAAGACTTTTCACATCGTCCCGCGCACAACATGAGGAAGCCGCCGCTCACGCTTTCGTCAACCTGATCAGAATAATTTCCGACGGAACGCCCAGCCTTACAGGGAAGCCGTTCCATATTCCCGTCCCGTTGGAAACGGAAAGTATCATATCTCCCACACGGTATTCACCCGATACGAATCCGGAATTAAACTGCGCAACAAACCAGTCGAAGCCAAGTATCATTCCGCCATGGGTATGCCCGGATACCTGCAATGCCACACCGGCGTGTTGCGAAGCTTCTGTCGCTACCGTTGGGCGATGCGCCATCAGCAACACAGGCGTCCCCTGCGGGATTCCTCGCAAGGCTTTGGGCAAGTTCGGCTCTTCCTCGCCTTCAATACGCGCCGCAGGATCCGACATTCCCGCCAACGCCAACGTTCCGTTTTTCAAGAAGCGATGTTCGTTGGAAAGTATGGGAATACCAAGCGTCTTTTCGATAAACGCCTTCCATGCGCGATAGTCGTAGTAGTATTCGTGATTGCCTGCCACGGCGTACACTCCCTCGGGCGCGGAAAGATCTTTCAACGGCATCAGTGCCGCCCCCCGCAAAGTAGGCAAGCCATCGGCAAAATCCCCGACTATAAGGACGAGAGAGGGATGTTCTGCCTGCACGAGGCGCACTGTTTCGCGTATGAATTCCTCCTTCAAGAGTTTATGCACATGCAAGTCCGCCAATACGGCAATTCGCATTCCTTCGGCATCATGCGGCAGATTTTTCACGGACACGGTCACCTCGCGAATGCGCGGAAGCTTTTGCCCTTCCGCTATACCTATCCCCGCCAAAAGACAGGCAAAAACAGCCAAAACGCCGTTGATTCTGCAACGGTAGCGTTCCCCGCAATTCGGCTTGCGGCATATCTTGCATACAAGCGACACAATCAAGCGCACAAGATCTGTCACGATCATTAAGATAAAATACAGAAAAAATGCCGCAAACAACCACGCGCCCGTCAATAAAACCCACACCGGGACGTCTGGCGCAAAATACTGATCGCCAAACTGTCTGATCAGCACGAATTTCAACGCCGCCAACACAATCACAACCGCAGCAAGCACCTTGACCGCCCAATGAACTCGCAACGGCATCACTGTACGCCAAAAGACGTACAGTGCAGCGATCAACAAAGCGATTGTCATAACATGCATTGCCGTAATGCCTCAGATGAAGTTTTTACGTTGGTTGAGAAAAGCTGATACTCAAACGCCCAGTTTGGAACGCAAGATTTCAGTCACAACCTTGGGATTCGGCTTGGGATTTGACGCTTTCATGACCTGCCCCGTCAAGAAATTGATCAGTTTGGCGTTACCGCCTTTCACCAGCTCAACTTCCTTGGGATTTTGTTCAATTACAGAATCAACGATGGCATCCAACGCACCGGTATCGGCTTTCTTGTATCCCAACGAAGCCGCCGCTTCGCATGCGCTCATGCCCGTCTTTTCCAACAGCACATCCAGTACTTCCTTGGCTTGATTGTTCGAAACGATTCCGTCTTCCACAATCCCGACAAGCTCGGAAAGTGTCTGGGGAGCAAGGGGCATCTCTTCCCAATCCGCACCTTGGGCAACCAAGACGGGGGGAAGCACATTGATCACCCAGTTGGCAATTTTTTTACCGTATTTCGATCCCTGTGCCGCTTCCTCAAAGTACTTACATTGCGACAAATCAGCAATCAGAGCATTGGCATCACCTTCCGTCAGTCCGTATTCTTCCATCAAGCGACGATGCTTTTCTCCGGGCAGTTCGGGAAGTTCGGAACGCACTTTTTCCGTCAACGTCTGAGTATGCACCGGCACAAGATCCGGGCAAGTGTGATAGCGATAATCGTGCGCATTTTCTTTGGTGCGCATTACGAGACTTTCTCCCATCTCATCATCCCAACGGCGTGTAGACTGAATCTGTGCGATACCGCGATCCAGCTCATCCGCTTGGCGTCGGATTTCATATTGCAAGGCTCTCCGCACAGCCGACATCGAATTGATGTTTTTCATCTCGATTTTTGTTCCCAATTCCTTTTGCCCGATCGGGCGCAATGAGACATTGACATCGCAACGCATTTGCCCTTTTTCCATATCGGCATCGGAAATACCGCCGCAAATGAGGATCTGCTGCAGAGATTTCAAATAGGCGTAGGTCTCGTCGGGAGACGTCAAATCCGGAGCGGAAACAATTTCCATCAGCGGCGTTCCTGCCCTATTGAAATCAATCAACGAATGCGTAGCATAGTGCGTGATTTTTGCCGCATCCTCTTCAAGATGGATGTGATCCAGCTTCACTGTGCGGAACGGCGGTACGCCCTTCGCTATGACATCGGGCGGATACGACCACGGGTACAAAGGAACTTCCCCGCCCATACACAACGGAAGATCCAGCTGCGAAAGCTGGTAATTTTTGGGCATATCCGCGTAAAAATAATTTTTACGATCCCACTTGCTCAACGGTGGGATCGAACACCCAAGCATCAGCCCGGTCAATATCGTCCGTTCAATAGCGTATTCATTCAATACGGGCATCGCTCCCGGCAGCCCCATACAAGTGGGGCATACATGCGTGTTGGGCTCAAACCCGAACCCTGCAGAGCAGGCACAAAACATTTTTGTACGCGTTTTAATCTGGCAATGGACTTCCAGTCCAATGGTAACAAGATAATCGGAGACAGGCATTTTTCTGTTCAGTTGTTGTTTTGTTCTTCGGAAATTGAGGAAATCTCGTTTTCAAAGGATTCGTCAAATACGGTCGAAATCCAATGTTCATGCGTTTCACACAGCCACGAGAACAGGTCGTCCATGGCATCGTTAAACGCAACAAAACCTTCACCTGTAAATCCTTTCAGTTTGACGATCCGCAACAACTCTGCGCGTATCCCTTTCAATATTTCTTCTATCGGTTTGTACGCCGCCAAGACTTCCGGGGCTTGCGGATTTTCAAAATAGGCAAAGATGATTTCCGCAGGGGGCGTCAGCTTGCGAATCTGTCCCACGTATTCATTCAGCCGGGGGACAGCAGCCGAAGCAGACTCGGCCGAAACGATCGTCTTCAACGTGGCAAGCAAGCGGGAATCCGGTTCTTCCAGCATTTTCATACGATTGATTTCCGCTTTCGCTTGTTCCGGTGTCATGGGCTGTTCGATGACACCGCTATCCCCCTTTACCGGTGCGTTTGCCTCCTCAACGGCCAGACGCAAGGCTTCCGAACCGAAGAAGTCCGCTTGCATTAAGCGCAAAAATTGGGCATTCACACGTTCGGCAACTTCAAAATTACTTTCTGCCGTTGCCATAAACTCTTCTTCATTAAATGACGAACTGTGCTCAAAGTCGATTGTTTCAAAAAATTGGGCAAGCTGTTTCATCGTTTGCGTATTTTCCGTCAGTTTCGGTGCGATGGCATCGGCTGTCGCCCGATCGGTTACAGAGGCAAGGAGAGTTTCCGTTTTTTCCTGTTCCTGCAAAATCCTCTTTGAAAGCACCGTGGGATTTTTGCTTGCTTCCAACGGATCGAAAAGCATCCCATCGGCTTGAACAGGCTTTTCGGTGACTTCGGACAACGCCCCCCCGACTGCAGTTCCCTCACGACATTCCGCACCCGCAACCATCTCAGGCAACCATAATAAGCAGACAAGTAAAAATCCGATCTTCATACCCATGTTTCAACGAAGCGCATTTTAAAGCATAAACATTTCCGGCGCAAGGGCGGAATCTGCCATGATATGCCATCCGTTTATTCTGTGGGGGCAGGTGTTGAAATTTCCACTGTGTTGTTGGTTTTAAAGGACCATACAGCCGTTTGTTCTGCCGTTGTCCCCGCCGTTTTCCAGCGGAGCTTTACCGTAACAACCGGCATATGAAACCGCACGGGCGGCTGCCAACTGACCATTTTTTTTGCCACGTCCACTTTACAGGCAACCTTTCCGAAACCGCTGACATACATTTGAACGCTTGCATTTTGCAGACCGGGAACGTTGGAAAGATCGGCACAGATCATCGGGACGAGCGACGGCACCGTTGACAACGCGGCAGGCGTTACTTCAAAAGGAGGGATCGCCGTTGCCGATATTCGCACATTCGCATTATCGTTCGCACCTGTATTTTCTGAAGTTGCGCTGAAATTAACAGCCCGCTGAAAAATGCGGTGATCATTCCCGAAAATCATATAGCGGTGGATCAAGTACGGGTCTTCATCGTAACGCACCTTTTTGGGAATCACCGTAAAGGCCGCCAAATATCCGTATTGGGGCAATTTTTCAATCATTTCAGGCGTGTGATACCCCCCCGGATAACAGTATGTAATCACTTTTTTCCCGAACCATGCGGAAAGCTGTTTTGCGGAATCGCCGATTTCTTTCTCTATCATCGCCGAATACGCAGGTGTCCCCTGCCCCGCGTGTTTCCATGTACTTGGATAATAATGGCTTGTAGAATGACTGCCAAGCGTTGCACCGTGATCGATCATTTCCTGCACCATGGCTCGGGACATGGCATCCCCCTTCCCCGTTATATATTTCGTGTAAGGGAACAGCGTAAACGGATACCCCATTTCCTTCAAGATGGGGTAGGCATCGGTATACGTGCTTCGCCATCCGTCATCTATAGTGATTAAAACGCACTTTTCGGGGAGTTGCTTTGTACCGAATCGCCAATCGAGAAAATCCTGCATACCGATCACGGTAATGCCCGCAAGGCGCAAATATTCCATTTGGCGACGGAAATCCGAAGTTCGCATGCACATTTCCGTCACAGGTTTCGTATCGCTGAAATTGTGGTATCCCAGCACAGCCACCTGGGTTTTATCTCGAGACACCAGTGAGCCGGCAACAGTTTGGGGCGAAGGCGGTGTATCCTCCGCAACTTCCTGTGCCACAGGCTCGATTTCTTCTGCCACTTCTTCGGCAATGGGCGCGTCTTCCGAAGCTCGCGGCACTACACGCACCGGTTTCTGCACGGGGCGGGGAACCGTTCCTTCGGAAGATTGCGAGGGGCTTACGGGGACATTTCGCATGCTCGAAGGCGTCAAAAACTCATCGGGATTGAGAAATGAAGGCTCCTGCGCCTGCATACTCATTCCGCACACAGCCGTAAAAAAAGCGAGAAGCCGAATTGCGTTCATTGCCGAAAATCGTATCAATTAAAAAAAATAATGCAAGCGCGGTTCTCAGTGCAAGGCTTTCTCTTTTCGACAACCGACGGAGGGATCGCCTTCAGTTCTCTCTGTTGCGGGTATTTCACCTGCCTCTTTTTTCCGAAGCAATACTCCCAACAACAGCGCGGCTATGGCGATTCCAACGATGCTCGATACTCTCACAGGCAACGCAAAACATTCCGGTGCGCACAGAAGATACGTCACGCACATGGCAGACATCAGCACGGCCGGCACTGTCGCCAGCCAATGCCATGACTTACGCCGCATCAGCGCAGTTGCAGCCATCCACAGCGTCATCGTGGCTATCACCTGATTAAACCACCCGAAATATCGCCAAATCACCTGAAAATCAACTTGGGTAAGAATAATTGCAACAGCAAACAGGGGGATGGCAAGAAGCAAGCGTTTTTTTACCTGCTTTTGCTCGATACGAAACATATCCGCAAGCATCAAACGGGCGCATCTCAATGCCGTATCTCCCGATGTAATCGGCAATACCACAACGCCCAACACCGCCAATATCGCACCAAAACGCCCCAAAAGCGTCGAGCAGACTTCCGTCACGGAAAGCGATGGATTCGCCAGCGTCAGCTCTGTCAAATCAGCACCGGCTACCGTGCGGAATGAAAGTCCCACCGTTGCCCATATCAAAGCGATGTATCCTTCCGCAATCATAGCCCCGTAAAATACCGGACGTCCGTCCTTCATAGAAGGCAGACAACGTGCCATCAACGGCGACTGCGTTGCATGAAAACCACTGATGGCACCACAGGCAATCGTCACAAAAAGCATTGGCCACAGCGGCCATTCATTCGGATGCGCGTTCGTCAGAAAATCGGTATTGGGCAATATTTCCGTTCCACTCGCAATGAGAGAATACAAAACACTTACCGCCATAAAAATGAACAATGCGCCAAAAAATGGGTACAATCTCCCGATCAACGTCTGAATCGGCAAAATTGTTGCCAAAAAATAATAGATGAAAATCACCGTACACCATATCCATGTGCTTGTCGAAAATAAACTGCCCAGCATCGAAGCGGGACCCATAGTAAACACCACGCCCACCAAAGCGCAAAGAACCACGCAAAGCACCCGCAAGACAAACCGCGCGGATTTTCCCATGTAACGCCCCATTGTTTCCGGCAAATTTTCTCCGTCATGGTCAAGCGATAACATCGCCGCCAAATAATCATGCACCGCGCCGCCGATGATGCACCCGATCACGATCCACAGCAATGCGGCAGGCCCGAACAAAGCCCCCGACAATGCGCCAAACACCGGTCCCAACCCCGCAATATTCAACAGTTGAATTAAAAACACCTTCCAACGCGGCATCGTCACATAATCCACACCGTCATATTTGGCAATGGCTGGCACATTTGCTTCAAAACGAGGACCGTATACCTTTTCGGCAAATCTTCCGTAAAATATATATCCCAATGTCAATAAAACAAACGACAGGATAAAATAAAACAAGCCGGACATAACAGGGGCGAAGTGTACAACTGCATTTCCCTCTGTTCAAGCCCGAATCACACAGATTCATTAACGCTCGGCGGCAATTGCCTTCTGCCGCCGAGGCTAAAGAAAAGAAAAAACCATGCAACCATCTCTCTGCCGATACGGCATCAACATCGAAGAGTGCGTGAAAGCATTTTCCTTTTCAATCTAAATTTTACTGTCGTCAATCTGACAAAGAGGTTCATTTTTTCTTTTTGAATTCCTTGCCATTTCTTTTCGTCTTTTCCGTCCACACGGCCAACTTTCCGCCGCGAACGGGAAACGAAGCCGTGCCGTTTTCATCAAGGATGACTTCATCGGGAATACTGCCCGTCACCTCCACCCATGTCTGTCGAGCATGCTCTTTTCCCAAATGCATTTCTTTAAAACCGTCTTTTCCGTTTGAAAGAAGCACGGCAACGCCGGAATGAGGGTGCGCCGCATCGCCTTTTCGGACAAAGCCGACTGTATTGGGATGGTCAAAATATTCCGTTTGCTCTCCGTATGAGCGATCTCGGCGTACCTTGAGCAATGTTTCTATCAGCCCATGATGCAACGGGGGGTCACCGCGCATCCCGTAGTAATCCCCGTAAAAAACGCAAGGATACCCGTCTTTCATCAGCAAGATGAGAGCATACGCCATCGGTTTAAACCAATCCGCCACGGATGATTCAAGCGACTGTCCGAACTGCGAATCGTGATTTTCCACAAAAGTTACCGCCAAACCGGGATGTTCCCGCACGAGCGTTCCGTCAAGAATACTCGCTAAATTGTAGCTCTCACCCGCTTCACCCGCCTCATGCATATTATAATGAAGCGGAACGTCAAAAAGATCGATTTGGTAATCCTCATCGTTCAAATAATCGATCATGGCATCGCGATCGTCTTTCCAATATTCACCAACGGCATAAAAACCTTTTCCCCGCTTTTGGCGCAAATTGGCAAGAAAATCACGAACAAAGTTACTGTTGATGTGCTTGACGGCATCCAACCTCATGCCATCCAAATCAAGCTCATTCGCAACCCATTCGCCCCATCGTTTCATTTCATCCGCCACTTCCGGATGATGATAATCAATATTGGCAAACATCAAATAATCATAATTGCCGTTTTCATCATCAACCGCATGGCTCCAATCTTTGCCTTTCCCTTGAATCTTAAAAATGGCATCACGATCATGCTTTGCATCATAATCGGTTCCCGTAAAATGATACCAATGCCATTTAAAATCCGAATACCGATTCTTTCTGCCGGGAAAATTAAAACCCGTCCAGCCTTCTATTTCATAGCTGTCTGTCACCTCATTATTGCGATTTTCTTCATCCACTTCTTTCACATAAAACTTTTCTTTGAAATCCGCACCGGCTTTGTGATTCATCACGGCATCCAGATATACTTCTATACCGTTCTCATGCAAGGCACGAATGGCACATTTCAATTCGTCTTTCGTACCGTATTTCGTCCGCACGGTATTCTTCTGATCAAATTCGCCGAGATCATAGAGATCATACGCTCCGTATCCGACGTCATCTTGCGCCTTCCCCTTGTATGCGGGCGGTATCCACACGGCGGTAATCCCCAATTCTGCCAATCGGGGAGCCTCTTTCTTCAATTGTTTCCACAATTCGCCCGTGTTGGGCAAATACCATTCGAAATACTGCATCATAACACCGTTTTTCATACACCCCATTTTAATCCCAAACCGCCGGATCGAGCAATAAATTCCGCTAACTGTTCCTGCCTGTATCTTTTTTCAAAAAACAGGTAACTTTTTCCCCGAACACCTCGGCAGGGCAAACGCCCTTCATCTCAAAAGGCGAAAAACGGGAAACTTTCTTTTTCATTGATTTTTGCCCGGCTACGGCTATACTGCACACATGCAATATGATTTGATCGTTGTGGGCGGAGGTCCCGCCGGATATGTAGGTGCCATCAAAGCCGCGCAAATGGGGAAAAAGGTCTTGTGTGTCGAACGCGAACGCGTGGGCGGCACCTGTCTGAATTGGGGGTGCATCCCCACAAAAGCCCTTCTTAAAAATGCAGAAGTCTATGAATCGATTGCAAAGCACGCCACAGAATACGGATTGAAAACAGAGGGACTTTCCGTTGATTGGTCGGAAGTGATCGGACGCTCTCGCAAAATCAGCGATCGCCTGTGCGGTGGAATTGCTTTCCTGTTCAAAAAATACAAAGTCGATTCCGTTGAAGGTGAAGCCTCAATCCCCTCATCCGGGAAAGTGCTGGTCACCCACTCAGACGGCACCTCGAAAACCTTCGAAAGCGACCGTATTCTTCTTTGCACCGGCGCAAAAACCAGAGAAATCCCCGCCTTCCCCCTCAACGGCAAAACCATCATCGGCTCAAAAGACGCCCTGACACTCCCCGTCTTACCCCAAAGCATGATCGTCATCGGATCTGGCGCCATCGGCTCAGAATTCACTTGCATTTACAACACCTTCGGCACAAAAGTCACTCTCATCGAGGCTCTGCCGCGCCTCCTCCCCAACGAAGATGATGAAAGTAGCCAAGCCCTCGAACGCGCTTTCAAAAAACAAGGCGTCACCTGCATGACAGGAGCCAAAGTCGACTCCTTGACGGATAACGGCACCTCCGTCACGGCAACCGTGACTTCCAAAACGGGCAAAACGCAAGACATCACGGCAGACGTCTGCCTTGTGGCTGTGGGCGTACAACCTGTCATTCCTCAAGCGAACGGGCTCGAATTAACCGAACGCGGCTTTATCCGCATCAACGAGCGTTACGAAACATCGATCCCCGGCGTCTATGCCGCAGGCGACTGCATTGGCGGCGTCTTACTGGCGCATACAGCCTCTTACGAAGCCGTGCAAGCCATTTTGGGCATGTTTGATCCCGCCTATTCTCCCAAAAAGGTCGAAACATTCCCCGGTTGCACCTACAGCCATCCTCAGGTAGCTTCCGTAGGCAAAACAGAACGGGCTTTGAAAGAAGCCGGCATTGAATACCGCGTCGGCAAATTCCCCTTCCAAGCCAGCGGTCGTGCCGTTGCTTCGGGTGAAACGGACGGCTTTGTCAAACTGCTTTTCGGCAAAGAAGACGGCGAACTTCTCGGTGCACACATCGTTGGGGCGCAAGCTACCGAATTAATCGCCACCTTGGGCTTGGGCATCAGCTCTGAACTGACCGATGAAGACTTCCTCAGAATGATCTTCGCGCACCCCACCCTTTCGGAAGCTATTCACGAAGCCACACTGGCATCTGTCGGCAACCCGATTCACGCGTAATAACTTTCCCCATCGCACCGCGCAAACATCACCCGTTTCGCGGTGCGTTTTTTCAAAAACATGCGCTACTATTACGATGATGGAACTGACCGCAAGGGACCGGTAAGCCTTCGCGAGCTGGAACAACTTTCCGATGACGGCATCTTAAATCCGGATTCATGGATTCGCAAAGAAAATGCGTCCACATGGCGGCGCATGAAAGATACCGACTTTGAGAACGATGAACCCGCCCCGGCAAACGGATTCCTTACCGCCCTCTCCCCTCGGCAGAAATTATGGCTCATCATTGGCATCCTTCTGCTCGCTCCCTTGGTCATCGTAGGGGCAATCATCTTTTTCCTGTTTAAAGCACTCGTCGCTCTTCGAAAATATTTTCATTGAACATACGACAAGCAAACGGGGAAGGCGAATCCCCGGGGGGGAGTTACCACCCGCGCCATACCGAGCAACAGAAGGCATGGCGCAAACATTCTGCCCCGGCATACAGGAATGAGGGTTTCCGCTTCTATTCTTTTGCTTTCGGATACCAAGCTTCAAAATATTTATGCGCTTCCCTGACGTAAAAGCCCCTGTAATAATCTCTGAAATTAAAATTGCGCCAATTGCCTCTTACCCGCTCACTGCAATAGCACTCACTGTACCGAGGAAGCTCTGACGAATAACCCTCTCCCAACTTCTTCGCCTCTTGCGGATCTTTTTTTAAAAGACGCTCATGCACGGCAATCGCAAAGGGGATATTGGTATCGGCTCCGCACTTGGTCAAATCGCTCAACGAAAATTCCCAATTCGGATGATCATCCATAGTCAGCAAATTCAGATCACCGCTCAACGCATCGACAGGGCGGATCATTGCGGCAGACAACACGAAAAGAACGGCTATCACCGAATAGACGGCAAAACGCCTAAATCCGCCCCGACCGGTCATATAGAAAAGCAAAAGAACCAATAAAACGCCACCGCAAAGCAAACACCATGCACCCTCAATTCGGAAAGGCGTAAAGCCAAATCTTTCTATCTGATTATACAATCGTATCGCCACACTCACAGACAACAGAAACGTCTGAAAAACCAAAAGATAAGCCGCCATTTTGCCCATGACGGATCCGCGAACCGATCCCCGGGCGCGGAAAAGCACCACCAAAATGCCCCCTGCCCATACAGACGCCCACGCCACAGACTGCGCCCCCTCATACAAATAATCTGTCCTTGAAATCCCCTCCGGAACGACACCCTGCCAAAGGAAAACAATGTCGGTACTGTTGGCAATCAGAAATGCCAAATTGATAAACAGCAACAACACGAAAGGGAAAGCAGGCAAAAGCGGCTTCCCGACAGGTTCTTGCTCCTTGAGAGAGTGGCGCGGCGAATGCGAAAGCAACAGAAAGCCAAACATAAGAGCACCAAAAAACCAAGCAAACATTTGAGAAAAAATCTCACCGTCTATCCTCACCCAGAAAAGCCACCTTCCCGCAAACTCTTCAATAGTATCACGGACTATCTCTACCAGCGGGTTACCTTCCGCAAAAATATTCAGGAACACGGCAAACGCCATCACGCCGAATGCTATACTGGCAATCCATGCCACAATCTTCGTCCACTTCCGAAACTGCGTATGAAACGACTTGATAAACCAGTAATTCCACCAATGACAATACGAAACACCTTCTTTTTTCCGATAGTCATCCGTCACCTCAGAAGGCGCAAACGGCATGTAGAGACAAAAAAACATAAGGGACACCCCCAACAGAATACTTACCCACGAACCGGAAACAACCAATGCGGCAACATTAATCAAACTTCCGACCGTAATCAGAAGAACCCTTCTCCCGGACAAGTCACGACGCAACACCAACACCGCCATTGCCAACAGCCAGAGACCCAACGCCGCCCCCGTTCCGACACTGTTGCCGTTATATCGGCTCAGGCAATCCATGGCATAACAAGATAACACAAGCGCAAAAAAAGGCGCAGGGGAAGATCGCCACCACACGGGAATCTCTCTCTGCTTTCCCTTCTGTGTGGGCAATTTCGGTGGAGTTACGTTTCTGATCTGTGGGATACGCTTTTGCGCAACATCTCCCGCTTTCGGCATCTCCTTATTCTTTTCTTCTGCCGAAACCGTTTCCCCATTCGGGGGCGCGACCTCGCGGGCAGTTCTGTCAGCGCTGGATCCGTCATTCATAGAATTGCTCCTTTCCTCTTCAAAAATATATAGCAGTAACTATCGCCGAACAAGAAAAAAAGATACTTATCAAACAATTGTCCCGCCAGACGCTCTTTGACGAAAAATAAAATCAGGCAGACAAGACGCTTTTGAGAGCTACCTGAAAGGCGCGGATGGTGCTGGCGGGGTTGGCTTTGTTCTTGCCGGCAATGTCGAATGCCGTGCCGTGATCCGGGCTGACGCGCAAACGGGGAAGACCGATGGTTGCGTTCACGGCCGTATCAAAATCGATCAATTTCAGCGGGATCAGGGCTTGATCGTGATACGGGGCAAGCACCGCATCGTACAGCCCGTTTGCCGCATCGCGATAGACGCAATCCGGCACGCAGGGATCTGTAAATTGCGCCTGTGGATCCATCTGCCGCAAGCGTTTTGCGGCAGGAGCAATCAAACGCGTTTCTTCATCACCGAACGCCCCGCCTTCCCCATTGTGCGGGTTCAGCCCCGCCAGCGCGATGCGCGGGCAGGTATGCCCCATGCGCCGCAGGAAGCGAGCCAGCAATAATCCGATGCGGCATATTTCATTCTCTTTCAGCAAACCCGGCACTTCGGACAATGCCACATGCGTTGTGGCAAGAGCCACCGTCAACTTTTTCCCCGTAAGGCACATAGCAAAGTCTTTGCTCCCCAGTCTGTCGGCAAAGAATTCCGTTTGTCCCGGGAAGGAAAAACCGACACGGTGCAACCCTTCTTTACAGACGGGTGCCGTAACCACCGCATCTACAGAGCCTTGTTTCAGTGCTTCGGCGGCAAGCTCAAGATGTTCAAATGCCGCCTTCGCTGTTTCCTGCGTGGGGCGTCCCGTCACACAATCGATACGCCGCCCAAGCAATCGATACTCGGCACCTTGCGGCAAACGGGGCGAACGCAACGCGGCGGCGATGATTTCCGGGCCAATGCCGGCCTGATCACCCAATGTGTATCCGATGACGGGACGAGAAATCGCGGATGGTTCCATTTTTATCATGCAAAGAGTTAAGCGTACGGGGGGCTTCGGCACGGGTCTGCGGTGTTCTCACCGGTCTGAACGATCGCCGCGTGTTGATAAATTCTGTGTTTGTTTCCTTGCGATCAAAGCGGATGGTCGCATTGATGCTCGTATGATACACAACCGTAAAAGCAGTCGACACCAATACGAGCAACAGCATTAAAAGCCCCAAACACGTTTGCATGCAAAGAAGATACACCACAGAGGGCAAGAATTCAAGCTATGTCGCAAGATTTTGTTGTGAGTTTGTGTATATTTTGATGTAAAATACGTGCGCCGCAAACAGTGTGCCGTGCGGCAACAGTTTTCGTGTATGAAATTTTTAAAAATCATTTTTCGTTCATTGCTTGTGCTGATCCTCGCCGCAGTGATCGGTGTGCTGGGCATGGCATGGTGGTATGCCGGATACCTGAGCGAACCGGTTCTTCAACCGCGAAATCCCGCCTATGAGGGGCAAGACGCTTTGCCGAAAAGCTCTCCCGGCATGAAGCTCACTCCGTTTGTTTTTGAGGGGTGGGACGGCACTGCCGTTCAGGCATGTATCGCAGAAAAAGCGGAAAACACTTCTCCGGAAGAAGTTTCGCAAGCGGCAACTTCGGCTGAACAATCTGCCGAAACAGCCCCGGCCAACGCCATCGATTATGTTCTCGTTGCCGTTGATTGGGACCACGGCATCCGCTCGTCTCTCGCCTTGGCAGAGCTCCTCACGTCGGCACATCTGAAATGCGTTTTATGGGATCCCCGGGGCATCAACAATGCCCGCACCTTTTGTTCGCACGGCTTGCGGGAATGCGGCGATGTCCCCCTCCTGATCACAGAGCTGACACGCAGGGAACAAGGGCGCGAGCTGCTCATCGCCGCCGTGGGAAAAGGCTTTGGCGCATCTATGCTGATGCAGGCAACAGCTCGTGACCCGCGCATCCGCTCGTTCGTTGCCACAGATCTTTACAAAACCCTTAAGGAAGCCGTGCGCACCATGCTCAGCGAGGAAGTTCCGCCGTGGCTCGCCTCCGTTTCCTTTTGGCTGATGGAATGGAAAATCAACTCGGTTGCCGGATATGAATGTTTTGATGTTGCCCCCATAGAAGCGGCTCCGTCTGTGGATCGCAGTGCGGCTGTTCTCTTAATCGATTCCGGCGCAGAGCCGCGCATTGCCGGCATAGATGACGCGCTCAACATTTACTCCCAATTAAAAACGGCGGAACGCGCCATTTGGGAGCTTCGTCCCTCGGGCGACATCCAAGACATCGGCACGCGCACCGTTGAACTGGTCACCGGAAAAAACAAAAAAGGCAGTAAGCACACGGAAAACATCACCGTCACCCGCTTCGCCGGCGAAGGGACTCTGCATGCGGAGATGATTCGCTGGCTGACCAAGCATACCCTGTTGCCAAGCCCCGAAAGCGCACTGCCGTTGCAGGCATCGCCCACTTCCGCACCAACCCCCGAATTACCCTGAAAATATGCCCGTACCGCACGAAAGACAAGTTGCCCGTAACAGACGCCGCCGAGGCTTCGAACTCTTGGGACCACGACACATGACACCCGCATTGTGCGGTGCTATCGTGGCAGCCACCATTTTGCACTATTGTAGCTTCAAATTGATTCCCGTCATTTTCCCCTACGATTTCATGCCCTCTGCCGTCGTGAAAGAAACGCCGAACGATGACAGAACATTCGTCCGTTTTCAGGAAGACAAGACTGAACCGGAGCTGTCCAAAGAACCCGAAATCGAGCAACCGGCAGAAATCCAAGAAAACCTTGATGAACCGCAGGAAATAGACTTGGTGGATATGCCCATCGAAGAGCTGACGATTGCCCCGGGCGAAACCTCTCTTTCCCTGCCGTCTCCCGTCCCGGCATCGGAAGATACACTCGCCCCGCCCATGCCGACACACTTGGATCTCTCTTCCGTTGCGCCCGCCCCATCCTCCCTCCAAGAATCGGCATTGCCGGAACCGGCTCCCGTCACAAACAACCCTGTCACCATCAATGCCCGCCCGCTGAATGCCGATACCGATCCGGAACAATGGATCCGCGATGAGCTGAAACGCCGCCAAGCAGAAGAAAATGTACCCGGCGGGACGCGCTCTCTCAGCGACCTGCTGAAAATAGCCAATCCCGGCGCAGGCTCCGGCGCGGCTCGTCTGAGCGCAGACCTCATCTTTTCTTTCAACAAGGCAGAATTGAAAGCATCTGCCCGCATCAGCCTGCTACAACTGGCTGCCCTCATCCACAAAAACCCGAAAACGAAATTCATCATCGAAGGGCATACGGACAGCATCGGCTCAGAACCCTACAACGTTCTCCTCTCATTGCAACGTGCCAACGCCGTGCGGCAGTGGTTGAAAGAAAACGGTATCCCCATGAAAAATGTTTACATCCGCCCCTGCGGCAGCCGCAGTCCCCTCGTCTCTACCAAGGGAGACCGCAACGCACAGCGTGCCAATCGGCGCGTGGAAATCCACATGCGCAAACCAACGGAAAAACTGCCATCGGGATGCTTGGATGCCTCTTTTACCGTCGACATGAAAACGCCCATCGCCGAGCAATTGCGCAAGGGCGTCAAATTGCCCGGTGCGCAGACCACTCTTTTGCAAAACCCGCCCGCAACAACTGAAACGTCGCAGCAAACGAACACACCTTCCTCCGCACCGACCGTGCGGCAACCGTCTCAAAACACAGGCGAGGCTCACACTGCGTCGGGGCTTACCCCCTCATTGAATAAAAATACAACGGTAGCCAACACGTCCCCCGCCACCCCGACACCGCAACGGACAGTCGCACCCCCCCCCTCCACAAACACTGATCTTGTGGCAGAAGAAGTACCCGACACCGCAACGGAAGAAGACTTCACACCTACTGCAGCCGAAGTCCCCGATGATGACCCCATTGCAGACGAAGTGGCAGAATAAGCAATGAAACACACATCGCTGCGCGCTCTCCCGGCAAAAACACCGCCGAAACATCTCTTCTCATTCGATTATGATGGGACGTTGCGAGACAGCAAAAGCTCCCCACCCCTCAGCGAAGAATTTTTCCGTTTCATCCGCACTCACCGCGACCGTTACGGTATCCGCTGGGGCATCAACACCGGGCGCGACATCGATTATTTGATGGACGAATATGCCGCTTTCGCCCCGTATGCACCCGATTTCATCATCACATGCGAACGCTACATCTACACGGCAAAGGCTGATGAATGCCCTGCGGAGAATACGCCCGCCAACGAACTCTGCCGCAAAACCCACGAAAAAATTTTCAAAAAATACCATACTCCCATCGAAGCCCTCTTTGCCCGCATGAAAAACGACTTCCCGCACTGCTCATGGATACGCTCTGCGAACGATCCCCATGCCATCGAAGAAACAAATGGCGGCGTCCTTGACCACTTGATGCCTCTCATCGAAGATTTTCTCCGCACCGCCCCGGAGCTTTCCTTCCAACGCGCAGACCCGTACCTGCGCTTTTGCCATGCAGCCATCAACAAAGGAAGCACTCTCCTGCAAGTAGCGCGGCAATTTTCCGCAAAACCGCACTGTGTATTCATCATTGGAGACGGACACAACGATCTCGACGCCTTTCGCGCCTTCCCGACGGCTCTGCTTGCCTGCCCGTCAAACGCCCATGCCGATGTTGCCGCCTATATCTCCGCACACGGCGGCTACATCAGCCCTCACCGCGAACACCAAGCCGTTTTGGACACCCTGCACAACATCGTCTTGCCAGCCATGGGAAAAGAATAAAGAGGAAAACGCCAACCAGACACATGCCCATCCGTCGTCCCGCCGCCCCGGCGAAACCGCACAAACACACCTCTTTCGCCTCAACCGGAAGACAAATTCCCGTTTTCATCCACTTTAGTCTTGCATTCTCTCCCCTTTTCCTGTAAAAACACCGCGACCTCCCATTTCATGGGGCATTAGCTCAGTTGGTAGAGCGGTTGCATCGCACGCAACAGGTCAGGAGTTCGAATCTCCTATGCTCCACCATTTTCCGAACCCGCAAGTTTTCAAACACAACACTTGCGGGTTCACTTTTATAAGGGGGGGGGGAAGACCTGTTTTTGTAGTTTGAGAAAAAAAATCCTTCGAGACAGCAGGTCATCATAACTCCGGAACGTTCGCGCTCCCGAAATGGCAAAAACCGGTGGCTCTTCGCAGGAATTAATTTGATCTTTCGACGAAATCCCGCGCAAAGGTGAGATTGCAACATGTGCCACAAACTCCGGAAACCTGTAATTTTCACTTGCTTTAGAAACAAATCGGGCATGGTGGAAGCATTCTCCCCCTCATACTCAATCTTTTTTCTGTTTTTACCTACCATTCCCTGCTTTTTAAATTTCATCCCACAAAAACAGACGAATCTCTCCCCCTCCCTAGCTTCCCCCAAGAAAAAAGGCGGGTCTCAAATTGAGACCCGCCTTTTTTCAGGGTTAATGTGTGTGAGGCACGCTTACAGAATAGCCGCCACAGCGGCTTTCTCCTCAAGGAGTTCCTTCACGGATGCATCAATCTTTTCACGAGAGAATGCATCGATCGGAAGCCCTTGAACGATTTCCACCTTACCGTCAGCCGTTGTGCGGACGGGGAAGGAAGAGATGATATCGGCGGGAACGCCGTAAGAACCGTCAGAGCAGAGCGCGACAGAATGCCAATCGCCTTCGGGCGTGGGGAAACTCAGGCTACGCACGGTATCGATTGCCGCATTGGCAGCAGAAGCGGCAGAAGACAACCCGCGAGCCGCAATAATGGCGGCACCGCGCTGTTGAACGGTCGAAATAAATTCACCCTTAAGCCATTCCGTATCCTGAATAAAATCCGTGACGGGCTTACCGTCAATCTTGGCATTGGTCCAGTCCGGATACTGGGTCGAGGAATGGTTGCCCCAGATCGCCATATTGGTCACGCGGGAAAGATGCACACCCGCCTTGTCTGCCAGCTGGCTCTTGGCACGGTTTTCATCCAAACGCGTCATGGCAAAGAAGCGGTCGTGCGGTACGCCCGCCGCGTTCTTCATCGCGATCAGCGCATTGGTGTTGCAGGGGTTGCCCACCACAAACACGCGCACATCCTTTGCCGCGCTGCGGGCGATGGCTTGCCCTTGCCCGATGAACACCTTACCGTTGATGTTGAGAAGATCCTTACGTTCCATACCGGCTTTGCGGGGAACAGAACCGACCAAAATGCACCAGTTTGCGCCCTTGAAAGCTTCATCGGGATCACAAGTCGCCACAATTTCCTGCACGAGCGGAAAAGCGCAATCTTTCAATTCCATCACAACCCCGTTCAGAGCCTTCATGGCGGGTTCAATTTCGAGCAAGCGGAGGTTGATCGGCTGATCGGCACCCAGCATATCGCCGGCGGCAATGCGGAAAAGCAACGAATAGGCAATTTGCCCTGCCGCCCCGGTAACAGTCACTGTAATAGGTGTTTTCATAATGCAAATAAAAAGCGAAAAATATTCCTGTCTCGCAAGCATTCTACCCTGCTCGCCCCCGCGCGTCAATCCCCTATCCGCTCCCAATCAAAAAATGTCAATCTTTCCCATCTTGGCAACATACAAACAAGCTGAAGTAGGAAGAGAGAGGTATGTGCCACGCAACGGTAAAGGCAGCATTCGCCCTCCCCGTGACGAATGCTTGAAAAGACTTGCCACAGAGGGATGATTGAGGTATCGTTTCCGCGCTATGTCCGAGCGCAAGTTACCGTATCCGTTTGATCAGTTTGAACCGAAGTGGCAGAAAGTTTGGGATAAAGAAAAGACTTTTGCAGTGGGAAACCCCGGGGATGAGGGGTTTGACGAGAAGAAGCCGAAGTGTTATGTGCTGGACATGTTCCCGTATCCGAGCGGGGCGGGGCTTCATGTGGGACACCCCGAGGGGTATACCGCCACGGATATTGTTTCCCGCTATAAGCGGATGCGCGGGTTCAATGTGTTACACCCAATGGGCTGGGATGCATTCGGTTTGCCGGCAGAGCAGTATGCCATTAAGACAGGGCAACACCCATCGATTACGACAAATCAGAATATCGATAACTTCCGCCGCCAGCTGAAGATGCTGGGATTTTCTTACGATTGGGAGCGCGAGATTGCCACGATTGCCCCCGATTATGTGCGCTGGACGCAGTGGATTTTCCTCCGTATTTACAATTCATATTACAATAAGGAGATGAAGCAGGCACGCCCCGTTTCCGAGCTGGAAGCCAAGGGGTGGACTCGCGAACAGATCGATGCGGTGCGTTTGGCTTATGTGGCAGAGGTGCCGGTGAATTGGTCTCCTGATATGGGGACGGTGCTTGCCAACGAAGAGGTGGAAGAATGGCGTTCGAAGGGTGCGACGATAGAGCGGCGCAATCTGCGCCAATGGATGTTGCGCATTACGGATTACGCCGAACGCCTGATTGACGATTTGGATGCGCTGGATTGGCCGGAATCGATCAAGCTGTTGCAACGAAACTGGATCGGGCGTTCGGAAGGTGCCGAGGTGACGTTCGTTTCGCAGGGGCATTCTATTGTTGTTTACACGACGCGCCCGGACACGCTGTTCGGCGCAACCTATATGGTTCTCAGCCCGGAACACGAGCTGGTCGACGTGTTGACAACACCCGAACAAAAAATGGCGGTAGAGGCATACCGCACGGCTTGCGCCGCCAAGAGCGATTTGGAACGCACGGATCTTGCCAAGGAAAAGACAGGCGTTTTCACCGGGGCATACGCCGTCAACCCCGTGAACGGGAAAGAGATTCCGATTTGGATTGCCGATTACGTGCTGACCGGATACGGCACGGGGGCGATTATGGCTGTACCCGCCCATGACGAGCGCGACTTTGCGTTTGCCGAGAAGTTTGGGTTGCCGGTGTTGCAAGTGGTGCAACCGGATGCAGAGGGGGTAGACTGGCGCGGATTCTGCGGGTATGACGGCAAGATGGTCAATTCGGAGCATTTGAGCGGGCTTTCCGTTGCCGATGCCAAGAAAGCGATGATTGCATGGCTGGAAGAAAAGGGGTACGGCACGGGTAAGGTGAATTACAAGTTGCGCGATTGGCTTTTCTCTCGCCAGCGTTACTGGGGCGAACCCTTCCCGATTGTGTGGACACAAGACAATAAGCACCAATCGATTCCGGAAGAAGAATTACCTCTACTTCAGCCGGAGATGGAAGACTTTAAGCCTTCGGGCGATCCGCGCGGTCCGTTAGTCAAAGCCACAGAGTGGATTCATTACAGCGACAGCCTGATGCGGGAAACGAACACGATGCCGCAATGGGCGGGTTCTTGCTGGTATTATCTGCGCTATATTGATCCGCACAACAAGGATCGCTTTATCGGCAAAGATGCGGAACAATACTGGATGGGCAGTGCCAACAAGGAAGGAGGCGTGGATCTTTATGTGGGCGGCACGGAACATGCCGTTTTGCATCTGCTCTACGCCCGTTTCTGGCACAAGATTCTTTTCGATTTGGGCTTCCTCTCCACGCAAGAGCCGTTCTACAAGCTGGTCAATCAAGGGCTTATTCTCGGCGAGGACAACCAAAAAATGTCCAAATCGCGCGGCAATGTCGTCAATCCCGATGATGTGGTACACGAGTACGGAGCGGATTCTTTGCGCCTCTACGAAATGTTCATGGGACCTCTTAAGGACGTCAAGCCATGGTCTACCAAGGGGGTGGAAGGGATCTCGCGTTTCTTGGCTCGCGTGTGGCGCACGGCGTTGCAGGAGAACCAAGAAGGCGAATGGATACTGACGGGCAAGGTGACACCCGGTCTTTCGGACGAAGCCGCCCTGCCCGTGCGCAAAGAGGTACACCGCACGGTTGAAAAGGTGTCGGCAGACATCGAAAGTATGTCTTTCAACACCGCCATTTCGCGCATGATGCAATGCACCAACGCCATGGTCTCCGCCGAAAAGGTGGCTCTTGAAGATTATGTGAGGTTGCTGAAAACGCTCAATCCCTTTGCCCCGCACATCACGGAAGAGATCTATTCCCGTCTGTGCGCCGCCTTTGCCGAATTGCCACAGACACAGCTGTGCCGCCAAGAATGGCCGGGTTACGAAGAACGTTACCTGCGCGATGATACGGTTGAGATTGTGGTTCAAATCAACGGCAAGTTGCGCGATCGCATGCAAATGGCGGTTGATGCAGATAAAGAGATTGTTGAAAAACAGGCTCTTGCACTGCCTCGCATCCAAGAGTTTACGGCAGGGAAGGTCATCCGCAAAGTGATTGTTGTACCGGGTCGTCTTGTCAACATTGTTGCCAACTGATCGCCATGCTTGTTGCTCCTTCTATGCTCGCTTGCGACTTTACCCGCATTGGGGAAGAAGCTGTGCGCGCTTTACGGGCGGGTGCTGATTGGTTGCACCTGGATGTGATGGACGGTCACTTTGTGGATAACGTTTCATTCGGTGCGGATGTGTGTGCCGCCGTCCGTCGGGCAGCGGGCGTCTCAGCCTTCCTCGACGCGCATTTGATGATTGATGCGCCGGATCATTACTTCCCTCGTTTCGTCAAAGCGGGCGTCAACCTCATCACGGCACATGCGGAACGCGCCGAAGCGGTGGATATGCATCGTCTGGCTGCAGATGTACATGCCGAAGGGGTACAATTTGGGCTGGCGATCAATCCTGCCACGCCTTGGGAGGTTTTGTTGCCCTACCTCAACGAAGTGGAGTTGGTGCTGGTGATGTCCGTTGTGCCGGGATTTGGCGGGCAAAAGTTTATGGACGGCGTTCTCGACAAGGTACGCGCCCTTCGGGCAGTGCGGGAAAAGACGCAAGCTCGCTTCCTCATCCAAATGGACGGCGGCATCGGCACGGCACAGGCGGCTCTTTGCCGCGAAGCCGGTGCGGATTGTCTGGTAGCGGGGTCTTCCACATTCAAAGCCGAAAATATGGTCACAGCCATTCAATCCATTCGAGAGGCATGAGTGCCGAAGAAACAAAGAAACCGAAGAACGATTCTCTCACAGGGGTTCTCATTGGGGTGATCGCCCCTGTGCTGGTGCTGGACTATTGCAGTAAAGACGGAGAGAAGCTTTGGCAAATCGGTCCGGCGTGGGCGATGGCACTGGCTCTCTGTCTGCCGATCGCCTACGGCATTTTTCGCTATGCCGTTACACGGAAAACCGATTTAATGTCGCTCATCGGGCTGATCGGCGTCCTTTGCACGGGGCTGATTACGCTGTGGGTTGTCCGGGCGGACGGCAGCATCGCACCGCACACGCCGTGGCTTTTTGCCGCCAAAGAGGCTCTCGTTCCCCTCATTTTGGCAGCGGCGGTTATCTTGTCTGCCCGCACGTCTTCCCCGCTGATTCGCGCATTCCTCTATACCCCGGACATTTTCGATATCAATGCCATTGAAAAAAGCATTTGCGAACGGGGAGAAGAAAAGGCGTACAAGCAATGCATCGGTCGCGCCACATGGACTCTGGGCGGCTCGCTGGTTGTTTCTTCCGTTGCCAACTTTTGTCTGGCTCTCTTTTTTCTTCTTCCCGTATTGCAAGAACCGCTTGCCACACAACAGGAAGCCTACAATTACGCTGTGGGGCGTCAAACATGGTGGGGCTTTCTTGTCATCGGCGTACCGCTCATGATCGCCCTGATGGGCATGCTGTGGTACTTGGTGCGACGTCTTGGGACGCTCACCGGGCTGTCCCGCGACCGATTGATGGTGCGATAATGTGATGGTGCGGGCTTGACATTTTATGCATTTCAAGATTCAATTCAAGGCGATGAACTTCCGTCTTCCTCTTTTGATTCTTTGCGTGGCATCGGCAGTTTCGTGTTCTTCGACATCGCAAATCGATGAGGTGATGGACATCCCTCTGAAATCAACCGTCCGCCCGGACTGGGAAACCGGTTTGTTGCGGGCAAACGCTTCTTATATGCTTTTTGGGGCGTCGGAATACAAAGATCGCGCCAACCGCTTGGGGGATTACTATTTCGTCAAATGGACGGATCGTCAACCGGAGCTTCCTGCCCGCTTGATTTTCCAATACACACAAGCCCGAACAGGATCTCGCATTCAAGAACGCATCATTGAGTATCCGATCGGGCGTCAGGGTGGCATTCATCATGAGACTTTCTCGTTCAACGGAGCAAAACGCCGCGCTGACGGTGATATCCTAACATGGAAACTTTCTTTGGAAGTAAACGGAAAAATTATTGATTCGCAACAATCTTTCCTTTGGGAATAAGAGGGGGGGGATTCCCGTTTCGTTCAGCGGGAAAGCATCTCTCGCAATGCTTTTTCCGCATTGCGGTTCATCCACCCGCGAGGGATGGGCTTTCCTATTCGCATGCAGGCGCGAATTTCCGAAGAGGAAGCCGGGTGATCGCCCGCCAGAAACAAAGCATGCGCACCCGCTCGCGGCTCAGGATGCTCCCCGTTGCGGCAATGCACGATGAACGTCAGCTTTTGCACTAAGAAATCTGTTCTTGCCCATTTGTCAAAGGCTTTCCACTGGTCACACCCCATCAGCCAAAAAAGCCGATGCCCTGCGTGGCGATTTTCCCATTCCTGTACAAGTCGCCACGTCCATGACGGCGGCGGCATCGTCAGATCCAGAGAATCGATCTGCGCCCATGGGGCGTCTGCCAGCGTCAACTCTAAGAGGCGCAACCGCTCGGCATCCGAAAGAAATGGCTCTGCCTCTTTCAGAGGAGAACGAGTACAAGGCAAAAAAAACACGCGTTCCACGCCGCACATCTCTACAGCACGGGCGGCAATCATGCGGTGTCCCTCATGCACGGGATCGAACGAACCGCCGAATAAACACACGTTCATGCAGATCCCCTTTCTTTTTTACAGACCGGTTGTTCCCTTGTAGGGCAAAAAACAACCGATGGGCAGTTTGACGTATTTTGTTTCGGCGGGCAACCTGCGAAACCGTTTGATAAACGATTCCAAATCTCCATAATTGATTTTGTTTTTTTCAACACCCTGATGCCCCGTATTGACCAAAATGTTGTAATGCATCTCAATATGCAAATGGGCAGGATACATCCCGCGATTCGTGCCGATGGTACCCACCTGATCGCCACGCCGCACCAGTTGCCCTGTTTTGACATTGATGTCGTTCAAATGTGCATATAGTGTTTGGCAACAAAGTACCTTCTTTGTTTTCGGCTCGCGAAAGGCATGCCTCACAATCACCACCTTGCCCCACGCGCCGCGAGCATCTGCAGCATAGGTAACCAGCCCATGCCCAATGGTATACACGGGATCACCAACATCGCTGTTCCCGCCTTTGACGCCGTTCCAGTCTTCCCCCAGATGGCGCGGACGTTTCAAACGCAACCCGCGTGATTTGTAATACCCCTCCGCATTCGGCTTTCCGACGGGATAATCAAAGCCGTCAGCCAGCGGCACCAACGCAAACTTCTTGTCCTCTGTCATTCGCGCCATCGTAACCGCCTCTGCTACAGCACCAAACAGTATCACAGCAAAAACAGCCGTCAACACGTGAATCACACTCCCTTTCATTGGCAACAGAATACCAAAACAGATCACAGAATCAAGATTCAATTGTGCTTTGTGCGTCACTCCTCTCACCGAGGAATTGTTCCGTGACCTCTTGCAAAAAACCTGCCGCCGCCAATTTGCGTGCTTCATCGGCAGGCACACCGCGAGACATCATGTAAAACAATTCTTCCGTATCGAGCGACCCGGTCGCGCTGCCGTGCGAACAGCGTACATCGTCTGCCAAAATTTCAAGTCCGGGCATGGAATGGATCTCCGCATCTTCCGAAAGCATCAAATTGCGGTTGCTTTGATAGGCATCTGACCCGTGCGCCCCGGGGCAAACCAAAATCATCCCGGCGTACACGGCTTCCGCTTTGCCATCAAGTACATTTTTGTACAGCAGATTGCTCGCGGCATGAGGGACGGGATGCAACTGGCGCGTGCGCTGATCCAGCACTTGCCGCCCACCCAAAGAATTGGCGGAAAAAATATCGGCACGGGCACCTTCGCCCCGCAGTTCGACTGTCGTTTCTTCCCGCGCCCAAAGCGCATTTTCATGACGAGAGAGCAAGCGCAATTCGGCACGGACCTCTAGGGTATAATCGCCAATGACAAATGCTTCCGATTTTTCCGAACCAAGCTGGTCCGAACGATACGAAAGCGATGCATCCTTCTCCACACAAACGCGACGCACCGCCGCCATCAAGCCCCCGTTGCGGGTAATAAGGCGTTCCTCCACCGCAACTCGGCTTCCTTCGCCCGCCATCACCAGCGTGTAGGGCAACGAACGTCCTTCCGTTTCGTATGTAATAACAAGAGGATCATCAAGCTGTACGCCCGGTGCAATTTCCACCACAAGACCATCGGCGGCATGCATGCGATGCAACGCCGCCAATTTCTCAGAGCCGATTGAGCGTACCTCCCACGGCTTCCCCGACAAATCGGCATCCGCCAAAGGCGTCACGCGAACACCTTCCCCCACGCCTTTCACCTCGACATGCAACACCCCCTTCGGTCCCTCTGCCAAGGCTTCTGCCAACGCCGCCGCGCGGCGAGATGGATGTCCATCTCTCCAATCTTCATTCAGCCGATCGGGCAAGAGCGCATTTTCCGCCACTGTACGTGCTTCATTGCGAATATTTTGCAAAAAATCATTCATTGTTTTACTTCCATCGTCAGCCGACGCTGTCTTCCATTTCCAAATCGATAAGGCGGCGTAATTCCACCGAATATTCCATCGGGAACTCCTTCACCAAATCATTGATAAATCCATTCACCGCCAGCGAAACAGCCGCCGATCGGCTGATGCCGCGCTGTTGCAAATAAAAGAGCATTTCTTCCGAAATGCGCGACACGGTGGCTTCGTGTTGCACGGCACTGCCGTTACCTTTCACGGTAATGGCAGGATACGTATCCGTCCGGCTGTCGGCATGCAACAAAAGCGCATCGCATTCCGTATTGTTGCGGCATCCTTTCAAATGGCGCGGCACAGACACCTGCCCGCGATAACTGGCTCGTCCCGTACCAATGCTTATCGACTTCGAAACAATGTTTGACGTGGTATCGTCAGCCGCGTGAATCATCTTCGCCCCCGTATCCTGGTGCTGACCGTCATGTGCCAAGGCAATGGAAACCACTTCGCCTCGGGCGCGACGCCCCTTGAGAACCACGGCGGGATATTTCATCGTCAGTCCGGAACCGATGTTGCAATCGATCCATCGGATTTCGGCATCTTCCATCGCCATACCGCGCTTGGTCACCAAATTAAACACATTCGATGCCCAGTTTTGCACGGTCACATACTGAATACGCGCCCCTTTCAAAGCCACAAGCTCAACCACGGCAGAATGCAACGTTGAGGTATCAAATTGAGGGGCGGTGCAACCCTCCATGTACATCAGCTCTGCCCCTTCATCGGCAATGATCAACGTGCGTTCAAACTGACCAAAACTTTCGGAATTAATGCGGAAGTACGCCTGCAAGGGGTGCGAGAGCTTCACCCCCTTCGGTACATAAATAAACGAACCACCCGAAAACACCGCGCTGTTCAACGCCGAAAATTTATTGTCACCCACCGGCACAATCTTGCCAAACCACGGACGAAAGATTTCCTCGTGCTTCATCAGCCCTTCCGTGGAATTAACGAAAATGACCCCCTGCTTGCGCAGTTCGTCCTTCATGTTGTTGTATGCCGTCTCCGAATCGTACTGCGCGTCCACCCCTGCCAAGAAGGCGCGTTCCTGTTCCGGAACTCCCAAGCGTTCAAAGGTTCGCTTAACGTCATCCGGCACTTCATCCCACGTCTTGACGGGCTTTTCGCCGTGGGCCAAATAGTAGCGGATTTTTTGAAAATCCAGCTCTTCCAGTTTTTTTGTTGCCCAATGGGTCGGCAGGGGCATATCAAAAAAACGCTCCAATGCGGCATGGCGAAACTCCCGAATCCACGGTTTTTCGCCCTTTACGTCCGAAATGTAATCGATCGTATCGGCGTTCAGCCCGTAGCCCGCATCGTATTTATGCCGCTCCGGGAAAGAAAAATTACCTTTTGAGGCGTCAAAATTGAATGGCGAATCTTCCATTGCCGCAATTAATTTTCATGCGACAGAAACTCGTACCCGTCGCGTTCCAATTCGTCCACAATTTCGTAGCCTCCCGTCTTCACAATTCGCCCGCCCGCCAGCACATGCACCACATCCGGACGGATATATTCCAACAAGCGTTTGTAGTGTGTGATTACCAAAAAACTTCGGAACGGAGAACGCATCGAATTCACACCGTCCGACACGACGCGAAGCGCATCGATATCCAGCCCGGAATCCGTTTCATCCAATATGGCGCAGGTGGGTTCCAACATCATCATTTGCAATATGTCATTACGCTTCTTTTCCCCGCCCGAAAAGCCCACATTCACGGGACGCGAGCTGAACGCACGCGCTATCCCCAGTTTTTCCATCTTGGCATACAGCGTCTTGTAAAATTGCACGGCATGCACCTCTTCTCCCTCGGGGAGACGAGCCTGCAGCGCCGCCCGTAAAAAATTGGCATTGGTTACCCCCGGTGCTTCGACCGGATACTGAAATGCCAAAAAAAGCCCTGCCCGGCTGCGTTCATCCACGCTCATGGAGAGAAGATCCTGCCCGTCAAGCTCTGCCGTCCCGGCTGTTATCTCATAATCCGGATGCCCGCACAACACCTTTGAAAGCGTACTTTTGCCCGATCCGTTCGGACCCATGATGGCGTGTACTTCACCGTTCGGCAAATCCAAGTCTACGCCCTTCAAAATCTCCGTTCCCTGAACGGAGGCATGCAGATTTCTGACTTTAAGGCTCATGAGATAAAGGCAACCGACTCTTTCCGCAGGCTGCGACGAAAAGTATATATGCCCCGCCGCCAAAATGCAAGTTTTAACGCCTATCCTCACACGGACAACGCAAACCATTGCAATAACTTGCTTTTTTCATTTTTGCAATATTCATTTCGGAATGCGCCATGAATAAAAGCTTACCGACCTCCGCCCCAAAGCGCAAAAACGCATCCGGCGTCCATACCGTCCATCCTGACACCAATGCATTGACAGAAAGCTGTTTCTTCTGCGAAACCAAACGCTTCGGTCTGAATAGAAAAATGCTCTCCGAACCTTGGGGCAATATGACATTTTCAATATAGACTTGCGAAATTACCTGCTTGGCTTTCGGAACAGAGACAGCGGGTCTCCCCTTGAAATCATCGCCTAGTTCTAACTGCTCCGCAGAGGAATTCGACGCAGCGAACGGAAAAACTGGCGCAGATGAAACCTATTTCATTACCGCCTCTGCCGAAAGCAATATCTACATTTTTCTTACGAGGGAATTCTCTCTTTGAACCTCATAAATAGGCTCTTGTCCGGTTAATCAACTCCTGTCAAAAATTCTCGCTCATATTTCACTTTTCTTCATCGAAGGTTTTGCAATGTTTCGTGGATGTATTGTTTCTCTTCATCGTTTATTTTGAAAAAAACATACACTTGCTCATTCACATTGCCCTCATAATCGATGATTCCGTTTTCATTGGAATAATCGAGAAGATCCGGAGTTTTCATTGCCAGTGTTTTCAAATCTTCATTTGAAAGCAACAAGGAAAAACGAATTAATTCGCTCGTGGCATATTTTTTAAAGTTTACCGCTTCTTGCTCTGTATCGAATGTTTTCAATGCCACGCGCGAACGCCCAAATGCACTGTAATTATCCACAACCGATATTTGATTATCTCTCTTCTGACCGCCCGCATTGGCACTGGATACGATCACTTTCCATCGGTTCAAATACGGTAGTCCCGTCTTGATGACCTCTCTGCGGGCAACATACCACCGCGCTCTTCCGCTTTTTCCCGCCTTGTCGTTCGTAAATAATTTAATTTCCGATTGCGGATCAAACTCTCCCCCTTCATCGTATTCCCTGACATTGGACTGATTCTTCTCAACATAATCACTCTCAATTGAAAACAGTTTTTGAGAAAGAACAGAATCATGCAAACAACCGAATTGAGGCAACGACATCACGGCATTCAATTTTTGCACAATGCTGTAATCCTCAGGGTTTAACGGGAGCAATTCTTCCCCCGGATTCTCAACATTCGTACTCACACAGACGCCATGCCGAACATATTTGTAACAAAAGCCGCCTGTCTTCTTTTCCCGATCTTTCAAAACGATGGAAAGTCCATCGGCGATTCCGACTTCGGGAAATATATCGGTCGAATCGGGGAAATATTCCAACAAGAGCAAGCTCTGATCATTGATTTGATTCAACCCAAATGTTTCCATTCCCTTTCCCGAACGGTGAATCCATCGCGCCCCGGGATATATCAGCGAGGTAAAACGCCCCAGTTTCTCACTAATCAATTGGAAATGATGAAAAACACTACTACTCCTTTTTTGCCCGTTTTTGGTTAATTTTTGCGCGATGATTTCCTGATACGGCGGGTTACCGACAACGGCATTGATCTTCATGGTGTTGAAATGC
>CAYQNL010000013.1:0-61316 GCA_964418985.1 uncultured Akkermansia sp. | reverse complement strand
ATCTTTTCAAAAAACTCTTAAACAAGGTAAGTTTTGGGTAGATCAGGGGGAAAAAGGTAAGTTTTGGGTAGATCAAGGGGAAAAACCATCATATTTATATTTATTTATCAATGGAGATGGCACTTTTGGGGAAAGGTTATTCATATTAGATAAAAAATTAAATTTGTATATATTCTGTTTACGTCATGATAAAATAGAAGATGATTATTATTACGACTTATACACATATGATCCTATAAAGAAAATAAAAGTTTTAATATGGACCTTTAAACAAAGTTTATTTGTAAATTAAATGTATTGGTACGTATTTAATCGATGTTTTTATTTTTGAATACCAAGGAGTCTAAAGGAATCTAACAAGTGACCTACAATGCGAAAAGCCGTCCGACCCGCTTCGAAAGTGCGGACGGAGCAACGGTCATCGACTGTACCTACGACTACATGGGCAGACGGCACACCCGCAAAGTCACCGTCAACGGGACAGTAAGCAACTACTTGCGCTATATTTACAGGGGCTACTTACAAATCGCGGCGATTGATGCGATAAGCGGAGTGTTCCGCTGGTTCTTATTCTGGGATCCGACCCAACCGACAGCCACGCGCCCGCTCGCCATCCGCAAAGACAGCACATGGTACGCCTACGGCTGGGACTTGACGAAGAACGTCACAGAAATCTTCGGCAAAGCGGGCTACCTGCGCACCGCCTACACCTACACACCCTACGGAGAAGCCACCGCCACGGGAGACGTTACCCAACCCATCACATGGAGCAGCGAATACGCCGATGACGAACTTGCCCTGATCTACTACAACTACCGCCACTACAACCCCGCAGATGGCAGATGGATTTGCAGAGATAGAATACACGAGAAAGATTCATTGTGTGAATACAATTCTTTCTTGAATAATGCAATAATTTATACGGATCATATTGGAAATAATGTTGTCCTTATAGTAGGAGGAGTAGACATAAGACCTGAAGGGATACGCGATCACGACTTAAACCAATTTAATTTCAGAATGGCAGCTGCCTTAAAAATAGAGGAATTATGCGATGAAAAACCTAATGAAGTTTTTGAGGTTTTCTTAGAAACGAAATCATACAAATTGAGAAACGAACAGGAACCGTCAAAAATATTACAAAGATATCGCTGGAATCAAAAAAGAGAATATTATTCCGACATTTTTTATCATAATCCTAATGTTGTTGTTAGAGAAATAAATAACACTAACGAGTTAAGTAAGGCATTGCAATGTACAAAAGATGGTCGAAAAAGGATTAAAACAACCTTAATATCTGAACTCTATTATTATGGTCATGGGGAAGTTGGCTCTCTGGGTATACAATATCCCTTCGATGGTAGACATCTCCGTTGGATGCTTTCTATAAATGATATAAAGAAAATTTTTAAAAAACATTATTTTACAAAGAATCCATATATAGAACTTATAACATGCCATTCTGCATCAACAAGTAAGAAAAGAAATATCAAAAAATCTCTCGCCGAAGAGCTAAGCCACTATCTAGGAGGAGTAGTTAAGGGTATGCACGGACGGGTAGATTACGGTCCTATGGGTGAGTTCTTTATCTCTAAGCCAGATGCACCTAAACCGGGTACTTCAGTAAGTAGTGATGTCGATAAATTTCAAGGAAAAATTGATTGGAGAATATATATAAATGGTGTTCTTCAAAAAAAAGAAAAATAGAATTATTAGTCGAATTTTTTGTATGAATCACAAAAAAACAAGCATTGTCGCGGTCATTATATGTCTTTTGTTTTTTTTATATTACAAATGGGAACAAGAAACATGTCGACATTCGATTCAAATACATAACGCTATGGATGAACCGTGGCATGGGTGGCTCATGAAGTTCAATTTGGATGAAATTATTTCGAAACATCCGAGTCTTTTAGCTACTCACCTCTCTTATATACATGCTAAAGACGACCCACTTTATTGGTTAAGTGGCGAAGGAACTTTTTTCTTTTACGACATTTGTGCAAAGAAACACTTATTTAACTTTTTCCAAATTAACGATGGCTCTTATGTCGCGGCACCTTATCCGCATTTGCATACCGATCGTAAGAATTATCTGAGAACATTTGGAGGGAATCAACTTCGGGAAGGAACGTATTATATTAACAATTATTATTTAACAAACTCGGGAGTCCCCCGCTATTGCAATTTAGTCGGTTATTTTATTGAAATAAAACGCAATGCATGGAGAATAGGTTGTTTCGATTTGAAAAACAAAATCATATATAACGTCGACAATCAAACGGTCATTAAAGAATGTCCAAACAAAGAAGTTTTATCACCATGGCTTCCTTTTGGGAAGTATCTTATAGAAGATAAATCATATTCGACTATTTATATCACCGTTCAGTAATACACAGAGATTGTAATCTTGTTCAACAAGGAAGAGGAAAAGGCAATGAAGACGATATCCTTCACCCCGACCTACGATGCGGACGGGAACCAAACGCGCATCAAGACCGCAACGGGGATTTGGAATGTGACCTACAACGCGGAAAACCGCCCGGTGCGTTTTGAAAGTGCGGACGGCTCGACAGTGGTGGAATGCACCTACGACTACATGGGCAGACGGCACACCCGCAAGGTCACCGTCAACGGGACGGTAAGCAACTACTTGCGCTATATTTACAGGGGCTACCTGCAAATCGCGGCGATTGATGCGGTAAGCGGAGTCTTCCGCTGGTTCTTGTTCTGGGATCCGACACAACCGACCGCCACCCGCCCGCTTGCCATCCGCAAAGACGGCACCTGGTACGCCTACGGCTGGGATTTAACCAAAAATGTGACAGAAGTCTTTGGGCCGGCCGGATATATCCGGACAACGTACACCTACACGCCCTACGGAGAAGCCTCCGCCACCGGAGACGTCACCCAGCCATTCACATGGAGTAGTGAATACGCCGATGACGAACTAGGGCTGATCTACTACAACTACCGGCATCTCAATCCGCACGACGGAAGGTGGATTAATCGAGATCCTATTGCGGAACAAGGTGGCTGGAATTTGTATGCCTTTGAAGGAAATAGCCCTTTTGCCTTATACGACCAGTTGGGTTTATGGGTGCTTATTGATGATCTTGTGGCAACTACTGTTGGTGCACTTGTTGGTGTTGCCGGACAGTTAATTTCTGATGCTGTTAATAGAGAACTTAGTTCATGGAAAGATTACGGTTTGGCCGCTAGTGCTGGAGCAATAGCCGGAGAAGCTTCGTTGTATGGTGGTCCTATTGTTGGAGGAGCCGTTTATGGCATGTCTCATGCTTTTCTAAAGAATTGCTTTTCTGAGGAAAAGAAGGAATGGTGCAATGTGGCAATTGATGTTGCTATAGAGGGGACTATAGGGGCTATTAGTGCACCTATAGCAAAACTTGTTAAAATTCCTGGATTAAATAGTGGAAGAAATTCTTGGGCTGCTGTAGGTAAAACAGCGTTAACTAAATTAAAAAATGGCACTATCAAAAGAATTAGCCCGAAAGTCATTGCGAAGAACAGTGGCTCAGAATTTTATAATTCTTTGCCAGGAACTATCTTGTCCTTACCTAGTACGATATTAAGCAACGGGACCTTAGAATCCAGTAGAATTTATTCTGGTTGTTCGAATTTACCATTGATGTCACAACCACATATACCGCTAGAGGCGGGTAGGTCAAATCCATCACTTTTTTCCAATTATATTTTCATACAACATTCTACTATTGTTGTATTTCGTATTGACATAGACGGACAATCTTATTTCCTTGAAGAAAAGCAGGAAACATTAATTATAATTCCGATACACTAAAATGTCATCTCAAAAAATAATTAATATTTGTTTAAAACCTCGTAAAGCTTTCGTTCTTGCAGTAGTATCTTGCGGGATTATATTAAGTTTATTTTTATGGAAATTTTACAATCCAGATAAATTTATTAATAATGGCGATTTACCTGCTCTAGCAGCTATTTTTTTTATAGGAGTTTATTTAAATGTTAAATTGAGCAGCTATCGATTATTATTATACGATGATAGAATAATCAAAGAATTATGGTGGCAAAAAAAGGAAATTTTATATAGAGATATAAAGAAAATTATCATTACCCCTTCATGCTTCGATGCCTATCAAATAGGCAAAGCTATCAATCCACAAGCATTTAAAAAATTGGAAAAATATCAAATATTTGATGTATGGATTATTAGTAGTAAATGTAATATACATTTTAGAACTAAATGGTTTGATTCTATCAGACAGATCAACGATGCTCTTTTGCTCCTCATCGAAAAATGTCCGATTGATAAATTACAACGTAATCAGCATACTAATTTTTTTATTATGCGTGATATCAAGATGATTATTAAATGGATTATTGTATTTTTTATATTAACATATATAGCTAGTTTTTTCTTTTAATGTTAAATTTTTGATAGTAACATCATTATTAATAAGTGTAAACAAAACGGAATTATATGTAATGGTTTTAAAATGTTAAAAATATTATAATCCCATCTTGTTCTATGATTTAGTAAGTACATTTGCAATCATAGAATCCATTTATATACATTATTTGCATAAAAACAAAACAGTCAAGAATCATCGCTCTGCTTATGCAGAACCTCATAGCAAGTATAAACCCTAAAACTAAAAAGCCTACTCCTCATCCAAAAAAATTAAATACAATTTACGCCGACGAAGAACTTGCCATCATCTACTACAACTACCGCCACTATAACCCCACAGATGGCAGATGGATTAATCGAGATCCGATTGCGGAGCAAGGTGGGTGGAATTTGTATGCCTTTGTAAGGAATAATGGCATAGATAAAAGGGATAGAAATGGATTGGGATTTAACTTGCCTATTCCTCATTCAGAATTTCCTACTCCAACAAATAATGGTGGTATCGTATGGTCCAATGGAGAATACACTCCACCTGGAATACATCCTTCTATTCCGCTTTCTCCAGACGAGCTGGCATCATGGTTTTGTAGATATTCCACACCTGCCCCAAAATGCACATGTCAAAATTCATCAAAAGTTATTGATCCTTATCCGGACAAAGCAAGATCAATATGTATTGATTTCTTAAAGAAATACAAGTTCTCCGTTGCTGTCATTTCGACAGCACTTTGCTTGGTAAATGCTGAAAAGCAATGTCAAAAAGTCTCATGTTGTTCAGAAAGAAACTTTTGCAGGTTGAAAGCTCATGTGACTTGTTATATCAGTCGAGTCTTTATACCTTTTTTAGGACTTCCGAAAGGAGGTTCTGATATTGGTTGGAATATGTTACTTAATAATTCTCAATGCAATTAATATATAACATCATTTATATCACGTTAATTTGTGTGTTGGCTCCTGGGATTATTGGAATTGGATATGCCATATGTTTATCTAAATTTGACCATGCTCTCATATCTGGATTTTCAATGATTATATTTTCATTTCCGGCAACATTTATATTGGCTATAATCAATTGGATGCTCTGGCGTATTTTTTATAATGAAATAAGTAAATTGACATCTTGTTTTTTAGGACTAATTGTCGGACTTGCAATGGGAGCCATGTTAAGTTATATATTATGTGATAAACATTATTATTTTTTAACATTATCAGGAATAACTGGGTTAATAATAGGATATATAAATTTTTATTTACTTAATCAAATTATGGAAGAATAGTAAGATAACTTTTTTGATATCATATTTTTGTCTTATAATAATTTTTATGCGCCACAAAAATTTACTTTATTCATTCTATCTATTTTCTCATCTGAATAATAATGTTTATCTACACTTATGACATTTTGAGACACACCTCACGCCACTTTTCTCATTACCAAGGCAATACCGTTACCGACGACAGCTTTACCTACAACAGCCGAAGCGAACTAACGGCTGCAACGGTGAACGGCAAGGCCTACGGCTACAGCTACGACAACATCGGAAACCGCAAGACGGCACAGGAAGACGCCGAAGAAGCCACCGCCTACACGGCAAACCAACTCAACCAGTACACCGCCATCCGGCAAGGAAGCGGAGAGGAAGGAGAATCAACCGAATCCGAAGCGGACACCTTCACCCCGACCTACGATGCGGACGGGAACCAGACGCGCATCAAGACCGCAACGGGCATTTGGAATGTCACCTACAATGCAGAAAACCGTCCGGTGCGTTTTGAAAGCGCGGACGGAGCAACCGTCATCGACTGCACCTACGACTACATGGGCAGACGGCACACCCGCAAGGTCACCGTCAACGGTGCGGTAAGCAACTACTTGCGCTATATTTACAGGGGCTACTTACAAATCGCGGCGATTGATGCGATAAGCGGAGTGTTCCGCTGGTTCTTATTCTGGGATCCGACCCAACCGACAGCCACGCGCCCGCTCGCCATCCGCAAAGACAGCACCTGGTACGCCTACGGTTGGGACTTAACCAAGAACTCAAAACAAGGAAAGCGGTGAAAAACTTCCCGTTTGAGTAGAACACGGCGAGTCGGTTTTGCTTTACCTCAATGAATGAAACGGAAAAAGCAGAAACAAAGAGCTTATCGCCGATTGGGAAAATCCATATTGGCGAAGTTACGGGTTCGGCTTTGTTTCGTGTGACATGGCAATGAATAGAGACTTGCAATCGGCGGGAATCGGAGTATGATACTTCACCCGCAGGCAGATTGCCTGAGAAGCGCGTTTCCCCTTTTTTTCATGAAAACAGAACTTATCGATAAAGCCGCCAAGATCGTTAAAGATCCCCAGTTGCTGGTCAATATTGTCTCTCAGCGCGTCACCCAGCTGAATGCCGGATATGCCCCCTACGTTCCTACCGATTCGGATATGGGTGCTGCCGATATTGCACTTACGGAAATTATTCAAGGTAAGCTCGTATGGCGCGAAAGCGAAGAGAATGACGATGAAACTCCCGTCTCATCCTTTGCTGACGGAAGCGATGCCTGATCAGGCGGGCTGTTTATCTGTGCGCATGCGGCGCATTCGTATATGGCTAAAGTCAAAAGTCGAGATCCTCATATTGCCACCAACAAAAAGGCTCGGCGTGATTATGAAATTCTCGAAAAATACGAATGTGGCATTGAGCTGAAAGGCACGGAGGTCAAATCGATCCGTGCCGGGAAAGTCAATATTTCCGATGCTTTCGCCCGCGTTGAAAAAGGGCAGTTGTTGCTGTACGGATGCGATATTCAGCCGTGGGAAACGGCGGGCGTGTGGTTTCAACATGAAGCGAAACGTCCGCGCCGTTTGCTGGCTCACAAAAAAGAAATATTGAAGCTGGAAATCCGATTGGCTCAGAAGGGATTCTCGCTTCCTTTGCTCGCCTTGTATTGGAAAGACGGGCGCGTTAAAGCCGAAATCGGCGTTGGGCGCGGTAAGACCCATCGCGATCAACGGTACGATTTGAAAGCGCGGGCTGAATTGCGTGAAGCACAGCGGGAAGTGGCGCGCTTCAACCAACGCTGATCCCGTCCGCAACGGCGCGAATTATTCTTTCTGCTCTTGACACTGCGGGTGGGAATCGGGTATTCTGTTTGACCGATGAAAATCAACGGGATTTTTCGATGAAATCCTTGTGTACCGTTATTCATTCATGGAACAGACATCATCATCAATCGCCCCTTCTGCGTTTTCTCCGTGCGGTGCAATGCCCCTTTCAACGGAAAGCGGGTCGGCACGGTATATTGATCGTTTTTCCGACGTGCGCATCCTCTGCGTGGGGGATTTAATGCTGGATGTCTTTGAATACGGAAGTGTTGCCCGCGTATCGCCCGAGGCTCCCGTTCCCGTTTTGAAGAAAACCGGAGAACGCCGCATGCCCGGCGGGGCTGGGAACGTTGCTGTCAACCTGAGTGCGTTGGAATGCGGGGTCCAATTTGCGGGCGTGATCGGGAATGATGCTGACGGACGCATGCTTACCGATTTTATGAAGGCATGCCACATCGGCAGTGATTACATTGCTGAAATGGAAGGGTACGTCACCTCGGTGAAGACGCGCTTTGTTGCCGGTGCGCATCATCTTTTGCGTTTTGATCAGGAAATGCCTTTGTGTATGCCGCAAGATTTTGCCGACCAATGGCTTGATCGCTTGGAAAGCGCATTGCAAGATGCCGATCTTGTCATGCTGTCGGATTACGGTAAGGGAGTATTTGATGAACGCACATCGCAACGCCTGATCGAATGTGCACACAAGCACGGGAAACCTGTCATCGTTGATCCGAAACTGCCCGATTGGACTATTTATCGCGGGGCAACGTTGGTCAAACCGAATCTCAAAGAGTTCCAAGCTGTGACGGGGAAGGTCTTCCATCCTGCATCGGAAAACTTTATGCAAGAAGCCGTTGCTGCTGGACGCGAGATCGGCGCACGATACAACATTCGGCACATCCTCGTGACGCTCAGCGAATACGGCATGCTTCATATTCCGATGTCGGAAAGCGAATCCCCTACCCGTCTGCCGACAGAAGCGCGGGAAGTGTTTGATGTTTCCGGGGCCGGTGATACCTCGTTGGCGGTGCTGGGAGCATCCTTGGCGGCGGGGGCGAGTATCCCCGAAGCCATGAAAATAGCCAATGCGGCATCCGGCATTGTTGTTGGGAAATTTGGTACGGCAAGCGTGACGCGCGATGAATTGAAAAAAGCGATGCAACGCGAAAATGAGGCGGGTATCCTCACTGCGGATCAAGCAGCAGCCATGGTTCGGGAATGGAAGGCGCAGGGGTACGTTGTCGGATTTACGAATGGCTGTTTTGACGTGTTGCACATCGGTCATGCAGAATCTTTCCGTCGGGCTCATGAGCTGTGCGATGTTCTCATCGTCGGCTTGAACAGCGATGCTTCCGTTCGAAGATTGAAAGGACCGTCCCGTCCCGTGAACTCCGAAAATGCGCGCGCAGCTATGCTGACCGCGCTGAAAGCCGTTGACTATGTCGTTCTCTTCGACAGCGATACGGCATTGCCTCTCGTTGAAAAAATACGTCCGGACGTTATTGCCAAAGAAGGCTATGCCCTTGATGCATGGCCGGAAGGACGATATGTGGAATCATACGGTGGGCGGGCTGTAACATTACCGCGCGTGGAAGGTATTTCAACGACATCACTTCTCGAAAAACTCAAATGACCACAGATCTCATCAAAAAAGAGTTTGAAAACATTGCGGACAGTTTTCGCCTCTTGTCCTTGCAATCTGAAACAGTTGCGCGTATTGCCGATGTTTGCGTGCAGGCATTGCACGGCGGACACAAGATCCTTTTTTGCGGCAATGGCGGATCGGCTGCCGATGCCCAGCACTTGGCTGCAGAATTGATCGGGCGTTACAAGATGGAACGCAAGGCATTGCCCGCTATTGCCCTCACGGTAGATACATCCATTCTGACGGCAGTGGGCAATGATTACGGCTATGACGATGTCTTTCGCCGCCAAGTGGAGGGTTTGGGAAATGCCGGCGACGTGCTGATCGGCATCTCGACGAGCGGTAACAGCCGCAATGTGGTAAATGCCATGCACCTTGCCCGCGACATGGGCATTTCTGTCGTTGCTTTTACCGGCATGGGTGGAGGCGTCATGAAAGAAATAGCGGATCATTGCATTGCCGTCCCTTCCGACGTAACGAATCACATTCAGGAAATGCATATTGCCTGCGGACATCTTGTCTGCGAATGCATCGAGCGAGCAATTTATGGCTGATCGCAAAATCTTATTTCTCGATCGGGACGGTACGATTAACACAGACGGTCACTATGTGTATCGCACGGAAGATTTTCAATGGATTCCGGGTATTCGGGAGCTGTGTCGCGCCGCTCTGAAAGCGGGATATGAAATTGTGGTGATCACTAATCAATCCGGCATTGCGCGGGGATATTATACTGAAGAAGACTACAGGCAATTTACCGCATTCATGGAAAAGAAATGCGCCGAAGAAGGTATCTCTTTACTTGCCGTCTACCATTGCCCGAATTTGGAAGGGGAAGACCGCAAACCGCGCCCCGGGCTCTTTCTCAAAGCGCGTGATCGTTGGGGCATTGATATGTCCGCATCCGTCTCTTTGGGCGATAAGGAACGCGATGTCGAAGCAGCGGCATCGGCGGGCGTGGGGCGCAATTTCCTTTTATCGCGCAATCTGTGCGCAACGCGGGCGTATGCCGTAGTGGCAGATCCGCGAGAGATGATCCCCTACCTTTCACCCCCTCATTCGGAAAGCTGAATATGGAAAAAGTTCTCATCATCAAACATGGCGCACTGGGCGATTTCATCTTGGCTATCGGCACGATGATGACCATTGCCAAAATACATCCCGATGCGGAAATTACCCTCATGACGAGTTCCCCGTTTGTTTCCCTTGGGGGGAAAATGGGCATTTTTAAAAACTACATCATCGATAACCGAGGCTCCTACTTCAACGTGCGGGAAATGCGACGCATCATGCACGAGGTGACAAGCGGCTGCTTTTCATACATCTATGACGTGCAGGGATCGCGTCGCGTTCGGAAAAAATACTTTCCGGTCATTCGCTGGCTGATGCCGCATTCCTACACATGGATCGATGCCTGTTATGACAACGAATGCTGCGTGGTGAAAAGCCACCGTTACTCGTTCGGTCATGCCGAAAGAAAAAAATGCGTGTCCTTATATACGCTGACCGATCTTTCATTTTTGCACGGGGAGAACAAACACTTTGACGAATTACCGGAGAAATACGTCATGCTCATACCCGGCTGCTCCCCCGGTCACCCACACAAACGCTGGCCCGTTGCCAACTATTGCGAATTGGTGCGCAGGCTGGAACACATCGGTATCTCGTCTGTCATCATCGGCACGAACGCTGAGGCAGAAGAAATCAACGCCATTGCGGCATCTTCGCCCATGGCTGTCAGCATGCTCAACAAAACATCTCTGATGGACGTTCCCGATCTCGCACGGCGGGCATTGGCTACGGTAGGGAACGATACAGGTCCTTCCCACATGGCCTCCCTTGCGGGCGTTCCCACCATCGCCATCTATGACAACCGCACCAAACAAGGCGTACTGCGCGGGCTTCGTTCCGTTAATCTGGTCTCCCCATCTACAATTGACCTGATCACCGTAGATCAAGTCTGGGAAGCAATAACACCTTTCCTCCCGCCGACAGAATAATGGCGTTTTTACAGTTTCCGTAAACAAAAAGCCCGTTCAATCCTATATCGGCAGAACGGGCTTTAATTGTAATGTCGGGTGGGGATTTACAGGGCGGTGGGAAGAAAAAACGTTCATGCTCCGTGGTGCAATGTTCTTGCCGATGCGGTAAAAGTGCAGAATATGCCTTTTATTGAGCCATGAACACGGACGGAAAAAACACAGGGAAGCAAACAGTTGCCAATCGTATATACGGTTATGTACGCGTATCCTCCAAAGATCAGAACGAAGATCGTCAATTGCTTGCGCTTCGGGGAAAAGGGATTGCGAATGCCTATATATATATCGATAAGCAGTCGGGGAAAGACTTTGAGCGTCCTCAGTATAAAAAGATGATTCAACAACTGCAAGCGGGCGATTTACTTTGCATTCAAAGTATAGATCGGTTGGGACGCAATTATGAAGAAGTGCAGAACCAATGGCGCCTCCTGACGAAAGAAAAGAATATTGATATATGTGTGATTGATATGCCCCTGTTGGATACTCGGCAGGGAAAAGATCTCATGGGGAGATTTATTGCAGACCTCGTCCTTCAAATACTTTCCTTTGTGGCACAAAACGAACGGGAATACATCCGCAAACGCCAAGCAGAAGGCATTGCCGCCGCCAAGGCAAAAGGTATTCGCCTTGGGCGTATTCCGCAACCGTTGCCCGACAATTTTCCTGTGGCATATCAGAGATGGAAATGCGGTGAAATTACCGGTACCGCCGCAGCAAAAGAATGCGCGATGCCGTTGTCCACATTCCGCTACAGAGCAGAGATTTACGGGAAATCTCTCTGAGCGTAAACCTGTTCAATTTTACAGGAAGGTGTACTTTCTTGCAAATAAAGCACACGCACCCTATGCCCAATTGATCATACATTTTTCTCTCCGAAAGTCTATCACGAAATATTCATGTTGCGTTGATTGATAAATAATGCCGATGTGAAGTTTCGCGGCTAAAAAGTACACCTTTATGCAAGGAGGTACTTAACATGAATAAAAGTGACAAACCATTGAAGAAGCCCAGAATTGTTTCCATTTTTTCGGGCTGTGGCGGATTGGATTATGGATTCCATATGGAGGGGTATGAAACGGTCTGGGCAAATGATTTTGCAGAGTGGGCATGCAAATCATATGCATATAATATAGGTAATGTAATTAGCTATGAGGATATTACAAAAATTAATCCATACGAAAATAATGCTATTCCTGAATGCGATCTCGTATTGGGTGGATTCCCCTGTCAGGATTTCTCTATTATTTGGAAACAGCCCGGTTTGAACGGTACTCGGGGTGGTTTGTTTAGACATTTTGCGGAGTTTGTGGATGCAAAAAGACCGAAAGCATTTGTTGCTGAGAATGTAAAAGGGCTTATTACTGCCAATGGTGGGAAAGCAATCGATACAATTATCAAGGATTTTGAGAGCATTGCACCCGGTTATATTGTTAAACCTCATCTGTATAATTTTGCGGAATATGGCGTTCCTCAATTCAGAGAGCGGGTACTTTTGGTTGGTGTCAGGATAGATACCGGATTCGATTTTGTTCATCCCAAACCTTCTCATGGTCCGAACGGAGAACTTCCTTATGTTACGGCGGGCGAAGCCTTGCAAGGTGTGGAAAATGTTCCAACCAATAATGAGCATATCAATATCAAAGAAAAAACGAAGAAAGTTTTGGAACTGATCCCAGAGGGTGGCAATTTTACCGATATAGAAAAAGATAATCCATTATATGTTAAAGGGATGATTAGCCATGTGTATCGTAGGATCAAGCGTGATGAACCGGCTAAAACCATTATTGCCGCCGGAGGTGGCGGAACATGGGGATACCACTTCCCCGAACCTCGACCTTTGACAAACAGAGAACGTGCAAGACTTCAATCCTTTCCCGATGATTTCGTTTTTAAAGGAAGTATAGCCGAAGTTCGCCGGCAGATTGGAAATGCAGTCCCGCCGGTTGGAGTGAGGGCTGTAGCCACACGATTACTTCCTCTTTTTACGAATAATTATGAACCTGTTGATCTGATGCTTGAATATGAAAAAATGAAGGCTATGACGGTCAAGCAGAGACTGGAGTATGTAACTTCTCAAATGTATTAAAGGAACGGATTATGGAATTACTGTTTTCAAATTATCCGCCAATGAAAACAGGCTGTAGTACTTTTTCGAAGATGTTTTACAGTCTGATACCGCAGTCAACAAAGATGGATATTGCTGTTGGATATGTCTCGGCTGATTCATTGATGGAGTTGGAGAAAATGCTGGAAATGAACGGTAATATTCAGCAACTTAACCTCATAGTCGGCATGCATTACTATGAGCTTTTTACAAAAGTTCAATACGATGCTGCTATGAAATTGAACGAATTCCTGGCAAGTAACAAGCGTGGAGAAGTTAAACTTGTTAATGCATTCAAATATCATGGTAAACTTTATTCATATAGCAACGATAAAGGACCTTTTGCCGGAATTGTTGGTTCAAACAATTTAAGTAGCATTATAGATGGCGGACCTCGTGTATATGAAAGTTCAGTTTTGTTTAGCAAACCTGACGAATCGAAGAAGATTCATGATTTCATATGCAAACTTATGCGGACATCCGCAAAAAATATTGCTGAATTGAAGATAGATACGTTTAATGCTGAAAATCCTCTGTTGGAAGGGCACGAACATGTAGAAAAAGTATTACCAAAGGAACTTGCAAATGTGATTGGTAACAAGACTGATATATCTTTTGAGATTCCGATTAAAACGTATGAGGAAGCCTCACAAAGCAACCTGAATGCATTTTTTGGTAAAGGACGTCAATCCAAGAATGGACTTATAAAACCCAGACACTGGTATGAATGCGAATTGATCGTTCCTAAAGATATAACATGTCAGCAAGGCTATCCTCAGCGTCAAACAGATCAGGCTGTATTCACTGTTATTACTGATGACGGATGGTCATTTAAATGCAAAGTCAGCGGCGATTACAGTAAGAACTTTCGTTCGGATGGTGATTTGAAGATTCTCGGCAAATGGCTGAAAGGGCGAATGGAAAATGCAGGTGTTTTGAAAGTCGGTAGTCCCGTTACTGAGGATACACTCAATCGTTACGGGCGTAAATCGTTTACGATGAATAAGACAAAAGATCCTAAAGTTTGGTTTCTCGATTTTGAACCGAAAAAGAAATGAGCTACTTGCAATCATATTTGAGCAGAATCTGTGAACGGGGCAATCCTACACTTGCGGATGCAATTTCTTTAACGGTCAGAGATATTGTGCCTCAGTATATTTCGAATTTTTCTTTCACGGAACATGTGGTAAGTTTGTTGTTCGGTGATGTGCAGAGTGGCAAAACGAGCCATATGTTTGGTTTGATGTGTGCAGCCGCAGATGAAGGTTTTATCAATTTTGTATTGTTGACGACAGATAACATCATGCTTCAACAGCAAACATATCAACGTGCTTTACATGATTTATATGACTTTTGCGTATGCGATGAAACTGAATATTTAAAATATACTCAAAACAAATTGAGTAAACCGGCAGTCATTGTTTTAAAGAAAAACGCACACGTCCTGAAACAATGGAAGAATAATTTTTCTTCGACAGGTTTATGTGCAGGTAATCCTCTTTTTATTGTTGATGATGAGGCTGATTCCTCGAGTTTGAATACGAAGATCAACCAAAAGGGGCAAAGTACCATCAATAAACATTTGGATGAGATTAAGAAAACAACTTCTTGTAGCATATATATGGAAGTTACAGGTACTCCTCAGTCTATTCTCTTGCAAACGAAAAAAAGTGGATGGCAACCTCGTTTCGTATATTATTTTAGACCCGGCAAGGGATATATGGGGGGTAATTTTTTCTTTCCGGCAGAATGTGAAAAACAAAGCCATATTATTTTGACGGATAACGAGGAAAGTCAGGAATTGCTGAACGATGACGAGTTCCCGGAAAATGGTCTGAAAAAAGCATTGATTATACACTTAATTTCTTCCGGGCAGATTATGTTGAGTGGCGGTGAGGTATGCAATTTCCTCATTCATCCCGGAGTTAAAACAGACCAGCATTTAATTTTTGCCAACAAAATAGGCAACTACCTTAATGAAATGTTTCATTCATACAACGAACAGGAAACACGAGACGCTTTTCTGTCGGCATATGTGTCTCTAAAGGAAACAAAAGCAGATATAGTACCATTCGAAAGAATATATGACTACATAGTTAAACAATTGCAAAATAACAAGATCAGTATTCTGATGCTCAATTCCGTTGTGTCTTATAAAGACAGTACGCGGTATGATACCGGAATCAATATTCTTATTGGTGGAAATAGTCTGGGACGCGGAGTTACATTTCCACAACTGCAGACTGTTTATTACTGTCGTGTAGCTAAAAGTCCGCAAGCAGATACGATGTGGCAACATGCAAGAATGTTCGGATACGACCGAGATCCGCATTTACTCCGTGTATTCATGCCTCCAAAACTGTTTAAATTGTTTTCTGATATCAACAGAACCAATAGTAGCATAATCAAGCAAATTGAAAACTCAACCAACGGGTGTGATATAAAGATCATTTATCCATCTGGAGTGAAGCCTACACGTAACAATGTATTGGATAAGGAGGTGGTTGTGGTTTATTCCGGTGGGGTTAATTATTTTCCGTTCTATCCCGTAAACCATGATATAGATATGCTTGATACCATGTTGCAATCGTTTACAGACGGCATTCACAGCGTCAATTTAAAAATGCTGGCAAAGATTATGGAACAGCTGGATTCTGAAACGGAAGAAGACTGGGACGCAAAAGCGTTTCGAGGCTTTATTAATGCACTGTCTGTAGCTCAAGGAAAATTAATTGTTCGCAGAGGCAGGGATATTGGTAAAGGAACCGGAACATTATTATCCCCTGATGATAGAAAATTGGGGGATAAACATCCTGATGAATTGGTGCTTACAATGTATAAGATTACAGGCAATAAGGATAAAGGTTGGGACGGAAAACTAATCTGGATTCCCAATATCAAGCTTCCGGGTAATTGTGTCTATTATACCGGTGAAATAATATGATTGGTTTAACTAGAAATCAATTATAATTGATTCAGAACTGTAAAAATTTCAAACAAAAGACCGTTCTGCCATGTGGCAGAACGGTCTTTTAAAACGGTGAGGTTTGGCGGTGCTTTACAGGTCGGGGGGCAGGATGATGTAATTGCCGGCTTTGCTGGCACCGGTGCGTTTGTTTTCAGGGAAAACGTCGAGGAGTTTACCCTTACGGTCGTCATTGTCATCGGGGATGAGATCCATCTGTTTGACGCTGCCGTTATTGAAGAGGATGATGGCTTTGTTGCGGAAGCTTTCCGTATCGAAGGTCATGTTGTCCCCGGAAACTGGTCCGCGCCCCGAAATGGAGGTCATCAACAAGGGAGCGTTCGAATCGGTAACCCCGCTTTTGAGGTTGTCCTCGGCATCGCCTTTGGTCATCACGTATGAGAAGCCGCATTCGCCCCGTTCGAGGGCGCGTCCTTTCGCCATTTTGTTGTCAGGCGTTTTGGTCATGCGCCCCATGACGTTAATTTTGGCGTAGAAGTTTTCTTCGCTGCTGAGGCTGGGGAGGTAAAACAGCTGGCGCAGGTAACAGTTAGATGTGTTCCCGGTCAGTGGACCGTAATCCACATTCATGTAGCGTTCGTCTTCCAAGAGACGTTCTGCCATGGCATCGCTGGGATAGTCACCATTGTCGTTTTTGAAGACCTGCATGGTTTTGTATAGGTTGCCCATGTTGGATTGGGCGGCACTGCGGTCACCGGAGTTGAGTTGATCGAGGATCGGCCCCCAAGAGATTCCGGCGAGCGTGGCAATAATGGCAATGACCACCATCAACTCGATCAGGGTAAACCCGGAGCGACGACGTTTGCGGATGAGTTTTGCTTTCATAAAATGCTTCAAACTTTTTGAAGAGTTCATATACCATTTTTCCGTTGCTTTCGCAAGCTTCAAATGGGTATAGGAGTTTATTTTTTTGAGAAGAGTGTGGCGAGAGAAGCCAGGGCATCGGCATCGGGACGGGCGGCTTCCGCCACCACGGCTTTTTGCGCCGCGATCAATTCGGAAATGCCTTTGCGGGCGTAGGTGAGCATGACTGCCATTTCATCGGCGGTGAAGACGGCTTCTTCGCCCGAGCCTTGGATTTCGACAAATTCTCCGCTTTCCGTCATGACGATGTTCATGTCCACGTCCGCGTCTTTGTCTTCTGTGTAGCAGAGATCGAGCAGGGGTTCGCCTTGTAGCATGCCGACGGAAACGGCTGCCACCATTTTGCGGAGCGGATTTTCCGTCAATTTTCTTTCGGCGATGAGTTTGTTGAATGCCATGGCAACCGCGACGGCGGCTCCGGTGATCGAAGCGGTGCGCGTACCACCGTCGGCTTCCAGTACGTCACAGTCAATCCATACGGTGCGGGCTCCCAGCTTTTCGAGATCGACAACGGCGCGAAGGGAGCGCCCGATCAGGCGCTGGATTTCGTTGGAGCGTCCATCCAGCTTCCCGGCAGAAATGTCGCGGCGTTTCCGTTCGAGCGTAGAGTATGGCAACATGGCGTATTCCGCTGTCAGCCAGCCGCCTTCGACGTGTTGTGCTTTCATCCATCGCGGCACGTCATCTTCGATTGTGACGGCGCAAATGACGCGCGTGTTACCAAAACAGCTCAGTACGGAGGCTGTTGCATGCGGGGCGATTCCCGGGATAAATTGAATGGTGCGGAGTGCGTCCGCACAGCGTTGATCTTGTCGTTCCATAGGCACAGGATGACATAAAAACACGGAATTGACAATTTTCTTGTTAAAAAACTTTTTTTGCTCGACAAAAACGGAAATGAGTGTCTATCATAAGAATTGCGAATGGCGAACAAATTCGCAATAACAACAAAGTAGAAAGAGGTAATAACCATGAAAACAGCCAATGTGGATCCAAACATTACGGTAACGGGGCGTCACATCGAAGTGACAGATGCAATTCGCGACTTCGCCACCAGGAAAATCGAATCCATCAACATTGATTACCCTCGTATTGTCGAAGCCCGCGTCATTGTGGACGTCCAAAAAGATCGCCAAATCGCCGAAATAGTCCTTTTCTGTACAGACCATATCACGATCCAGGCATCGACGGTTGGGGCAGATCTCTATGCCGCCATCGATGAAACAGTGACGAAGATCATGCGCCGCATGCGCAAGCACAAGACGCGTTTGATGAAAACATTCCGTCCGCATCGTTCGGAGACGATTCGCCACTTGGATGAAATTGTATACGATGAAAACGTGCTGGATTATGATGTGGAAGCGTCCGAAGATCCCAAGCCGATTCGCATTCAGCGCGAAGGCTATGAATTGCAGACGCTTTACAAAGAACAAGCTATTATGGCTTTGGAGCTGACGGACAAGCCCTTCGTTCTCTACAGAAACGCGCGGCGCAATGTGTTGCAAATCGTTTATCGCCTTGGCGATGGGGAATATTCCATCATCGAGTTGGGACCGAATTTGTAACGGGCGGTTTTTGCCTATGATCCTCTCTTCGGAAGGAGCCTAAAATCGGCTCCTTCCTTTTTTTGTGATTTTGCGGAACGCTTAAGATGCCCGATGAGGGAAAAATTTGCATCCGATGATGAAGAAAATATGCTTTTGAATTGACAAGTGTGGTGTATTGAGGTGTACTGGGGGTGGCTTCAAGTGTACTCGCAGAATGTCTGAAGGCATCTCCAGTGAACTGTATGGTAAGTATGACCATAAAATCGATCCGAAGAATCGCGTTGCAATTCCTTCGGAGTGGAGGCATTCTGAAGAATGCCCGCTGATACTTTTGGAGGCATCGAAGCAAAATGCGCCGATTTTGAAGGCGTTATCGCCTGAATATTTTCGCAGTTTGGTTGAAAATATTCGCAAGACGGCGACGGCGCGCGGTGACATGTCGATGGCGGCGATCGACGCATACATCGGACGTATGTATGCGGAGTGCGTGCCAACCGCGATCAGCGCACAGGGGAAATTGTTGATTCCCAAGAAAATGTGTGCGCGTTTGGGGCTTTCGGGCGAAGCAAAACTCGTGGGGCGCGGGCCCTATTTCGAGGTGTGGAATCCGGAGGCGTATGCCGAGGCAGAGCTGCGCGAATTGGTTGCGCTGAAGTCTCTCAATGATGAATTCGGCGTTTTCTGACATGATGGAGAAAGCGATTAAATGGAGAAGCCGCCGATCGCCCGGGGGTGTCGGCTATGAGGTATGGCTCGTCTTATCAGGTGTATTGAGCGATGCCGAGTTGGCATCATGGAAGGCCGAACGCGAAAGGATTACGGAATCCATGCGAGAGGCAGGAATGCGTGGTGCTCGGGCGAAACTGAAGGAGCTTCAGGGCGAATGGGGCAAGCGTTTTGTGGGCTTGCTTTCGGAGGTCTCTCAGCGTCGCGCGAAAGATGCCCCCCTTTATACGCGCGCGAACGAACTGGCGCACGCGTTGGAAACCGCCCACGGAGTGGATGTTTTGGCATGGGAGATCGGTGTTGCTACAGCACGTCTTCTGGTCGAACCTGCGGGGGAAGCGGATTTGGAGGTCTTGGTTTCCGAATGGGAGCAGGCGTTGCCGAATGTGGAATGGGAAAAATCGTACCGGTTCATCCGTGCTGTCTCGCCCCGAGAGGCAACCGAATGGATGAACACATTGCCGTTTGATGCCAATGAAGTCGCATCCGTTGGGGCAACAACTGATGCACCGTCCAAGCCGTTTCGTCATTTGCCCGTCCTTTTCGAAGAGGCGATTGTCGCTTTGGAACCGTCCGAAGGTAAAACGATCATTGACGCCACGTTGGGCGGCGGCGGTCACAGCGAAGCATTGCTGGAACGCGGCGCAACGGTATGGGGGATCGATCAGGATCCGGAAGCGTTGGCTGCCGCATCGGCGAGACTGGCGCGTTTTGGAACGCGTTTTCATGCCGTGCGCGGCAATTTCCGTTGCCTGACAGAGCTTCTTTGTGCGCAGGGAGTGGAGAGTGCGGACGGCATTTTGGCAGATATCGGCGTTTCCTCTCACCAGCTGGATACGGCAGAACGCGGATTCTCGTTTCGCGAGGACGGTCCGCTGGACATGCGGATGAATCCGCAGGCATCTCGCAGTGCGGCAGATTTGGTGAACGAAGCCGATGAAGAGCAGTTGGCAGAATGGCTGTGGCAGTACGGTGAAGAAAAGGCTTCGCGAGTGATCGCCCGCGCCATTGTTGCGGCACGGCAAAAAGAACCCATTGTCGGCACGCGTCAGCTTGCCGAGATCATTGAAAGTGTCTTGCCGCGTCACGGAAAGCAACATCCCGCCACTCGCAGTTTTCAAGCATTGCGCATTGCCGTTAACGATGAGCTGGGTGCGCTGAGCGATTTGCTGGAGCAAAGCGTTCGTCTGCTGAAGCCCCAAGGGCGGCTGGCTTTGATTACTTTCCACAGTCTTGAAGACCGTATTGTCAAACGTTTTTACGAACGCGTCGTTCGTCCCGAAATCGATAGACCGGAATGGCCTGCGCCGAAGGAGAACCCGGAATACTGCGCCCGTTTGGTGTACAAAAAGCCGCTGACAGCGTCGGCAGAAGAACAAAAAATGAACCCACGCTCTCGCAGTGCCAAGTTGCGAGTGCTCGAAAAAATCACCCTGAAATGATTCGTACCCGAAAGAAACAAAGGTTTTCAACAGGAGTCAGTCTCGGATATCTGGCGTGGATGGCAGCGTTGGCGATATTGTTGATCGCCGGCGGATGTTATTATGCCGTGTTGAAAAATGAACAGATTGCCGTGCGGCGCTCCATAGAAAAGCTTCATCTCCAGACATCGACATGCAATTTGGCTGCAAAACAATACCGCGCCAAGACCGCATCGCGCATCAATCGCGTGGCGATACGCGATCGCCTGTCGCAGGAACATTCCGAATTGCAAAACATTGTTGCTTCTCAAATTGAGGTCGCGGAAGAACAACCGAAACGCGCTGTCGCAGGAAACTGAACCCAGAAACAATGATATTCAAAACACAGAACGGATTTTCCGGAAGATGCCTGCACCTGTGTGCGGGCATCGGACTGATCGCGGTCTGTGTGTCGTGGCAATTGGTGAAGTTGCAAATTGTCGATGAAGATATGAATGCCGTGCGAGCCGGGCAATCGATGATTGAATTTGATTCGATCCCCGCGCAACGGGGCGTGATCATGGATCGCAACGAAGAGCTTCTAACCAACAATATTTTGAGCGTTTCGCTGATTGCGGACCGGTATCATTTGAGAGACCCCAAGATGGTATGCTGGGGTTTGGCATACAACATTGCATCGCATGATGCCGAATGGAGCAACTTGGAAGCCGAACAGCGGACACTCCTCGTTCGCCGCACGTATCAAAGCCTGTTGCGCCGTGCCGAGAAAAAAGGTGTACAGGATTTCAGTGCAGCGAAAGGAAAAGGCGGTACGGCAGGGGCGCGGGAAATGCTGAAGGAAAGCTACGATGAGAAAATCTGCGAGATGTACTACAGGGCGCACGATGAGCTTGTCGCGGAGTGGTTGGCGCCTTGTCTGCAAACGGAACCTCAGGTCATTATCGATAAGATCCGGCAGGACGGAAGCAAAAGCATTATTCAAAAAATTGTTTTGGCGCGCGATCTGACGGAGGAAAAAGCCGATGAAATTCGTCGCTTGTTGTCATCTGCCCGCATTCGCGGGTTTTCGTGCGAAAGCGTGTTGAAACGTTCATATGCATCTCCGGAAAGCCTTTGCCACGTCCTCGGATACGTGGATTACGAAAATGAGGGAATTTCGGGGATTGAAGCCAAGTTTAACGGTTATCTCAAAGGGCAGAACGGCAGTCGCGAGTTTCGTCGCGATGCGCGGGGGCTCATTGTTCCCAGCGAAGGCGACCGCTTCAAAGAACCCATCCATGGGCAAAATCTTGTTCTGACCATCGATATGCGTTTGCAAACCATTGCCGAACAAGAGTTGGCAAAAGGCATTGAACATAATCATGCCGCGCGGGGCGCAGTGATCATCGTCGAACCCAAAACGGGCGATATACTCGCTTTGGCATCGTATCCGACGTTTAACCTGAATACAAAGGAAAATCAAGGGAAGGCAGCATTGAATTATGCGGTACAGGGGGTGTATGAACCGGGATCTACCTTTAAGGTGGTAGCTGTCAGTGCTGCCGTGGACAGCGGAAAGCTTAAGTTCAGCGATCATATCGATTGTAACCCGTTTTTCGTTCCGGGAAGAAAGACGCCAATTACAGATAAACCATTTGGAAATAAAGGGATACAGCCATTGCCGGGAGTGTTGAAGTTTTCGAGTAATCCGGGCGCATGCAAGGTGGGCTTCAAAGCGGGATGGCCAACGTACAAAGAATATCTCGAACGCTTTGGGCTGACCAAAAGATCGGGTGTGGATCTTCCTTCCGAAGGGCGTTGCCTGATGCAAGACGGTAAAAAACCGGCCAACTTTGCGCCGATGACATTCGGTTACGCCATCACGGTGACGCCACTTCACATGGCGATGGTTTATGCATCCATAGCCAACGGCGGCGTGAGGATGAAACCGCGTTTGATCAAAAAAATCACCTCGGCAGACGGTGTCGTGGTGGACGAATGTGAACCGCAGGTTGCCGCGAAGGTCATGTCACCCAAGACGGCTCGTGGGGTGCTGGACGCATTGCATAGCGTGACGACCGAAAGAGGCACGGGAACCCGTGCGGCAATCCCGGGATACAACATTGGCGGCAAAACGGGGACATCGCACAAAGTGAATGAAAACGGCGGCGGCTATTACAGTAACCGCTATACGGTTTCGTTTGCCGGCGTTGCGCCGATAGAAGATCCGGCATTTGTTTGCTTGGTGGTGATCGATGATCCGCATCCCACCGATGTACGTCCCGGCGGTGGCACGGTGGCTGCCCCGATTTTCAAAAACGTGGCACAGCGCGTGTTTGATACGCTCAATATCCCGCCGAGCGATCAGAAGGCTATAGAAAAAGTCCGTCGGGAAACGGCTGTTGCGCAGAATGCCCTTCGGCAGGTTCCGCCGACCGGCGCATCGTCCCGCAGAACAACAACATCTTCTTCTTTAAAACGGACGGCGTCTGCCGATCGCAAGCAAGATTCTTCTTCATCTCGAAAGGCTTCTGCGACGAATAACGCTTCATCTTCTCGCCACGCCCGCCGCCATACGAAAGCGGCAACGTCTGCATCATCCAAACGTACCACAGGTAATAAACGCTCATGAGCATCAATACGATAGAACTGTTCTCCATTCTCCCCGGCAACCCGTGCATCGAAGGGCAATTGACATCCCCCTTGACTGTGGTGACGGATGACAGCCGACGCGTTCAGGCGGGTGCATGCTACATCGCAGTGCGCGGCAGTCGCACAGATGGACACGATTTTATCGAACAAGCCGTTCAGACCGGCGCAATCGCGATTGTTGCAGAGACCCCATGTTCGCAAGAGTACAAGGGCAAAAACATCCTTTGGGTGCAGGTGAGCGATACGCATGAAGCTGCAGGGCTGTTGCTGTCGGCATGGTACGGCTTCCCCTCACGCGATATGATTGGTGTAGGGGTAACAGGGACGAACGGGAAAACGACGATCAGCTATTTGATTCAATCCATCTTGAGGCACACATGGGTCAAGGCTGGGTTGATCGGCACCGTTCTCTACGATGACGGCGCACACCGTCGCCCGTCCGTTAACACAACCCCCGGTCCGGCAGAATTGCAATGCATGTTAAGCGACATGGTACGCAACGGGTGCCGCGCGTTTGCGATGGAGATTTCATCGCATGCGCTGGTACAACGGCGCACGGCGGGACTTTTCCTGCGCGTTGGCATCTTTACGAATTTGACGCAGGATCATCTCGATTACCATGGCGACATGGAGAATTATTATGCCGCCAAACGCAAGCTCTTTGAAAATATGGCGGCACTGGGCGATAAAAAGTGCTGTGCCGTCATTAATGCCGATGATCCTTACGGACGACGGCTGATCGATGAGTTTTCCGGAAAACTGAAAGTAATCACGTTCAGTACCGAACGGGAAGCGGACTTCCGCGCCATCCCGGGAACGGTCACATTGCACGGGTCTGATTACGAGCTGGTACATAAGGGGAAATCGTATCTTGTGCGCGTCCCGTTGATCGGTCGTTTCAATATTTCCAACAGCTTGGCGGCATTGGCAGGGGTCGTGGCTGCCGGCGTTGGAGTACGTGATGCCATTTCTTGCCTTGCCCATTCGCCGCAGGTACCCGGGCGTTTGGAGCTTGTTTCATCTTCAAGCAGTGTTCCTGCTTTTGTGGATTATGCCCACACTCCCGATGCGTTGGTCAACGTATGCAGTACGCTTCGCAGCCTTTGCCCGGGACGCCTGATTACGGTGTTCGGCTGCGGCGGAGATCGCGACCATACAAAACGTCCGCTGATGGGGCAAGCTGCCGCTTCGCTGTCCGATATATGCATTGTCACATCCGACAATCCCCGCAGTGAAGACCCTGATGCCATTATCGATGAAATTATGCCCGGCATTCCCGAGCCTGCCCGAATTCGCATGACCGATCGCGGTGAAGCTATTCGCCATGCGTTTGACATTGCCCGCCGAGGGGATCTTATCCTCATTGCAGGTAAAGGGCATGAGACATATCAGGAAATCAAGGGGGTGCGTCATTCCTTCAGTGATGTTGCCGTTGTGCGGGCATGTTGCATGGCGCGTGAAGAAGAAATACAGGCGAAGAAACAAGCCGAAAAATCCGAAAAGAAACGTATATGATCCCTCCTGAAGCCACAGTTCACGATTTGCTTTGCGCCTCGGGCGGCGTGTTGTTACAAGGTGCGCTCGAAACGCGCATTTCTGCCGGCGTGAGTACGGACAGCCGCAACATCGTTTCTGGCTGTTGCTTTATTGCATTGAAGGGAGATCGTTTCGACGGCAACGAATATGCCGTCGGCGCAGCGGCATCCGGTGCAGCGGCGGTTGTGGTCAGCCGTCGCATGGAAGGCATTACGCCCGAATGCGCTGTGATTTTGACGGATGATACGCTGGTTGCCTTGCAACGCATTGCGGCATGGTGGCGCGAGTGTCTCGAACCCGTTGCCGTAGCGGGCGTCACGGGATCCAGCGGGAAAACGTCGACAAAAGATATGCTGTACAGCATCTTGCGGAGAAAGTTCCGTACGACTGCCACAGCTGGAAATTTCAATAACCACATTGGCGTTCCGTTGAGCATTCTGTCTGCTCCGCACGATACGGAAGTTGCTGTTTGGGAAGCCGGCATGAACCACGCCGGAGAATTGGAGCCACTGTGTCGCCTCATTCGTCCCCGCATCGGCATTATTTCGAGCATCGGTTCGGCGCATATCGAATATTTGCATACACGCCGTGCGATTGCCGAAGAAAAATGCACAATGGCACGCGTTCTTCCGGCAGACGGATGCATGATCTATCCGGCAGATTGCGAATATGCCGATCTGATTGCTGCGTCCACAAAAGCGGAAACGGTACCCGTCGGTTTTCAAAGCGGGCGGATGAGAGCAGAAAAACTGCGCATGGATTTGAGTGGATGTTATTACGACCTTGTGATTGAAGGATGTTCTCCGCGTCCCGTTTCGCTTCCTGTCCCCGGGGTACACATGGCTGCAAACAGTCTGCTTGCAGCAGCCGCTGCATGGAAATTCGGCATGTCTCCTGATGAAATAGCCGATGGATTGACGCATGTCGCCTTGACGAGTGGGAGGCTTCGCGTGTTGAACGCGGCCGGTGTTACGGTGATAGACGATTCGTATAATGCCAACCCCGAATCGGTAAAAGCCTCATTGGTGACGTTGTCCACCCTTCCCGTTCACGGACGTCGCATTGCCGTGCTGGGCAGTATGGGCGAGTTGGGTAACGCATCACGTGAAGCGCATTTCTGCGTGGGACAAGCCGCCTGCAAACACAAGGTGGATCTCATCTGCGTGGTGGGGCAGGGTGAAGAAGCTGAAGAGTTGGCTCGTGGGGCGCGGGGGCTTGAGATGATCTGTTCGCCTGATCCGATACGTGCCGCAGAAGAGCTTTCCCATCGGGTGCAACCCGGTGACGCCGTGCTTTTTAAAGCAAGTCATTCCGTTCATATTGAGCGTTGCATGAATATTTTATTCCCGACATTGAAATGATATATTGTTTTTCAGAATACTTTTCGATACAGGCGGCACCGACGCTTGTGCAAACGGCTGTATTGGGTGCATTTGCGTGTGCCGTTGCGTTTTTGCTGAGCGTTGTGTCCGGTCCCAAGCTGATCGCCGTATTGACGGCATTGAAGGCAGGGCAACCCATTCGCTTGGCATCCGAAGTACACAAGTTGGCAGAATTGCACGGGAAAAAGCTGGGTACGCCGACAATGGGCGGTGTGATGATCATTATCCCCGCGCTGATTGCCGTGTTTTTATTTGCTCATCCGTTCAACCCGTACATCATCGCCTGTTCGGGCGTGATGTTGGCATTGGCTTTTCTTGGCTTTGCCGATGATTATCTGAAAGTTAAAAAACATACGTCCGAAGGATTGACCGGACGCATGAAATTGATTGTGCAAACGGCGGTCGCGGCGGCGGCTTTGTGCTATCTTTACTTTCACGGCAGCCAAGCGGCTGCGACCGGATTGGCAGAAGCCGGGGTGACCGCTCGCACGCCCGTGGGTGAGCTGGTATCCAACATTTATGTCCCTTTCTACGGCGTGATCGACATTGGCTGGCTCATTATTCCCTTTGGCATATTCGTCATTGTGGGGGCATCCAATGCGGTTAATTTGACGGACGGCTTGGACGGGCTGGCATCCGGCTGTACCATTGCCGCCGCCGTGGCTTACGGTGCCATTGCCCTGATTGCGGGGGATGCTCTCTTATCATCATCGGAATACTTGCAGATTCCTCATCATCGCGATATGAGCGAATTGGCAATTTTTACCATGGCATTGACGGGATCGTGCATGGGGTTTTTGTGGTACAATTGTTATCCTGCCCGCTTGTTCATGGGCGATACGGGCTCTCTGGCCCTCGGTGGTGCCCTCGGCACGCTGGCTGTTTGCACATGCCAAGAGATACTTTTGGTGGTTATTGGCGGTGTGTTTGTTGCGGAAGCAGTATCTGTGATTTTGCAAGTCGGTTGGTTTAAATATACGCGCATTTTCCAAGGCGAAGGTCGCCGCATTTTCCGTATGACGCCCGTGCATCATCATTTCGAGCTTGGCGGGTTGCGGGAAACGCAGGTGATTGTGCGGTTTTGGATTGTTGCGTTCATTTTGGCGATGTTAGGTCTCTCACTTCTTTCCGTTCATTAAAATGACTGATACGCGAACAAGTTACAGAAAAATTGCCATACTCGGCGCAGGGAGAAGCGGATTGGCAGCGGCAAGATTGGCGCAATCTATCGGCTGTGATCAAATTCGAATTTTTGACAGCGGTTCGCATGCTGGAGATGTTTCGGGAGAATTTGAGCTTACCCTTTCTGCCACGGAGGAAGACGGGCGCGCATATCAAGCCGATCTCGTGATTCTTTCCCCGGGGATTGAAGCGGATATTCCGTGGACGCAATCCTTCGTCACCCACGGTACGGAGTTAATCGGTGAAACGGAGTTTGCCTATCGCCATTTCAACGGTACCATTATCGGAATTACGGGGACGAACGGCAAGACAACAACCACCGGGCTGATCGCGCATATTCTCACCCGTGCGGGGTTGAACGCCCGAGCATGCGGTAATTACGGCTTACCTCTCAGTCAAGTGGTGAACGAGGGGGGGACGCAGTATGCCGTTCTGGAAGTGAGTTCGTTCCAAATGGAAACGATTCGCGACTTTCGTCCCGACATAGCGGTGTGGCTCAATTTTGCCCCCGATCATATGGATCGCTACCATGCCGTTGAAGATTATTTCCATGCCAAGATGCGCATTTTTGAAAATATGACGGCAACGCAGACCGCCATTGTGCGCGAAGGTGAAAATTTGCCCGGCATCAAACCGCGCGTCCTGACCTTCAGCGCACAAAATGATTGCGGGTGTCTAAGTTATCGCAACGGTTGGATATGCGAAGGAGAAACTCAGCTGGTAGATTTGAACGGGACGATGATGTCACCCGCGCACAATGCGGAAAACGCGATGGCGGCATTTTTGGTGTGCCGCGAATTGGGCATCGATCCTGTGTTGACAGCCGATGCGATTCGCTCGTTTATGCCGCCGGCGCATCGATGCGAAATCGTGGCAGAGATGGATGGAATCTTGTGGCTGAACGATTCCAAATCGACCAATTTGCATTCGACGGAGGCGGCGATTCGTTCTCAAACCCGTCCGATTATTTTGCTGGCGGGCGGTAAAGACAAAGGGCTTGATTATTCGCCCGTCTTGTCTTTGTTGCAAGAAAAAGTCAAAGCCTGTGTTGTTTTCGGACAAATATCCGACCAGCTCAGGGAAACATTTTCGCCTGTGGTTTTGACACAGGCAGTTCATACGGTAGAAGAGGCAACGACCGCCGCTATCGCTTTGGCTGAGGCGGGAGACGTTGTTCTTTTTTCTCCCGGCACATCATCATTCGATCAATTTTCCGGTTACATCAAGCGGGGCGAATGCTTCCGCAACGCTGTTAAAAAAACTCTTAAAATATAACTGATCCCCCCATATGGCTAAAAAAATTCCGTTCCGTTCAATGTATAAATCCGATGTGCGGCGCACATTGCCCAAACATCGCTTTTTCAGTCACATGTTTCGTCCGAAGACCAAACGGCATCGCGCACAGGTCGGTGCGATGGATGACGATGCCCCCAGCAGTCGTATTGTGCGCGTGCTGGTGGTGATTCTTTTGGTGCATATCTTGGTAATCGGTGCTGTCTGCTTGCAAGGGCGATTGACCAAGGACAGCTCATCGTCATTTCGTGCCGGCAATATGAGCTTGCCCCCTTCTGCTTTGCCAGCCGTTGCTACGCCGACGATGACAACGCCGCCGGTTGCGAATCAGGCTGTCGAGCATTCTGCCCCCGCGACCGCCGAAGTACACATTACCGATCCTTCCACCGTGGCGCGTCCCGATGGCAACATTGGGCTTCCGACTGCGGGTGTGAAAGCCGGTTCTGCGGTGCATCTTGTCACATCGGGAGAAACGTGGGCTTCCATTGCAGCCATGAACGGATGCAGTGAAGCCGATCTTCGGGAAGTCAATCCTTCCATGGCATCATACGCACAGCCCGTCAGTGGCGAACGTCTGATGATTCCCGCAAAACCGGGTGAAGAAGTAGCTGTTGCCGATGAAGTTTCCGAGGAAGTGACGGAAACGTTCCATGAATTGAAGCGCGGCGAAACGCTTTCAAAAGTGGCGCGTACCTACAAGACGAGCGTTCAGAAATTGATGATGTTGAACAATCTGACAGAAAAAGACATCAGCCGTCTCGCCGCCGGTCGCAAATTACAAGTGACGGGGGACATGCCAGTGGAAGCTCCGGTGTCGGCGGCTCCCGCTGCATCGGTTGTATCCCCTCCCGCGTCTGCCATCCGTGAGAATCGGGAACAAGACCCTGCGGCTACCCATCCAAACGCTCCTGAAAAACACCAAGGAACAGGCATATACGTTTTGAAAAAGGGCGAAACGTTGGCAGCTGTGGCTCGCAAACACAAAACGACCGTCAATGAGCTGTTTCGTCTGAACCGCCTCGATAACCAAAAGGCTCGCCGCTTACAGCCCGGAGCCAAAATCAAAATACCCCGTTAATCGCTTGCTTTATTTCCCCGCGCCATGTCGTCGAAACTGAGCATCATGATCATCTGGATCTGCTTCATCCTCCTGTTGGCAATCGGGATGGTGATGGTGGCCAGCACGAGCGTGTGCGTGGAAAAAGGCGATGATGTGTACTCTTTGCTCAGAAAGCAGATTCAGTTTGGCATATTGGGGTTCATCGGGGCGATTATTCTCAGCCATATCGATTACCGCATCTTTCGAAAGTGCATCGTATGGATATGGTCCATTACGCTTATTTTGTTGATCTGTTGCTTTTTGCCCGGGATCGGGCATGAGGCGAACGGTGAGTTCCGCTGGGTACGTTTTGGGAGCTTTCAGTTCCAGCCCAGTGAATGCGCCAAGATATGCATGGTCATGACGTTGGCGCACTGGTATGCCAAAAATAAAGAGGTTTCGGCAACATTTTGGAAAGGTTTCGTCTTGCCCGGAATCTTGTTTGGGATTCCTCTTTTGGCAATCTTTTTTGAAAAGGACATGGGAACGGCGGCGGCTCTGGCGATGGCGGGCTTCGGCGTCATGTATGTGGCGGGTGCACGGCGAATCTTCATCGCTCTGGCCATTGTTGCCGGAGCTTTTGTTCTTTATTGGCAAACCACCTCCAGCCCGAACAGAATGATGCGTATCCATGCATGGAAAGATCCGGAGCTTTACAGCAACTTTTCCGGTCGCCAACAATGGATTTCCATCTTGGCGATGGCTCGCGGCGGCATCACCGGGGTCGGTTTGGGAGACGGGTTGGAAAAGCATGGTAATTTGCCTTTTGCGCATACGGACTTCATTTTTGCGGAAATTGGGGAAGAGCTGGGGATTGTGGGGACGTTGTCCGTGGTGCTTCTGTTTTCCTTTTTTGCGTTTTTCGGAATTGCCGTTGCTTTGCAGACGACAGATCGCTTTGGACGTTTGCTTGCCGTTGGGATTGTAGCTATTATTTTTTGGCCGGCTATGCTGAATATAGCCGTTGTGACATCGCTGGTTCCCAATTCCGGCTTGCCGCTTCCGCTGATCAGCTGTGGCGGGACGAACCTTGTTTTTACCATGGGGAGCATCGGCATCCTGACATCCATTCAAAGGCGGGCAACACTTCCGCCCGAAAAATATACGATTAAGCACCGTGATGAAAACGGGCGCATTTTGATATGAACACTGACGAGCCATTAAATATTGTGATTGCATGCGGCGGTACGGGCGGGCATCTTTTCCCCGGGATCGCCGTGGCGGAAAATTTGCGCCGCCATGGGCATCGCCCCGTTCTTCTGATTTCTCAAAAGTCTGTCGATGCCCAAGCTTCCGACAAATACAAAGATCTCGAATTTCGCACGGTAGAAGCCATCGCTATGCCGAGATTGCTTTCCGCAAAGATGATTCCGTTTGCATGGAAGCTTCTCAAGACGCGGTCTGCCTGTCGGCAAATTCTAAAAGAATTGAATGCCGATGTCGTGTTGGGTATGGGCGGGTTTACCTCCTTGCCGCCCGTTCATGTGGCACACAGCATGGGAATGCGTACCTATGTGCATGATTCAAATGCGTTGCCGGGCAAATCGAATCGTTTGACAGCCCGTTGGTGCAATGCCGTGCTTCTCGGGATGCAGGAAGCCTCGCATTATTTCCCGAACAGTCGTTGTCTCGTGACGGGAACCCCTATACGCGAAGAATTGGAAAAATCGGTCGATCGTTCTGCTGCCCGTCGCGCGTTTGGTCTTGATCCCGACCGTCCGGTTATTTTGACAATGGGTGGTTCTCAGGGCGCACGACAGATCAATACGATTGTTGCCGAAACGGCCGCACGCGAATCAGAGGTACAATTCCTCCTTCTTGCCGGGCGAACGGATTATGATCGCGTGGCGGGGATGACGGCTTCGTTGCCCCATGTTCGCACATTGCCCTTCTGCGCTGATATGGCATCGGCATATGCTGCCGCCGATGCCGTGATTGCCCGTTCGGGCGCATCAAGTTTGACCGAACTGGCGGCATTGGGAAAAGCCTCATTGCTGATCCCGTACCCCTTTGCCGCAGATGATCACCAGACGCACAATGCCCGCGTGTACAGTGCGCAGGGTGCGGCTCGGATGCTGAGGCAGGATGAGCTGACTTCGGATACGCTGATGAGTTTTATTCGTGAAACCGTGTTGGATCCCGTTGCGCTGAATCACATGGAACAAGCCGCATATGCCCGCGCCGGTCACGATGCCGCTGCTCGCATTGCATACGTCCTAGAAAACGATACTCTCCCCAAGGAATTATGATAGAACAATTACGCCTCCGCCTTCTCGACCGTTCTCATCCCATGCGCATCCATCTGATCGGCGTGGCCGGTTCGGGCATGTCAGGGCTGGCTCGCATGTTGCTCGAAATGGGAAACCACGTCAGCGGATGCGACCGTGTATCCAGCGATGAGACCGCCAATCTTCAAAATTGCGGGTTGCGCTTTTATTGCCCGCATACGGCAGAAGCCGTGGCAGATGCCGATGTGGTGATCTATTCCAGCGCGATCCGTCCGGACAATGTTGCGCTTGCCGCTGCCATGAAGCGGGGCATCCCCTGTGTTCGCCGCGCCGAATGTTTGGCAGCTATTTTGAATGGTAAGCGCGGTGTTGTTGTGGCGGGTACTCACGGTAAAACGACCACATCTTCTATGACGGCGCACCTTCTTCGCGAGGGGAGATTGCGCCCCTGCCACTATGTGGGGGCAGAAATCCCCGTTTTAGGTTCCAATGCACATTGGACAGAAGACAGCGAATATTTGGTGGCAGAGGGGGATGAAAGCGACGGTACGCTTGTCAATTATATCCCCGAACACAGTATCATCCTCAATATCGAAGCGGAACATTTGGATTTTTACCGTAATGTGGATGAGATAAAAGCTGTTTTTGACAGGCTTTGCCGACAAACACGCGGGCGCATCTTTTATTGTGCTGCCGATCCCGGTGCGCGTGACGTGGGTTCGCGCTACGACAACGCGGTTTCATACGGGTGGGAGCATGCGGATTATACCGCAACAGACGTAACGGAAATGCGCGGGCGGACGCTTTTTACAATTTGCTTCAAGGGTGAAGAGCTGGGACGTGTGGAGCTGGGCATTCCCGGACGTCACAATGTGTTGAACGCATTGGCGGCAACAGCTGTCGCCCGTGAAATCGGATGCGATTTCGCTTCTGTTACGCGCGGGCTTGCTTCGTTTGCCGGTGCACGGCGGCGTTTTGAAACGAAATATCTTTCGTCCAATTATCGCATTGTGGACGATTACGGTCACCATCCCACGGAAATTGCCGCTACGTTGCAAACGGCTCGTTCATTGAAGCCCAAGCGGCTGGTGGCTCTTTTCCAGCCCCATCGCTACACGCGTACACAGATGTTGCAAGACGACTTCGGTCGCGTCTTGCAAGCGGTTGATAAATTGTATGTGACCGATGTGTACCCTGCCAGCGAGTTACCCATAGAAGGGATATCCGGGCAAACGATCGTTGATGCTGTGCGGCGTCACGGTTCAACGGATGTACAGTATCTCCCCAATTTGACGCAGGCGCACCACACGGTTGGGAATGCACTGCAACCGGGCGATTTGTTTTTGACCCTCGGCGCGGGCAACGTTCATGAAGCCGGCACACGCATTACGCGAGACTTGGCGTTGCTGGAAGACATGATGCGCAACGTTTCATTACCGATTACGGCTCGTCTGTACGAACCGATGGAACGCCATACGACCATGCATGTGGGGGGGGTCGCCCAATATTGGCTTGAGCCTTCTTCTCATGAAGCAATGCAACAAGCCGTCAATTTCTTCAAGGATCGTAATATACCCGTGCGCATTGTGGGCGGGGGATCGAATCTGATTGTACGCGCCGGCGGTATTCGGGGAGCGGTGTTCCATCCCATGGGGGGCGAATTTGATGCATTGCGCGTTGAGGGAGACCACATCATAGCCGGAGCCGGTGTTCGCCTGCGGAAGATTGCTTCTGTGGCAGCTCATGCGGGGCTTTCCGGCTTTGAATGGATGGACGGCATCCCCGGGCAGGTAGGCGGCAGTCTGCGCATGAATGCAGGTGCCATGGGAGCGGATATGTGGCGTTGCTTTGAATCGGCACTCTGTCTGGATGAAGACGGCGAAATCCGAGAACACAGACGTTGCGATATGGAAAGTGCCGTTTACCGCAGTATTTCCGAGTTCCGTTCCAACTTTGTTCTCCGTGCCGTATTTCGCGGTATGATGGGCGATAAGGTTGCCATTCGCGAGACGATGGAAGCCAACCGCTTGCGCCGCCGCCGATCGCAGCCTTCCGAACCCAGTGCCGGGTGTACGTTTGTCAACCCGCCCGAGATCCCGGCGGGACGCCTCATCGATGAAATGGGGCTGAAAGGATTGACGCACGGCGGAGCGATGGTCTCGCCCGTACATGCCAATTTTATTGTCAATACGGGCAATGCTGTTCCTGAAAACATTACCGAACTCATCGACATGGTGCGCCGTCGGGCGCAAGAGGAGCGGGGCATTACGCTCAAGACGGAAGTGCAGGTAATCGGGGAACGGGATTTCCTTTTCTGAATGATTTTACACATGAAAACACTCACCAAAAATACAAAAATCGCCCTGCTGATGGGCGGTCCCGGGTCTGAACGCGAAGTGTCTCTCGTATCGGGGAAGGCTGTGGCAGAGGCTTTGCGGCGCGGCGGTTTCGTCAATGTGACCGAAGTGGAAGTACACGATACTAATCCGTCCATTCCTGCCGACACAGAACTCGTTTACAACATTATTCACGGCACATTCGGTGAAGACGGCTCGTTACAATCCTTGCTGGAAGAGCGCGGTATTCCCTACACGGGGGCAGGGGCGAGAGCCAGCCGTGATTGCTTCGACAAAGCGGTTGCCAAACGCTTGATGGCGACGGCGGGGGTGCCAACCCCAGCGTATCGCTTGCTGGATTCGGCGTCTCCCGATCTCACAGGTCTATCTGTACCCTGTGTGATTAAACCTCCCTGCGAAGGTTCAAGCGTTGGCGTACACATTGTACGCAAAGAGGAAGAATTGGAGGCGGCTGTAAGGGATGCCGCGCAATACGGTGAGCAGGTGTTGGCAGAAGAGTTTATCGAAGGGCTGGAATTGACCGTGGGCGTTTTAGACGGACAAGCTCTTCCTGTGATTCACATCAAGCCGCGCACCGGTTTTTACGATTTGAGCAACAAGTACCCATGGATGAATATGGGTGGCGGGACAGATTATATATGCCCTGCCGATATTTCGGAAGAAGCTGCTCAACGAGTGCAGGAAGTTGCTTTGGCTGCCGTTCGCGCCGTTGGTGTTGAAGTGTATTCCCGCGTTGATGTCCTCTTGCGCGAAAGCGACATGCAACCGTTTGTGCTGGAAATCAACACGATTCCGGGGATGACGGGATCGAGTCTTCTGCCGAAGGCTGCCGCCGCCATAGGGATTTCCTACGAAGACCTTTGCGCCCGCATCGCAGAGCTTTCGATGCAAGTGGACCGTTGACGCCTTTCGGGTATTTCGAACGTATTCTTATTCTCTTGGCTCGCAATTCGTACAGGAACAACCGCCGCAAGCGTAAGGAGATGACGCTCTTGGAGCGTTCTCTGCCGTGGACGACACGTTTCCTCAATCGATTTACGCTGATCAAGGGATGGCATTTTTTCAAGCATTGGGGAAGGCGCGGCTTATGGATTCTTCCGGCTCTGTGGGGGCTTTGGTATCTGACGAGCAAGGTGATGGAATCAGCCTACAGTTTGGATCTACGCTCGATTGAATATTCATCCAACGGGATCATTCCACGGGAATATACGCTGAAGCTTCTCGACATCAAAGAGAAAGTCAACTTGACATCCATCAACGTCAAAGAGTTTGAACAACGCTTGTTGGCATCTCCCGCCATTGCCTCTGCCCGCGTTCAGAAAGAATTGCCTTCAACGCTTCGCATCGAGGTGGAAGCCCGCGTACCCGTTGTGCGTTTGGCGTATGAAGAATCGCCTGCATGGGAAGGCACGGAACGACCGATGCTTTTTATGGATCCGGACGGGTATATTTTCCCGTATGAAGAAACGCTTCATACCGATTACAAAGATTTGCCCGTTTGGAATGTGACACCGGTTCAGGTTACCCCGTTGCGTTCCGGGGCAAGGGTGCGTCCTCGCGAATGCACCCCCGTGATCGAGCTGATGCGATTGATCAACATGCGTCCCATTACGGATATCCCCGCTGTGGCAAGCATCTCGCGTCCGAAAGATTGGCAAATCCTTTTGTTGTTGGAAAACGGTACGGAAGTACAAATGACGGTGTACAATCTCTCCGAACAGGTCGATCGCCTTTCGTTGGTTCTCGAAAATGCCCGCGCCCGTCATAAGTTTATTCGGCGTGCCAATGTGATTCCCCGTACCAATCCCGCTGTGGAATACGGCGATCCGCCTGTCGTTTTGCCTCATGAGGACGAAGAAGCCCCGATTGCAGAAGAAGTTCCCGAAGACTGAAATGTACACGGCATGAATGCCGAAAGCGCGGTACTTTGAATCAGAATCGCATTGATGTATCATGCATCGGTTTCGGAAGAGAAACAAAAAAGGCTTTATGCCATCGAGATTGCCCTGCGTTGCATATATTTGCATTATTTGAATTTTTGAGCTGACATTCCGAACGGAAAACGGCATACTTACACCATGCAACATTCTCCTTATTTGGATAAACGAGATTTTTCCGGTGGCGATGATTCTCTTTGGACGTTCAAGATCCCCGTCAGCACAGGGATTCCGGCCTTGGATGCGGTATTGTACGGAATTGCCGAAAAGCATGCCGTGAATAAAGATCCGAATGTATTGAGAGAGCTTCTTTCAACGGCTGTGATGGCGGCGAGGGCGGATATTCCCCCGCACGATCTTGAAGTGATGAACCGCACACTGGCAGAAATGCTGGAGGCTGACACCATGTTTGCCCCCTATCGACATGTACGTAAAATTTGCGTGTTCGGTTCTGCCCGCATAGAACAGAATGAACCTGCGTACACCACCGCTCTGGAATTCGGCAAACTGGCGGCGGAAAACGGTTATATGGTGATCACGGGAGGCGGACCCGGCATTATGCAGGCCGCTAACGAGGGCGCGGGCGCAGAACGCTCCTTCGGTTTGAATATCAATTTGCCCTACGAACAGCATGCCAACCCTGTGGTGTCTGCATCACAACGTCTGGTGAATTTTTACTATTTCTACGTCCGCAAGCTCAATTTTGTTAAGGAAAGCGATGCCCTTGTGGCATGCCCCGGCGGGTTTGGCACGATGGATGAAATTTTTGAGAGCATCACGCTGATGCAGACGGGGAAGGCAACCATATACCCCATTGTCTTGCTCGATTCGCCCGGGAAGACGTTTTGGTCAAACTGGTATCGCTTCATTCGTGCGGAATTGCTCGATTCCGGGTTGATTTCGCCTGATGATATGGATTTGCTTTTTGTGACGAAATCGCCCGCCGAAGCAATTGAACATATCAATCGTTTTTACAGCCGATTCCATTCCTATAGATACATTGATGATCGCATTGTGATTCGCCTGACGGAAACATTGCCAGATCATGTGCTGAGAGAGCTTGAAAAACAGTTTTCGCCTCTTATTCGCGAAGGCGAGATGCAGATGTGCGATGCTTTGCCCGAAGAAAGCAACGAACCGCTCATTGCTGATTTGCCCCGCTTGGTCTTTGCAATCAAACGAGGAAATTACGGCATGTTGCGCCGTTTAATTGATGCCGTCAACAACGCATGACCGCATTGCTTGATGAATTGTCAGCTGTTTATCCGTGGTTGCTCCCGCTGTGCTTTGGCTTGGTGGGGGCATGCATCGGCTCGTTCCTCAATGTGGTGATCTATCGTTGTCCGAGAGGGCTTTCGCTTTCCGCTCCCTCCCGTTCGTTTTGCCCCAAGTGTGGCAAGATGATTCGCTGGTACAATAACATCCCCTTGCTGAGCTGGCTTGTATTGAGAGGGCGATGCGCCGATTGCGGTGAAAGAATCCCCTTTCGCTACTGGGCTGTCGAGACGGTGACGGCGTTGCTTTTTGCCGCCACAGCGTGGGAATTCGGCATGGAAGGCTTGCCGACGCAAATCTTGCTGTGCGCGTGGGTGGCATTGGCTGTTGCCGAATTTTGCATCGATATGGAGACGATGCTCGTCTTGCCGATGATGACGCTTGTAGCGGCAGGATGCGGGATAGGAGCTGTTGCACTTTCTCCGTGGCTGATCGATTCGGAATGCTTTTATGCGGGCGATGCCGCCTTGAGCAGTTTGTTTGGGGCGGGATGCGGTTTTGTTTTGTTGAAGGGAACGGCGTTTTTGGGACGCTTGCTGTTTGGTTTCAAGCGTACTGTTTTTCCTTCTGCCGTGCCGTGGACGCTTACCTCCTCAGATGACGAAGAGGATATTATTCTGAAAGCGCGAGGCGATGAATGGCGGTGGTCAGCTCTCTTTGCGGAAGAGAAAAACCGCGTTATCCTAAAAAATGCCACGTTGCGCATTGAGGGAAAAGAACGGGCGCAAGGGCATCTCATTTTTACCGAGACGGCTGTCGAATGCGAAACAGGAGAGGTGTTTAATTTGGAACAAATAGACAGCGCACAGGGCGTTTGCACGGCAATTGAATGGCATCGCGAGACCATGGGGGCGGGTGATGCGTGGATTGCTCTTGCCATTGGTGCATTGTGCGGCTGGAAAGGGGCTGTTTTTTCATTGGCGGCAGGTTCTGTGATCGGGATTGTCATGGGACTGGCAAAGGGAGTTCGCCGAGGCGAACCGATGCCTTTTGGACCTTGCATGCTGACAGCCGCCTTGATATGGCTCTTCTTCGGGCACACTCTATGGACCCTATACCTGCTATGGGTAGATCAATTTTAAGCTGCGGGGCTTATTTGATAATGACGGGTGTGCCGACTGGGGTGGCTTCGAAGAATTTTTCGGCCATGTCGGCGGGCAGACGGATACAGCCATGGCTTTCCGGAGCCGCCGTGACAAAGCCTTCGTGCATCCAGATCCCCGATGTGGTCAATTGCATGCCGTTTGTCATGGGTGCACCCTTGTAATACGCTCCTGCGGGGATAGGGCGAGATCCTCGTGTAAAGCTGGATTCAACAACGGCATCTGTGGATTTGCTGCGCAATTCTCCATAGGTGCTCGAAACGTGATTTTTATCTTTTGAAAGGATTTTGTAACGTCCCAAAGGAGTCTTTCGTCCTTCCGTGCCGGTGGAAATGGTCGTTTGCCCCACGAGTGTGTTGCCTACATAGTATTGAGCTTGCTGAAGCGTTGTGTCGATGACAATCAGCTTATTGCCTTGCAAACCGGCAGGCAGATCCCACCAACCGCGACTGACGCGTTCAATCGGAGCAATTTCCGTTCTCGGACTACCGCTCAAATAAGACGAGGTAATGGGCGGGTGCATCGGTGTGCATGAACTCAATGCCATGATCCCGAGCAGAGATTTCAGTGTTATTCCCGTTCTCATATTTGTGGGGGTGCGCAGGCTATATGCCTTGGAAATTCCATTTTGTCAAGCTTGATTGAACGCCTGCCGGTCAATTCGGAAAAAGATGTTGCTGACGCTCACAGCGGGGGCAATGTTCTTCTTCATTAAGACCGGTCCAGATGCCGCATTCCGGATGCCCTTTTGGAGAACATCTGGAGATCAAATCGGTGAGGTGACCTTTGAGGTGGCGCAGGGAAGCGATTTGAGCATTGATGTGCTTGATGTGCTTTTCAATGACGCGGTGGACGCGGTCGCAACGGCATTCCGGGTTATCTCGAAAGGCGAGCAGATTGCGAATCTCTTTGAGGCTGATGCCGTACAGACGGCAGTGGCGAATGAAGCGCAGACGTTCCAAATCCTCATCGTCATAGAGGCGGTAGTTGGATTCCGTGCGTTCGGGGCATCGCAAAAGCCCTTCTTTTTCATAGTAGCGAACGGTCACTACTTGGCAACCGCTCAGCCGCGCCAATTCACCGATTTTCATTTTCATGGCAACGGGCATTGTTATTGCTCTGTGTCGGGTTGTCAAGCGCAGCTGCCGAAATTTCTCCCAGCGGGGGCAAGAGCGTTAATTCTTTGCCCCACAGGGCGACATGGTGTGGAGTCGGCATGTCGTTGCGAAAGTGCATGCCTCTTCCTGCCAAGAAAGGCAGGACAACTATGCGCCGTTCCGTAAGGGTCGGGATGATATCGGCTGCCGTCGGAAGGTTCGATTTCACGCCAAACCAGCAGAGGCGTACTGTTTGTGAGGCAGACAACAGTTTGGACAGGGCGTTGGTGAAAAGTTTGGGTTCATCGGCTTGGCTGTCGCTTTGGTGTCCGTGAGCGATAATGAGTAGGGCGGTATCGGAATCTGCCAACGCTTTTCGGACAGGAGGGAGAGCGTGAAACGGCAATTCGGGCGAAGCTCCCCACACGGGATGAAAGCGAAATTCGGGGCATTGTCCCAAGGGAGTGTGGCAGACCGTTTGCAGACGTGCGGGTAATATGCGCCTGACGGCTTGTCCCGTTTGCATCAAGACGGGATATACGTCTACCATATGTGCGGAGGTAAGAAAGGGTGTACTGCCGAGCAGATCCAGCGAGGTTGTGCGAAACGGATGCCTCGCGCAGATATGTCGGGCTACGGCATCACGAAGGACAGCCCCGTCTGCGTTATAGCAAACAAATAGGCATTCCTTGTGGGAGGGATTCTTCACGGGGTAACCCCTTTCCTGCCCTCTAAGGCTCGCATGAGGGTAATGGCATCGGCATGTCCTAAACCTGCACCTGCCGGCATGCCCTGCGCCAATCGGGTGACGGTGCATTCCAGCACTGCAAGGGCATCTGCCAAGTAAAGGGCAGTGGCTTCGCCTTCCACATCGCTTCCCACTGCGAGAATGACTTCACACCCGGGATGTTCGCGGACGCGAGTAAGCAGTTTGGCAATCGAGAGGTTTTCAGGCATGATGCCATCAAGCGGTGAAATTTTCCCGCCCAAGCAATGGTACAACCCACGATATGCGCCACAACGTTCCAAAGGAAGCACATCAGTCGCCTGTTCGACAACACAGATTGCGGCGGTATCGCGCCCGGTGTCCGCGCAACATTCGCAGAGTTGCCCCCTGATGCTGAAAAATCCGCAGTTGGGACATTCGCCAACGCCTTCAATTACGGCTGACAACGCTTTGGACAAATCCATTGCCGCTCCGCGTCCGCTGCGCAGCATCCACAGAGCCATACGTTCCGCGCCGCGCGTTCCAACAGCAGGCAATCTCTTCAACTGTGAGATCACTTCATTAAGCGGTGCGGGATATTCAAGCTGTTTCATGCGTGGAACGGAAAAAGGGGATACACAGGCTCAGAATGCCGAGGATGATAAGACTGAATGCAGGGGATGCCATGTTCAAAAAAATCCCCCACAGGGCAAGCGTGAAGGGCAAAAGAACCGTCACGGCGATTAGGAGCAACAGCCACGCAAGCACTCGTGCGCGAGACGTTTCGCGCGTAGCGATGCACGCCGCATAGAAAACGATGATGACGTGGATACCAAAAAGCTCCGTTTTGTTCAAAAGTGGTTCTTGCACGGTCAAATCGCAATAGAACGGCGGTGCTGACAATACAGAACACAGCCACACCCCGCATGCATCGAAAAGACCGTATATCTCTGCTACCAAGCTGATAAGCAATGACGCTAACGACAAAATACCCCATTTCAGCAAAAAAAGATCCGGTGGCGAATCTTTTTTGATTTTTTGCAATATGAAGCGAAAGCGACGTGCTTGCATTTTCGTAAGCGGCTTGAGACGATAAGGCGCACCCGCTTTCGAGGATGCGCACAAAACCGTGCCGAACCGTTTGGTGATCCGGCACGGATCGAATGAATGCTTATTCGGCGAAACGCTTCACGATCAGCGAAGCATTGTGACCGCCGAAGCCGAAAGAGTTGCTCAGTGCCACGTCAACTTTCATTTCACGCGCCTTATTCGGCGTGACATCGAGGTCGCACTGCGGGTCTTGATTGTCCACGTTGATGGTGGGCGGGACAACGTTGTCTTGGATAGCCATGATGCAGGCAGCCAGTTCTACGCCGCCGGCGGCACCGAGTAAGTGACCCGTCATGGATTTTGTGGAGCTGATGACAAGCCCGTTTGTGGCATAATCGCCGAAGGTGGTCTTAATGGCGTTGACTTCGCAAAGGTCACCCAGAGGTGTAGACGTGCCGTGCGTGTTGATGTAGTCTACCTCTTCAGGTTTCAGCCCGGCGTGGTCGAGAGCCATTTGCATGCATCGGGCGGCACCTGCGCCGTCCGGCATGGGTGCTGTCAAATGATAAGCGTCTGCACTGAGACCATATCCTACCAGCTCGGCATAGATTCGTGCGCCACGCGCTTTGGCATGTTCCAGCGTTTCAAGGATGACAATACCGCAACCTTCACCCATGACAAAACCATCGCGATCCACATCGTATGGACGCGAGGCGCGTTCGGGTTCGTCATTGCGTGTACTCAACGCTTTCATGTTGGCAAAGCCAGCTACACCGATCGGCATGATCGAGGCTTCAGCCCCGCCGCAGATCATGACGTCGGCATCGCCGAATTTCATGATGCGCCATGCTTCGCCGATGCTGTGATTGGCTGTGGCGCATGCGGTGGAAATGCTCATGTTGGGACCACCAAATCCGTATTCCATCGAAATAAGCCCCGATGCCATGTTGGTGATCATGTAGGGGATGAGGAAGGGTGAAACGCGACGGGGACCGCCTTTGAACAATTTTTCGGCTTCAGTGGAGTGGATGCCCAAACCACCGATGCCCGAGCCAACCATGACACCGACGCGGGTTTTGTCTGCCACGGTTTCGGGGTCGATGCCGGCGTCTTCGAGAGCCATCGCGGCACCCGCCAAGGCGAGAGCTTCAAAACGGTCTGCACGACGTGCTTCGCGAGGGTTCTTTTTGAACCATCCCGAAGGGTCAAAATTTTTTACTTCCCCGCCGATTTTGACGGAGAATTCCGTGGTGTCCATCGAGGTGAGCGTACCAATGCCGCTACGCCCGGCTTTCATGCCTTCCCATGTGGATTTGAGATCATTGCCCAAAGGGGAGAGGACACCGATACCTGTAATTACGATTCTTCGATCAGTCATAAGCGCGGTTGCTGTGCATCATGGTAGGTAAAAAAGAAGTATAAGTCAAGCTCCGTTTCCATCCTCGCAACAGAATAGACGGCAAGTCTGTTGCGACCGCCCTCCGCCGTCATATTTCGCTGAAATCAAAATTGCGCGTTTTTTGAAGCGAGCCATTGTATCGCCGCGAATCCCCAACGAGGAGGAGCATGCCGACCAGTAACAGAAAGCGCATAAAGACTTCGTAGGGGTAATTTTCAATAGTTTGAAGGTCTCCCAAGCAGTTGCAACTTAATGTTAAACCGCGAATCCATGCTTGGAGGAAAAGCGTGAAAAACACTGTTGCCATGACGCTTCCCATCAGCGTTGCGCCGCGATACAGCCACTTGCCGAGAAAGCAGACGGCGATGACTGCTTCCATCCCGATACCAATGTACGCTAAGGGAAAGGAACACCATTCCGGCAACAGGTCGCATCGCGTCAAAAAGTCTGCCGTTTCATCCGCGTAGGGGATTTTCGCGATGGCGGTATACAGAAAAAACAGCCCAAATCCGATTCGTAATACTGTCAGTATAAATGTAAGTATTTTGTTGGGCTTCATGTGTTTCTGCTTGGTTCAACGAAAGCTTATCGTATCTTGGCGACGGGTAAATGTCAAGGTCGGTTTGTTTTCCTCATTCGAACGGAACAGAAAGTTCCTTTCCTACATGGGTGCAAGATGTGCCGCAGGTGGATCTTGATTTTCATTTAATAAATTGACATACATTATTTTATCTTTGATTTTGATAAACGTCTGCCCGGGGAGTTTATGCTTGACTGTTCGCAAGATGTACACTATAGTACGCGCGAGATGCGCGGGATACATCCGTTTTTCTCGTCCCGCGTCTCGGGGGCAGAGCCGCCATCCCGTGAAAAGGAGCGGTCTTCGGGACGTTGGCGAACCGCGTGTTTCAAATTTAATCGTAACCGTTTCACATAAAATTTTTATGTTACCTTTTTTTAAAAAAGTTTCCGAGTGGTTCTCGTATGATATCGGGATGGATCTCGGGACGGCCAATACCTTGGTTTACATTAAGGATCAAGGCATCGTGCTTCGTGAGCCTTCCGTTGTCGCCATGAAGGGCGATAAGGTGAAGGCCGTGGGCGATGAGGCCAAGCGCATGTTAGGGCGCACGCCGGGCAACGTGACGGCGATTCGCCCATTGAAAGACGGTGTTATTGCCGACTTTAACGTGACGGAAGAAATGATTCGTCACTTCATCAAAAAGGCAACGGCTCGCCGCAAATTGCGGGGACCGCGCATTTTGATTGCCATTCCTTCGGGCATTACCGAAGTGGAACGCCGCGCCGTGGAAGATTCCGCTTACCAAGCGGGGGCACGCCAGGTCATGCTGATTGAAGAGCCCATGGCGGCGGCGATCGGCGTGGGACTGCCCGTGGCAGAAGCTGCCGGCAATATGATTGTCGACATCGGCGGCGGTACAACCGAAGTAGCGATCATCTCATTGAGTGGCATTGTTTACAGCCGTTCCGAACGTTGTGCCGGAGACGATCTTGACGAAGCCATCATGCACCACATGCAGAATGTTCACAACCTGCTGATCGGCGAACGCACGGCAGAAGATATCAAAATGCGCGTCGGTTCGGCATATCCCCTTCCCAAAGAGCTTCAGATGGAGGTAAAAGGGCGAGACCGCGGTACCGGTTTGCCCAAAACCGTCACCATTCATTCGGAAGAAATCCGTGAGGCTCTTTCCGAGAAACTCAACACCATTGTCAACGCCATTCGGCACACGCTTGATCGCTGTCCTCCCGAATTGGCTGCGGACTTGGTGGATCGCGGTATTGTCATTGCCGGTGGGGGCGCGCTTTTGCGCGGTCTCGACCAGCTCTTGCATGAACAAACCCAGTTGCCCATCCACATTGCCGAGGATCCCCTCAGTGCTGTGGCTGAAGGTACGGGCAAACACCTGCAAGAGAGTGAAGCCGTGTTTGAAGACGCAGAATAAACCCAAAAGAACCGCCCGATTGAGCGTGCGGAATTTTCGGTGTTCGTCTGCGTCCGCCGTGCTTTTCCTTGAAAGAAAGGGAAAGATGCGCGGAAGCGGGGCGAGATTGCTTTTCCGGTGCGAAATGTCGGGTAATCACATATAACTCCATTTCATCTTGTTTAAAAAAATGTTTAACAAAATCAAGCGTGCCTTCGGATTCGGCGTATGCGATCCGAAGGAAGGCACGACGATTGTCATTAACGCCGAGAAGCTCGAGCGGCGCGTTGCGTTGCTCGAAAACGGTGTTTTGGAAGAATACAATATCGAGCGCGAGGGTGAAAATAACATTGTCGGCGGCATTTTTAAAGGTCGCGTCAAAAATATCGAACCTGGGCTGAAGGCGATGTTCGTTGACATCGGCTATGAAAAGAATGCCTTCCTACATTTTTGGGATGCCATTCCGGCTGCTCTCGATTCCGGTTTGGAAGAAATTGAAAAAGAAGGAAGACCAAAAAAACAGGTGAAAAAAGTCACCTCGAAGGATATTCCGGAAATTTATCCGATTGGGTCGGAAATCATGGTGCAGGTGACGAAGGGACCCATCAGCTCGAAGGGACCGCGCGTTACGACCAACATTTCTCTTGCCGGGCGTTACATTGTATTGATGCCTTATACCGATCAATTCGGCATTTCCCGCAAGATAGACGATCCGAAGGAACGGCAACGCCTGCGCCAGATTGTGCAAAAATTGAACGTGCCGGAAGGCATGGGCATTATTATGCGAACGGTGGCGCAAGGTCAGCGTTTCCGCCATTTCGTGCGCGATTTGGCGATGTTGCTGGAACAATGGCGCGAAGTGGAAGAGAAGCGCGATGCCAATTCCGCGCCGCTTTGCGTTTACCGCGAACCCGGGCTGATCGAGCGCACGGCGCGCGATTTCCTGACGGAAAATGTCGATAACATTGTCTGCGACAATCTGGAAACAACCCAGCGCATGCAGGAAATTGCAGGGCGCATTTCCCGCCGTGCCAAACGCCACATCCAGCATTTGCCCACGCGTTTGCCCATCTTTGAAGAACTTGGTATCCAAAAGCAAATCAACGAGGCGTTTCAGCGGCAGGTTCTCTTGCCCTGCGGCGGTTATCTCGTCATCGATGAAACCGAGGCGTTGATTGCCATAGACGTGAATACGGGGCGCAATAAGGGTTCCAAAGATCTTGATAAAACCATCTTGGAAACCAACTTGGAATCGGCACGCGAAATTGCCCGTCAGCTTCGTTTGCGCAATATAGGCGGTTTGGTCGTGGTAGACTTTATCGACATGCGGCATCGCAAAGATCAGCTGGCTGTCTACAAAATGATGAAAGACTGCTTGCGGCGCGATAAGGCAAAGACGCAGGTGTTGCAAATTACGCCGATCGGCTTGATGGAAATGACGCGCCAACGTCTCAACGAAAGTCTGCGCGACTACGTCAACGATTATTGCCCCTATTGCCATGGCAAAGGACGCATCAAATCCGTCATGACGATGAGTGTGGAAATCCAGCGTCAGATCCATGCGGTGATCCTCAAGCATCGCGAAACGGCGGGCGACCTCATTGTCGTGGTCAATTCCGATGTGCTTTCCCGCTTTAAGAATGAAGATGCTCCTTTGCTCATGGAATTGGAACGGCAGTGCACGGGGCGTCTGATCTTCCGCAGTGATGCATCGATTCACCGCGAGGCATTTGCCATTCTGGACGCCAATGACAATAGACCGCTTTATCAGGTCAATATGAATATATAATGCCATTGGAAGACGATCAAAGCGATGTTCTTCGGAAAGCCCTCGCTATGCGGGGGCTTTCTCATGCCGATGTGCCGTGCGAGGCGGCATTGTTTGATCGTTTTATCGAACGGGAATTGGGTCTGGACCCTGCCGCATATCACGACCTTCCGACATACGATCCTCAGGTCGGTTTGCCGTGCGGGTTGGAACGGCATCCCGTTCCGTACGCTTGGGGTACGGTGAATATTTGGACGTTGCAAACGGAGCGGGGAACGCTTGTGGTGGATTCGGGCTGTTCGGAGGAACAACTGCGTTCTGTCACAGCATCTCCCCCCGCGCTTATGTTGTTGACGCATGCCCATGCAGACCACGCAGGCGGTCTTGGGGCGGTGAACGGCGTGATATGCGGAGACGGCTTCCCCCCGCCGCCCCCGCAGTGGGGAGAATGGAAGATCCGCAGTCTTTCTCTTGTCGGGCATACGCCGACCGCACAGGGCTTTGTGCTGACACATGGGGCATGGACGCTCTTCTTTACGGGAGATGCCCTTTTTGCCGGGTCTGTCGGGAAGGTTTCTTGCGCACGGCGAGAGGCAGTGCCGATGTTGAGACGAATCCTGAGCAGTCTTCCCGAAGAAACAATCCTTTGCCCCGGTCACGGTCCGGCAACTGTCCGTTGGCTGGAGGAACGGCACAATCCCTTTCTTGCAGGAAAAAAGAATAACCATGCAATTCATATCTCTTGACCATTTTGTTCTTGTGACGCACGATGTAACCGCGTGCGTGAAGTTTTATCGAGATATTCTCGGTATGGAACATTGTATTGGGAACGGGCGGCACAGCTTACATTTCGGTAAACACAAAATCAATATTCACACGAGCCCGAATGAATTCAGCCCTGCGGCACAATGTCCGACGGTGGGCAGTCAGGATTTTTGTTTGATCGTGCAGGGTGATATTCATTCTCTGAAAGCAGAGCTGGAGAGCAAAGGTGCGATCCCGCTTGAAGGCATTGTCCCCCGCACGGGTACATGCGGGGCGATGGAAAGCCTCTACCTGCGAGACCCCGACGGTAATCTCGTGGAACTCGCCGTATACAAAGAAGCAATTGCCTGACGGCAAACTGCGGGGCGCATTATTTCCGTTCGCCCCGCTTTTTCAGCCATACCAAGAGGATGGATATATCGGCGGGAGTAATGCCGGGGATGCGTGTTGCCTGACCTATAGTGGCGGGTTTCACCCGGTTGAGCTTTTGTACGGCTTCGGCTTTCAATCCGTGAATGCAGGCGTAATCCATATCGGCGGGAATGGTTTTCCCCTCCAGCTTAATGATTTTTTCGGCTTGTTTCATTTGCCGTTCCAAGTGTCCGGAGTAAGCTATTTCCGTAGCAATGTGTTCCCACATGTCTGCTGAGAAGCAGGCGCGGATTTCATCGGAAAGAGCATTCCATGAATTCTCGGGACGGCGCAACCAGAGATCAAGCGCAACGCCCTCGCAACGCATGCCACGCACGCTTTCGATGCCGCGTGTTATGTCTTCCTGCTTTTTCTCGGCGGCTTGCCCGATAGCGGCGGGAACAAGACCGATGCGGGCAGCCAAGGGAGAAAGACGCAGATCCGCATTGTCTTGGCGAAGCAACAGTCTCATTTCCGCGCGGCTGGTAAACATGCGGTACGGTTCGTCCGTTCCGCGAGTGACGAGGTCATCGATCATCACGCCGATGTATGCCTGATCTCGGCGAAGGATGAGAGGTGCTTCTCCGCGCAGTTTCAGTGCGGCGTTTGCGCCGGCAATCAGCCCTTGGGCGGCGGCTTCTTCATAGCCCGATGTGCCGTTGATTTGTCCGGCGAAATACAAGCCTTCCACGCGTTTTGTTTCTAATGTAGGGTGTAAATTCGTCGGCGGGACGTAATCGTATTCAACGGCGTAGCCCGGGCGAATGAGTTCGGCGTGTTCCAAGCCGGGGATGCTGTGGATCATTTCGAGCTGGACGGCATACGGCAGGGAAGACGAGACGCCGTTCAGGTAAAACTCTTCCGTGCTGCGCCCTTCCGGTTCCAAAAAGATCTGATGTTGCGGTTTTTCGGCAAAACGCACGACTTTGTCTTCGATAGACGGACAATAGCGGGGACCTATCCCTTCGATGATTCCTTCGTAGAGCGGGCTGTATTGCAGATTCGCGCGAATGATGGAATGCGTTTGCTCGTTGGTGTATGTGATGAAGCAAGGGTCTTGCTTCAATTCGAAATCATCGTCTGCCAAAAAGTTTAGTGTACAGGCGGGTTCGCCGTTGCGGTGCAACAATTCGCGCGAATGTTGGCTGAATAGGGGGGGAGGGATGTCGCCGGGCTGGGGTTCGCAAACAGAAAAATTGATGGTCGATTTTTTGACGCGCGGCGAAGTGCCTGTCTTGAACCGTGCCAACGGGAAACCCAATTGCGCCAGCGATGCCGATATGCCGGACGGCGCACAGCCCAAACGCCCGCCGGGCAAATGATTCAGTCCGACGTGGAGAAGCCCTTTCATAAACGTGCCGGCGCACAGGACAATGCTGCGGGCTTTGATTTCCGCCCCCCATGCCGTGACGGCACCGCAGACACGCCCATCGGCATCCGTCCGTATTTCCGTTGCTTCTCCTTGGAAGAGATTGACGCCCGTTGCCGTTTCGATGACGTATTTCATGCGAGCTCTGTATGCCAGTTTGTCGCATTGGGCGCGGGGAGCGCGCACGCTGGGACCTTTGGAAGCGTTCAGCAAGCGAAATTGGAGGGCGGTGGCATCGGTATTGAGAGCCATTGCGCCGCCCAGAGCATCGATTTCCCTCACAATGTGTCCCTTGGCAAGACCGCCTATGGCAGGGTTGCATGACATTTGTCCGATGGTGTCGAGATTTTGCGTGAGAAGTGCAACTGTACAGCCCAGACGCGCGGCGGCCAGTGCGGCTTCGATGCCGGCATGCCCGCCGCCGATTACTAGAACGTCATATTGAGGAAGCGGTTGAGAAAGCATTTTATGCGGTTAACGTCACAAACAGTTTGTGGAGAATATCCTTGGCGTCCAGCCCGCTGGATACGAGGGCGCGATCTGCTTCGGCGCATGCCGCCAGTTTCTTCTTGAGCGCGGGCAGGGAGACCTTGGCGCATTTTTGCGCTGCCAAAAAGACGGGATACACGCTCAGTGAACCGTCTTTCTTGCGGGGAATGAGAGATTGTGCCTCTTTCGGCAATTTTTGGATGCAACGTTCGAACTCGCGGCTGTTGACGGCAGAAATTCCGTAGGTATCCGTCAGCACTTTGGCGGCGATTCTGTTGCGGATCGATGGAATGACGGCTGCCCTCATGATGGTAACGGGCTGTTCGCCGGCTTCCAATCTGCGGTTGACAAGAGCGATGGCCTGTCGGCAGTTGTTTGATTCGAGTGCGCGCGAGATTTCAAAAATGACGCCCGTGTTGGATACGGGAACCATCAGTTCCACGTCTTCTTCCGTTACTTGGCGGCGTTCGCTCCCCAAGTAAACGTCCAGTTTATCCAATTCCCCGATGATTTGGCGGGAAGATTCATTGACGCGGTGAATAAAAAGCTCCAGCGCACGGGAAGCAAAGAGAAGCTCACGCTTTTGGGATTCTTTGAGAACGAAGGATGAAAGCTCCGTTTCCCAGCCTTGGCGGGTGGTGTCGATTTTGGAAAACTCGCGGCACTCGGCATGCGCCTGCAATTTTTTGAAAAAGGTGCGGCGTTTGTCTATTTCTGCGGCGGAAAGCAAAAAGCGCATCTGATCGGGCAGGTTACCGAGGGCAGTAACCAGCTCTTCCAAGCGTTTCTGCACTGTTTCGGATCGCCCTTGTACCGAATCGCCCATGAAATCAGCACCGCGCAACCACACGACTTTTAGTCCGGGGAAAAACGGCAGTGTCATTAACGCCGAGATCACTTGTCCGCATACGGCATCGGCTTCGTCCACCGTGGCGCATGCACCGTCTATGATTTCGTGCGAAAATGAATCCGTCCCTTCCGTCCATTCGGCAAACACGCGCTTCGCTTCGGCAGAAACGAGCCCTTCATCACTGCCGAATATGACCATGTTGCCTGATTGTTCCGCCATATTCAGTGCGCTTATTAAAGCAAAAATCCCCTCGATTGGAAAGGGAAAATATATGCCCCCGGTGGCGAACGGAATAGGGCGGTGCGACAAAATGTCGCTCATTGCGGGTGGACAAAATGTCTCATGTGGGGCATTTTGTCGCAAGTATCTTGTCCCATCGGATGACAAATCATTTTGCGTTAAAATTATAAATGCGCTGAAAGGCAAGGCGATATGAAGAAGTTCTCAGAATTGGCACGCAACTTGCAAGGAAGAAAGTGAACATGCGAGCCTGATGAAGGCTCAAAACCCCGAACAAAATACACAGAAAGGAACCAATACTATGAGCAAGATTCTCGGAATTGACCTTGGCACGACGAACTCCTGTATGGCTGTCATGGAGGGCGGACAGGCTACGGTGCTTGAAAACAGCGAAGGGGCTCGCACGACCCCCTCTATTGTGGCGTTTACCAAGAACGGCGAACGCGTAGTCGGTCAAGCGGCAAAACGTCAGGCCGTCACCAATCCCAAAAACACGGTTTTCTCTGCCAAGCGTCTGATCGGGCGCAAATACAGCGAACTTTCCGACGAAGATAAGAAAGTCCCCTACAAAATTGTCCCTGCCGCTAACGGCGATGTGCATATCGAAGTGGAAGTGGGCGGTGAAACCAAAGTGTATTCTCCGCAGGAAATTTCCGCTATGATTCTCAGCAAGCTGAAATCCGATGCCGAATCGAAGCTGGGCGAAACCATCACCGAAGCGGTGATCACCGTGCCGGCATATTTCAATGATGCGCAACGCAATGCAACCAAGGCGGCAGGTGAAATTGCAGGGCTGAAGGTTCGCCGAATCATTAACGAACCGACGGCTGCTGCCCTCGCGTACGGCTTGGGCAAGAAGAGCAATGAAAAGATTGTCGTTTACGACCTCGGTGGCGGTACGTTTGATATTTCCGTACTCGACATCAGCGAAGGTCTCTTTGAAGTGCTTGCCTCGGACGGCGATACCCACTTGGGCGGTGACGACTGGGACAACGTGCTGATCAATTGGATTCTCGATGAGTTCAAGAAAGATTCCGGCATGGATATCTCGAAGCAGACGGACGCTTTGCAACGTATCAAGGAAGAAGCTGAAAAAGCGAAAATCACTCTTTCTTCCACACAAAGCTATGATATCAGCCTTCCCTTCATTACGGCAGACGCCTCCGGTCCCAAGCACATCCAATTGACGCTGACTCGCAGCAAGCTCGAAGCACTGACGGAAGGCTTGCTCGATCGCACACGCGGTCCGGTGCAAAATTGCATCAATGCCGCAGGAATCTCCACAAGAGACATTGATGAGCTGGTTCTCGTGGGCGGCATGACGCGCATGCCCTCCGTACAGGAAATGGCGAAATCTCTTGCCGGCAAAGAACCGCACAAAGGGGTGAATCCCGATGAAGTAGTTGCCGTCGGTGCGGCGATTCAAGGTGGCGTTTTGCAAGGCGATGTGCGTGACGTGCTTCTGCTCGACGTCACCCCGCTGACGCTTTCCATCGAAACCATGGGCGGTATTGCCACACCGATGATTGACCGCAACACGACGATCCCCGTGCGCAAGAGCCAAGTCTTCTCCACAGCTTCCGACAATCAGCCCGCAGTAGATATCCGCGTTTGCCAAGGTGAACGCAAGATGTTTGAAGACAATACATTGCTTGGTAACTTCAAGCTGGACGGTATCAACCCGGCTCCGCGCGGCGTACCGCAGATCGAAGTGATCTTCGATATCGATTCGAACGGTATTCTCAAAGTTTCCGCCAAGGATAAAGGAACGGGCAAGGAACAAAACATTTCCATTCAGGGTTCGTCCGGTCTTTCTCAGGAAGAAATCGAACGTGCCCGAAAGGATGCTGAAGCCCATGCCGAAGAAGACCGCCGTCGCGCCGATGAGATCGACACGATCAATCAGGGCGAATCCCTCGCCCACAGCGTAGAACGTCAAATTAAAGATATGGGCGACAAAGTACCCGCTCAGGTCAAACAGCCCATTGAAGACAAGGTGAAAGCCCTGCGCGATGCTCTCTCCGCCAAGGATATCGATCGCATCAAGAAGGCGCGTATCGAGCTGGAAAGCATGCTTGAAGAGCTGAACAAAGCTGCTCAGACCGCACAGGCTTCTCATTCTGCCGGCTCTGCTCCGGACGCCTCCGAAAACAACGGCGAACCCCGTCAAGCCAAGAGCCGCGTGGTGGACGCCGAAGTGGTCGACGACGATAAATAAAAACCTTCCCCGTCGGGGCAGTCATTCTGCCCCGACCCATACAAAACATCCAACCAAAACAGATACATCATATGATTAAACCATTAGGACAACGCGTACTCCTCAAGAGGATCGAAGCTGAAGAAAAAACGGCGGGCGGTCTTTACCTGCCCGATACTGCGAAGGAAAAACCCCAAGAAGCCCTTGTGGTGGCAGTAGGCACCGGCGGTCGTGATGATCAAGGCAAATTGATCGACTTTACCGTGAAAGAAAACGATCGTGTTCTCATCTCGAAATACGGTGGCACCGAAGTGAAGATTGACGGGGTAGACTACCTCATCATCAGCGAAAGCGATATCTTGGGTATTATTGACTGATCATATTTAATAAGAAACATTTACAAATAGACAAATATTATGGCTAAACAACTGCAATTTGAAGAAGCCGCCCGCCAGTCTCTTCTGCGCGGCGTGGAAAAAATCGCCCGTGCGGTAAAAAGCACCCTCGGGCCTGCCGGTCGCAACGTGGTGATCGACAAAAAATTCGGGTCTCCCTCTATCACCAAAGACGGCGTGACCGTTGCCAAGGAAGTGGAACTTGAAGACGCATACGAAAACATGGGCGCACAGCTCGTTCGAGAAGTTTCTTCCAAGACGAACGACATCGCGGGCGACGGTACGACAACCGCCACCGTTCTTGCGGAAGCGATTTACAGCGAAGGTCTGCGCAACGTCACTGCAGGGGCAAACCCAATCTCTCTGCAACGCGGTATTCTCAAAGCTTCTGATGCTGTGGTGGAAGAATTGAAGAAGATTTCCAAGACGGTTGATTCCACCAAGGAAATCGCTCAGGTTGCTACCGTCTCTGCCAACTGGGATTCTGAAATCGGTGCCATCATCGCCGAAGCCATGGATAAAGTGGGCAAAGACGGCACCATCACCGTCGAAGAGGCTAAGGGCATTGAAACATCGCTCGACGTAGTGGAAGGGATGCAATTTGACAAGGGCTACCTTTCTCCCTACTTCGTGACGAATCCCGACAGCATGGAAGCCGTCCTCGAAAGCCCCTACATCCTCATCCATGAAAAGAAGATCTCTAACCTCAAGGATTTCCTTCCCCTGCTTGAAAAAGTGGCAAAGACAGGCAAACCCTTCTTGGTGATTTCGGAAGACATCGAAGGCGAAGCCCTCGCCACCCTCGTGGTGAATCGCTTGCGCGGCGTCCTCAACATCTGCGCTGTGAAGGCTCCCGGCTTCGGTGATCGCCGCAAAGCCATGCTGGAAGACATCGCCATCCTCACCGGCGGGCAATGCATCTCGGAAGACCTCGGCATTCGTCTTGAAAATGTCGAACTTTCCCAGCTCGGTCAAGCCAAGCGCATCGTTGTCTCGAAAGACAATACCGTCATCGTGGAAGGTGCCGGCGCATCGGATAAAATCGGTGCCCGCGTCTCGCAAATCCGCAAACAAATCGAAGACACGACCTCCGATTACGACCGCGAAAAACTCCAAGAACGCCTTGCCAAGTTGGCAGGCGGTGTGGCAGTGATCAAAGTCGGTGCAGCCACTGAAACGGAAATGAAGGAAAAGAAAGACCGCGTGGACGATGCCTTGCATGCCACCCGCGCAGCCGTGGAAGAAGGGATCGTTCCCGGCGGCGGCGTTGCTTTCATCCGTGCCCAAAAAGCTATCGATACCCTCGAACTTACGGGGGACGAAGCCACGGGCGCACAAATCGTCTACCGTGCCATCGAAGCTCCGCTTCGCCAGCTTGTTGCCAACGCCGGGCGCGAAGGCGCTCTTATCGTGGAAAAAGTGAAATCCATGACGAACAACAGCGAAGGTTACAACGTCGCTACCGATAAATATGAAGACATGCTTGCCGCCGGTGTGGTTGACCCCACCAAGGTGACCCGCACCGCTCTTCAAAATGCGGCTTCGATCTCCGGCTTGATGCTGACTACAGAATGCCTTATCTCCGAATTGCCGGAGAAGAAATGCTCCTGCAACCATGGCGGCGCACCCGACATGGGCGGCATGGGGGGCATGGGCGGCATGATGTAATCGCCCGCCTTTCATAAAAACCTTGGCGGCTCGCTTGACGTACAGAAAAGCGAGCCGCCTTTTCCCTCCTTCCCCCCCTCTCCCGTCCAACCTCTCGCTGAAACCGCCCTCGATGGGGTATCCTTCAATCTCTTCCCCCCCCTGACGAGAATCAGATGCTCCTACTCTTCCCTTTGTTTGTCTGTGATGGAAGAGAATTCTCACTACTTCCGAAATAATAGGAACATTTACCGGAGCGAAAACTTATCCCGCACTTCAATATTATGTGGATGACAATCCCCCCGTTCTGTACAGCGTCCCAATATATAACATGATCGTTGAAGGACGTGATGTTGCCGGTAATGTTGTGACAGAGCGTTTTTGTTGTTTGAGGTTCATGCCATATTTAGAGGGAAATGAAAATGAACCTGTTCTTGTACAATTGCATATTCCCGATGATGAAATAACAACGATTGACGGATGTATAGCAATATATCCTGAAGTGTATGATGTAACGTATACAGTTCACAGTAACGATGATTCAGAAGAGGGAGGTATCGTTTTATATGGTAATTACCTTATTCATGACGAACCTGACGATGATCATGATATTTATGGCGGTGCAGGATGTATAGAAGTTTGTGGCGAGAATGGCTACAATGATTTTATTCAGACGATTATGACGTTGACAGGATCGGATGCAAATGAACCTAAAACCAATCTTGAATCGATTATGAATTACGAGAATTGCTCGTTCTGATAGAACCGACCGAAACTTCGGAATTGAATTTTTGACATGAAAGCTTGCTTGGATGCATTTGTTTGCATTCAAGCAAGCAATGTTAATTATAAGTAATCATACAAATTACAATTGATCGTTGGCGGGAAAATTCTTTTTTTAAAGTTGTTTTTTCTTATCATCGATTGGGTATATGCGTCAAGAGAGGTGATTGTGCCTGCTGATTTTGTGAAAAGCAAAACATTGCCGTCACGACAGAAAACGAAAGGAGTTTCCGTTTTGTATTGTGTCCGAGTACAGAAAATGGCGGGATTCTGGGATGGGGCTTGAATACGGTAACGCAAAACGGTTAATGTTTTCCCGTCGTCAGAAAGGGCGATGTGCTGTTGCTAAAAGGAAGAACAGCCCTCATGGCAAAGGGGCGGAAGGATATATTCCATGATTAAATGGCCGGTGGTTGAATCAATGTGCGGCACATGTGGGAAACGGGAAAAAATTGGTTTTTTATGATCCGGTGTCGGAAGTCTTGCGGTATATTTTGGATCGGATGAAATTTCTTCCGTATTTATAAGGCTATTGGCAGGTAAACCACAATCCCATGAAACAGGCAAGACAGACGGACAATACAGGTATGCGGAAGTTTTCTTTGATGCTTGCTCCTGTGCGGCAAAAGCCTAAGCGGCGGTGCAAAGAGCGGTGATGAGAGCGGTGCAGAGGATTGTTTCCATGTTGTGACGGGTGTGTGTTCTGCTGCAACATCAAAGCACAGAACAGGGCAACAGGGAAGAGTGTATGGAAATACTCTTCCCCACAATTTTTTAAACAACGGCAAATCCTTTTCCCTTAATTCTTTCTGCGTCGGCGGGCAAGAAGAAGAGCCGATGCAAGCAGGGTGGTCGCTACGGTTGACGGTTCGGGGATTTGTTGCAGGGAAAGCGTGGTGCCTTGATAGCAGAGGGAATATGAGCCTTCCTCCAGATTGCTGAAATAGTCAGCGGCATCGACCGTACCCGCCGCGAGGCTGAAAACCTGGCTGTTTCCCAAGAAGAGGGAATCCACTCCGGTCATCAGGATGGTTGTTTCTCCCAATGTGGTATCCAAGATGTTGCCTCCGTACAGGGTGAGGGAAGATCCCAGAAGAAGTCCGCCGTCTGCCAAGGTCAGTTCGGCGCCGTTGAGGACGAGATTGGCGTTGAGCGAGGAACCGATGCCAAATCGGGCAAGGCTGTCTGCGCCCAAGGTAACGGTGGCTTCATCGTTTACGGCAAGCGAATCGTTGACGGAGACAGACAAGCTTGCTCCATCGCCGATGATCAATTCGGTCAATGCCAAGGCATCTTCTTTTCCCGTCAAAATCAAGCTGCCGCCTTGAATGTTGAGCTTGGTTGCATTCACCCCGCTCACCGTCGCTGTGCCGCTGCCCATTTTGAGCAACATGTCCGTTACGGAAATAGAGCCGCTGCTGACGGTGGATATTTCATAATCCTTTTCCGAATTGTCAATAACCATCAGCGGGGCGGTTACCTGATCGCTCACTTGCGCTTTGATGGTGTTGCCCTCTGCGGATGCTGCCGCCGTATCGTCAAAAACAAGGCTGTCTCCGGCAGAGTATTGTTGTGCCGTGCCGTTGCTTGTTTGCCAGCCGCTGCCATTCCACCTCAGCGCACTGTCGTAAGCCTTGCGCAGTTTGACCAGGTTGTTCGGCGTGCGGATGAATTCGTAAGAGTACAGCGTCCAAGTGTTGCCGCCCGTGCCGTCTTCGTCATTGTCTGTCGAAAGAGTAAATCCTTGCAGACTTGAATTGTATGCAACGGAACGCGTGTGGAGCGCATAGCTGCTGTCATCGGAATTGGCATAGGTGATGCTTGCGAGGTTGCCCGCTTCATCCAGTTCAAAACCGTAGCAGGTGATTGCGTGATCGCCGATGCCGGCTATGCTGACGGAAAGAGAGCCGATTTGTCCTTTGACGGTTTGTACCCATTCGCCGTCGATCAGTTCATAGCCCATTCCTTCCGCAAAATCCCGCCCGATATCCGATAAACCGATATATCCATTTGTTGTTTTAAAGGAAGTTGGGGCACCTTCGTTAAACCAATCCGAAAAATAACCGCCGGCGGCGGCATCGGCTTTCAGGTCATTGGCGTATCCGGTCCCGCTGAGAGCATCTTTCCCTTGCAGATACCACAGTGCGCCGTATTGCAGGTAGCCGCCTATATTGTTCCAATTGTCGTAAAAATGCATGCCGATTTTCAGAGATTGCGTCCCGGCATATGAAGAGAGGTATTGTTTGTCGTAGGTCAGTCCGTCCGGCAATTTATGGGTATTTTTGGAAAACATGCCGTAATAGCTTTGCCAATACTGCAACACATTGGCAGAAGTATGCGCCCAGCATAAGGCAGAATCCTGCTTCAGCGGGGCAATGGCTGCATCGGCGTAGCTTATCACGAGACCCGGGCTGCCCGCATTTAATTTCCCTTGGCAATTTTCCGGCATATAGCTGACCAAATCTCCCAGCGATTGGAAAGAGTCATCAGTGTACGCCTGCATGAGCAAAGCCCGCCCGATTCCGCTGTAATATCCATCCCTATTCCAATAAACCCCTTTCCCAGAATCATAAAAACGTTCGGATGCTGCGAGGTTAGAAGCATTCACTCCTTCTGCCATAAAAGCAGAATAGGCATGTGCCGGTAATCCGCAGAGGAAAAAGGTAAGACCAAAGAGACCGATTTTATTCATAACAATCGATAGGAATGCAGAATAACATTTTTTCATCGGGTTTCAAGCGAAAAGAACGGGAGATCCGCATCTCTTTTCCCTCCGTGCGAATAGTTCCGGCTCTTTATCGTACAATATATTGAGTATATATTCTTATATGGAAATGAAACGACCTTTCGGATAAAGATTTTATTTTTACCGGAAAATGATTCCGGAGAGGTATTCATTTTACTCTTGCTACAGCATTCCGAATGCTGTGTCAATGCATAAAGTTATAAATTATTGAAAATTATTTAGTTGCAATTTGAGACATGCGTTGGGGGCGAACTTGTCGATTTTTACGCATCATTGATACAGAATAGCTTTCTGTCAAAATTTAGTTTACAGCATTCGGAATGCTGTAGCATTGTGACCGCAATTTTAATCTGATGCGTTCTTGTTTTAGATATTGGCGTCTCTTTTCCGTTATAAATCTTGCCGGGATGTTTATAAACCGTTATGAAAACCCAACAATACTACGTAGCCCTGCCGAACAAAACGCAGGAAGGTCCCTACTGCAAAGAGGCTCTTTTTGCACGATACCGTGCGGGGAACATTCCGGAAGATGCGATGGTTTGGGATGAGGAGATGCGCGGCTGGGTCAATATCCGGCAATGGGTTTTGGCAAAAACCACGCCTCTGCCGCCCTCCCGTATGTCTCAACCGCCCCTTGCGGTGAAAAGGAAAACACACAATATATACATACTTATCACTATCGGTTTGCTTCTGGCAGGCGGTGCAACGTATGGCATCTTTGAATGGCAAAAAGAACAAGCCCGCATCGAAGCAAACGCCGAAGATGAGAACGGTCTCACGCCTCTCATGAAAGCGGTAGAGGGAAAAGACAAAAAAAGAGTCCGGGAACTCATCAAAGCGGGAGCCAATGTCAATGCGAAGGATCAGAACGGAAGAACGGCTCTTATGTGTGCCGCATGGAATGGGCATACAGACAGTGTCAAAGCGTTGCTGGCTGCTGGTGCTGATGTCAATGCGAAGGGTGAGATAGGAGATACGGCTCTTGTGTATGCCATCGTGAAAGGGAATACGGACATTGTCAAAGCGTTGCTGAAAGCAGGAGCCGATGTCTATGCAAAGGATGAGGAGGGATTTACGCTTCTCATGCTCGCCGCTCAGTATGGGCATACAGACATCGTCAAAGCATTGCTGAATGCGGGAGTCGATGTCAACGCAAAAACTAATGCCGGAGAAACGGCTCTCCTAATCGCTACCGAGAAGGGGCATACAGACATCGTCAATCTCCTGCGGGATGCCGGAGGCAAGGGTGATTGCAAAAAGAAAGATGAATTTGGTGAGAAAGAAGAAATTGCGAACGGTGTTACCACCCCTCTCATAGCTGCGGCCACGCTAGGAGATACAGAGAGAGTTATAGCTCTGTTGAATGCCGGTGCTGATGTCCATGCGAAGAATAAGGTCGGATACACGGCTCTCATGCTCGCCGCCGCGCTGGTACATACAGACATCGTCAAAGCGTTGCTGAAAGCGGGAGCCGATGTCAACGCGAAGAATAAGGACGGAAATACGGCTCTCATGCTCGTCACATTGCATAGGGAAACAGACAAAGTTAAAGTATTGTTTAAAGTATTGTTGGATGCGGGAGCCGATGTCAACGCGAAGAATAAGGACGGAGAAACGGTTCTCATGGATGCCGCATTGAATGGGCATACTGACAGTGTCAGAGCGTTGCTGGCTGCCGGTGCTGATGTCCATGCGAAGCATAAGGACGGATACACGGCTCTCATGCGCGCTACCGCGAATGGGCATACAGACATAATCAAAGCGTTGCTGGCTGCCGGTGCCGATGTCAATGCAAAAACTAATGCCGGAGAAACGGCTCTCCTAATCGCCGCTCAGTATGGATATACAGACAGTGTCAAAGCTCTGCTGGATGCGGGTGCCGATGTCAACGCGAAGGATAAGGACGGATTTACGGCTCTCGATATCGCCGCCAAGGCGGGGCATACAGACATCGTCAATCTCCTGCAGGAAGCCGAAGGCAAGGGCGAACGCCAAAAGGAAGATGAAATTGACCCCTTTGGTTATGGTGACGAAACCATTGATGATGAGAAAGACCCCTTTGGTTATGATGAGGAAGAGGAGACGCCCAAGCCGCGCCCCAAGAAACAACCGTTCAAGCCGTTGGAAATACGAGATTTCAAAAATGCGAAAAAAGATATTCGGGAAGCAATGCAAAAGGCAGAAGGGTCGAAGAGGAGTTTGCTTGACGAGACTGCGGACATCGCGGATGCCTTTATCAACATCGAGAATGACATTGCCTTGATTCGCAAGCAAAACGCCGCAGACAAAAAGCAACTTGAGGGTCTCGGTTCGTGGGTGACAAAATCTTCCAAATCTGCCGGGGCGCGGCGCAAGATCCAAGAGTTGGAGCTCGGCATAGAACGGCGCAACGCACACATACAGAAAAAAGCGGAAGAATTGGTCGCCCGCGCGCAAAAGTCAGAATCCAAACTGCAAAAAGCCGGGCAAAAAGAATATGCCGACTTTTTGCGCAAAGCCATCCGCACCTTGCGCCGCGATGCCGATAAGCTCTGGTAAACGCACGGAAAATCATGACAGAAACTCCACAATACTACGTCACCTTGCCGAACAAAACGCAGG
>CAYQNL010000012.1:0-64671 GCA_964418985.1 uncultured Akkermansia sp. | reverse complement strand
TGGTAATGGTTCTTTGAATATCGTTGCAAGCGGAAGCGGAGAGAAAAACTTCTCGAAAGGTATCAAGGCAACGTCATTGGATATCACTGCGGGATCGGTGGTGCTGACACAACCGATGGATTCGGGCGTGTCATACATCTTCGATACGGTCACAGAGGCAACCGACACGACGTTGACGGCAAATACGGACATCACGGTCAACAATACGCTCACCGCAAACGGGACAGTGAACGTCACAGGCAATGTGGCTGTCAACACCAAGATTGATACCGGAGCTACCGGCACGGTTACGGCGACCAACATAACGGGCGGGGCAATCTTGGCAGGAACGGGTCGCATTACCGCAAGCAACAGCCTTGCCACGAGCGGCGGCAGCATCGGTGTGCTGAGTGTGGGCAACACGCTCTCCACGGGTAGCACACTTTCCATCACCGGAGAGCTGAGCATGGGCAGCAATCCTTCTGAGCAAGGCGTAACCACCATCTCCTTCACAGGCGACAGCTTAGCATACAGCCATGATGAAGCCGCACCCAACACGCTCATCACGGCAGGTTCTTTCAATGCCGGGGCAGCAACCTCGCTGAACTTCACCTTTTCGGCGGAGGCTCTCACAAGCTTGGTCAACACCATGCAGAGAGGGGAATCTTACACCCTGTTGAGCACGACGGATAGCTTCACACTCGGCGATACATTCACCGGCTTCACGATCGGCGGCAGAGATTACATTGAGGTTAACGACAATGCGTTGTTCGTCATCGAAAGCACTGCGAACACCGTCACCCTGCGTCTGACCCTCAACGAAAATCAATGGATCGGTGAAGAAGGCAAGGGCTGGACGGAAATAGAAGAAGATAACTACCATGCTTTCTACCCCGAAATGCCGGATATTATCGCGTCCGATACACCGGATTCTTCGGATAATGACCATGTTGCGGCTTTCTTGGGTGACGGCGACGGCAAAGTCGAAATAGCAACTGACAAGACCGTAAAGGAAATCCTTGTAGATGTGGAAAACTACGACGGAGCCATTGATTCCTACACATTCACTGGCGATGGTATCGTCACTGCGGATAAGCTGACGATCAACAAAGGTCATCTGGACATCCAAAACAGCCTCAAGATCAACGAATCCGTCACTGTGAGCGGCACGAACGATGAGCAGACCTACAACTTGTGCATTTCCGGCGATAACGGCAAGCTGACTATCGGCAATGAAGAGGAGAATAATGGCTTACTGACCATCGACAGCGCGATGAGTGTCGAAGATTCCTCACAAGTCACTGTCAACGGTAATGTTACCGTTGGTTCGGATGGTCTGTTGACCGTTCACGAAAACGGGAAGATGACCGTAACCGGTAATCTGACAGACAAGGGAACAATCAATATCGGCAGTGATCCGGAACTCGACGGCATCCCCATGCCCGATGATGCAATGGCAAACCTTACCGTCTCCGGGGATGTTATCTTAGAAGATGTAACGGGGAGTAGTCTGTATGATGAGACAACCGTATCACTGGATGTCTGTGAAAACGGAACGCTCACCGTCAGCGGCAACGTCACTGTGGGAGAACGTTGTGCTCTGGATACAAGCGGTCAGATGACCGTCGGCAAGAATCTTACCAACGCCGGCTATCTGGATGTCAGCGGAGGTGATTTAACCATCAGCGGCAAATTGACCAACAACGGGGTAACAACGATCAACGCGGGAGCAACCGTCACAGCCGAGAACTTCGGGGGCAACGGCTCCGATGTCACCAACAAAGGGACGCTGATCTTTACCGGAGAAACCGGTAGCGATGTTGCCGGCATCTTGGCTGCCAACGAAGGCACAATCATGCTGGACAAGCTGACCACCAACGGCGGTATCGTTAACGCAAACGAAGGCATTCAAGGTACCATTTGGGTACGCGAAAGCACAGACTTCTCGAACGGAACGTATAACGGTGACACCCGCTTGGGCATACTCGCTCCGGACAATGAAGGCAGCAGCGAAACACTACTCCCGACCCTCACCATCACCGCCAAAGACAGGCTCATCGTCACCGGTCAAACGGGCAATGCAAAGATCCAAATGAATGACGGTAACACCACCTTGGGCGGCATCGAAACGAGCAACGTGAATGTCATCCTCAATAATGCAACGGACGACGGCAACGTCACCAAGCTCACATTAAAGGAGGATTCAACCATTAACGGCGGTGGCTTGGAATTCACCATCGATGTGACGGACATCGTTGCCCACATTGATACCGAGACGGGAAACAAGCCGAGCATCACCACCGGTAACCCGATTTTGCAGAGCGGTAGCCTCTCACTTACGGGCAATGTGACGCTGACGCTTCACGAAGCGAACGTTGGCGCAACGAATGAGATCACCGCCACGCAAAGCACGGGCATTGTACTCTTCGTCCTCAACGATGTGGCAGGCAGCACCATTGACGGCAACGTCAGCATCGTCACCGATGGGTGCACATGGCTCAACAAGCATTTCACAAACCTCCGCGTCACACAAGGAACGAGCAATGTGCTGGGTGACCTCTACAGCAACTATTACAATGACCAATTTGAGAACACCAGCCCGAACGGCAACGCCGGCTTGACCATGGCGGGTGTTGCCATGGTGCGCCTCGACCCACAAATCAACATGACAGGGACAGCCCTCGCAAATGTACTGGATCAGCTGGATGACTATGCACATACGGGCAACGACCGCGCGGCAGATCGTCTGGGGGCTGCCGTAGCGGGGTCTTCCCTGCCCGCTGTGGGACAAGCCCTCGGCAACGACGTACAACGCCAGTTGCAATCCATCCGCAACCGCACAGCGGGGATGGGGCTCAAAGAAGGGGTACGCCATGAGGATCTGCCCTACCTGAACATGTGGATCAACGCCGAAGGTGACCACCGCGAAGTCTCGCAACAGGAAACCGAAGCGGGCTACACCCTCAACAGCTGGGGCGGTACAGTCGGCTTTGATGCGAACATCACGCCGCATTTCACCGCCGGGCTTGCATTTAGCACCATGTGGGGAGACTTTGACGCCAAATCCGTCGACAGCCTCACGGCAGACATGGATATGCAATACCTGAGTCTCTTTGCCCGCGTTGCCAAGGGCGGCTGGTCGCACACCCTCGTTGGCACGGCAGGGCGCGCCCACGCCGACATGACGCGCCGCGTTCCCGGTGTGGACGGCACGTTGATGAGCGATACGGACGGTTATGGTCTTGGCTTCATGTACGAGATGGGACGCAAATTCTCGCTGGATGAAGACAACACCGTCTCGCTGGAACCCATCTTCAACGTCAGCTACGTTCACAGCATGCTGGACGGCTTCACCGAAAAAGGCAGCAACATCGCGCTGAAGACTGACGACCTGACGATGGACACCGTGACCTTCGGGCTGGGTGCGCGTCTGCGCGCCTTGGGCGGCGAAGATATCTATAACCGCACCTCTCTCTTCGAATTCCGCGCCTTACTGAAAGTAGACACCGGAGATCGCAACTGCAAGACCGACACAGCCTTTGCCTGTCTACCGAAAGTCGCAGGTACAGTGCAAAGCCGCGAAACGGGTGCCGTGGGTGCGGAAATCGGTATGGGTGTCAGCATCCCCGTGGGGGCTGAAAACGATGCCCTCTTCTTCGATGCAAGCGCAGAACTCCGCGAAGACTACGCCAACATCAATGCTACCGTAGGGTACAAACTGACGTTTTAAGTTACGAGTTAGGAATATGAAAATGTTAAAATCCCCCCCGCATATGCGGGGGGGATTTTTTTATCCGGGCGCACTGTTTGATTTGATATATTCCGCATATACTGTGCGTTTCCATATGAACCGAAAGCGGTTATTTTCGCTCAAGCATAAAATTGGTTGTTTGCGAACTGTTTTGAAACATACGCTCCCCCAGCGCGTCTCATATGAAATGATTGGCGGTTTGATTTAAAATTTTCGCGAAGCGGGAATTTTCCGAATCGCGCATCGTCAACAATACATCGTGAATCATGTTTCCGTATTTGGCATTTATGATTGGCATGGTCCTTATTGCGGCAGTGGTGGGGTCTTGTTGCCGTGTAGCGTTGGTAAATGCGCTGACGGGGGATTGGCTGACAGGTGGGTTGGCGCGGGGGCTGTACGGGGCGATGGGTGAGATATTGCGGCGGCAGAGGGATTATCCGGCACGGCAAAAGATTTTAGCGTGGTTTTCCCCCTGTTTTCTGCTGGCATGCATCGCATGTTATTTTGTGGTCACGGTAGCTGGGTTTGGGCTAATCTATTGGGCAGTGGGTGCGGAAGAAACGCTCTTTCGCGCCATGATCGCCAGCGGCTCTGCGCTGAGCACGCTCGGTTTTTGTACGCCGAGTACGCCGCGCGGCGAAGTGATCGCAGTGTTTGAAGGGGCTGTTGGTCTGGGGATTGTGGTGTTTTTGATCACGTTTGTTCCCGGATACCAAAATGCCATCCAACGGCGAGAGGAGATCAGCGCGGAGTTGTACGCCCACACGGGGGGCAAGCCAACCTGTACCGCCGTTCTGAGGGCGTATTTCGGGCAAAATGCCCTGCCCGCCCCGTTGCGGGATTGGGAGTATTTTTTGCGAGAGCTGGGCGACATCCACGCCGCATCGCCTATCCTGATCCTGACGCCGTCCGTGCGTAGCGGGCAAGCGTGGATTGTCTCTGTCTTTGCCATGCTGGAAGCCGCCAATTTTACCGCTGCCGTGCGGGATGATACGGTGGGAGAAGCCGCGCGAATTTGCCTGCTCGAGGGAGGACTTTCACTGCAACGAATAGCGGCAGCATTGCACGCGGAAAGCAAAAATCTGCGAGACATCCCGTTTTCAAGGAGCGAATTTGATGCGCTGTGGGAGCTGGCGGAACACGTGGCACACCCCGCCGCCAAGGAGCGCGAACGCGCATGGGCAGAGTTTACCGCCGCGCGGGCGCAATACGCACCGTATTGCCGCATTTTGGCAACCCGCTTGTTTGTACAGACGAACGATTTACGGACAGGGGAAATACCCAATTAATGTTATAGATAAAAATTTTTTATTTTATTTTGAACGCAGCAGCGGCACGAAACGTCAAAGTAACGATTGCGCATTTCCCAATGCCACGCTTATGGGCGTTACGGAGGGGAACGTAAGCAGTCTTTTCATAGTCAGTTTGTTACTGAAAAGGGTTCGGCGAACAGCTCGCCGAACCCTTTTTAATTGCCGATGTGATCGGGGAGAAAGCGTTTACTTAAGCAGTTTTTCGAGCAGAGATTGGGAGTTTTCCGCCAAGCGGGCGGGATCTTCCAACAGCCCGGCACGCAAAAGAGCCGTATTGACAATCTGCCCTGCCACCAGCTCTGCCAGCTCCGGATCTTCCGTGCGCAGAGATGAGAGCTTTTTCACCAAAGGATTCTTGGGATTGAGCATCAGTTGCGGATGCACCTCCGGCACGCTTTGTCCCATCGCCTGCATGTAGGCGCGGATTTCGGGAGAAAGGTCATTGCCGCTCTGCAGGGCAATGGCGGGTGCACTGTCTGTGCGAGAGCCGGATTCTACCTTTTCGAAACGATCCGGGAAAATTCCGTTGAGCCAAGAACACAGCTCTGCGCCTTCCTCGGAACTCAACGCGTCCGATGATTGCTCGTCAGGCAATTCGGGAAGCTCAAGATCGGCGCGTTCGATCGATTTGATCGCCTTGCCGTCAAAACTCGAAAGGGAATCGACCACAAACTGATCGCCACTGTCCGTCAGGAAGAGAACTTCGAAGCCGCGCGCCTTGAGAGCGTCGAGGTACGGGCTGTGTTCCAGACGGGTGCGGGATGGACCGTACAACACATAGATATCCTTTTGGTTTTCCTTCATGCGCGACACATAGTCCGCAAGGCTTGTCCGCTTGCCGCCTTCGGTGAAGGTGGATTCGGCGCGAAGGAGCTTGCCCAATTGTTCCTTGTATTGCCACGAGGTGAGGATACCTTCCTTAATGTAGCGGGAAAACTGTGCGTATATCTTATCGTACAGCTCTGCATCGCTTTCAGCAATTTGGTTCAGGTGTTTCAGAAAGCGATTGGTAATCACATCGTTGAGCTTACGCACAATGGAACTGTCCTGCAACATTTCACGCGAAATGTTGAGAGGCAAATCATCACTGTCTACCACGCCGTGCAGGAAACGCAACCATTCCGGCAAAAGCCCTTCGGGCTTCGCATCAATCAACACACGGTGACAATAGAGCGCAACGTTGGGTTCTGTACGCCCAAAACCCCAGACCTCGGGGTTTTCGGAGGGGACGTAAAGCAAGGCGTGAAGCGAGATCGGCGCATCCGCGCTAAAGTGCATATGCGTCAACGCCTTGCCGTCTGTATGTGAAACGAATTGGAAAAACTTTTCGTATTCTTCATCCGTCACATCGTTTTTGGACTTCATCCAAATGGCTTGGACGGTGTTGAGCTGCTCGCCGTCGAAATCGATGGGGAAAGCGACAAAGTTCGAATAGCGTTCCAAGACCAAGCGGACGCGGTTTTTCTTGGCAAACTCTGCATGTGCTTCTTGCAGGTGAAGAATGATGCGCGTGCCGCGCGGGGTATCTGCGGGGGCGTCTTCGATGCTGTAGCCGTCTTGCCCGTTGCTCGTCCAATGGATAGGAGCGGCGGTGGCATCCCATGAGCGGGAAATGACCTCAACCTTGTCGGCAACCATGAACGAGCTGTAAAAGCCCACGCCAAATTGACCGATCAAATCTTTTGCACCCGCACCGTCCTGTAATGTTTCCAAAAACTTTTTGGTGCCGGAATGGGCAATCGTGCCAAGGTTTTCCATGGCTTCATCGCGCGTCATGCCAATGCCACTGTCAGAGATTTCGATGATTTTCGCCTCTTCGTCAACCGTGACGCCAATGCGCAATTCGCGTTCCGGTTCGAACACGGGATTATTGGTTAATTGCTTGAGGCGCAATTTTTCAAGTGCGTCCGAAGCATTAGAAACAAGCTCGCGCAAAAAGATTTCGCGATCGCTGTACAAGGCATGGATCACGATGTTGAGAAGCTGATGAACCTCTGTTTGAAATGAATGTGTTTCGTTTGGCATAATTTAAGCTGATTGTCTGCGACTATTATAGGAAATGCGTCAAGGGGGTCAAGATGACAGTATGCCCGCATCCATGGCTGTCTTTCGGGCGAGACGCTTGCACCCACGCCGTTTTTGTGAGAAACTGCCCGCCGTGCAGGAAATCTTCTATGCGGTGTGGCTGTTAATTTTGTCGCAACTCAGCCCCGGACCGGACGTTGCCTACGTCTTTCGACGAGCGTTGGCGCAAGGCTTCAAAGCCGGGGTAACGGCGGGAGCGGGCATCAGCACCGGCATCATTCTGCATACGGCATTAGTATGCACCTTCGGAGCATCGGTGCGCACATGGGAAGGGATGCCCCTGCTGACCGGGGCTGCGGGTATTTGGTTGCTGTATCTGGCATGGAACATCTTCCCAAAATCGTCGCAAGGGGACGCACCCGCGCCCCGACACGAGATACCGACGGCAGGCACTTGGACGGTGTACCGCGAAGCCCTAATATGTAACCTACTGAACCCCAAGGCAACTCTGTTTCTCAGCGGACTTTTCATCCCCGCGCTGGGAGTACACGGGGAAGCATGGTATCCGTGGGTTCTGGGAGCGACTGCGGTGATCGGGTGTTTTGCGGGGTGGTGTCTGTGGGCGGGACTGTTACAATACCCGCCGTTACACCGCTTTTACATACGGCGCATCCGCGCAATCGATGCCCTTTTTTCCGTCGCTCTCGCTCTATTCGCCTGTTCACTTTTCGTCCGGTAAAGGCACGGGCGGGCGTCCCTCACAAAGCGATTCTTCCGCGCATAGGACGGCAGGGCTTCTTTTGGTGTTGACTATGACGCAGGAATGCGGGAAAATCAGCGCGTATCCATGACACAAGATGCACTTCTGAAATTGTTGGAAACGGACGCGCGCCTGAGCGATGCGGAAATTGCCGAACGCCTGGGTCTGAGCTGCGAAGCCGTTGCCGCCCGTCGCGCAGAGCTGGAAGCCCGCGGACGCATTGTCGGCTACCAAGCCGTGACAAACGATGATCAGGAAGTTGGCGTATCCGCTTTCATCGAAGTCAAGCTGACGCCCGAACGCGACGGCGGGTTTGACCGCATCGCCGCCCGCATCGCGCGTTTTGATGCCGTGGCATCGTGCTATCTGGCAAGCGGAGGATTTGATCTGCTGGTGCAGGTGGACGGCGAAACGCTAATGGATGTGGCGCGATTTGTCGCCGAAAAGCTTTCAACGATGGAAGGTGTGCTTTCCACCGCAACGCATTTCCGTCTCAAAACGTATAAAAAGAACGGACTTTTGTTTGAATCGCCTTCTGCACACGAACGGCTGAGCGTTACCCCGTAATTCACCGCCATGGATTGGACCAAGCTTATATCGAAACAAGTGGCGGGCATCCCCCGCTCGGGCATCCGCGAGTTCTTCGATCTTGTCGTTGGGCGTTCCGATATCATATCGCTGGGGGTCGGCGAACCGGACTTCGTCACGCCGTGGAACATCCGCGAAGCCGCCATTTACTCCTTAGAACGTGGGCATACCACATACACGTCCAACTATGGGTTGGAATCTCTGCGGCGCAAGATTGCCGAATATGTGGAAAGCTTCTTTCACGTCTCGTACAACCCGAGGAACGAAATATTGGTGACGGTGGGTGTGAGCGAAGCCATTGATCTGGCATTACGCGCTCTGCTAAACCCCGGGGATGAGGTGTTGTACCACGAACCGTGCTACGTATCGTATGCCCCAAGCGTGGAAATGGCATACGGCACGGCAAAATCCGTGGTGACAACCAAGGAAGACCTCTTTGCCATCAACCCTGCCGCGCTGGAAGCCGCCATCACGCCGCGCACCAAGATCCTCATGCTAAACTTCCCGACGAACCCCACGGGATCTGTCGCTCCAAAAGAAACGCTGGAAGCCATTGCCCGCATCTGCGTGAAACACAACCTGATTGTACTCACGGATGAAATCTACAGCGAGTTGCGCTATGACGGCATCCCGCACACGAGCATCGCCTCGATGCCGGGGATGAAAGAGCGTACCCTGCTGTTGCACGGCTTTTCGAAGGCATTTGCAATGACGGGGTTTCGGCTGGGCTATGCCTGTGGACCGGAACCTCTGATTTCCGCGATGATGAAGATCCATCAATATGGGATCTTGTGCGCCCCGATCACCTCTCAGGAAGCCGCCATCGAGGCACTGGAAAACGGGACGCCCGCCATGTTGCAAATGCGGGAAAGCTATCGCACACGCCGCGATTACATCGTGAAACGCATGAACGATATGGGGCTTGATTGCCACCTGCCGGGCGGCGCATTTTATATCTTCCCATCAGTGACCCGCTTTGGGCTTTCGAGCGCAGAGTTTGCCAAACGCCTGTTGATGGAACACCAAGTGGCAGCCGTCCCCGGGACGGCATTCGGAACAGCGGGCGAAGGCTACCTGCGCTGTTGCTACGCCACGGCGTTTGAGCTGATCCGCGAAGCATGCGACCGCATGGAACGCTTTACGGAACAGCTGACCCACGAAAACAAATAAGCCCGCAGCCTATCGGCACACTTGCAACCATGACGGTGAAAGCAAACGCAACCGCCCCCTCTCTCCGCACAGGAGAAAAGGAGATGTATGCCGTTTATGTACTGCCTTTTGCCGTTTTTTTGGCATTTACGTTGTTGTTGCAGCTTGGGGAACCGCTGTTCAAGTGGGATCACCCCTCTGCCGCATGGTGGCAACGCGCCCCCGAGCAATTGATTTACCCGTTGCAAACGCTGGCGGCAGGGTGGTGCATATGGCGTATTCGCCATCGTGCCACATGGAATATAACCCACCACAACCTGTTGCAGGGCATAGCGTTTGGCATAGCGGGCATCGTCTTTTGGTTGATCCCCGCCTATTGCACAATCTTCGCCCCGGATTGCGCATTGGCACGACCGGAGTTGCGGGATGCGGGCTTTGACCCTCCCGCCGCCTTTGGAAGCGATGCAACGGTAGCGATTGTAATCAGTTATACCCTGCGTATCGTGCGTGCCGTGATCGTCGTTTCCTGCGCGGAAGAGCTTTTTTGGCGGGGTTTTTTGATGCGCTTTCTCATTGATCGCGATCACCCGCAACGGGTCGCAATCGGAACGCCAAGTCTAGTTTCATGGGGTGGCACGACGCTGTGCTTTATGCTGATCCACCCGCCGGCAGACTATGTGGCGGCTTTTGTCTACGGAACGCTGGCTTGGTGGCTGACCGTACACACCAAAAGCATCGGGGCAACCGTTGCGATGCATGCCGTTGCCAATTTGATTTTGGCGGCAACTGCCCTGTATTTTGGCTTGAAAGGGCTGTGGTAAAGCCCAATCCCCACTTCGCAAGATTGACAGAAAGGAGCAAGAGGGCTACACTGTACCCGATGACAATCTCCGTCCGCACGAAATTGCAGGCAATCAAACAACGCATCGCCGCCGCCGAATGCCGCAGCGGCAGGCAACCCGGCTCCGCCAAGCTGCTCGCCGTCAGCAAGACATTTCCCGCCGCCGATGTGGCAGAAGCAGCCGATGCCGGGCAAACCGCGTTCGGAGAAAACCGCTTGCAAGAAGCGATGGGGAAAATGCCCTTGTTGCCGTCGCATCTCGAATGGCACCTGATCGGTCCACTCCAGCGAAACAAGGTACGCAAGGCCTTGCAACAAGGTTTTGCGCTGATTCAGGCGGTAGACTCCGTGCGCTTGGCTGAGACGATTTCACGCATTGCGAGAGAGCTGACCATCACAGCGCGTATTCTCATAGAAGTCAACGTGGACGGCGAGGAAAACAAGCACGGGTTCTCTCCGCAAGAGTTGCGCACCGAGTGGGATAACCTAACCGCCCTGCCGCATCTGGATATTCGAGGGTTGATGACAATCCCAGCGCCGACGGAAAACCCGGAAGACGCCCGCCCTGCCTTTCGCACTCTGCGCATGCTGGCAGACGAATTGCGCGAGCACGGACCGCTCCCCCTGCCCGAGCTTTCCATGGGGATGAGCCACGATTTTGAAATTGCCGTGGAGGAAGGGGCAACCATCGTGCGCGTGGGTTCTGCTATCTTCGGGCATCGCAGTTACCCGCCCGCCTAAAAAAGAAGCGTTTCCGCCCAAGTTTTTCGGAAGAAACGCTTAAAGAGCTGACGGCGGCACGTTGTGCCGCCATTTTTTATTGAGCTGCCGCGACAACGGCATCTGCCGTAATACCCAGCTCGCGCATGACCTGATCGCCGGGAGCGGAGAAGCCGAAGGAATCAATACCGATCGAACACCCCTGCAAGCCAACATATTTCGCCCATGGAGCGGTGATACCCGCCTCTACGGAAATACGCTTCGTACAAGACGACGGCAACACGCTTTCGCGGTATTCCGCACTCTGGCGATCGAAGCGGTAAAAGCTCGGCATCGAAACCACGCGGACGCCGTCACCCAATTTTTCCGCCGCTTCCAAAGCAACGGCAAGCTCTGAACCGGCAGCCATCACGATGAGCTTCAGCGCACCGACCTCACGCCGGGCGATGTACCCGCCCTTCAACACGCCTTCGCGGCGAATGTTAACGGGGATTTCATGAAGTGTACGTACCTTTTGGCGCGTCAAGATCAACGCAGTGGGACCGCTAACGCGTTCCATCGCCGCCATCCATGCACCGGCGGTTTCTTCGGGATCGGCAGGGCGAATCACATCGAGGTTGGGCATGGTGCGCAAGCCCGCCACGGTTTCCACGGGCTGATGTGTTGGCCCGTCTTCGCCCACCGCCACGGAATCATGCGTCAAAATGTAGGTAACGGGAAGCTCCGCAAGAGCCGCCACACGGATCGAGCCGCGCATGTAATCCACAAAAACGCAGAACGTTGCGGCAGTCGGACGGAACAAGCCGTCGTAGGCGATCCCGTTACAAACAGCCCCCATGGCATGTTCGCGAATGCCACACCACAGGTTGCGCCCCGCACGATTGTCCGCACCAAAATCGCCGCCGTCTTTGATGTAGTTCTTGTTTGAGCCGTACAAATCTGCGCTGGAGGTCACGAGGCAAGGGTTTGCCTGTGCCACCGCATTGATTACCACCGAACCCGCAGAGCGCGTAGCATCAGCATAATCGGAGGAGAAAGCGGGGATTTCCGCGTTTGTCAGCGTGGCAGGGATACCCTCGCAACATGCCTTCATGCCGGCATCGAGCCGAGCGGCTTTGTCCGGACAAGCGACGCGCCAAGCATCGTAACGCGCATGCCATTCCGCAGCGGCGCGTTCGCGTTCGCTCTTCAAAGCAGCAAATGCCGTACGCACATCTTCCGAAACGTAATATTTTTCTCCCGCAGGGATACCCCAACGGGCGTGAGCGGCTTCCCAATACTTGGCACCGCCTTCACCGTGTCCCTTTGGTGTGCCTTCCACCTCGGCAATCCCTCGGGCGATCACGGTCTTGGCAATGACGAGCTTCGGGCGACCGTTCGTTTCACCGCGCAGGCGGTTCAGCGTTTCGGTGAGCAGGGCAATGTCATGCCCGTCTACGGTGACGGTATCCCATCCCATGGCGGCAAAGAGAGCCGCCATATCATCCTTTTGCGAAACAGAGAGGGGAGCATCAAGCGTCACGTCGTTGCTGTCGTATATGAGAATCAGGTTGTCGAGGCGAAGTACTGCCGCCAGCGATGCCGCTTCACGCGCAATACCTTCTTCCAAACAGCCATCCCCTGCAAGACAGAATACCCTCGAATCGAAAATTTCATGACCGGGCGCATTGTAGACTGCCGCCGCCCGCTTGGCAGATATGGCAAAACCGACGGCATTGGCAACGCCCTGCCCCAGCGGTCCCGTTGTGCATTCTACCCCCGGCGTGACGCCGAATTCGGGATGCCCGGGCGTTTTCGATCCTTTTTTGCGGAAAGAACGTACTTCTTCCGCCGAAAGATCAAAGCCTGCCATATGCAACCACGCATACAGGAACATCGAACCGTGACCCGCCGACAAGATAAAACGATCTCGGTTCAACCAGCGCGGTTCTGACGGATTTACCCGCAAGACCCCACCAAACAGTGCCGCGCCAATTTCGGCACAGCCCAACGGCAACCCCAAATGCCCCGATGAACAATCGCATATGGCATCCATGGCAAGTCCTCGTGCTTGGTTGGCGGCTTTCTGTAAAAGTTCCTGATTCATGTGGCGTCATCCTACCATCGGTACGCCTGTTTTAAAAGCTTTATTTCTTTTCCATGCATCGGAAGAATCCTTTCCCCCGAACGGATACAAAAAATGCTTTTTTATGTTTTTTCCCCTTGACTGGATGCTCCTTTTTTGCTAGTCTCCGTTCCACGGAACGTTGTGAAACGTACCAATATAAAATTGGTTTTAATTAGTAGTTTATTTTTTCTTGTTTTTTGGCCTCCCTCTGCTAAGAGGGAGGCTTTTTTATCATGAGGAATTGTGAAGTACTCTCAAGCAGGTGGGGGGAATTTATAATCATAAAGCAGCGAAGCATTAATCATTCCGTTTTTTGCATTTTCTTATTTTTTATTTATTACCTTGACAGTCACCCCTATTTTTGGTAGTTAGCAGACACGGAACGTTGTGAAACGTCCCCGCTATATATACATTATTTGTTAGATATAATTATTGTCCCCCACCGAGTGGTGGGGGACTTTTTTTGATGAAGAAGGAGAATTCAATGAAGAGCCGTAAATGAAGGATTATTCATTTCGCTCCTTTTCCCTGCGTAGGAGAATTTTATAGGAAGAGCCTCCGGCACACAATGCGAAACGGGGGCGTAGATGTAACATGGCGTTTTGCTCAATGAAGAACTAAGATTTAATTTTTCGTTCAAGCGAAAAATTGGTTATTTTCAAACTGTTTTGCAACGCACAGCGCGTGAGACACCCCAAAATAAAAACAGAGCGATCCAAAAAATTTTTACTTTACCCCGCAGGTGCAGAGACGGACCGGCAATTCCCGCCGCCCCATTAAACTCATTTCATCAAGAGGAGGACAACGGGGTTTTGGAGGAGGGTTTTCAGCTCCATGGCGATGCGACCGGGAATAAAGGCATCGTCATCTGTGTGCCGACAATACAAGGTGAGCGGTAAAATCAATTTTGAGACGGGTTTCCCGCATTCGATGCCGACCTTGGGCGATGTTCCCCCCAAAGAAACCAACACGGTGGGAGAAGCGGCAAGCAATGAAACCAAATGCGCATCGGGCGTCCCGGCATCACAAAGAATCGCATCGGGCACGGAAGCAGGCGAAGGAGCGATCGGCTCTCGAGCCTCTGAGGCGAGCCGACGAACGGATTTGTGAGCGGCGTTGGGAATGTCGATTTTCAATTGTCCGTTGTTTTCGACCAGCTGAAGATGAACCTCTTTGTCTTGACCGCCGAGAGAGCCAAACGAGGTTGCCGCCTTGACGACAGCACGGGCAATGTAATCGAAGAGAGAATAGCGGTTGCCCGTCAGGCGTTCGCATTGGACAGCAATAGGCGTACTCATCGCCGCCAGTTGTGCCATATCTGCCGAAAAACGGAAAACGGCATATTCGCCCTCTTGGTCATCAGGATCGAGGTGCGGCACCGGCAGACAGCTTTCCCCCGCTTTGTGCGGAGCCGCCGCCGGATGTCGGACATCCTCTGCCATGATCCGCCCACGCGGTCCCGTCCCCACGAGGGAATGCGGATCAATGCCCAGACGGCAACAAAGCTTGCCCGCCAGCGGCGAAATGCGGATGTTTCCCGAAGCGATCATGGCAGAGGATGAATGGATAAAATTTTGTGGGACAGGCGATTATTCGCGTTCCCAAGTCAGCTCACCGTCGATGAAGACCCGAAGCGTATCGAAGTTTTCATCGAGCAGAACGAGGTCTGCCGTGAAGCCCGGGGCGATTTTGCCGAGATCATACAAACCGAGCGATTGAGCTTGGTTCCACGACGTGGCTTTCACCAGCTCGCAAAGGGCAATGCCCGTGATTTCATAAACGTTCTTCAGACCATGCGCATAGCGCAAGGTGCTACCCGCCAAGTTGCCGGATTCTGCCAAGCGGGCCACGCCGTCCTTCACGATGATGGGCAACCCGCCCAATTGACCGGGACCGTCCGGCATCCACGAACATGCCAGCGAATCGGTAATCATCATCATTTGCTCTGCCGGCTTAGAGGTGAATGTCAGCTCAAGCATATCGCGGCAAAGGTGAATGGTGTCGCAAATGATTTCGATCTTGATGTCGTTGTCCAAGAACCCCGAACCCACAAGACCGATTTCACGATGATGCAAGGGGGACATTTGGTTGCAGAAGTGCGTAAGGTGTTTCAACCCTGCGGCTTTGGCTTTTTCAAAATCAGCATGGGAAGCACCGCTGTGACCGGCTGAACAGGTGATGCCCGCAGCCGTTGCCTTTTCGATAAATTCAACGCATCCGTCCATTTCGGGGGCAACTGTTACAAGAAGGATGGGCGCAATTTCGTTGAGTGCGGACACCTCGTCAAAATCTGCCTTACGTACAAATTTCGGATTTTGCGCACCGCAACATTTGGGGTTAATGTAGGGTCCTTCAAGGTGTATACCGGGAGTTTTGGCAAAGGTGCGCTCGGCACGGTATTCTGCCACCACGCGGCAAACGCTTTGCAGGGTATCGTTACCCAAGGTCAGCGTGGTAGGAAGCCATGTGGTCACGCCTTCTTTCATTTTGCATTCTGCGATGGTACGAATGCTTTCCATCGTAGCATCACAGGTATCGCAACCGCCTGCGCCGTGACTGTGAATGTCGATAAAGCCCGGCATCAGCATTTGCCCTTGGGCATCGATGACCACATCAGCGGCGGGTTCTGCCTCGCCATCCGAAAGCACGGAAACGATCTTCTTCCCATCGATCAACACCGATGCTCCGATCAAATCGATGCCCGGAGAGATAACATGTGCGTTGGTGATAAGTGTTTTCATATTATTCTGAAAAATTTCGATTTCTCTACGGAAACCTTTTATTTCGCCCTTTACTATACAAGGCGGTATTCTGCTCTGCAAGCTTATTTCTCTTTCTCTCTGTGAAAACCGGGGTATTCGGCAGAAAGAACGATATCCGTAATGCGGCGAATACCCTCTTGCGCCCGATCTGAAGCGGGATACAGAGCCTGCGCCTTCATGTACGAAGCTAATGCCGATCCGAATTCGCGATCCTCTTCGCGTTTGGCAGCGTCTTCGAGAGCCGCATGAAAACGCGGAACTTTGAGCGTCACCTCGTGATCGATTTTCTGTAATTCACGGTCGGAAGCAAAATCTTCGCTGCTTGTCATCATCTTCTTCAAGCGTTCGTATGCCATATAAACGCCGAAAGTGGTATCTTTTTCCATGACTTCCCGTACAGCTTCGATCGTTTTATCGATTTCTGCCACAGTGGTCAACGCCGTTTCAAGCTGAGGGTATAGCTCTTGATCATTAAAAACAGCCATAGCGTATTTTTTCTGATTGGCGGCAATGAAGCGATAATTTTTCTGGGCGATCAGATTGCGGAAATCCGTTTTTACGGAATCTTGCTTGTCGTATTCTTCCAGTTGCTTCTTACTCTTCTCGATGTTCGGATTGCGGGGCCAGATGGTGGCGGCATTGGCTATTTCTTCGTTAAATTTTTCGTCATCGCCTGCCACCAATGCTTTTGCCGCATTGCGCAAAGCAAGGTCACTGGCATTTTTCTGTGCCATGATATAGCTCATCGGCAAACTGTCATCGAACGTAGGATCCATTTCGCGCATGCGTTGTACGATGGATTCCGCTTTGCCATAATCACGACTGTTGACGGCTGACAGCAAATTTTTGCGACATTGCCAGTATTCGGCAATGCGTTGTTTCACTTCCATCGGCATGGTCACCACGCTCTGCATAAATTCGCCGAGGGCAAACGCCTCTGCCATTCTTTCGGTTGCCTCGCCCAATTTGTTTTGGGAAATCAGATATTTGATCGTTTCGACCGATGCATCTACATCTTTGCGTGCATTACTGGCCATGCTGTCAATCACCGTCACGGTAGGAGACACCCCCAACGATTCGCTCAGCATTTTCCCGAGGTCGGAATTTTCTTTGATATGCAGTTTTGTATCGCCGTCACGGAAAAGGTGTTTGTAGACGCGCGCTCCGATCACAACATGGTCGAACCTTCTCTGCACAAACATATTGAGGAGCAACACCTGATACTGCGTTTTAGCGGCAAGCAAGGTCGCTTCATTGGCAACTTCGTTTTTTGTTTTGATCCCTTCAAGAACACCTTCTTTCTTCACGCTGTGCGCAATGGCCAATTCATTGGATCGCGGGACACCGGTCACCTTTTTATCCGATGAGAACCGCCTGTTCGTGTTTTGATTATTCTGGCGGTTGCGGATGCGAGCGAGCTGTTCTATCTGCTTGTCGAATTCCCGATTTTGCTCTTGGCGTTTGGAAATACTGCGATTGGCGTATACGATATTGACAATGGCATTGGCGAGCGCACCACTCTGATCGCCGTCCGTTTCGTATTCCGTAGCTTGATAGAGCATCTTGCCGATCGAAACCAACGTCGAACCGTCAAAACCGCGACTTTTTCGTGCTTCACGCATGATGCGATCAATCAACTTGCGGTATTCGTTGTAATCGGTATCCTGATCGGGCGGAGTGTTCAGATACTTTTCAAAACGGGCGCGCACCAGCCCGTTGTTGGCAAGATCAAACGTCAACCCTTGGTAATGCACAGTATTGTTGGACGGATCCATAAACGGCACACTGTGCCCGAACAGGGTCATTTCACTCTGTGGCGAAGCTCCGTTCCCCTGCACGCCCGAAGATGAAGCAGATGCATTCGAAACGTCACCCGACCGGGCAGGGGCGGTATACGGCGCCTGCGCCCAAACGGGCATGAAGAGCAGAGAAACAACGGCGAGTAGAAACAGCTGCGATTTCATTGGACGGATTGTACGCGATTGACCAAAAGCATGCCCTTCACGGCTTCGCCTTGCGCGTTCTGACCGTTGAGGCAGGTTATTTCAAATAAAAAGGTGTCCCCTCGGGTTACATTGACATCGTTGGCGATGCTCTTTTTCATCAAGAGGGGAAGGCGATCATCTCTATCCCCCTTCTGATGGGGCAGAGATACGGTAATGATTTTATCGTTGCCCCTGCTGTCAATATTTTCCACCTTGGCTTGAATCACATAAGTGTTGCCCGGAGTGGCAAAGCGCGAACCATCCCGCCGATAGCTCTCGATGTTGAACGATTCCGGTTTAAGAACAACGTTTTCCTTATCGGGGGACATAAATTGAACCACAGCCAGCACGGCAAGCACCGGAACGGCACATCCGACAATCAGGCGCACTGTGGCAGGTGACAACGACTTAGAAGACGTGATGGACCTTTTTTTCTTTGCGGAACGTCTGCGAGCCATATTTAAAAAATCATTACTGTGCCTGGGATCGTTTGAGACCGATCCACGCCAAAAGAATACCAACAACCACATGCGCCGTCAAGACAACAGAACACAGAGTCGGTGCCTTAAATGTGGTGGCAGCAATAGAATTGACCGCCTTCAACACTTCCGGCTCCAAGCCTCCCATAATACTGCCCGACCATGCCCAATAGGCAGAAATGAAAGGTTGAATGATGCTTTCCATCGCCTGCGGCAACGCCAAAATCGCCCCGGAAAGAGGCAATTGAAAGCCCACGAGATAAATGCTTAACAAGGATGCCTGATCCGCCGTTCGCGCATTGGCAGAAATCCCCAAACAAACGGCGGTCATCGCCGCATTGGCCCCGATCAGGAATTGCAAATGAACGAGAGAATCCCCTCTGAAATGCCAAAATTGCTGTACAAATAGGTACATCCACACAGATTGCACCAACAGCAAAATTGCCAAATAGACACCTTTACTCGCCAAGTACGCCCCCGATGAAACGCCCGCAAATCGTTCTTTTTCCACAATATGACGTTCGCCGGCTATTTCCCGAGCCGAATTGTTGGAACCCATCAGCCCCAGCAAGATCACTTCAAACATGATCAGCCCCGACACGGCAGAACCGACTTTTGCGCGGGCTGACGCCACATCTTGCTGTTGTTGGATTTCTTCCGTCAAATCCGCACTGCGGCTTTGCGTCAATTGTTGTAACTGTTCGTTACCCTTGTCGGCAAAAAGAGCCACTATAATGGGAAAGATCAAGATCATCGCCACTTGCAACAAGAGCTGTCCCCGATCTCGAGACATGACCTTGAAACGCCGATTCAGCAGCACAGAAAACTGCGTCCAAAATCCAGGCGTTGGCATCTCTTCCTCATCATTTTCCTCATCCTCCCGTACATTGGAGGGCGTGTCATCCGGCGGGCGTTGCCCGAGAAGCGTAAACTTTTCAATATGGTTGCGTTCCAGCCTCTCATAGTACGAACCGCGATGCTTACTCCACGATTCGCGCCATTCTTCGCTGTTTCTGCATGCGAGGCGAGGATATACCTCTTCCAAATCGCTCACGCCGAAATAGTGGCACATCGTACCGGGGGATCCGTGAAACGCCACACAGCCTTTGTTCATCACCAAGACGGAATCGTACAATTCCATCATCGCCAAGCTGTGCGTCACGGAAATGACAATGCGCCCCTCTTTTTGAGAGAGGTTGTAGAGCAACTCCACAATTTCGCGTTCCGAGCGGGGATCCAGCCCCGAGGTCACCTCATCACAGAGAAGCAATTTCGGGGAAGAAACCAGCTCCATCGCCAAAGCGAGGCGACGTTTTTGACCGCCCGAAAGGATTTTCACGCGCCGATCGGCAATATCCGACAAACCGGTTTCTTCCAAAACGCGATCAATGATGTCGTTAATTTCGTCTTCCGAATCTGTTTTGACGCGCAAACGGGCGGCATATTCCACACTTTCTTCAACCGTCAATTCATCATAAGCAATACTGAATTGAGGCACATAGCCGATTTCTCCCGGTTCAAAATCCCCATCTTCTGCCAAATTGCGATTTTCCCAGATAAATGAACCTTCCGTCTCTTCAATAATACCGGCAATGGTTTTCAACAGCGTGGTTTTCCCACACCCTGACGGTCCCACAATCGCCGTAAAATGCCCCTTGGGTATACAAAAATTCACCTTGTTCAGCAAAAAGACGGGGCCTTCGTCTCCTTGTATTTCGTATGAAATGTTGCGTGCTTCCAACATAAGAAAATAAAATGTACGGTGCAGTCTAGCTCAACACCCCATCCGCTGTCCAGTTCAAACGGTAAACGAAGTGTCTTTTACCCCCTGTGCAGATAAAAAAGTTCATAAAGCAAGAAGGAGAGGACACATGGCATCCTCTCCTTCCTCAAATCTTTTCCAATCAAAAATGATCGCTTAGGGAACAGCTACCCAAATCAAACTGTCCGGATCATACGGCGGGATTTCAAGTTCACCCCCCTTATATTTTCCGAGCTGACTTTCCAATTCCGCTTTGGTCGGGGTATTGAAGTTGGTACGGAAAATCTGCAGGAGAGGTTTGCCGTTGGATGCCTTCTTTGCATTCGGATCTGTCAAATCTTCAATCATCAGGGCGAAACCGAAAAAGCCGCCGGGGATTTCCGAAATGAGGATTTCGATCGGATAGGTTTTGCCTTCTTTTACTTCAAAGGTATCTCCGGCTTTCAACCCGCCCAATTCCCTGTTCCATTTCGGAATTTCGGGATAGGTGTAAAATGTTACGGGATCTTTGGCTCGCGAAATGAGAGATTGATGATAATTTTTCTGCTGCTGACCACCTTGGAGACCGCCGAGGACATGGCAAGCCCCCTTGTAGGTGGGGTATTCGGAAGGGATAGACCATCCGCTTTCCAATACGACTTTGTTGTTAAAGCGTACAATCAGCGTATCGTCACCCGTTCCCACGAAGCGGAAGGTCCCGCTCTTGGGTGCTTTGACCTTGCCTCTGTAAATAGCAACCCATCCTTTCGGTTTCACCTGTCCTTCGCATTGATACGCCACGGGAGCGTAATCCGCACTGCATGAAGGAAGCAAGAAGACAGAAGCATACAATTTGGTGGGCGATTTGAAAAACTTGGAAAGTTCTGGCGACTGCGCCCACGGAGAACTACCCCGAACTTTCGTGAGCTTGTAAAGAACCTCAACAATCTTATCCGGACTGGTGCATGATGTCCGAGCATAGTTGGGCGCGGGCGTTTGCTTCAAGTCAAAGAAAACACCTTCGAGCGCAGAGCCGCCACCCGCTGTTGTGCCGAGCCCGGTTCCACCTTCCCCGAGACCATCGCCCAAGCCGGCACCCATCCCCAGATCAATATCGTTGCTGATGCCGAAATCCGCATCGGCAACAGGCACGTCCACATCTGCCATGGCCACGGCCGAAGGGGCAGACGAAACGATAACGTTGGGAGCCACAGAGCTGGAAGGCGATGAAGCGCGTGCCGTCAACTGCTTCACTGTAGGAGCATTGGTGGGCGGGGCATCGTCTGCCGGCGGGATATACGGAATGAATGAGGCTTGGCTGGGAACCTCGAGCGCAATGACGGTAAAATAGAGAGCCAATGCTCCCAACGTCATGCACGCAAGGCACACGCCAAACGCACTCAAGCGATTACGAAGGGAAGCCTTTTTCAGTTCGACTTCCGCTTCTTCGGACATGTTAATATGAATTGCCATGGTATATGAAGCTTTGTTTTGTGCCCATGAAACTACATCAAATTTCGCTCCATTGCGAGTTAAAATGCAGGGTACAAGTGTTACATTTGCGTTACATGAGCCGAAAATGCGAAAAACTGTATCAAATTTAAGCCAAATCCACAGAGACGGGGCAGTGATCCGACCCAATGATCTGCGGATGGATATCGGCACATTTCAAACGAGGCAACAGAGACGGTGAGACGCAAAAATAATCGATGCGCCACCCGACGTTTCTGGCACGTGCGCCACCACGAAACGACCACCAGCTGTAGGCATCGCGCACATCGGGATGAAGTACACGAAACGTATCGACAAAGCCGCTTTGCAACAAGGCGGAAAAGTCCGCCCGTTCTTCATCCGAAAAACCTGCCGAAAAATGATTGTCTTTCGGGCGGGCAAGGTCTATTTCCTCGTGGGCAACATTCAAATCGCCGCAAAAAATAACGGGTTTCTTTTCGGCAAGCCCCACAACGTATTGACGGAAAGCCTCGTTCCATTCGCGGCGGTAAGGTAAGCGTGCCAAGCCGTCTTTGGAATTGGGCGTATAACAATTCACCAACCAAAAATCATCAAACTCCATGGTGCAAACGCGTCCTTCCGTATCGTGTTCCGGCATACCGATACCAAGGGACGTTGACAGCGGGGCATGTTTGGAAAGCGTCAGCACACCGGAGTATCCGGGGCGTTCGGCAGGATTCCACAACATGTGTTGCCATCGGGAAAGCCACAGCTCATCCACCTGTTCGGGGCGGGCTTTGACTTCCTGCAAGCACAGAAAATCAGGATCGAGCGCATCCATCGATGCCGCCAAATCTTTTTTGAAAGCGGCACGAAGACCGTTGACATTCCAAGAAACAAATTTCATGTTCATGCAAGGGTACAGACATTACAGGCGGGCGTCAAGCGGAGGCTTTGTCACAATTGCGTATTGATTGATGACATTGTGCGTGATAAGGTGAGCGGTGTTCTCCATCGCTTTATGAGAAAAGTATCTCTCTTATTTACAGTCATCCGTTGTTTTGCGCTGACCGTCATTGTCTGTGTGACAAGTTGTGTCACCACGCCCATTCCGTCACCCGAGTTGCCGCGCATTACACGCGAGCAGGTTTCCGATGCCGAGCTTCTCGCCCAAATCCGCGAACAATGGTACATTATGGCAAATCCCGCCAAGCAGGACGATCTGATGAAAGCCATGACAAAATACAACCAGGCTCTCGACCTGCTGGTTCGAAGAATCCGCTACGATCATTTCGGAAAACCATCGCACCGTTTCAGTGCCAAAAAATACGGTTTTGAGCTGGCGCACAACGATGAGCTCGACCCCAACATTCTGCAAGCCTACGAAGATTTGGTACCATGTGCGGATATTGATCTTGACGATCTGGAAACCCGCTACACCGTCACCGGACCGGGTATCCCGCTGGCAGGGGTGGTGCCTGCGGATAAAGCCAAAGATTTGAAATCCGTGCGCGTCATGCGAGATAAAGGGAACGTTCATTCGCTGACCGCCGTTCTCGTTTTCCCGAAAAACCCGCACAGCAAGCAATTGCCGAAAATGTGTCTCATCCCGCGTTTGAGCCGCGAGGACATCCCCATCGGACGATACCGCTACCCGTTGGCGGCAGATTTTTCGGCACCCTTGGCACTCTATTGGCAAATGACGGATGTGAAAAGCATGCGTCTGCTCGGATTGTTTCGCCCCCTGAAAGCCGTCAACGTATACGGGTTGTCATTCAATGAACCGTACAACCCGAAAAAGATACCGGTTGTACTGACCCACGGGTTGATGTCCAGTCCCAACACGTTTTCCAAACTCGTCAATCGGCTGGTTCAAGATCCGGAAATTCGCAAAAATTACCAATTTTGGTACTTCGGTTATCCGACGGGCATTCCGTGGGTCATCTCGGCAGAACAATACCGCGAAGCTCTCACCAAAGTTCGGCATGAACTCGACCCACACAAACGTAATAAAAATTGGGATAGGATGGTGGTGCTCGGTCACTCGATGGGCGGACTGATCACCCGATACAGCTTGGCAAAAGAGCCATGGAAACTGATGAAGGATACTCTTTCTGCCGAAGGCGAACGCGAACTGATGAAAGCCCAACAAGCAGAGAAACACGTCACTGTCTCAAATCAAGACAACGAAGACAACTTACATCGTGCACTTTATTTCAAACCGTTGCAAGAACCGAAGCGCGTCATCTATCTTGCCACACCGCACCGCGGTGCGCCCTTTGCCGACAATTGGATTTCCGCTATCGGCTCATGGCTGATCAAAATTCCCGTTCAATTGACAACGGAAGCCTTGAAAATCGTCACTTTCCAAGAGGATATGTTCCTTGTCAATCCGCAGAATTTTGTACATAATATGACAAGCATCAATCAACTTTCTCCTCAAAGCGTCACGATAAAAAACCTTTCTTCCGTTCCTCTGCGCAACGTACCCACGCATTCCGTAATCGGCAACCAAGGAGATGAAAACCCTCTTCACAGCTCGGACGGCATCGTACCGTACTGGTCAAGCCATCTCAATTGGAGCGATTCGGAAAAAATCGTTCACCACGATCACAGCGTACAGGACGATTCCGAAACGGCGAATGAAATCATCCGCATCCTCAAGTTACACCTCTCGGAAAAAGGGCGTTAAACAGGCATGCTCAATCATCCCCCATTTCGTATTCGGCGATCAAATCCAAAAATGCGGGGAGATACTTTTCGGCGGTGTACGGACCAATTCCTTTGATGGAAAGTGCCGCTTGGGGTGTCAGCGGTTTTCGTGTTGCAAGCGCACGCAGAGCATCATTCGTAATAATGCGATAGGCGGGCAAACCGGTTTCGTTGCACATTGATTTACGCAAAGCCACCAACGCTTTGTAGAGCGTTTCGTCGGGGACGCCGAGCGTCACGTCGCCCGATGGCAACCCCGCACCCGAAACAAAGCGCACATTCCCCCAGCCTTCGGATGAGATAGATACCGGTTCCTTCCCCTGCATCACGCGCATCCCGCGTCTGCTCAACGTCAGCAAGGGCCATTCTTCTCCGGTGGTGGCAAGCAATCCTGCCTTTCTCATCTGAGCGAACAGGGCTTTCATGGCGGCTTCGGACATATCTTTCAATATACCGAACGTACTCAACCTCACCAATGACGGTTGGGTGCAGGAGCGAGAACCACGCAACATTTGCATAATTTTTGTCTTGCCGAAAATCCCCGTCCACGTGCCGTCAGATTCGCGGCGCGAGGCACGGGCAATCCCGCTGAGAGCTTTTTTCAGCGTCAACATATCCGCATCGGAAAGCTTTTCATTGTATTCTCCCGCACCGTCATCGGCACGGCAAACATCGCAATTCCCGCAAGGGGTGCTTCCATTTTCGCCAAAATAATTCAAAATCCACTGCTGACGGCACCCGTCACTGTAGGCATATCGGGTCACCGCTTCTATTTTGGCATGATCACGCAGGGCTTTTTCCCGCAACGATTCGGCATCGATAGACAAATCTTCGCCGCGCCATGCGGGATTCACCACGCGCGTACCGCGCACGGAATGCCCCGGGGCGTCAAACCGCTCGATAGCGCCGGCATGCACAAGAACGGAAAGCGCGGAACTTATGCTCATCGCATTCTTGTTGTTCAGCATCTCTGCCATATCGTCAACGGTGAGACTCAGCTCATGCGTATCGGATGGGCAATGGCGTCTCAACAGCGCGTAGAGCTGTAAAATCAGGGAATAGGGCGGGTTGGCTCCTTCGTAGAAAAACTCCTGAGTCTTGAGATCGGCATGGTTAAAAAGCAACTCGCACACCGAGGGCAACCCATCTCGCCCGGCGCGACCCGCTTCCTGATAATATGCTTCCACGCTGCCGGGAATTTCAAAATGCGCCACAAACCTCACATCGGCACGGTCTATTCCCATCCCGAAGGCATTGGTGGCAACCGCCACATCAGCTTCTCCGGAAATAAAACGGTTTTGGGCAAACTCTCGTTCGGCATCCGTAAGCCCCGCATGGTATGCCACGGCATTGATCCCGCAATCGTGCAGATCATCAAACACGGTCATAACCTTCTTGCGTGTGGAACAGTAAATGATTCCCGTTCGGCATTCGGAAATCAAGCGATGCAAACGTTGCAGTTTTTCTTTTTGAGAATCGCAGTGGACTATGCGAAACGAGAGATTTTCACGGGCAAACCCGCGAATGATCACCTGCGGGTCGCGCAATCGGAGATGCGTCAAAATATCCCTTCGCACCTGTTCGGTGGCAGTAGCAGTCAAAGCTATGGTCTGCGGGCGGTTCAAGGCGTCGAGAGCATTCCCCAAGCGCAAATAATCGGGGCGAAAATCATGTCCCCATTGGGAAAGGCAATGCGCCTCGTCAACAGCAAAGAGAGACACCTTTTGCCGCCGAATCGCAGCCATGAAATTTTCATTGCCGAAACGCTCCGGAGCGACATAGACAAGGCGATAATCGCCACGCTTTAAGCCATCCATACGTTCGCGATATTCTTCCGAGGTAAGCGCACTGTTGATCATCGTGGCGGGAATCCCCTTTTGATTCAAAGCATCCACCTGATCTTTCATCAATGCGATCAATGGGCTGACCACCAGCGTCACCCCTTCGCGGCACAGTGCGGGCAACTGATAGCAAAGCGACTTTCCGCCGCCCGTCGGCATAATGGCAAGCACATCGTCCCCCCGCATGACGGCATCGACCACAGCATCTTGCCCGGGGCGAAGCCGCTCGAAGCCAAAATAATTTTTGAGGGCTTCGTCAGGTTGTGGAAAAGCTTCCGTCATCTTACGGCGGGTTGCTGTTGCGTAATGCAATGCACTGCGCCCCCCTCAATGACAAGCCTTCGCGCATCGAGCCCCACCACGCGCTTCCCGGGGAAACATTCGCGCAAAATACCCAATGCGCGGTCATCTTCTTTGGGTTGGCAGAAAACAGGCACAATCACGCTTCCGTTACAAATCAGGAAATTGGCATAGCTGGCAGGCAATTGTTCCAATCGCCAGTTTTCTGCCGTCACGGGATTCGGCATCGGCAACGGAATCACCTCGACCCGCGCCCCCTCAAGTGTGCGCAAATCTTGCAAGCGTTCGTTGTTTTCCGCAAGATTACGATAATGCGGGGAATGCGGATCTGTCTCCGCAATGGAAACAACCGTCTCGGGATTGACGAAGCGAACCATGTCATCTATATGCCCGTCCGTATCATCCCCTTCGATGCCCCGCCCGAGCCAAAACACACTTTTTGTTCCCATCATACGGTGCATCTCCGCTTCGATTTCCCGCTTAGTTATATCGGGATTGCGGTTTTTGTTCAGCAAAACGGCTTCCGTCGTCAGCTCCAGCCCCGTCCCATTCCCCTCAATCGCACCGCCTTCGAGAATCACCGATGAGGAAAGCATCGGCATATCCAACGATTCCGATATGCGGGCGGGGATGGCATTATCATGATCCCAAGGAGAAAACTTACCACCCCACGCATTAAACGTCCAATCGGCAATTTGTAATGTCCCGTTGCTTCTTTGAACAAAGATAGGACCGTGATCCCGACACCACACGTCATCCGCAGGATGATCGTACAAGCGATAATTGGTCGCTCCTGCCCGATTCAACACCCGATGCACGTCATCATGCAAGGAAGACGCGGCATTGATTCGCACTTCGACTTCTTCACCCAGCACGCGCGTCAGCGCAGCGTAATCGGCAATCAGGCGATCCAGCCCGCCTTGCCAAAGATCGCGACGATGCGGCCATGTGATCCATACCGCCTCTTGACGTTCCCATTCGGCAGGACGGCGGAGAGCATCTCCGTATTCGGGTTCGTTACTCATTTCTTTTTGCGGTGCGAAGTTTTTTGGGAAGGCGGCATCTCATCATCAATGAAGAATTCATCCGTAGTATCTGTTTCCTCCGAATCTTCATCGAACAACTCCCCCATATCGTCAATCGTCAATGTATATGGTTCATCCAGCAAGCCTTCCAGCTCGGGGAGCTCATCAAACTCTTCACGGCGATCTTCTTTTTGTTTGCTGAAAACCCCCTCGGCAATCAGATTGTACACCAAAGAACCGACATCCGAAGCCGTATGTACCCCCCACGATGACAGCACAAGCTTTGCCATCGGACCATACGTTTCATGTGCATGCATGCAGCACCCCAAATACAGCTCCTGCGCGGAAAGATGCTTCTTCTCACGTTTCGAAGCAAATACGTCTGTTGCCAAATCCATCGCCCGCCGAAGAAAATCGTATGCTTCGGGTTTCCATTGCGGATATTTATGTACTAGACGACCTATGACCACATCGTAAGCGGCAGATTTGTCCATACCGCAACTGTAGCATGCCCCATTCCCAATGACAAGGGATTATCCTGTCTCCCCCGCATCGGCACGATGTTTAACTTATACAGAACGGGGGATGCCGCAACAAACCCTCGTTTATGAGAGCGATGCGAACGTTTCGCGCAAAATACCCAATCCGCGTTGCATCACCTCTTTCGGGAGAGTGAGCGCGGGAATCAAACGCAAGGTGTTTGGTCCCGCAGGAACAGTGAGCAAACCGTGTTCGCGCATGAGGTTGCTGATGTACGATGCAGGCGTTGTGCCTTCCGGATTGTGCACCAATTCTGTATTGAGAGCTACGCCGAGCAACAAGCCCAATCCACGCACCGTCTCGATAATCGGAAGATTCCAGCTAAGGACTTCACGGCGAATCTCCGCTCCCAATTCGTTGGCGCGGGCGGGTAAATCAAGGTGCAATATCTCACGAACCGTTGCCTCGGCAACAGCGCATGCCAACGGCGTCCCGCCGAATGTCGAACCGTGAGAACCCGCACCCATGATCGATGACAACTCTGCGCCTTCGTCATTGTAAGCACGGTTGTTCACAAAGAAACACCCCATCGGGAAGCCCCCGCCGATCCCCTTGGCACACGATACGCAATCCGGTTGCACTTCGGGGGCCACTGCTTGCCAGCCGAACATCGCACCGCATCGACCAAACCCGCACTGCACTTCATCCATCATCAAAAGAAGATCGTGTTCTTTGCAAAGTTGCGCAACGGCACGCAAAAATTCCGGTGTCACAGGGTTAACGCCACCCTCGCCCTGCACGGCTTCCAACATAATAGCTGCCGTCTCTTTGCCGATCGCCGCCTTGAGAGCATCAAGATCATTGAACGGCACATGTTTAAACCCACACAACAGGGGATCAAACTCTTTCTTGATCTTGTCTTGCCCTGTTGCCGCCATCGAGCCGAGTGTGCGTCCGTGAAATGACTTTAAAAACGTGATGACCTCATAACGCGGCGTACCGTCTGCCGCCGGACGACGATGCCCAAAGCGACGCGCGACTTTGATAATGCCGTCATTGGCCTCAGCCCCGCTGTTGCAAAAGAATACACGACCGGGGAAGCCGAAACAACGCGTCACCAGCAATTCTGCCAGCGATCCTTGCTGTTCAATACCATAGAGATTCGAACAATGCATCAGCTTATGCGCTTGCGCACAAAGAGCATCGACAATCACGGGATTACAATGCCCCAAACTGCACGTGGCAATACCTGCGGCAAAATCCACATATTCACGCCCTTCGGCATCACGCACAAGAGACCCTTTCCCCTCGACAATGGTAATAGGGGCACGACCGTAAGTAGGAAGAACGTATTGCGTATTCATTGGCATATTCGAACTGTTGGGAAACTTTACGCCCCACAGTCCCTTTTGTCAACACGCTTAACCAACATTCCAACGTGACCACAGCTAGGAACGCCAAGCACAAATATTGATGTTGAGACAAAAAATCGCAACCGTCATCGAAAAAACGCTTGCGACACGAAAAATCTGGTACGGGCGATGGGAATCGAACCCACGTCTCATGCTTGGGAAGCACGCGTCCTACCATTGAACGACGCCCGCATGCGGAATGCGGGGGTGACTTTATCCGATGAGGGCGTTTGCGTCAAGGAAAATTATTTTTGAAGTCTTTTCGAATGAATTTCAGCAAAAAGAAAGCTCCTTTGGGCTTGTTTTTCGAGAGCGGATGTGCCAGAGTAACCAACGGCGATTAAACACATTTTTTGACCATGAAAACGATTGACGGCGGCGTAACCGCACCTCAGGGATTTTGTGCCAATGCTCTTGCATGCGGAATTAAGAAACCCACTGCAACAAGGTTGGATTTAGCACTTGTTTTCTCTCAATATCCCACCACATCTGCAGGCACGTTTACGACAAACCGCGTGCGTGCCGCCTGCGTTCGGGTCACAGAAAGCCATGTGCGCACTCACCACATCCGCGCCATCGTGGCAAACAGTGGCAACGCCAACGCCTGCACGGGGAAACCGGGTATCGCCGTCGCAAAACGCGAATGTGCGGTAATTGCCGAATCCTTGGGAATTCAACCCGAAGAGGTGGGCGTATGTTCCACCGGCGTCATCGGCTTGCCCATGCCCGTCAATCGCATCATTCCCCGCTTACCTGAATTGGCAAACGGTCTTGCCCCGGACAAAGGGCATGATGTGGCGCGCGCCATCATGACTTCGGACACACGCGAAAAAGAGATGGCTGTCGAGCTGGAAATAGACGGTAAGCCGGTACGCATCGGTGCCTGTTGCAAAGGTGCCGGAATGATCTCGCCCAACATGGCAACCATGTTCTGCTTCTTGACAACGGATGCCGCCGTTGATGCGGAAGATTTGGATATCTTGGTACACCGCTGTGTACAACATTCCTTCAATCGCATCACCATCGACGGCGACATGAGTACCAATGATACCGTGCTGGTCATGGCAAACGGCGCATCGGGAGTATCGCTGAACGCGCAATCCCCCGAATGGCAAATGTTTGCAGACGCAGTGCAAGAGGTCATGCTGGAATTGGCAAAACACATTGTGCAAGATGGCGAACGCGTCACCAAATTCGTCACGGTAGAAGTAAAAGGCGGACGCACGGAAAAAGAAGCGCGCCTCGTGGCAGAAGCCGTGGCAAAATCCTCCCTTGTCAAATCATCGTGGAACGGCAACGATCCCAACTGGGGACGTATCATTCACGCCGTTGGCTACTCGGGAGCGCGTGTTCGCGAAGACAGCATCGACATCGACATTGCGGGGTTGCCCGCTTGCAGAAAAGGAATGCAGACCGACACGCCTTCCGATAATTTGCGCGATGCGGTACAAGCGCATGCCTTCACCGTGGCAATCAATCTGAATCGCGGGAACTTCGCCTACGAAGTCTACACTACAGATCTTTCTCCGGAATACGTTGATTTCAACCGTTCGGAATACGCCTATTGGAATCAAGCAAAGGCGGACGGATTGACCAAGTAAGCGATTTTCTTCATCAAATATGCCCATTGAGCATGGTCGGAGCTTTTTCTCCCCCATGCTCATTCTTTTTCCCGCGCTGTCCATTCCCTTTTTAACCGCTTCGGCGGCTTCATCCCGCAAATACCGAAAATCACGTTTTACTCAGCCCCGCACATCGCAAATTATATACAACTTACTATTGACAAACATATTCCTCCGAGATAGGCTTGAGCATGAAAAATCGGGAGATTTAAAATGGAAACAGAAACAAAAAGAGAACGCTTTATCAGATGTGCGGAATTGAGAACAAATAAAGTTCTCGATTCGTTACGGGTACTCGGGAATTGCTCCAACAGAAGCAACTACGAATACACAGAAGAGGATATAGAAAAGATTTTCGGCACAATTGCTCAAGAATTGGAAAGCACCAAGAACAAGTTTTTAAAGATTAACGACAAAAAAGGAAAGTTTACCTTAGGATAAAGAGTAAAAACGCGGGAGCTCTCCCGCCTATTTCCATAAAACGCCGCAATGACGTGTCATTTACGCATGGCGTTTTGCCCAACGTGCAAAGAGCGGATCGGGGGTAACGTCTTCGGGAAGCGGCGTTCCGTCCAGCAGATGGTCCGCCAAGAGGCGGGATACCCACGGGCTTGTCGTCACACCGCGACTGCCCAATCCGGAAAAGATGTATTGGCCGGGGCAATCGGGCAACGCACCCGCCACCGGCTGGCTGTAACGAATAATGGGTCGCACGGCAGAGCGGGCTCGGATCACCTCAACCCGCCCACGATATCGACAGGCGAGGTCAGTTAAAAGCTCATGAACGGCTAGGGTATCGGCTTCGTTTGGGCTTTCCCATGCCCATTCGTATGTTGCGCCCAAACGCCAAACAGAGCCGTGTTTGACAAGCCAATGTCCAAAATGCAATACGCCCGCGTCCCATTCGAAATCAGGCAATGAAATATCCGCTATCGTTCCTTTTGAAAGTCGGCTTTCCAGCGCGGGGAGATTCAATGTTTTTGCAGTTTCATACCCAATGCACCATACGACGCGGTCATATTTTTTCCCACGCCATACGAACTCAGCATCCTGCCGCACAATATCCGAAGGAGCAACTTCACCTTCTTCAAAAGCCCCCTGCTCCGTCAACCATCGTCGTTGAGCGTTGACGAGAACCTCCGCATGCAACACGGCACCGCCACGCGTGTAGGCAGCATGACCGCGTCCCTGCCACCCGTGCGGCCAAGGAAGAATGGGTCCCGCAAATGCCGAAGAATCAGGCGCAATTTGCCGTTCACGCCACATTTCTTCCAGATCGGGAGTTTCCAGCTCTCTCCAAATGGGGATGCGCTGCCACCACGCACCGCCCAATTCTTCTTCTGTTTCCCGATAATACGCATCGGCTTCCGACAAGCATTCGCTTTGCCGCCATTCAGGACGTACTTTCCGCCCCGTCAACGGATTGACCAACCCCGCCGCCACGCGTGATGCGGTCTCGTTCAACGGACGGTCAACAACCAGACACGATGCGCCGCGATGCAACAATCGCCACGCCAACGCACTTCCGGCAAGCCCCTGCCCGATGATGAGTACATTCATGATCTCTTCTTCACACCTCACATCAAAGAGCGGCAATCACGGCATCGCCCATGCCGGTCGTGTCAACACGGAGTTCACCGGGCGCCTCGGAAGCGATATCACCCGTGCGGTATCCCTTGTCAATCACCGTCCGTACCGCCTGCTCGATGGAATCAGCCGCTTCGTTTTCTCCGCAAGAGTATCGCAACATCAATGCCAGCGACAAGATTTGAGCAATGGGGTTGGCAATCCCCTGCCCCGCAATGTCGGGCGCAGAACCGCCGGAAGGTTCGTACAAACCGAAAAAGCCGTTTCCTGCGGTGTTGCGACATAAACTGGCACTGGGCAACATCCCCATCGAACCGCATATCATCGCCATTTCATCCGAAAGAATATCTCCAAAAAGATTTTCGGTAACAAGCACGTCGAATTGTCCGGGATTGCGTACCAGTTGCATGGCCGCATTGTCCACATACATGTGCCGCACCGCGACATCGGGATATTCGGAGGCAATTTCGCGAATTGTTTCCCGCCACATCACAGAACTTGCCAATACGTTTGCTTTATCTATACTTGTCAACAATTTACGGCGTTTACGGGCAGCCTCGAACGCGACGCGGGCAATGCGTTCAATCTCACTCTTTTTGTATACGAGCGTATCCACTGCCGTATCTTCGCCATCACGCATTTCACGAAAACGGGGACGCCCGAAATAAAGACCGCCCGTCAGCTCGCGCACACAAAGAATGTCAAACCCATCCCGAATCAGCTCCTTTTTAAGAGGGGATGCGTGGGTCAACGCAGGCAGGCAAATACCAGGACGCAAATTGGCATAAAGCCCGAAATGACGTCGCAAGGGCAAAAGCGCACCGCGTTCGGGCTGTTCGTCGGGCGGCAAATTTTCCCACTTGGGACCGCCCACCGAACCAAACAAAATCGCATCGGAACTTTCGCATGTGCGCAACGTCTTTTCGGGCAAAGCTTTGCCGGCATGGTCAATACCCGCACCGCCCACATATTCTTCGCAAAGCTCCACGGAAAAACCATACTTTTGTTGCACGGCTTCCAGCACGCGCAGTGCCTGTTTCATCACTTCCGGTCCAATACCGTCACCGGCCAGCACAGCAATCTTGTATCCATTTGCGCTCATGACATCGGCAAGCATGCACTCCCGCCCCGATGAAGTCAAGCGTTTGTGCCACACCGAAACACTTTTACACAAAGCTTCGTCACATACTACGCTCAAAAAAGAAACTTCTCCGCCCACGCGTTTACCATACAATCCTAAAAAAAGAATATTCGGCATTCATACTCATATCGGGCAAAAGTTGCATTAACACAGGTTGTCAAAGCATAACTACACCCAAATACACCAGCCGATTTAGCAGCAGCATACTTAATTTATTAATAGTCATTTACGCGGTATTCTCTCCTAAACGCAGCCAACTATATATCGACATCTCACACACCGTTCCCACTGCTTTCGGAATCATGTAAGTGAAATATCGATAAAATTAATTTATATTAAAACATGACATACAAATGAAATATATTGCATGATATAGCATTGCGTTTCATTCATGAAATTGTTTTCATCCGAAAATAATTCTTGCTACCTCATTCCGAAAACTGTAGGATTGTCCTTGTCATCTTATTGCAACTTTTTAGATAAACATCCGCTGTACCATAAACTCTCTCTCTGAAGGTCTTCTTAACACACAGCCGAATGCCGTCATTAATCATGAAACCGAGCCCAGTGCATGCGCATATTTTCTATTCTGATGTATGGGAAGAAATTGCACATTGTATACAAAAACAATCTCTAGCACATCTGCACACATATAATATCACGTTACCGACAATTCGGATGAATTGAGGCAAAAATGATCTCCTCCCCTGCAGACTCGACAGACTTCGCTTCAAAATCGGCAAAATTCCTCTTCCTTCATTTCCGTTAAAAATCAATAAGAAATATCATCATGCCAAAAGTTTCCGTTTTAATGCCGGTATACAAAACTCCGGAAACATATTTAAGAACAGCTATAGAAAGCATTCTTAATCAAACATTTTCGGATTTTGAGTTTCTTATCCTAGATGATTTTCCTCCGGATTCCCGTGAAGAGATTGTATTGTCATACAACGATAGTCGAATCAAATACAGCAAAAATGAACGTAACATTGGCATATCTGCAAGTCGCAATAAGCTGATTGACATGGCGAAAGGGGATTATTTGGCGATCTTTGATCACGATGATGTTTCATTGCCGGAAAGGTTAGCAAAAGAAGTTGCCTATATGGAGCAGCATCCGGAAGTAGGCGTAGTTGGCAGTAAAGTGAAATATATGGGCAACAAGCATGTAATCCCCAACTTCACGGAAGATGCTGACATAAAACTGGCCTTAATGAAAGATGGTTGCGCCGTGGTTCACTCATCGTCGATGATTCGAAAATCCATTTTGGATGAAACGGGCATCAGATATGAAGAAAAGTATTCTCCTTGCGAGGATTATGCTTTGTGGTGTCGATTAAGTTCGCATACCTCATTTCACAATCTTGGCGAGATTTTGTTGCATTATCGGGATCATGCCGGCAACACGTCAAGTATTCAACGAGGAAAAATGCAACAGATAACGCTCGCATTATGGGCTTTAGCGCAAGTTGAAAATCCGCAAGCATACCAAGAATATCTGTTGAGGGAAGTTCGCATCATTCAGATTCGTTTATTCGGTTTTATTCCTCTTATAAAAATCAGAAAAACAAAAGCACCTCATCGCGTCAAAACATATCTTTTCGGTTTCATTCCTCTGTTTACGCGTAAAGAACACAGAAAACTGCAATAAGACAAATTCCATGAAAGGCATACTTTTGGCAGGCGGGAGTGGTAGCAGACTTTATCCGCTCACAAAAATCATATCAAAGCAATTACTGCCCGTATACGATAAACCTATGATATATTATCCCCTTTCAACTCTCATGTTGTTCGGGATTCGAGATATTTTGGTTATATCTACCCCTCAAGATACTCCGAATATTGAAAAATTGCTTGGCAATGGCAATTCATTGGGGCTTAACTTGCAATATGCCGTTCAGCAAGAGCCGAAAGGGATTGCTCAAGCGTTTACTATCGGTGCCGATTTTATACAAGGAGATGATGTATGTCTGATTCTCGGTGATAATATTTTCTATATGGGCAATCAGTTCGTTCATTTCAAAGAAGAAGTTACGGCAAATAGTGGAAAACGGGCAACGATATTCGCCTATCATGTTACGGATCCGGAACGCTACGGTGTTGTTGAATTTGACAAAGACCGCAATGCCGTTTCCATCGAAGAAAAGCCAAAATGCCCAAAATCGAATTATGCCTCTGTAGGTCTCTACTTTTACCCTCCGGATGTAATCGAAAAAGCAAAATCTTTAATGCCTTCTGCACGGGGAGAATTGGAAATAACTGACCTGAATAATCTTTATTTACAGGAGAAGCGCATGTCCGTCATACCGATGCATCGCGGTAATGCTTGGCTTGATGCAGGCACGCCGGATAGTTTGATGGAAAGCGGATTATTTGTTCAAATCATCGAAAAACGACAAGGCTTAAAGATTGCATGTCTTGAAGAGATTGCATATCGCAATGGATTTATTGATGACGCAGAGATGGTCGCGCACATTGAAAGGCTCAAAAACGGAGCATATAAAACATACCTCAAAAAAGTTTACGAAGAGAACGATGAAATTCATTGAAACAGCTATCAACGGGGTGTATATCGTTGAACCACGCGTATTTGAAGATAGCCGTGGCTATTTTTTCGAAAGCTATAACGAGGAAGTATTTGTCCGCAACGGTATTGCCCATCGCTTTGTGCAAGATAATCAATCATGTTCGTCATACGGGGTCATCCGCGGTTTACATTGTCAGTTGGGCGCATATGCCCAAGCAAAACTCGTCAGAGTTTTGCTTGGACGCGTACTTGATGTTGCCGTGGACATACGGAAAGGATCTCCAACGTTTGGGCGCCATGTAAAAGTTGAATTATCAAATGAAAATAAAAGGCAACTCTTCATTCCCCGCGGTTTTTTGCATGGTTTTTCCGTTTTGAGCCAAACAGCTGTTTTTGCATACAAATGTGATAACTATTATTGTAAAGAAGCCGAATTTGGCGTTCGATTCGATGATCAGGAAATCGGAATCGACTGGCAACTACCTACGGAAGACATCATCGTGTCACAAAAAGATCGCATAGCGCATAGCTTAAAAGATATCCCCGATGAATGATAAAATATTGATTACCGGTTCAAACGGACAATTGGGCACAGAAATGCATCGTCTGTTACCCGATGCAATCTGTGCCGACAAAGACGTTTTGGATATTACAGATTTCGAGGCAGTGCGCCGTTTTGTAAATCAACGCCGGATCGGGACAATTATTAATTGTGCTGCATATACAGCTGTCGACCGCGCTGAAGACGAACCGGAAACGGCATATAAATTGAATGCCGATGCACCCGCCAACTTAGCAAAAACAGGTTGCAAAATAATCCACATTTCTACGGATTACGTATTTGATGGGACCGGACACAAACCTCTGCGCACGAATGATAAGGCAAAGCCTATTTCCGTATACGGCAAAACGAAACTTGCAGGCGAAAACAACGTACTGGAACACGCACAAACTGCCATTATCATACGGACAGCTTGGCTTTATTCGGCGCAAGGGAACAATTTTGTCAAAACCATGCTCAAATTGGGAAAGCAACGGCAATCGCTCTCTGTGGTTTGGGATCAAATCGGCAGTCCGACATCCGCGATTGATTTGGCCAAAGCTATTGTTTGCATTTTGCCTCAAATTTCGAAGGAGAATTCCGGGATTTACCATTATACCAACGAAGGCGTGTGTTCGTGGTACGATTTTGCGCTTGAAATTATGGAACAATCTCATTTAAACTGTCGCATCGTCCCCATACCGAGCGCAGAATATCCGACAAGGGCAAAACGTCCTCTATACGGCGTCTTGGACAAAACGAAAATCAAACAAACATTCAACTTGGAAATACCCCATTGGAAGGAGAGCCTGAAACAATGTCTGAAGCAATTTTGATTACAGGAGGGGCCGGCTTTATCGGTTCAAACTTTACCCCATACTTCTGCGAAAAATATCCGCAATACCGTGTTATCAACCTCGACAAATTAACCTATGCCGGGAGCTTAAGTAATCTCAAAGAATGCGAACGCATGAGCAATTACCGCTTTGTGCAGGGAGACATTTGCGATGCCGCATTGGTAGAACGTCTTTTTGAGGAATATGACATTCGCGGTGTCATCCACTTTGCCGCAGAAAGCCATGTCGACAATTCCATCAAAGGACCGCAGGCATTTATAGAAACAAACATTATCGGCACATTCAATCTTTTGGAAGCTGCCCGCCATCGATGGATGGAAGCTCCCGGACGTACGCGCGAGGGTTACGCGCAATGCCGCTTCCACCATATTTCCACCGATGAAGTTTACGGTACGCTGGGTGAAGAAGGATATTTCAACGAAACGACACCCTATGCTCCCAACAGCCCATATTCCGCTTCTAAGGCAAGCTCGGATTTTCTGGTAAGAGCCTATCACCACACCTATGGTTTGAACGTGACAACTTCCAACTGTTCAAACAACTACGGGCCCAAACAACACCACGAAAAGCTAATCCCTCACATGATCGAAAAAGCGTTGGCTGGGGAGGCACTCCCCGTCTACGGACAAGGGCTCAATGTGCGCGACTGGCTGTACGTCAAGGATCATTGTACTGCTATCGATTTGATTTATCACCAAGGCAAATCAGGCGAGACGTACAATGTCGGCGGGCATAACGAACGCAACAATATAGCGATCGTCAAAATGATCTGCGCCATTTTGGACAGGAAGAGACCTCGTTCGGACGGTAAATCATATACCGAACAGATTGCATTTGTGCAAGATCGTGCGGGGCATGATTTTCGCTATGCCATCGATGCATCGAAAATTGAAACTGAGCTGGGCTGGAAAGCCGCCGAAACATTTGATACAGGGATCGAAAAAACCGTAGCGTGGTACTTGGGGAGATGAGCCTATACGCCGTTGCTCAACCCGACTTCGCATACACATTCAGTGTTTGACGCGGCTGAAAAGAGCCGTTGTTTTGTAATGCAACAACTCCAGACCTTCCGTCAGGGCATTCCACGGATTGCGACGAAGGGTATGCCTACCCCGCAACACCCGCGAAGAAGGCAAACTATCTTGAATTTGAGATGATTGTTCGTGGATTAGGTCGACAACCTGCGCATACAGATTATACTTTTGCACAATCAGACGCCGCGCTTCGCGGATGGCGGGCAAACGCTTTTCGTATTCATTGCGAGCGATGGCTTCGCGCATGATGGCATGCGCCCGCTCAGGATCATCGATAGGGATGGGAATAAAACTTTCCGGCGGCAAAACTTCGCCCAATTTCGGATCTCCCGCGTAAAAAGTAAGGCAAAGAGCCAGTATCGGATCCGAAATTTTGTCCGTCCAATGGTATTCATTGATATAGTTTTCTGCTGCAACATGATATCGGTACGCATTCAACGCATCGTATTTCGCTTTGATATTTCGTACACCCCAGCCGTACCATTCCAATTCAGGCATCCGCTCGCTGAGGTATTTGACCATGCTGTAGCGACGGCAATGTTGCGTATGCCGCTGCTGTTTTGCCGAACAAACCGTTGAAATGAGGCGATCTTTGGCGTATTCCGGCATGGAAAGAACTTCTTGCAGAGGATACCCTGCCATCCACTGCAGGCACCCGTGTCCGAGGCGCCAGCCCTTCGCCCTTAAAAATCGGCGTGCATGCGTGGTCAATACCCAACCGAATTGATTGGAAAAACAATGCGGATATATTTTAATGGAAGGCGGCTCTGCCGTCACTAAAATCGTGCGCTCACGCGGACATGCCAACGGCTCTGTTTCATGGTGAATTGTCCCAATGTCCGCATGCGGAAAATCATCATATACCAACAACCAATCATAATCCCGACAGTATGCGTCATTCACAAAAACACAATCATCCCACACCACATCTTCTCCCCGCCCGTTTTCAAGGTGTCTCAATGCGTCATTGATCAATTTAATGCGTATCATCGTCTTCGATCCGTTGTATTCTCGTTTTCGGCGATTGTTTTTCACCTTGTACCGCCGAACTGCCACACGGAAACAGCGACAGAGCGATACTATCCCGGTTTGCGGTCGGGAAGTGTCCCATTGCAGCTCATTTCAACAATTCGACTCTTCGTCCGCCTTTTGTTTCAAAAAGGCCGCAACATCTTTAGCATCTTCCCTTTTTGACAGATGAAAAACCTTCCTTCCGCCAAAACCAAGCATATCCTACAGTTTTCAGAATGCGGTAGCAAGATTAAATTGTAATTTGTTTATGAACTCAAGTTTGTTTCCGAGCAGAAGGCAGAGCAACATTTTAACGCCTTAAAATCGATTTATCTTCCGCTGAAGAGAAACATACGAACGCGACGGCGTCTTGACCGTTCCAAGCATTTTTTGTTAAATAAGGGCATGAATTCCGAACATCCTTTTTTACAGGAAGGTATGGAGATTGCATGGTCGCGGCTGACCCCGGAGCAAGCGCGAAAGGACATTCCTCTCGCGATAGAACAAGCCCGAAGAGCTCTTGATGCCATCAAATCGCTAAAAGCAAACGAAATGACGTATGAAAACACGTTCGGCGCACTGGAAACGGAACCGACTGTGCTTCATCGGGCATGGGGACGTTTCATGCACCTGAGCATGGTTATGGATTCTCCGACGTTGCGTGAAGCCATGGCAGAATTAATGCCCGAAGTGGTGATGTTTTCATCGCAGATCGCCTTGGATCCCGCCTTATGGAAGGTCTTGCAGACTGCATCTCAATGCGCGTGGGTGGCAGAACTTTCTCCGACAAAAAAACGCTATGTGGAAGAAACCCTTGCCGACTTTCGCGAAAGCGGGGCAGATTTGCCCGATGAGCAAAAAAAACGTTTCGCCGAAACGGAAACCAAGCTTTCTCTGCTCACCAAGAAGTTTTCCGAAAATGTTCTCGATTCCACCAACGCATGGGAGCTCATAGTCAGTGATCCTGCCGAATTGGAAGGCTTGCCATCCTCTGCCGTTGAAGCCGCCAAGCAAGCGGCTCTTGCCAAAGGAGAGGGCAACGAAGCAAATCCTCGTTGGCTGTTCACCCAACAGTACACATCGGCGGCACCCGTTCTGCAATATGCGGAAAGCGATGTCCTGCGTCGCAAAGTGTGGGAAGGTGGCAACAGCATCGGTTTCGGCGGAGATTACGACAATGCGGCGTTGATCGCACAGATTCTCGAATTGCGCGATGAAAAAGCTCGTATGCTCGGCTATGCCAATTACGGCGATTATGCCACATCGCGCCGCATGGCGGGCAGCGGACAAGCCGCTCTTGATTTCATCAATGATTTGCACGACAAGGTACATGCTCCCTATTTGCAAGAGCAGGAAGATGTCCGCCTGTATAAAGAAGAAAAGACGGAGACGCCGTGTCCCGTCATGAACCCATGGGAAGTTGCATATTGGGCAGAACGCCGTCGCAAAGAGTTGTACGATTTTGACGAAGAAGCCCTTCGCCCGTATTTTTCCGTCGAAAACGTGATGGACGGTCTCTTTGCGATTTTTTCAAAACTCTACGGCATTCGCATAGATGAGAAACCAACGGCATATCGCCCCCTCGGCAGTGATGAACCGCTGCCCAAAGGGGTGGAAGTCTGGCATCCCGAAGTGCGTTTTTACGAAGTACACGATGTGGAAAGCGGCGAGCATCTCGGCTCATTCTTCACCGATTGGCATCCCCGAGACTCCAAACGTGCCGGGGCATGGATGGATGCTTTGAGTTGCGGGATGCCTCCGACAAAGACCACCCCGCGAGTTCCGCATTTGGCATTGATGTGCGGCAATCTGACAAAGAGTACGGCAAACAAACCTGCCCTATTGACGCACCGCGAAGTTGAAACGATTTTTCACGAGTTCGGGCATTTGATGCACCAAATCCTCTCCGATGTTGAGGTTCGCTCTCTCAGCGGCACCAATGTAGCGTGGGATTTTGTGGAGCTTCCTTCGCAAATCAATGAAAACTGGTGCTGGGAACGCGAAGCCGTCAATCTCTATGCCCGCCATTATCAAACGGGCGAAATCATTCCCGATGCGCTTTTCGGGAAAATGCTGGCGGCACGCAATTATATGAGTGCCACGGCATTTATGCGCCAGCTTTCCTTCGGCAAGCCCGATCTGGAATTACACGTGCATTTCGATCGCTACAAAGGGCGCGATTTGGAAGAAATCGATCGCGAAATATTGGCAGATTACCGCATACCGCTCACTGCAAAAGCCCCGTCCGTCTTGCGCCGTCTCACCCACATCTTCGGCGAATCGGGAGGGTACGCTGCCGGTTACTATTCCTACAAATGGGCAGAAACGCTGGAAGCCGATGCCTTTTCGCGCTTCCAAAAAGAGGGCGTCATGAATCCCGCAGCAGGAAAAGCCTTCCGCCGCTGTATCCTCAGCAAAGGGAACAGCCGCCCCGCCGCAGAGCTTTACAGAGATTTCATGAGGCGTGATCCCGACACAAATGCCTTGCTTGTCAAAACTGGCATTTTGAAACCTTAAACGAAATCACAGCCATGTTTGGCAAGGCGCGGGTACATACGGCGTTGTGGATGCTTGGCGTTTTGTCAATCATGGCAGCAACGGGTTGGTGGGCAACAGTATCGTTGCGCACGTCCACAGAGAAAAAGGTATCGCTTTCTTCCAAAACGGCATCCTACCCGCCCGATATGATGCGTTTCCTGTTATCTTGGGAAGGACCGCCTGTCGAGTGGAAAGATGCGGAGGCTCTCCCTGTCAATCTTCTGTGGGAAGATGGAAAGTCTTTGCCCGAAATCGGCGATCCCCGTGCCGTCAAAGGAGGAATACTGCGCTTGAGAAACGTTGGACCCGCACCGTCATCGTTACGCACATTCGGGGCTAACAGCCGCCAATTTTTCCGCTATTCGATGTACGACACCATACAGCTCAAGCTAGCGGAGTTGCACCCAACAGCTGTTTGCCCCATGCCCGCCTTGGCAGATCGCTGGGCAGTGAGTGCAGACGGACGTACCATCTTCTTTCACATCGATCCCGAAGCGCGATATTCCAACGGGCGTCCCGTCCGAGCCGGCGATTTCGCGTTTGCATGGTATGTACACTGCCACCCCAACGCGAAAGACCCCACGGCAATATCATCCTTAAAGCGCAAAGCCGAAAAGCTGACGATATACGGCAATGAGGCACTGGCATTAACATTGCCGACAGCCCGTCCCTTGGCACCGTATGCCGCCGCATGCCTGTTACCCGCTGAAGAACCGAGCTTTTACGCCGAGTACGGCTCCGATTATACCGAACGGTATCAATGGCGCGCCGCGCCGACAACCGGTGCTTACGAAGTGAAGCCCGAACTCATGAAACGCGGGCGCACGATCACTCTTTCGCGAGTGAAAAATTGGTGGGCAAAAAACAAAAAGTTCTATCGTTTCACTGCTAATGTCGATGCGATTGAACATCACTTTATCCCCGATGAAGCCCAAGCGTGGGAGCTTTTCCTGCGAAACGAACTTGATCTGATGATCGTGCGCAAAATATCAGCATGGCAAGATAAGCTGGAACGTCCCGAGGTATACAACGGTCTGATCGAAAAACACACGTTCTACGCCCGATATCCGATGCCGCCTTACGGGATTTACCTCAATACCCTTGCCCCGCCCACAAACGACCTGAACGTCAGACTGGGCATCCAACATGCTTTGGATATGCGCGGCACGATCAACGCAGTTTCGCGAGGCACGGGCGAACGCAAGCGCAATTATTCCGAAGGGTACGGCATATGGTCGCTGAACGGGCTTGCAGAACGCCGCTACGATCCTTCTGTGGCACGGGAATACTTTCGCCGCGCCGGGTATACTGAATGCGGAGAAGACGGCATTTTACGCAAAGCGGACGGTACGCGATTAAGCATCACCCTAACCTATGCTGAAGGTTCTCCGCAGACGGCAGCCATGGTGTCATGGCTTCGGCAATACGCCCGCCCATGCGGGTTGGAGATTGTGTCGGATTGCGCGGATGCCGCTTCAACGGCGGCAAAAGTATGCAAAAAGCAATATCAAGCCGCTTACTGGGTAACGGCTCTACCCTATCCGCTCCCCGACCACGATGCGGCATTTCATTCACGTTTTGCCCTCACGGAAAGCGACAATGTCACCGGCACAGTCGATACCGCGATGGATGCTGCTCTCGAAGCCGAAAGCAGGGCAACTTCCCCCGAAGAATTGCGAACAGCCACCCTGCGCGTCCAACAGCTCATATACGATGGTGCCGCCTATGTCCCCGGATGGAAAGAAAACTGTGTCCGAATCGCCAATTGGCGGTATGTACGTTTTCCCGATACACCCGAAACGCCGTTCAGCACACCCGCTCCCTACGATGTGGAAGAAGCGCACCTGTATTGGATCGATTCGTCATTACAGCGTTCCGTACGCCACGCCTGCCAAATGGGGAAATCCTTTCCCGAAGTCGATGCCGTTCACGATGCGTATCGGTAACATTACTCTCACCGAATAACGCAATGAGGGGGGGAGAAGCGCATTGTTGCCTCTCCCCCCCTCTTTGAATAAAACCTACCGATGATTATTCTTCCGTCGGTGTCGGCGAATCTCCCTCATCAGATGATTCTGCTCCATCCTCGGAATCGTCTTCATCATCGTTGGGTATCACGATAGAAATATCCTGCACTCGTTCTCCTTCGTTGACCGAAATGAGTCGCACACCCTGTGTGGCACGCCCCGTTTCGCGGATCGTATTAACCTTAATGCGAACAGATTGCCCGCTTGTTGTCATCAGCATCAATTCATCGTCATCCGAAACGACTGTCGCCGAAACAACAAGTCCTGTCTTTTCTGTACAGTTCATCGTTTTGATTCCGGTACCGCCACGCTTTTGAAGACGATATTCCTCAAACGATGTGCGTTTGCCCAATCCGTTTTCAGCCGCAACAAGCAATGACTTTTCAGGGGAAACCATCGCAATGGCAACCACATAGTCCCCTTCACGGGGGTGAATGCCGCGCACGCCGATCGTGTTACGCCCTTGGCTGCGGAGATCGTTCTCAGAGAAACGGATACTCATACCGTTGTGGGTCACAAGCACAATTTCGTCATTACCGCCCGTCAACAGAGCATCGACAAGACTGTTGCCTTCTTCCAGATTGATGGCAATGATTCCGGCTTTGCGATAGTTGACGAAATCATTCAAGCTCGTTTTCTTCACCGTACCGTCTCGTGTGGCAAACACCACATTCCCGGATTCTTCGCCAAAAGTAATATCGTTACCTTTTTCGTCAACCTTCTTTTCCAATCGCAAGATGGCAGCGATGGATTCATCCGCCTGAAGATCAAGCAAGTTCTTGATACTGCGTCCTTGTGCGCTGCGTGCCGCCTCATCGATTTCGTATACGCGATCCACATAAACACGCCCCGTATTCGTGAAGAACATCAGGTAGTCATGGTTCTGAGCGGTAAACAAATGCTCGATGAAATCTGCCTCGGCATCGTTCTTTTTCGCCGTTTTGGTTTTCGCGGTACGACTGCCTTTGCCGCCGCGCGCCTGTGTACGGTATTCGGCAGCATTGGTGCGTTTGATATAGCCGCTGTGTGTAATGGTGACGATCATCGTATCATTGGGGATCAGGTCTTCAATGGCCATATCTCCTTCGAAGGGGATGACTTGCGTTTGGCGCGGCGTGGCATGTTTTTCCTTAATGGCGCGAAGCTCTTCTTTCACAATGCCGAGAACGCGGGCTTCATGCGCCAAAATATCAAGGTAATCCTCAATTTGTTCAAGGAGGTTTTTGTACTCTGCCGTGATCTTGTCATTTTCGAGAGCGGTAAGCTGATAGAGACGCAATTCGAGAATGGCGTTGACCTGACGATCGGTGAATATGTAACTTTCGCCTTGAAGGGAAGGTTGGCTGCGCAACAGAATACCCAAGCCTTCCGCCAGTGCCTTCGGGAAACGGAACTCCTGTAAACGGCGACGCGCTTCATCACGGTTGGCCGATTCGCGAATGATGCGGATAAACTCATCAAGGTTTGCCAAAGCGATGAGGTAGGCTTCCAACACTTCGGCGCGGTCTTCGGCTTTGCCCAACAAGAATTTCGTTCGGCGAATAACCACTTCGCGACGGTGTTCAACGTAAAAATTGATCGCATCCTTCATCGTGAGAATCTTCGGGCGATTCTCGTGAATTGCCAGCATATTGACCGCAAACGAAGTCTCCATGCTCGTCAGCTTGTAAAGCTGATTGATAACGACCTGCGGGCGGGCATCCCGCTTCAGCTCGATCTCCACATAGTCGGTCAAGTCGCGCATACCGGCGATGTCCGTAATGATTTTATCGCGAGAAAGCTCTGCGATACGTTCCTGCAGAACCGCCCGGTTAACCCCATATGGTACATCGGTGATGTGGATGAATTCTCTCCCGTTTTCATTAGTCACCACTTCCATTTTACCGCGCATGCGTATACTGCCGCGTCCGGTACGGAAGTAGCTGTCAATCCCCTTGAATCCCAAAATATAACCGCCTGTTGGAAAATCCGGACCTTTGATAAAGGCACGCAACTGTTCGGAGGTAATATGCGGATTATCGATCACGGCACAGATCCCATCGACCACTTCGCCGAGATTGTGCGGCGGCATGTTGGTTGCCATACCCACGGCAATACCCGTTCCTCCGTTGACAAGGAGATTCGGAAACGCACTCGGGAAAACAACGGGTTCCGTCAATCGATTGTCATAGTTGGGCTGAAAATTGACCGTATCCTTGTCAAGATCGTCCATTAACGCCACGCCAAGTGCGCTGAGCTTAGCTTCGGTGTATCGCATAGCGGCAGGCGGGTCACCTTCGGGCGTCCCAAAGTTCCCTTGCCCCTGCACGAGAACGTCTCTCATATTCCACGGTTGTGCCATGGTCACGAGAGTACCGTATGCCGACTGATCACCGTGGGGGTGGTAGTTACCAATGGTATCACCCACGATTTTACCGCATTTGATCGTTCCCTTGCTCGGCACGAGACCAAGCTCGTGCATCGCGTAAAGAACGCGGCGTTGAGAGGGTTTCAAGCCGTCTCTCACATCGGGCAGAGCACGAGAAATGATGACGGACATGGAATAGTCCAAAAAGCTTCGGGACATTTCCTCTGCCACGTCAACGGGGCGGATTCTATTATCGTTCATTGTTCAAAAAGGTGAGATGAAAATTAGATATCGAGGTTGCGGACGTTGAGCGCATTATCTTCGATGAAGCGACGGCGGGGTTCTACCGCATCGCCCATGAGAATTGTAAACATTTTATCGGCATCGACCGCGTTGGTATCATCGAAACGCACGCGCAAAAGCTCGCGGTGTTCGGGATCCATCGTTGTTCTATAAAGGTCTTGCGCGTTCATTTCGCCCAAGCCTTTGAATCGGGTAATATTCACGTTGCGCCCGCCTATTTCAAGAACGCGGGTGAGAATATCGCCCACAAAGAACACAGGCGTCACGTTGTTCTTGCCGCGTTCTTCAATTTCAAAGACGGGGGAATCATCGTTCAACAGGCGATCTGCGGGGATGCCTAGCTCTTCGAGGCGTCCCATCAAGCGCGAAATGGCATGCACTTCATGCAATTCGTGCAACAGAGCGCGGCGGCTGGGACCTTCGCGCACAGGGAGAGGATGCTCTGCCAGCTCTTCTTCCGACGGCTCGCCAAACAGGAAGAGATCCGGATTGGCATCGGAATATGCCGTCAGCTCTTCCATCGTACCAAAGTAGAGGGCTTCTTCTTCGTTGCCGCAACGCACTTTGACAAGGTATTCCGGGAAATTCCCTCCCGCCGAACGGTGGCGCAACAAATCTTTGAAATCCCCGCCGTGGTGTGCCACGCTCGCTTCGTATTTCTGCATGCTAATGAGCGTTTCCAAAATCGCCATCAGCGTGTCCGTATCATACTCTCGAGACCCGTCTGTTGCCCGCAAAAGCACATCGCCCGCCCCCAATGAGATCAGTTTGCGGTTCAACGAGACTTCATCTTGAATGTACTCTTCTTCTTTGCGGTATTTCACGCGATAAAGCGGGGGCTGGGCAATGTAGAGATACCCTGCCCGCACCAACTGCGGCATATGGCGACAGAAAAGCGTGAGAAGCAAGGTACATATATGTGCGCCGTCTACGTCGGCATCAGCCATCAGGATGATTTTGTGATAGCGCACCTTATCAAGACGGAATGACCCCTCGGCTTCACCGTCGCCCACACCGGCACCGATGGCGGTGATAATGTTTTGGATGGTTTCGCTGCCCAGGGCTTTGTCCAGATGTGCCTTTTCCACGTTAAGGATTTTGCCGCGCAAAGGAAGGATAGCTTGAGTGCGCCGATCGCGCCCCATTTTGGCAGAACCGCCGGCAGAGTCACCTTCCACAATGAACAATTCGCATTGGGATGGGTCCCGATTCGAACAATCCGCCAACTTACCGGGCAATCCGCCCCCCACGGACATCGAGCTTTTGCGCACAGTTTCTCGCGCTTTTTGGGCGGCAAGACGCGCCCGCGATGCAAGCAGGCACTTATCGATAATGACACGTGCCGTCTGCGGATTTTCTTCGAAAAATTCGCTCAATTCTTTGTAGACGACCCCGCTGACAACACCTTCGATTTCCGTATTGACAAGCTTGTCTTTCGTCTGGCTCGAAAAACGCGGATTGGGCATCTTGACACTGATCACAGCCACCAACCCTTCGCGCACGTCATCGCCCGTCAGGTTGGCGTCTTTGTCTTTCAAAAGCCCGTTGGATTTGGCATACGCATTGATAGCACGGGTGAGCGCACTTCGGAAACCGGAAAGATGCGTACCGCCATCCCCGTTGAAGATCGAGTTGGCATAGCAGAGAATCTGATCCTGCAATCCTTCGTTGTATTGCATAACCACATCGACAATCACATCGTCTTCCATCGTCTTGCCGTCGTATTCCACCTCAATATGGCGCACACCGTTCATCACAATGGGGCTGGCGGTAATGAGGGATTTATTTTCGCCGAGCTGACGCACAAATTCGCTGATACCGTCCTTATACAGGAACGTTTCGCGGCGTTCGGGCTGTTCTCTTTCATCGATCAGCTCGATCACGAGACCGGGATTGAGGAACGCCAGCTCGCGCAAACGACGCGTCAGATGGTCAAACTTGAATTCAACGGTATCGGTAAAAATTGTCGGATCGGGCAAAAAGGTGATGGACGTCCCCGTTTGATTGGTCGGGCATGTACCCACCACATGCAACGGTTCTTTTGTTTTTCCGCGTTCAAACGCAATCACATGGCGTTTACCGTCACGGCGCACTTCCGCTTTAAACCAATCGGAGAGCGCGTTGACGCATTTGGCTCCCACGCCGTGCAAACCGCCCGAATATTTGTATGCACCCTGCCCGAATTTACCGCCCGCATGCAGGTTGGTCAGCACCAATTCCACGGCAGGAATGCCGAATTTCGGATGAATATCCACCGGGATACCGCGCCCATCATCGACAACGGAAATTGAACCGTCTATATGAAGCACAATGTCAATCTTCTTACAATAACCGGCAAGGTGTTCATCGATGGAATTGTCCAGCACTTCATACACACAGTGATGAAGCCCGCGTTCGTCCGGGTCGCCGATATACATGCCGGGACGCTTGCGCACAGCCTCAAGCCCTTCCAGCTTATCAATCTGAGCAGCGCTGTACTCTGCGGGCGCTACCGTCTCCGAATGCTGCGAATTCGAATCCTGAATTTCGGAACTCATACGCGCGCGATTATATATACATAATGAAAAAATTGCAAGAGATTTCTTCTCCGTCTCACACAGCAGAGAACACATCTCCCACCCTCACTGCGTCAAAATACCCGCAGAAAGCAACAAAACAGCCCTGTACGCTCCGTAAGATATGCCCGTGCGCACAGATACCGCCATGATAAGAACCCCATTGCAAGCCCGCTCCAAAGCGATTTAATGACATCATGTATGCAACGCAACAGCTGATCAGTTTTACCTCGGGCGAACTGAGCCCGTGGATGGGTTCCCGCATCGATATGGATCAATATTCCCGAGGAGCGGCTCTGCTTCGGAATTTCTTGGTGAAACCATACGGGGGCTTGGAACGCAGAGGCGGGAGTCGCTGGATAGGCTTTGTCAAAAACAACACGGAAAGCGTACGCCTTTTTGCCTTCAAATACGCCCAAGGCGATCAATACGTGCTGGAGCTGGGCTTGGGATACGTGCGCTTTTACACAACGGCAGGAACCGTGTTGAACGATGACGGTACACCATACGAAGTCGAAACTCCATGGGATACGGAATCGATGCTGAAAGAGTTACGTCTCACCCAAGTGAATGATGTGATCTACGGCGTTTGTTCGGAATGCTTCCCCCATATGCTGTCTCGATACGGCGAACTAGACTGGCGAGTCACAAAATGTCCGTTTTCGCCGTTTCCTCGGGAAACCTCATCACGACAAAGCGCGTGCATGACGTACTCCCCGCTGACGGAATCCGCAGATGCCGTCATCAAGCTGACCTGCTCGGAAGATGCTTTTATCTACGGAATGCCCGGCAACGAAAGAATTATTCTTCGTTGCGAATATCCCGAACAACGTCTGTTTGAAAAGAGCTTACCCCAATTCAACGGTTCATTGACGGAAGATGTCACTGCGGTCACCATGAAAAAGGGAGATCAATTCTACCAAACTCTCCCCACGGGATGGATGAATCTGTTTACATGCCGAACGGATGTAAAAGGGAGTGACCTCGTTCCCAAAGTGAAAGACGCCGAATTTTGGGGGCAATATTTTCGGGAAGGGTATTTTGTAATGGAAGACGGGTATCCCTACGAAGTATGCAGCGAATGGGAATTGACCACCTCGGGAACATGGAATGCTGCTTGGGAACTGTGGCGATCGTTTGATACCATCGAAGAGGACGGCGAAAACTTTTACAACTGGGAATGGGAATGCATCCGCACATTTCGGCAAGATTCCTATTCCGAACGGAAAAATTGGTCGCTCTCAGGATCGGAAAGCACCCCATGCCACATGGTGCTTGTCTGTACCTCCTGCGCCTCTTTTTCGGATATGGGTAAACCCGTTTTTCGCATCCTATCCGGATACGCAGATTACGAAATGGAAATAAGTTTAAGAGTCAACGCCCGAATCGCCAGAGCCAATTTGGTGCATCGCCGCTTCAGAAGATTTCCCGGCGGAAGAACAAACCAATGGAGCTTTGGCGCATTCGGCATACGAAACGGATATCCTACTGCCATTGCCTTTCATCAGGGGCGGCTGTGGATGGCGGGGACGCCCGGTCAGCCGACCACCCTGCGAGCCAGCGCAACGGATGATTTCTACAACTTCGGCTTGGGCAGCGATGACACCTCGGCACTCTCGCTTACCTTGGCAGCCACCAATCAAAACGCCATCCGCTGGATTTGTCCGATGAAACAAATGCTTCTCGGCACGTCCGAAGGCGAATGGATACTCTCTTCATCGGATTCATCCATCGCACTCACAGCCTCCAATTCTGCCTTTTCAAAGCAATCCGGCGTGGGGAGCGAACCCCTCGAAGCCGCTTGCGCCGAAAACGCCGTCTTTTTCATTCAGCGCGGCGGGACAAAATTGCGTGAAATTTCGTACAAGCTCGAAGCAGACGGTTTCACAACAACCGATATGTCCTTGCTTTCGGATCACTTAACCAAAGGCGGCATTGCGGAATGGACCATTCAGCACGCCGATGCCAATTTCATATGGTGCATCATTCGCGATGGTTCAGCCGCCGTTTTGACACATTATCCCGATCAACAGGTAATTGCTTGGCATCGCCAAGAGATACAGGACGCCCGCATTGAAAGAGCCGTATGCATTACGGATGCCACAGGGGAAAACGATGAGCTTTGGCTGATCACCGTCCGCGAAGTCAATGGAGAAGAACGCCGTTGCATTGAAGTTTTGTCGCGTCGCGCTCTGTGGCTCGACGCCTCCGTGCAGGTCAATGCCGATACCGAGACGTCGGAAATATCTTTGCCACATTTGGCGGGAAAGTCTGTGACAGCATACCCAATTTCTCATCCAACCGACAATTGTACACTCGAAATCAATGAAAACGGCATCGGTTACTTACCAGAAAACGCAACGGGAACATGGGTAATCGGTCTCCCCTATGAATCTTCATTGCAAACCATGCCACTCGATCGGCAAGAATATTTCGATTCCGTCATTCAACATCCTCAATTCAAGGTGCGCCTATTGGAATCCGCGCCCGTTTTCCGTTACAAACTCTCCCATGTCGACACTTGGGAAACTTACGATGCTTCACGGGACCACATCGGGTATCCTTACACGGGAAACATCCGGCTTTCGCAAATTCCCTCTCCTGCTTCGCCCGTCTCCCTCTGTCTGTCCACCTCGATTACGGGACCGTTCTGTATTCTGTCCCTTTCCGCCGAATTGTCATACCACGGGAAATGAATACCTGCCTGCGCGGGCAGGTGATTACGGCTTGACATTTGAGGTATGCATGCCAGAATAACGCACCGTATGCGGCGAATTTCCATATTGTTCTTTGCGCTTATGCTCAACATGAGCGTTCATTCCGTATTCGCCGATGAAATTCTGCTGGGCGAGTTCCCAGCAGAGATCACCCCGGAGCAAGCCCGTGTCATCCCACTCAAGGAAACGGGACCGGTCACGGAATTGATCGATGTCAGCGGCAGAATTCCCCGCGATACGATCATCGCCTGCGTTAATCGCGAAGAGATCGAGCAAAAAGAACGCGAAACGGAGCTGAAGCTTTGGCGCGATGCCGTCAGCAAAAAAGACGAAATTCGCAAACTGGAAGAGCAAAAAGCCGAATTGAAATTTTATTTGAGCCTGCCGCTGTCACAACGCAAGTACGAAACGACCGTATCCGATAAAAAATTGACGAAGGAAAGCCTCAAAGATTTGGAGGAACGCATCAATTTGGCGCAGAGGGAGCTGGTTTCCTCAGAAAAAAGGGAGCAAATGAATTTAAAAAAATTGCGCGATCAATACATCATTCGCATGCCCTTCGACGGAAGAGTTCAGTACCATTTCACCCTTCCTGAAGATCCCAACCAACCGCTCGAATTGGAAGGCGGGCAGCCCTTCATCACCGTATGCAACGACTCGGCGTTCTACATCAATATCGCTCTGTCTCAGAGCGATATGACGCAGTTACCCGCAGAAAAAATGCATGTACGGGTACCACTCTCCGAAGGCAAATCGCTAAGCGGCGTTTTTGCTCATCGGCGTGTTGAAACCGACCGAAGCGGGAGCAACACACGGTTGATCTATTCATTTCGCGTCCCGCAAAATGATCACGACCTCGCCTACTCTCTCGTCAGTAGCAAATGCATCGCAAAAGTTTACTACAAAGTAGACGGCGAAATACTGCGTGTTCCAAAGAATGAGCTGACTCTTAATCCCATGGCTCTTCGTGCGACAAGCTGGAGCCAACTTGCGGAAACCGTTTATCCCGATTACGTTGTCGTTGTGGTAGCGGCAGATGCCGTGATTCTCCGAAAGAAATGAATCTCGTCTGCGACCACGTCACTTTCGGATACAGCCGAAAAAAATTGATATTTCGGGACTTCTGTCACGAATTCGGGCGTGGCGTCACCATATTGAAAGGATATTCCGGCAGCGGAAAAACAACTCTCCTGAAAATTCTTGCAGGTTACCTGAAGGTTCTCTCGGGGCAAGTCATAACCCCCAGCGGACACAAGGTAACCGGACGCATGTACAAACGGCGGGAAGCTTCTTACATGTTTCAGGGGATCAATCTGTTGCCTCTCGTCACGGTGGAACGCAACCTCCAACTTTGCGCCGAAATGGCCATGTTACCGCCCCGCGAATGGAAACCGCGTTGCGAAGAGCTGATTCAATCGCTCGGTCTTCAGGATTTCAGGCGTTGCCGCGCCGATCGTCTTTCGGGCGGTCAAGCTCAGAGAGCGGCACTGGCTCGCACTCTAATGAAAAATTCGGATATCGTTTTGTTGGATGAACCGACATCCGGGTTGGATGACGGAAACACGGCAGTCATCAAAGAGCTTGCTCTTCGTGACGCTCGGGAAAAAATCTGCATCATCAGCACGCATGATGCGCGTCTCTTCGAAATAGCGGATGAAATCATTGATTTTGACAATTCTGTATCTTGCTAAAGATACGCTCCATCGATGGGCAAGCCGCGTTTCCAGCCCGCTTGCCCGCATTCTCGTTGTGTTTTTCCTGTCCATGTGTTCGCTCTGTTTCATGGCGAACTACGTTTTATCTTCCAAAATGATCATGGATCGCATCACGGAAGAAGGCGGCGATATCATCAACATCAATGTCCATTCGAATTTCTCTTCGGCAGAGCCGCTCCGGCTGCCCGATGATGCACTCTTTCTGAAAGAAAATCTTCACTGCGAGGGCTTAACACTTTGGCGCACACCGGCTCTTGTAAAAGCCAAAGGGAATGCGCAAATCCCCGTCATGTGTTACGACTTGGCGCACAGGAAATCCATATTGCCCCTTTTGCCGGAAGACGGGCGCGGCATCGTGCTTCTCACTACACCTCACAATCGCATCGGTCTCAAGGGCGGTCTTGAAACAGTCGAGGTGAAAAATGCACATTATGATGTGCCGTGTCGTATGATTCCCGAAAATCATTTGCTGAGTAAATCCTTCGGTAACGGCATCCTGCTGGTACCTGCGGACAATACGATGTTTGAATTGAGCCGCTCCAGCGCACAAATTATTCTCAGGGCAGACCGCATGAGCTTCCGAGAAATCACTCGCATTGAACAATATTTTAAAGACTTTTTCCGTCTTGAAAACGCACAGGCTTTCGTCATGACTGCTTCGGGGCTGTTGAAAAAAATGGAAATCATGCAAAGTAACCAAAGAGAATGCCGCGCCGGCTTTTCGCTGGGCATCGGCGTGATTGTCGGCATTTTGCTGACGGCTCTGGCTTCGATGGAATATCGCCAAAACGAGTATATTTATACCTTGATGAAAAGTTTCGGCATTCGTCCCGCCATGCTTGTCAGTGCCTTTATCGCAGAGAACATCTTCTTGGTGGGCGTTGCCTATGCGGGCGCGATTCAAGCGTTTATGTTATCGCAAGACATTGTGTTGCGAGAGTTTTTCAAGCTGGGGCATTATCACCTGACCTTGGGCGAAATCCTGCCGGATATCCGCTTGTTGGGCATTGCCCTGACCATCAGCGTATTCGTATCTGCCATCCCCATCGTCATGGCGGCGCGACGCGAAATCGGACGTGTTTTGCAATAAACCTTATTCCGCCTTCTCAAGGGGAACGTCCTGCTGAGGCTCGGGGGTAGTTTGGGAAAATATCCCTCCGCTTTTCTTTTGGTTCGCTCCATCGGGCAATTTTTCTTCATACGTGCCGTATGTACCGTTGCGAATCGCCGCCATGTAACGGTTAATATGCCGCGCCCACGTCTTGGACGAAGACGCGCAATAGCGACGCGACAAGCCGTTAACGCTGACAACGCCCTTCTTTTTGTATTTGACAAGCACTTCTGCCAAATGGGAAACGCTGTCCTCTTTGCTGTTATACGTTTTCAATCGGCGACCGGCTTTAATGCCTGCCAAATTGTTTTTGTTCTTTGCCGCTTTGGACTGTCCGTGCGCTGATTCATGGCGCATGATCGCCTCGAGCAATACGGGATCTACGTCTTTCGCTTTTGCTTCTTCGCGAATGTGGGGACGCAAATCGGTAATCACGTCTGCCGCCGCTGGCAACAGCGCAAAAAACGCAATCAAAGCCACTATTCGCTTCATTTCTCAAATGATAGCGAAATATACCTCGAACGGTCAAGATTAAAAAACCGTTCTCTCCCAAACGAAGAGAACGGTTCAAAATGTAATGGAAAGGCTCGCCTTACGCCCCCAGTTGGAAGCGATGGAATGCCGATACCGTAACGGTATCGCCCAGCTCCTTGCCGACATTGGCAACAAGCTTGCCAACGGAAAGAGAGGGATCCTTCACAAAATCCTGATCAAGCAAGCAACTCTGCTTGTAGAGAGCGCGCAACTTGCCGGGCAAGATCTTTTCGAGCAGATGTTCGGGCTTCCCTTCTTGAATCAGCTGAGCCTTGGCAATTTCCTGTTCTTCAGCCACAAATGAGGGATCGAGGCTGGTAGAATCCACGCTCTTCGGAGCGGCGGCGGCAATGTGCAAAGTGATATCTTTCACCAGTGCTTGGAATGCCGGTGCATCTTTGGTTTCTTCTTTGCCGCATGCCACGGAAAGGAGAACACCCACTTTACCCCCCATGTGAATGTACGAAGCGATCACACCCGTACCTTCAACGGAAAGGCGGGCAAACTTGCTCAACTTCATGTTTTCGCCGATGGAACTGCATTCTGCCTTGATGTGTTCTTCCACGGAACCTTCGGGGCTCATCGGCACAGCCAGAGCTGCTTCGAGCGTTGCCGCATCGGAGGCTTTCAATGCCGCGCCGACTTCGGAAACAAGTGTCCGGAATTTGTCACCCTTGGCGCAAAAGTCCGTTTCGCAGTTCAGTTCGTAGAGGATGCCATCGCAACTGCAACCGCAGACGACAGCCGCAACCGCACCTTCGTGCGCATCGCGTCCGGCCTTAGCTGCCGCTTTGGCAATACCTTTTTCGCGCAAGAACTTCACGGCGGCTTCCATGTCACCGTCGCATTCCACAAGAGCTTTCTTACAATCCATCATCCCCGCATCCGTGCGTTCACGGAGGGTTTTGACGAGAGCTGCTGTAATTTCTGCCATTTTATGAAAATCGGTTATTGCGTGTTAAGCCTTTGCGCCATTGATGGCGTCTACCAAACAGGAAAGAATCAGGCGAATCGAGCGAACGGCGTCATCGTTGGCGGGGATCGGGAAATCCACGTCATCGGGATTGGCGTTCGAATCGGTTACGACAACCACGGGGATGTTGAGGCGATGCGCTTCACGGATGGCAATATCTTCGTGATCGGCACCGATGGCAACCATGGCATCGGGTGCGCCGCCCATAGAGCGAATCCCTTGGAGGTTGCGGAGGAGCTTCGCCTTTTCGCGTTCGAGAGCGGCGATTTCCTTCTTCGACATGCTCTTGAATTCGGGTTGCTTGTCGAGGTTTTCCAGCCAGTCGAGGCGGGCAATGCTCTTCTTGATGGTGCTCATGTTGGTCAGCATACCGCCAAGCCAACGGAAATTGACGTAATATTGACCGGTTGCTTCGGCAGCTTCGCGCACGGCTTCCTGCGCTTGGCGTTTGCAACCGACAAAAAGAATCTTCTTGCCTTTCGAAGCAAGTTCGGCAAGGAACGCGCCTGCCTTATCAAGGCATTTTTCGGTTTCTTCAAGGTTAATGATATGAATACCGTTCTTAGAGGAAAGAAGGTATTTCTTCATGTTCGGATGCCATTTGCGCGTTTGGTGTCCGTAGTGAACACCGGCTTCCACCATCTTGTTGATGAGATCGTTGACCATTTTATTTAATTGAGTTCCGAACCTTAAGCAGGAACGGATGAGTTTCGGGAAGTGCCGCTCCGTAGCCCTGAGCTTCCCGTTGTTGACAGATGCGGCATCAGCAGGGACGGCAAAGGTATCTTCTTTCTTACCGATTGTCAAGCACAAACGCGACAAAAAGAGTGCTTTCCGCATCGTTCTCACTCTTGCTTTTCATTTTTTCCTTGCTCCCCCTCCTCTCGGAGGGAATTTACCGCTCCAAAACCACTTCTCCCATAACGGAGAAAACCTCAAAAAGCATTTATTATGAGGAATAGTAAATTAATTAAGATTTCCCGTTTGGCGCAGCGCGGATTATTTTTTGCCTGAATTTGGCGGTTTTGGCTTGGCGTTTTGGAAAATTTGTGACAGCATGCAAGTCATGGCGACGTGCGCCAACATTCTCTCCCTGGTCGGAATGGCTTTTGCAATGGTTTCGTGCGAGACTGTCATTCCGCCGTTACTCACGTACAAGGAAGCCTTTGAGCTCCAGAAAAGCGGCGCAAAATCCATCGCTCCAAAATCTGTTGACGGTTATTGCATTGCGCTTTACGCCGACAATCCGAAAGTGGTACCTCTCAATTCCCACTACAAGTTGGGGAAACCTGTCTCGGGGTGGAACATTTCAAAGCGACCCATTCTTTTTCTTTTCATTACGGGAACGAAATCAATGAATACCGCGATCCTCTCGAAATGGTGAGGCAGGAATATTTTTCTGCAACGTACCGCGCCAAAAGGAAAAAACTCGGCGGAAACGATCCGCTTGCCAAAGCGAGAAAGCCCAGAATGCGTTCCGGTAAAGCCGTTCACCTGCCGAAATGGAGTACAGCTCCGAATTATGCCGCCTCTTCACCCGATGTGTACGGCACGGTTGTCAGAACCTTCCCGGCACAAAACAAAGCCATCCGCATCCAAACGGAAGGGATGCAAAATTTGGTCTCCGGCATCGGGGATGTGCTGATGCTCTTCTCAGATGACTCCAAACATCCCTCTGCCGCATCGGGCAATGCGGGGAAAATGCATGCCCGATACGAAAATTGGAAAGATTCTCCCCAAAGCGCCGAAATTACCTTCGATTTTGAAATGCCGGATTACAAACGGTATTATGCAGGTACGTTCATCCTGAATTTTCTCACTCCGGACAGCGGATCTGCCAATCTCATCATCGTTTGCAACAATAAAGCCATCGGGGTCGGCGGGTATACCTTTCGCATAGTTCGCATGAGCTGGAAGGACCGCCTTTTCAACAATCATCTGTAATCCTCTCGCCAGAACGCATTCCGGGCTTGCAGCAAAGCAGCATTGGTGTAGAGTATCAGTCATGAGCCGAATGGAAGATCTCAAAACATTTTTGCGCTTTCAGAGCGTTTCCTGCCAACACGAACATGACAAAGACACAGCGGCATGCGCCGATTGGCTTGTTGCCAAGCTTTCATCGATGGGTTTTGATGCCACCGCACACATAACGGCGCGTCACCCCATTGTGGTAGCCCGCAGTCCGCACGTCCCGAACAAGCCGCATCTCCTGATTTACGGGCATTATGACGTAATGCCCGTCGATCCCATTGACGCATGGGAAAGCGATCCGTTTGAAGCTGACGTGCGGGACGGGCGCATTTATGCCCGCGGCGCATCGGACGACAAAGGCGAGATTATGGCGCACATTCTTGCCGCCGAGGAAATATTGCGCGATGAAGGCACCCTGCCCGTCAACATTACCTACCTCTTCGAAGGGGAAGAAGAAATGGGGAGCGGCAGCCTGCATGATTTCCTGCCCGATCACAAAGAGCTTCTCGATTGCGACGTCATTGTCGTATCGGATACCGGCATGGCGGCACCCGATGTCCCCACATTCAGCTACGGGCTGAAAGGGCTTTCCTGTTGCGAGGTCGAAATATCCGGTCCTGCCATGGACCTGCACTCCGGGATGTTCGGCGGTGCGGTTGCCAACCCGATCACCGTACTTTGCGAAATGATCGCCACATGTCACGACGCCGACGGGCATGTCCTCGTGGACGGTTTTTATGACGGCGTTGCCGAACTTGAACCTTGGGAACGCGAAATGTGGGCGCACGTCCCCGGGATGGACAATGATTCTCTTGCCGACCTTACGGGCGTCACCGCCCTGCGCCCCGAACGCGGCTACACGGGGGCAGAATGCATTTACGCCCGCCCCACATTCGAACTCAACGGTATCTCCGGCGGCTACGAGGGCGAAGGCAGCAAAACGGTCATCCCAACACATGCCCGCGCCAAAATTTCTTGCCGTCTGGTTCCGGGGCAAGACCCAGACCGCATCAACGATCTCATTCGCCGTCACTTTGAAAAAGTCGCCCCTCATGGGGTGCGGGTGAAGGTAACGCCCCAGCACGGCGGGGCCGCCTACATGTGCGACCCTCATTCTCCCTATGGCAAAGCCGCACAAAAGGCGTTGGAAGAAACATTCGGCAACCCGCCCGTCCTCGTGAGGGAAGGCGGCAGTATTCCCATCATTGCGGAAATCAGCACCGTTTTGGGCAAAGATGCCCTTCTTCTCGGGCTTGATTTGCCCGATGCCCGTATCCATTCTCCCAATGAAAACATGCGCACGGAGATTTTCGAAAAGGGCATTGCCATGGCAAAGAACCTCATGCATCGCCTCGGCGAAATCAACTGACAGCCTGCCATGCCCGCCACCGCCCCCACAGATTCCCCCGCCGTTGAAATTCGAGCTCTGCACAAGCAGTTCAAAGGCGCATGGGGGCGGCACGGCGTCTACGCCGTCAAGGGGATCTCGCTCTGCGTTCCAAGGGGGAGCATCTATGGATTGATCGGTCCCAACGGCTCCGGAAAATCCACGGTGATGAAAACTCTCATTGGTCTGTTGCGTCCCACGGCAGGGGAATGTTTTGTTTTCGGAGAACCCGCCCACGCCCCGCGCAACCGCCGCAACATCGGCTTTTTACCGGAAAACCCGTATTTTTACAAGTTCCTCACCGGAGAAGAGACCCTGCGATTTTACGGGCGGCTCTGCGGCTTGCACGGTACCGCCTTGAAAGAAAAGACAGCTGAGCTGTTGGCTCTCACCGGCTTGAAAAATGCCGCCAAACGTCGTCTCGGTGGCTATTCCAAAGGAATGTTGCAACGCATCGGGCTGGCGCAGGCTTTGATTCAAAACCCGCGTTTGGTGGTGCTGGACGAACCGACGGCCGGCGTTGATCCCATCGGTTCGCGCACCATTCGCGATCTTATTTTGGAATTGAAGCGGCGGGGGGTCACCGTCTTTTTGTGTTCTCATTTGCTGGCACAGGTACAAGAAATATGCGATCGCGTCGGCATTCTGTGCCAAGGACTTCTCATTGCGGAAGGCTCGATGGACGAGCTGACCCGCAACCGCAACCGCAGCGAGCTTCTCATCGAACACGCTTCTCCCGCCCTGCTTGAGGAGCTGAAACGCCTCATTGCCGCCGATGCCGATGCGCGGCTCATCTTTTCCGGAGCGGCGTCCGACAGCCTCGAAGAAATCTTTCTGCGCGGCGTGCAACGGCAAATCGATGCCCAAGCCGCCGCATTCCGCATTGCCGACAAATAACCACACTTCCATAAAGAATCTCCGCGTACGCACAAGGCACACGCAGAGTTCGGATGAGGTCCATTTCTGTCGCCGCTTGTCGCGCCTCAACAGTATTTGCCGAGAACGTAGGGAAGAATACCGCCTGCACGGAAATATTCCTTTTCTATCGGCGTATCGATACGCACGATCAACGGCAGATCAAAGGAAGTTCCGTTTGCGGGTTTGACCGTCAGCACGGCTTTGCCGCGCGGGGGCAGATCATTGCTCAGCCCCGTAATGCTGTACACGGCATCTTTCAGCCCTTTGATGCGTTCGTAATCCTCGGGATTGGCAAAATTCAGAGGCAACACCCCCATACCGATCAGATTCGAACGGTGGATGCGTTCGAAGCTCTTCGCCACAACGGCCTTGACGCCGAGGAGATTCGTTCCCTTCGCCGCCCAGTCGCGCGATGACCCCATGCCGTAATCATCCCCTGCCAGAATTATTTGATTGATGCCTTCGCGACGATACGCCATCCCTGCATCAAAAATAAACGTGGGTTTCCCTTCGCTTGCCGCAATTTCCACATCGGGGGCAGACACATCTTCCTTGCCGAAATAGAGCGTATATCCGCCTTCCGTCCCTTCCACCAGCAGATTTTTCAGGCGCACATTGGCAAAGGTGCCGCGACACATCACCAGATCATTGCCGCGCCGAGAGCCGAACGAATTGAACTCGCGCCGCGTCACCCCCTTCGCTTCCAAGAAACGTCCTGCCGGACCCGTCGGGCGAATGGCTCCGGCGGGAGAAATATGGTCTGTCGTGACGGAATCGCCAAAAATCCCCAGCGGGCGGGCATCCAAAATATCGGCAATATCATTCCGTCCTCCCGTATATCCTTCGAAGAAAGGCGGGCGATGAATGTATGTCGATGCTTCATTCCATGCAAAAACCGCGCCTTGCGGAGCCTCGACGGCATCCCACAATGGATTGCGACCCGGCTTCAAATCATAAAAGTCGCGGTAGGTTTCCGAACGCACGGAACGGGCGCGGGCGGCATCCACTTCTTCCGCAGACGGCCAAATATCGCGCAAGAATACGGGCTGACCGTCTCTGCCGATGCCGAGCGGTTCTGTTGCAAAATCAATATCCACCCGCCCCGCCAACGCAAACGCAATGACGAGAGGCGGAGACATCAGGAAATTCGCGCGCACCGATGGGTGTACCCGTGCTTCAAAATTGCGGTTGCCCGAAAGGACCGAACAGGATACGAGCTCGTTTTCTTTCACGGCTTCTTCAATCTGCGCATTGAGCGGTCCGGAATTACCGATGCACGTGGTGCAACCGTATCCCACAATGGAAAAACCAAGTTGTTCCAACGGCTCTGTCAGATTATTTTCGCGGAAATATGATTCTGCCACATGAGACCCGGGAGCAACGGATGTCTTGACATACGGCGGCACGCTGAGACCGAAACGGCAGGCGTTGCGCGCCAACAGCCCCGCCGCCAGCATCAAGCCGTCGTTTGACGTGTTGGTGCACGAGGTAATCGCCGCGATCAGGATACTGCCGTCGCGCAGGGTTACATCATGTTCCGAAGGCGCATCGGGATTCCCCGCATCGCCGTGCATATGCACCTTGACGGGAGCCGTATATTCTTCTTTGGCAAATCCGCCGTCGGCAACGGGCAACTTCACCATGCGTGAAAATTGTTCTTTGAGCGTGGCAAGCGGAATGCGATCCTGCGGACGGCGGGGGCCCGCCACGGCGGGTTCCACCGTGGAAAGATCCAGCTCCAGCACCGCGCTGTAATCAATATCGCCGGGTTTAGGCATCCCCCACAGCCCCTGCGCTTTGTAATAATTTTCGTACGTCACGACGTCTTCTTCCGCGCGCCCCGTTGCCCGCAAATAGGAAGAGCAGCGTTCATCTATCGGGAAAAAGCCCATTGTCGCACCGTATTCGGGTGCCATGTTTGCCACCGTGGCGCGGTCGGGCAGGGAAAGCGATGCCGCCCCTTCGCCGAAGAATTCCACAAACTTGCCCACCACGCCGTGTCTGCGCAACATTTGGGTGACATGGAGCGCAAGATCCGTCGCGGTAACGCCCGCTTTCAGGCTTCCGTGCATATTGACCCCCACCACTTCGGGGACGAGAAAGGTAATCGGCTGCCCGAGCATGCCTGCCTCGGCCTCAATTCCGCCCACACCCCATGCCACGATACCCAAGCCGTTGATCATGGTCGTGTGCGAATCCGTCCCTACAAGAGTATCGGGGAAATATACGCCGTCCTTTTCCATCACGCCGCGGGCGAGATATTCCAAATTGACCTGATGCACAATACCCACGGACGGCGGTACAACGGAAAACGTCTTAAATGCCTGTTGCCCCCATTTCAGAAATTCATACCGTTCTGTATTGCGTTCGAACTCGCGCACCAAATTTTTCTTCATCGCCTCGGGGAATCCCGCCCAATCTACCTGCACCGAATGGTCAACCACCAGATCCACCGGTACCAAGGGTTCCATGGATGCGGGATCATGCCCCAAATCTGCCAATGCCGAGCGCATGGCTGCCAAATCGACCAAAAGCGGCACACCCGTCAGGTCTTGCAAGATGATGCGCGCCACCGTAAACGGTATTTCATAATTACCGGGAGCAGCGGCATCCCATGACGCCAAATTGGCAATATCTCCTTCGGTCACCTTCAGCCCATCACATTCGCGCAACAACGATTCCAAAATAATTCTCAGAGAAATCGGCATGCGTTTCACCCCGGGATGCTCGACAGCCAATGCCGGCAACGAATATAAAGTTCCCTCGGTTCCCTTGCCCGTTATAAAGCTTTGTGTGGTTCTCATGGTCGTTTTCTGTAGAACAATATGCCTCTCGGTGACGCGTGGAGCATACACTTTTTCTCTTCCTTTTCAAGCACCAACTTCTAAAATACCGTGCGCTGCGACAAAATGCGCTTTGTAAAATGCCGCTGTGCCGTCTGATGGTCGAGAGTCACGTTCCCGCACTCTAAGTGGGCACCTTGTCGAATCCGCAGAGGTATCCCTAAGGACGGAACTTTGTAATTCGAGTATTCCGGTTCCCCTGTATGTTATCATCGGTCCGGACCTGTATATGCCATCGCGACACGAACACAGCAGCGATCGGCACTATAACCTTCCTGTCTCTGGTTTGCAAGTTTTTTTAGAATTTTGCCCGTTTCTCCATCTCCGCTTGTTTACCTTGACGCCAAAGCTTGTGCCTGTTTTACCTCCATAGGTTATAAACAATTCCTCCAAAAATCATTGTGAACAAACAAAAAATGCCCGATACGATACTCAACACCGCCAAAGAACGCCCCCATGAACATCGGAATACCCGGGCGAGCCAAAGAACGCAGCCTATTTCCACTAACAGAAAAGGCATCATCGGCAAATTGAGCAAATCCAAGATACCCACACCCAGACAATACGGCATCAAAAACTTCCTATTCGGCACGTTTTCCCGAGGCGCGAGAATGCTGATGCCCCCGTACAGCGCGATTACGATGATTATACTGATTCCCGGCCCCAGAAAATCCATCGCATTTAGGAAACCCCTCTTATCGTGCCGTTGCTTATCCGAATATCTTTTTGCGACCACATCCAACGGACTTCGCTGCACACTTTTTCCATGCCATTTTCTCATGTACAGCTTGGATTTCTCCAATTTTTTCAGCTCATCCAATTGCTCCTTGGCTTCCTCCGCTTCTAAATCACCCTTAGCCGCTCTGCCCTGATCCACACCCTTGCTCCATTCTGCAAAGCCGGACATATTTTTATACGCATGCTGTGCTCCCGGCTGAGGTATAGCTGTGCTTTGCTGCGCCGAAACAAGAGGTGATATGAGAGATACCG